>NZ_CP014226.1:2649100-3311375 GCF_001545155.1 Halomonas chromatireducens | reverse complement strand
CTGTTCGCCACCCCGCTGGCGCTGATGGGAGCTGTCTATACCGCCTACTTCATGACCCCCAAGCTGCGCGGCAAGGTCAAGCCGACCATCGAGATCATGGAGGCACTGCCGACGGTGATCCTCGGGTTCCTCGCCGGCCTGTGGCTGGCGCCCTTCATCGAGGGCAGCCTGCCCGCGGTGTTCAGCGTACTGCTGCTGATGCCGCTGGCGATGCTGGCCTTCGCCTACGTCTGGAGCCGACTGCCGGAGGGTATTCGTCGGCTGGCGCCGGAGGGCTGGGAAGCGGCGCTGCTGGTGCCGGTGATCCTGCTGGTGGGCTGGTTCTGTGTGGCCATGAGCCCGCACCTGGAGATCTGGCTGTTCGACGGCAATATGCGCCAGTGGTTGACCGACATCGGCATCGTCTACGACCAGCGCAACGCCCTGGTGGTAGGCATCGCCATGGGCTTTGCGGTGATTCCGACGATCTTCTCGATCGCCGAGGACGCGGTGTTCAACGTGCCGCGCCACCTGACCCAGGGCTCGCTGGCGCTGGGCGCCACCCGCTGGCAGACGGTGCTGGGCGTGGTGCTTCCCACCGCCAGCCCCGGGATGTTCTCGGCGGTGATGATGGGCTTCGGGCGCGCCGTGGGCGAAACCATGATCGTGCTGATGGCCACCGGCAACAGCCCGATCATGAACTTCAACATCTTCGAGGGCATGCGCACCCTGTCGGCGAATATCGCCGTCGAACTGACCGAAACCGCGGTGGGCTCGAGCCACTTCCGGGTGCTGTTCCTCGCCGCCCTGGTCCTGCTGGCCATGACCTTCGTGGTCAACACCCTGGCCGAAATCATTCGTCAGCGCCTGCGCAAGCGCTACAGCAGTCTCTAATTCCAGGAGTCGATGATGAAGCAATGGTACAAGAGCGGCGCCCCCTGGATCTGGCTGAATGCCGGGGCTGTCGCGATCTCCGTGATCATGGTCGTGGGCCTGATTGGCCTGATCGCCGTGCGCGGCCTAAGCCACTTCTGGCCGGCCGAGATCGTCGAGTTTCAGGTCGGTGACCCTGAGCTGGGATTGGGCCAGATGGTGGTCGGCGAGCACGTGCGCTCCCAGACCATTCCGGTCCAGGTGGCGCGGGATGCCGGCATCGCCGTGCCGCCGGAACTGGGCGAGGGCGACCTGGTGACTCGCCACCTGATCAAGCAGGGCAACCGCGACGTCACCGGACGCGACTTTGCCTGGTACCCCGAACTGCAGATGAGCGAATGGCAGACGCCCCCCGACGCCATGGTGCTGGAGCGCCGCGAGTGGGGGGACTTCTTCGGCTATCCGCTGCGGCTGCTCGAGAATGGCGAGGTGGTCGCCGAGGGCGAGGGACTTTGGGACGCGCTGCAGGAACGCATCGCCCGTGGCAATGACCTGTTTCGCGAGATCCGTCGCATCGAGCGCCGCGACGTGGGAGTAATCAGCGAGCGCATGGAAGCGCTGCGCCTGCAGCAGCGCGGACTGCAGCGTGACCCGGATATCGCGCCGGAGGCACTCGCCGATGCGCTGGAGCGCATCGAGAGCGAAGGCGCCTCGCTGCAGGCGGAGTTCCAGGTGTTGCGCCAGGAGCTCGATGTACTGCGCCAGGCGAGCCGCCGGGACGTGCTGGTGGCCAGTGTGGCCGGTGGCGAGGAGGTCGAGATCAGCGTCGGCGAGATCGTGAGCGCGGTGCAGCCCAACAGCCTGAGCCTGAGCGCCAAGGCGGCGGCCTATGTGCAGCAGTTCTGGGCCTTCGTAAGCGGTGAGCCCCGCGAGGCGAATACCGCCGGCGGCATCTTTCCGGCGATCTTCGGCACCGTGACCATGGTGCTGCTGATGTCGCTGATCGTCAGTCCCTTCGGCGTACTGGCGGCCATCTACCTGCGCGAGTACGCCAAGCAGGGCCCGCTGCTCAAGTTGATCCGGATCTCGGTCTACAACCTCGCCGGGGTGCCCTCCATCGTCTACGGGGTGTTCGGCCTGGGCTTCTTCGTCTACACCCTGGGCGGCTCCCTCGATGAGCTGTTCTATTCCGACCGCCTGCCCTCGCCCACCTTCGGCTCGCCGGCGCTGATCTGGGCTTCGCTGACCCTGGCGCTGCTGACCCTGCCGGTGGTGATCGTCTCCACTGAGGAGGGCCTGGCGCGGATTCCCTCCTCGGTGCGCCAGGGCAGCCTGGCCCTGGGGGCGACCAAGTCCGAGACGCTGTGGAAGGTGGTGGTGCCGCTGGCCACCCCGGCGATGATGACCGGAATGATCCTGGCCATTGCCCGGGCGGCGGGCGAGGTGGCGCCGCTGATGCTGGTGGGCGTCGTCAAGCTGGCGCCGACGCTGCCGGTGGATGGCAGCTTCCCCTTCGTGCATCTGGATCGCCAGATCATGCACCTGGGCTTTCATATCTACGACGTCGGCTTCCAGAGCCCCAACGTCGAAGCCGCGCGGCCGCTGGTCTACGCCACGGCGCTGGTGCTGGTGATCCTGATCATCGTGCTCAACATGACCGCCATCAGCATCCGTAACCGGCTGCGCGAGCGCTACCGCGCCGCGTCCGATTGACGCCAACCCGACTGCATGGCGACGGCCTGGGCCGTCGCCACAACACCCAAGAGGCGAGAGATGACTACCATGACGTCAGCCATGACCACCGCCAGCCATCGCGACGCCATGCTCGGCATGGGCAAGACCACCTTCAAGGTGCGCGACCTCAACCTGTTCTACGGCAAGGACCAGGCGCTCAAGGGCATCGACCTGGATATCCCGGCCAACAAGGTGACCGCCTTTATCGGCCCCTCGGGCTGCGGCAAGTCGACCCTGCTGCGCTGCTTCAACCGCATGAACGACCTGGTCGACATCTGCCGCATCGAGGGCGAGATCCTGCTCGACGACGAGAATATCTACGCCCGCGGCGTGGATGTCGCCGAGCTGCGCCGCAAGGTGGGCATGGTGTTCCAGAAGCCCAATCCCTTTCCCAAGTCGATCTACGAGAACGTCGCCTACGGCCTGCGCCTGCAGGGCGTCAACAGCAAGTCGGTGCTCGACGAGGTGGTCGAGCGCTCGCTGCGTGGCGCGGCGCTGTGGGACGAGGTCAAGGACCGGCTCGGCGACAACGCCTTCGGCCTCTCCGGCGGCCAGCAGCAGCGCCTGGTGATCGCCCGGGCCATCGCCATCGAGCCGGAGGTGATCCTGCTCGACGAACCGGCCTCGGCGCTGGACCCGATCTCGACGCTGAAGATCGAGGAACTGATCCACGAGCTCAAGGAGCAGTACACCATCCTCATCGTCACCCACAACATGCAGCAGGCGGCCAGGGTCTCCGACTACACAGCCTTCATGTACCTGGGCGACCTCGTCGAGTTCGGCGAGACCAACACCATCTTCACCGAGCCCGAGAAGAAGCAGACCGAGGATTACATCACCGGACGCTATGGATGATGCCGGCACCCACCGTCGTCACTTCCATTGGGTCGCCGGGTGCGATAGCGCTGTCATCGAAATGACATGATATCGTGCTGTTATCGTCATCGACCCGCTACTGAGCTAGAGGCCCCGAATGACAGCCAAGACCGTTCTGATCGTCGATGATGAAGCGCCGATCCGCGAAATGATTGCCGTGGCCCTGGAAATGGCCGACTACCGTGTGCTCGAGGCCGACAACGCCCAGACCGCCCACGCCATGGTCGTCGACCACCAGCCCGACCTGCTGTTGCTCGACTGGATGATGCCCGGCACCAGCGGGATCGAACTGGCCCGTCGCCTCAAGCGCGAGACCGCCACCAGCGAGCTGCCGGTAATCCTGCTCACCGCCAAGGGCGAGGAGGACAACAAGATCCTGGGGCTCGAGGCCGGCGCCGACGACTACATCACCAAGCCCTTCTCGCCGCGGGAACTGGTGGCCCGGCTCAAGGCCGTGCTGCGCCGTTCCACCCCGAAGGGGGTGGAAGACCTTGTCGAGGTCGAGGGGCTCGAGCTCGACCCGGTCAGCCACCGGGTCAGCGCCAACGGCAAGTCGCTGGAAATAGGGCCCACCGAGTACCGCCTGCTGCAGTTCTTCATGACCCACCAGGAGCGAGCCTATACCCGCGGCCAGCTGCTGGACCAGGTGTGGGGCGGGAATGTCTATGTCGAGGAGCGCACCGTGGACGTGCATATCCGTCGCCTGCGCAAGGCCCTGGGCGATGACCACCAGCATCTGATCCAGACCGTGCGTGGCACCGGCTACCGTTTTTCCATCAAGGTCTGACATGCGCCTATGGAGCCATGAAATCTGGCGGCTAGGGCTGTTGGCCGGGGCCGGCGGCCTGATCGGCTGGTTCTTCTCGGCCTTCGGGCTCGGCCTTGCCGCCGGCATGGGCGTCTACCTTTACCGCCACCTGCGCCGGCTTCGCGCCCTTCACCGCTGGCTCACCCGCAACCCCCAGGCCGAGCCACCCGCCGCCAATGGCCTGTGGGGGGAGCTGTTCGATCGGCTCTACCGCTATCAGAAAGGCCAGCGCCATACCCAGGAGCGGCTACGTACCACGCTCAAGCGCATCCAGGAGTCCTCCGAAGCCATGCGCGACAGCGTGGTGATGCTCGACCAGCATGGCGACCTGGAGTGGTGGAACGGCGCCGCCGACCGCATGCTGGGCCTGCGCACCCACCAGGATCGCGGCCAGCACATCACAAATCTGGTACGCGATCCGCGCTTCGTCGCCTACTTCAATGCCCGCGACTACCGTGACCCCCTCACGCTGCCCTCGCCCATCGACGAGCGGATGGTCCTGCAGATCCAGATCACCCTCTACGGTGACGACGAGCGCCTGTTGATGGCGCGGGACATCACGCGCCTGCATCGCCTGGAGCAGATGCGGCGCGACTTCGTCGCCAACGTCTCTCACGAACTGAGGACCCCGCTGACCGTGCTGGCCGGCTATCTCGAGACCTACGCCGACAACGCCGACCAGCTGCCACCCCGCCTCGCCCGCAGCCTCGCCCAGATGCAGGGACAGACCACGCGCATGCAGAGCCTGGTCAACGACCTGCTGCTGCTGTCACGACTGGAGCTCGAGCAGAGCGGTGACGACCACGCGCCGCTGGACATGAGCGAGCTGCTCGAGAGCGTCCGCCACGATGCCGCAGCGCTCGCCAACGGCCAGCAGCAGATCTCGGTGGAAATCGACGAGCAGCGGCCGCTGCTCGGCAGCGAACAGGAGATACGCAGTGCGGTATCGAACCTGGCTTACAACGCCGTGCGCTACACCCCGGCAGGCAGCCAGATCGTCCTGCGCTGGAAGGCGTGCGGCCCAGGTGCCTGTATCGAGGTAGAAGACGACGGCGACGGCATCGACCCGGAGCATGTGCCCCGGCTCACCGAGCGCTTCTACCGGGTCGACAAGGGCAGGAGCACTGCCACCGGCGGCACCGGCCTGGGGCTGGCCATCGTCAAGCATGTGCTGCTGCGCCACGACGCCAACCTGGAGATCGATACGCGCCCCGGCCAGGGGGCGCTATTCCGCTGCGTCTTTCCCGAAGGGCGGCTGGTCTCACCGCGCCTCAACCACGACGCTTGAGCGCATCCTCATCGATCTGGTCCGGGTCCATGTGACGAATATCCAGCCCCTTGACCAGGTAGATGACGTACTCCGCCAGGTTGTCGGCATGATCACCGACCCGTTCCAGGGCACGCAGTATCCACATCACGCTTAGCACCGGACCGATGGCGCGGTTGTCCTCCATCATGAAGGTCATCAACGAGCGCATGGCGCTGCCGTATTCGTCGTCTACCGCCTCGTCCTCGCGCACCACCTGCAGCGCCAGCTCGGTATCGAAACGGGCGAAGGCCGTCAGCGCATCGCGCAGCATCTTGCGCACGTGCTCGCTGATGTGGCGCACTTCCACCAGTCCGCGCACGGTGGTGCCGCTCTCGATCAGGCTCAGGGCGTTGCGGGCGATCTTGCTCGCTTCGTCGCCGATCCGCTCCAGGTCCGCCGTGGCACGGATCACCGCCAGTACCAGGCGCAGGTCCGACGCCGCCGGCTGCCGGCGCGCCAGCACCCGGGTACACTCGTCGTCGATCTTGAGCTGCATGTCGTTGACCTGGCGATCTCTGTCGCGGACCTTTTCGGCCAGCCGGCTGTCGCCCTCGAGCAGGGCCCTGACCGCCTCCAGGACCTGGTTCTCGACCAGCCCCCCCATGGTCATCAGGTGGGTCTTGAGCTCCTCCAGCTCCTGATTGAACTGCCGGGAGATATGCTGGCTATGGGTGTCGCTGGTGATGTCCATGTGACTCTCCTGGTGACCGTCAGGCCATGCGGCCGGTGATGTAGTTTTCGGTGCGCGCCAGGCGCGGGTTGGTGAACAAGCTGGCCGTGGGGGCGTACTCCACCAGTTCACCGTCGTGGAGGAAGGCGGTGTAGTCCGAAACCCGCGCTGCCTGCTGCATGTTGTGGGTGACCAGCACCAGGGTCAGCTGCGACTTCAGGCTGCGAATCAGCTCCTCGATCTTCAGCGTCGAGATCGGGTCCAGCGCCGAGGCCGGCTCGTCGAGCAGCAGAACCTCGGGGCGAACGGCCAGGGTCCTGGCGATCACCAGGCGCTGCTGCTGGCCGATGGAGAGCGACCAGGCCGAGGCACGCAGGCGATCCTTCACCTCATCCCACAGCGCCGCCGCCTCCAACGCCCACTCGACGATGTCGTTCATCCGCCGCCGCGTCAGGCCGCCCTGCAGCCGGAGTCCGAAAGCCACGTTCTCGTAGATCGACATGGGAAACGGGTTGGGTGCCTGGAACACCATCCCCACCCGGCGCCGCAGCTCGTCCACCGCCACCTCGGGTGCATGGATCTCCTGTCCCTCCAGGCGGATGCTGCCCTGCCGACTCACCGCCTCGTTGAGATCGTGGAGCCGGTTCAGGGCCCGCAGCAGGGTCGACTTGCCGCAGCCGGAGGGTCCGATGAAGGCCGTGACCCGGTGCCGCGGCACCCGCAGGGTCAGGTCGCGAAGCGCCGGCTTGCCACCGTAGGCCAGGCTCAACCCCTCGACATCGAGACAACTGACGTCGGGGGCGAAGTCGATGATCGGCCCCGCTGTGTTGGGGCGATCCGAATCCAGACGAGTGGCATCCGATCGCTGGCTTGGCTGTGAGAGCGGCAGTTCGGGCATCGCTTGGCTCTATCCTCCGTCAGTGGCGCGACAGCGCACCGTGACGCGCCCTGAAATAATGGCGCAGAAATATTGCAGTCAGGTTAAGCACCACCACCACCAGAACCAGCAGCAGCGCCGTGGCATAGACCACCGGCATAGCCGCCTGGATATCGTCGCCATGGAACGCGGTATCGTAGACGTGATAGCCCAGGTGCATGAACTTGCGATCAAGATGCAGGAAGGGAAATTCGCCGTCCACCGGCACCTGTGGCGCCAGCTTGGCGACACCCACCAGCATCAGCGGCGCCACTTCACCGGCGGCACGGGCGACGGCCAGGATCACGCCGGTCAGCATGGCGGGTACGGCCATGGGCAGCACCACCCGGGTCAGCATCTCAAGACGCGTGGCTCCCAGCGCCAGCGCGCCTTCCCGCTGATGCTCGGGAATCCGGACCAGCCCCTCTTCGGTGGCCACGATCACCACCGGCAGGGTCAGCAGCGCCAGGGTCAGCGAGGCCCACAGCAGGCCCCCGGTGCCGAAGGTGGGCGACGGCAGCTCATCGCTGAAGAACCACTCATCGAGAGAGCCGCCAATCCCGTAGACGAAGACCCCGAGGCCAAACACGCCATAGACGATGGAGGGCACGCCGGCCAGGTTGCGTACCGCAATGCGTACCCAGTTCGTCAGTCGGCCCTGGTGGGCCACCTCGTTGAGGTAGACCGCCGCCAGTACGCCGAAAGGCGTGACCAGCAGCGACATCAGCATCACCATCAGCACGGTACCGAAGATTGCCGGCCATACGCCGCCGGCGGTATTCGCCGCCCGCGGCCCCTCGGAAAGAAAGCGCCACACGCCCCGCGACCAGGCGCCGATCTTTTCCGGCAGCGGCATGGCATTGGGCCGCCAGGCCCTGAGCACCTCGTCCAGGGTCAGGAGCAGTCGCCGGCCATCGGCGCTCTCCAGCACGACCACATCCCGCCGCATGCTCTCCTGAAGCTCGCGAACCCGCTCGTTGGTCTCGGCCAGCCTGCGCTGCGCCGCCCTATCGCCGGGGTCCTTCTCGAGTCGGCGCACCAGCGGCTGGATCACGCCGTGCTGGAGGTCATCGCGTTCGCCACGCAGCGCACCGACCGTGGCTAGGCGCGCCTGGAGCGCTGCCCAGGCCGCTTCGCCGCCTTCGGCTGTCCGAGCCCCTGTCTGCCCCGAGGGTCGCACGTCGACCAGGCGGCCGATGAAGTCACCATGGCGCAGACGCTCCATGACCACAAGCTCACGGGGGCGGTCGCTTTCGACGATGCGGTCGACCTCCACCCACTGCCAGACATGGCCGTCGAGATCGCGATTGCCGGTAAAGTAGAGCCGCTCCCTGCCCCCGCTTGCGCCATCCGCTGCCGGCAACGGGAGTTCGCGCACCGCACGGCCCGCGAACACCTGGCCATCGTCGAGTTCCACCAGCGACACGGATGCCGGCCAGAAGTGTGCGAGGCCGCGCACGGCGATCAGCGTCAGCAGTCCCCCGAGCAGCAGCAGCGACAGGGCCACGCTGCCGGCGGCCAGCCAGGCCCAGGCCCCCTCGCCCCGTGGCAGCCGGGCGCGCCCCGTCACCGCGGCCGGACTCATGACAGGTCTCCCAGCCGACGATAGCGGCGCCGCAGCCGGCTGCGCACCACCTCGGCCAGGGTATTGACCAGGAAGGTGAACAGGAACAGCAGCAGTGCCGCCAGGATCAGCAGCCGGTAGCTATCGCTGCCCGGTACCGCCTCGGGCAATTCGATGGCGATGCCCGCCGCCATGGAGCGCATCCCCTCCAGCGGGCTGAGGCTCATCAGCGCGGTATTACCGCTGGCCATCAGGACGATCATGGTCTCGCCCACGGCTCGGCCCGCGCCGATCATCACGGCGGCGAAAACGCCAGGCGCCGCCGCCGGCAGCACCACCTTCCACAGGGTCTGCCACCGGGTTGCCCCCATGGCCTGGGCGCCCTCGCCCAGGCTGCTCGGCACCCCCGACAGGGCGTCTTCCGCCAGGGCGTAGACACTGGGCATCACCGCAAAGCCCATGGCCAGGCCAACGATCAGGGCATTACGACTGGCATAGTCGATGCCCAGCTCGGCATCCAGCCAGCCGCGAAGGTCACCGGCGAAGAGCCGTGCCTCCAGCCAGGGGGCCAGTTCCAGCGCAGCCAGCCCCAGCATGGCCAGCCAGGGCGCCAGCCATAGCCCGGCCCAGGCTAGCGGCAGTCGCTGCCGTAGTGTAGGGCTCAGCCATCGCCAGGCACCACCCGCCATCAGGATGCCCAGCGGCATCACCAGCAGCAGGACGAAGGCCCCGGCCAGGTGGCGCTCCACCCAGGGGGCCAGCACCAGGCCCGCCACGAAGCCGATGACCACCCCGGGCAGGGCTTCCATCAGCTCCAGTGTGGGCTTGATCCGGCTGCGCAGCCGTGGAGACATATACACGGAGGAATGAATGGCCGCCCCCAGCGCCATGGGGACGGCGAATACCAGCGCCCAGAAGGCCGCCTTCAAGGTCCCCCAGGCCAGCGGCGACAGCGACAGGGTGATCTGCTCCTGGCCAAGTGCGCCGCTGAATAGTGACGGCACCACCTCGATTGCCAGGAAGGCGCCGATGGCCAGCACCGCCAGGATCACACCGATACCCCCCGCCGCGATCAGCCCCGTCGCCAGGCGATCGAGCAGATGGCGCCGCGGAGACCGGTGTGCAGGAGAAGCGGGAAAGGGCTTGGTCATGAGCAGGAGAATATAACGGCTTGATGACAATTGGATGACAAGCTCACGGCGTCAGGCCGAGGTCATGCCGCTGGCGCGAGAGTGTCTCCTCGGGCAGTGCCACAAAGCCAAGGGACGCTACCGTCTCCTGCCCCTGCGGGGAAAGCACCAGGTCGAGAAAGGCCCGCTCCGGCGCCGGCAACACGTCACCCGGGGGGAGGTTGAGGTAGAGGTAGAGCGAGCGCCCCAGCGGATAGTCACCGCGTTGCACGCTCTCGGTGTCCGGGGTATGCAGCGCTCCCTCGGCATCCACCAGGCCCAGTGCCTTGACCCCGGGGGTCAGGTGGTTGAGGCCGGCATAGCCGATGGCGTCGAGGCTCTCGGTGACCGCCGCCACTACGGCCGCCGAGCCGGGGTGCTCGTTCAGCCTACGGCGGTACTGGCCGTCGCACAGCGCACGCTGGCGGAACAGGCCATAGCTGCCCGATGCCAGGTTGCGGCCATGCAGCTCGATGCGTCGGGTAGGGAAGTCGAGGCCTAGTTGTTCCCAGCGATCAACGGCATGCTCGGCGCCACAGCGACGGGTACGCGAGAAGATCGCATCGAGCGCCTCCAGCGGGAGGACATCGAGTGGATGATGGCGATGTACCACCACCGCCAGGGCATCGCGGGCTACCTCGACCTCCAGTGGCGGATAGCCATGACGCGCCATGAACGCCTCGCGCTCCTCGTCGGTCATGGGACGCGACATGGGGCCCAGCCGGGTGGTGCCGGCGGTCAATGCGGGCGGGGCACTGGCGGAACCGCTGACCTGCAGTTGCAGGCGCACGCCGGGATAATGATGGGTGAGCTGTTCGCCCCAGCGCAGCATCAACCCGGCCAGGGTATCGGAGCCCACCGTACCCAGCGTTCCCATGGGCATATCGGGCATATCGCCACGCAGCGGAGCCTGCCCCAGTGACTGAGCCTGCACCGGCAACCAGGCAAGGCCAACCAGCAGAGCCAGCAGGCCGCGCCGCCAGCGCAGAAGCCACCGCCCAGATGCTGGCCTCACTCCTCCCTATCCAGCATCAACCGGCCATGCACCCGACTCTCAAACAAGATACCCCCTTAATTTACAAGGTTTTACTGACATAGCGCCGACCCTGCATCATCTGCCGAATGGAACCCGGCAGCTCGTCCGGGTCACCCTTGAGGATATACCCCTCGGCGCCGGCCTCGAAGGCCTGATCGACATAGTGACGCTCCCCGTGACCAGAGAGGATCGCGCACTTCATCGCCGGGTATTTCACCTTGATCGACTTGATCAGATCCAACCCATTGATTCCACCCAGGGAGAGGTCGACCAGCACCAGGTCAGGTGTCATCTCCTTGAGGCTTTCCAACGCAACCTCCCCCGACTCGACGGTCTCGCAGACCTCCAGGTCCTCCTCCTGGTCGATGAACTCTTGCAACATGTCACGCATGAAGGCGTGATCCTCGACGACAAGGACTTTTATCATGGCATCCATGCTCCCGATATAGTCAGGTTTTCGCTGTAGAAGTCCCATGGGCCTCCTGTAACCATTCCGGCCGAGCCGGTACCTTTATCAGGATAGATGTTCCCACGCCCGGCGTGGTCTCTATCTGCATGCAGCCGCCCATTAGCCGAAGGCGCTCGCGGCTGGTGACCAGCCCGAAGCCGGGGTGCGTTTGCTGCTCCGCCTCCACCATTGGCAGGTCAAATCCGCTGCCCGTATCGCTGACCCGGATGAGAATGTGCGTATTCGTCTGGTCGAGCTCGATATGTGCCCGATGCACGTCGGAGTGTTTCTTGACGTTGAACAGCAGCTCGCGAACGATCTGGAAGAGCAGTACGCGCAGATCCTTATCGGGAGTGTGGGGCGGATGCTGTATGGTCAGATCCACCGTCAGCTCGTGGAGCTCCAGCATCTGGCGCTGCAACCATTCCAGTGCTTCGGCCAGCCCCTCGGACTTGAGAATGGGGGGGCTGAGATCGACGGTGAGCTGACGTGTGGTTTCGATGGCCTGCCGAATCCATAATAGGGTGCCCGCGACCAGCTCGGTCAACTGCTGGTGCCCTGCCTCGCTGAGTTTCTTCTGAACCAGGAGCTGCTTGATCTGCAGGCCATAGAGCAGCTGCTGCAGGTCATCGTGCAGCACCTGTGACACCCTGCGCCGCTCTTCCTGCTCGGCCATGGTCAGCTTCGACGCCAGCTCGCTGTCCAGCCTGATACGCTCTTTGACCTCCACCTCCAGCGCCCGGTGGGCCTCGGACAGCTCCTCTTCGAAACGCTTGCGCTCGGTGATGTCAACGAAGGTGATCACCACGCCAGCGATCTGGTCGCTGGTGCTGCGGTAGGGGCGCACGCGGGTGAGATACCAGTTTCCTTCGATATCCTCTACCTCACGGTCGATCGGCTCCAACCTGGCGAGTACCTCCTGCGAGTCGCCGATGAGCTGGTCATAGCCGAGCCGGTGGGTCAGGTCCGATAGCGGCCGGCCGATGTCAGCCACGCGAATATTGAATAGCCGGCCCACCTGCGGGGTGAAACGCAGGATGTGAAGCTCAGGGTCGAGGAAGATCGTGGCGATCCCGGTAGCACTGAGCAGGTTCTGCAGGTCATTGGAGAGCTGGCTGAGCTCTTCCACCTTGTCGCGATTTTCCTGGCTGACCGTTGTCAGCTCCTCGTTCATCGACTGCAGCTCCTCCTTGGAGGTCTCCAGCTCCTCCATGGTAGAGCGCAGCTCCTCGTTGGCCGACTGCAGCTCCTCATTGGCCGCTCTCATATCCTCCTGACCCGACTCATAGTCTTCGATCACCGTCTGCAGTCGCTGCTTGTTGAGCTCCAGTTCCGCTTCGAGCTCCGCCGTCGATGAAGCATCCCCCGTAGGCCGCCCGGCGGCCTCTACCCTGGACTCCGTTCGCTCCTCGAAGATGACAAGAGCGAGGCCCTGCTGCTCCTGGTCCTCCTGCTCTCCGGCGGGGCGCACATGCATGATGACTTGGCGCCGCTCCCCGTCGAGACGAATTCGTATGGGCTGGGAGCGAACCGGCCTGCCCCTCTGGTTCGCCGTAGCCAGGGCTGCACGCAGCTCAAGGCGCAGCTCCTCGCGTACCAGCTTGAAGACGCTGAAGGTGGGTTCACCGCCCGGATGCACCAGAAAGCGTCCGACGTTCTCGGAAAAATGGACGACCATGCCGGCGGCATTGAGCAGAAGGCTCGGTGGTGCATAGCTTTCGACGATCTTCTGGTGCAGGGCGCCATAGGTGGCCAGAGGCTTGGTATCTGCCACCGACTGATTGTTCGCCTGGCCAGGGCGCCCCCCTGTACGGGGAAAGACCGGAAGTTTCAGGGCATGGGTGGGCACGTCTCGCTTGCGATAGACGCAATGCTGCTTATCCTCGATATGGAACAGATCGGAGCGGCTGGTTGTCTCCGAGGCACCCAGTATCAGGTAGCCGGAGGGGTTGAGGGCATAATGGAAGACCTGGATGACATCCTGCTGCACATCGCGCTGCAGGTAGATCAACACATTGCGGCAGGTGATCAGGTCGAGCCTGGAAAAGGGGGGATCGCCCATCAGGTTGTGGGACGCAAAGACCACCAGCTCCCGCACATCCTTGCGAACCCGAAAGCCGCCATCCTCCAAGGTGAAAAAGCGGCGTATTCGCTCGTCGGAGACGTCGATCTGGATATCGCCGGAGTAGAGCCCTTCTCGCCCCATTCTGAGCGAAGGCTCATGCAGATCGGAGGCGAAAACCTGCAGGCCAGGCGGGTTGTCGACGCGTGCCGCCTGCTCCATCAGCAGAATCGCCAGTGAATAGGCCTCCTCACCGGTGGCACAGCCAACCGTCCAGACACGAATCTGGTCCTCAGGCCCCTTGCCCTCGAACAGCTTGGGTATGACATCGTTTTCAAGCCCTTCGAAGACCTCACGGTCGCGGAAGAAGTTGGTAACGTTGATCAGGAACTCATCCGCCAGCGCTCGGACCTCATCCGGTTGCTCGCGCAGCAGCTCAAGATAAGGGCCCAGCTCCTCGACATGGTTCAGCTGCATTCGCCGCCGGATACGGCGCATCACCGTAGAGTGCTTGTAGCGGCTAAAGTCTCTGCCGGTACGGGCACGAATCTGAGTGAAAATCTGCTGCTGGATCTGCCGCTGCGCCTCATCGAAATCGTCGCTCTCATCGTCAGGCACCACGACGCGAGGCTGTGTGCGCGCATAGCGCATGATCTCGTCAGGAATTTCCGCCACCGGCAGCACCCGGTCGATGAGGCCAGTCGAGAGCGCACTCTGCGGCATGCCGTCGAACTCGGCCTCGTTGGGGTCCTGCACGATCGTCAAACCGTTGCGCCCCTTGATTTCCTTGATGCCCAGCGTCCCGTCCGACCCCGTACCGGTCAGAATGACCCCGACCGAGCGGCCATCGTGGGTGGATGCCAGGGTGCGAAAGAAATGATCGATTGCCGCACGGTCGCGGCGCGCCTCCTCCAGATCGGAGAGCCGCAGGTGGGTATCGACGGAATTGAGGTTGCGCCCCGGCGGGATGACATAGACCTGATCGGCTTCAAGGACGACGGTCTCGTTCACCTGGCGGACGGGAATCTTGCAGTAGGCCTGGAGGAGGTCGGCCAGCTGGCTCTCGTGATCCGGTGAAAGGTGCATCACGACGACGAAGGTCAACCCGGTCTTCTCCGGCACATTGGCAAAGAACGTCTTGAGCGCCGCCAGGCCCCCGGCCGATGCCCCGATGCCTACCACTGTCGGTTTTTCATCCCCATTCTTGACTGGGCCATCAGCCTGGTCCGATCCTTTCATCCAATCAATCCTCGTTCTGGGAGCACCCACAGCGATAAGTATCCTGTTGCAAATCAGCCGGCATTTCCAGCGCCAGCGGCGTCCATCATGGCGGAGCCGGCCAACCCTGAAGGCTGGCCTCGCACCAGGGGGAATACAGCGTGGGGTAGCAAAAGGCTAGGCCATAATCGAGCCATGCGCCGGGACACCATCGCCCTGTTGCAGGGTCGCGCTGCACCAATGGAGCCGATGGGTATAGTTTTGGCATTACCACTATCCTGATAACTCTGATGCTTATAGGAAGACGCCGAGTCGCAGGAGACAAGATGAGATTTGCAATCATGGGTAGCGGTGGTGTGGGAGGGTACTTCGGAGCCCGCCTGGCGGAAGCGGGCGAGGACGTGACCTTCATCGCCCGTGGCGAGCACCTGGCCGCCATCCGCCAGGATGGGCTGATCGTTACCAGTATCAAGGGGGACGTCTCGATCAAGCCTGCCCAGGCCACCGACGACCCGGCCAGCGTCGGCGTAGTGGACTGCGTGATCGTGGCGGTAAAGGCGTGGCAGGTGCGTGAGGCAGCGGAGGCGATCCGCCCGATGATCGGCCCGCACACCATCGTGCTGCCGCTGGAGAACGGCGTGGAAGCCGCCGACACCCTGATCGATGTGCTGGGTTCGGCGCCGGTGATCGACGGCCTGTGCGGCATCCTGGCCTGGCGCGAGGCCCCGGGGCATGTGCGCCACGCCGGGGTGGATCCCTTCGTGCGCTTCGGCGAGTGCGACAATCATGCCAGCGAACGAATCAGCCAGCTCAAGGCCGTCTTCGATGGGGCTCGGGGTGTCAGCGCAGAGATCCCCGATGACATCAAGGTCGCCCAGTGGAGCAAGTTCCTGTTCATCTGCGCCATGAGCGGCATCGGCAGCATCACCCGCGCGCCCATCGGGGTAACGCGCCAGTTGCCGGAGACACGGGCCATCATCGAGCGCATGCTCGAGGAGATCGATGCCGTCGCCCGCGCCCATGGGGTGGCCTTCCCCGAGGACGCTGCCGTCCGTGCCATGCATTTCATCGATGCCATGCCGGCGGAAAGTACCTCCTCCATGCAGCGCAATATCATGGCCGGTCAGCCCTCGGAGCTGGAATCGCAGAACGGTGCCGTGGTGCGTCTCGGCCGCGCCGTGGGCGTCGCAACACCGACCCATGAGCTGGTCCATGCCGCCCTGCTGCCCCAGGAGCAGGCCGCTCGCGACAAAGAGGCGAGCGACCGGTAGGCCGGTCCGCGATGGCAGCCTGCCCGACAAACGTTGCCCCAGTCACTGGAATGAGCGCCACGGATGGCGGGATCGCGTGAATGCGGTAATCTAGGTGAAAGAACAACCCACTCCCGGAGGCACCATGAACGACGTTCCCCACAACGCCCCCGGGCAACATTGGCAGGCCAGTGGCTATGCCCATCACGCCGACTTCGTTCCCGCCCTGGGCGAGGAAGTGGCTGCGCTGCTGGCGCCAAAGGCCGGTGAGCGCATCCTCGACCTGGGCTGCGGCGACGGCAGGCTGACCGAGGTCCTGGCCAAGTCCGGTGCCACGGTCATCGGCGTGGATGCCTCCCCCGACATGGTCGAGGCCGCCAGGGCACGCGGCCTGGACGCGCGAGTGGTGGATGCCCACCACCTACCCTTCGATCATGAGTTCGATGCAGTATTCAGCAATGCCGCGCTGCATTGGATGCTCAATCATGAGGCCGTCATCGCCAGCGTGCATCGTGCACTCAAGCCCGGGGGACGCTTCGTCGCCGAATTCGGCGGTCACGGCAACGTCGCCGCCATCTGCACCGCCTTGCTGGCCGCGCTCCAGGCTCGCGGCATCAGCGGCAAGGCGCGTTTCCCCTGGTTCTTCCCTACCGTGGAGGAGTACAGCACCAGCCTGAAGGCGGCCGGCTTCACCATTGATTCCATCGAACTGATTCCACGCCCCACCCCCCTGCCCACCGGAATGGCCGGCTGGCTGGCCACCTTCGCCAACCCCTTCCTGCATGGCCTAGAGGAAGAGGTGCGCGAAGCCATTCTCGACAACGCCGTCGACCTGCTGTCCCATAGCCTGAGCGACAGCCACGGTAACTGGACCGCCGACTATGTCCGCCTGCGTCTCAAGGCGTACCGCTGAGGGATCGAAAAAGCGCTCATAACCCCTGGGCGCCTCGACGCAGCCAGTCATGCATGAAAGCTAGCTTGCGGCGCGACACTTCGGAAAGCACGAAGGGATACAGGTCCAGCAACCCCATTGAGCGATTGATGTGATTGACCCCCATGACCAGATGAGTCGCAACATGGATCAAGCGCTCGGCATCCGCCTCCATGTAGGGATCCCACCCGTGATGCGGCAGGTCGGCAGAGGAAAGGCCTGCGGCAACAAAGCTGTCGGCGATATCCGTGAGATGCAGCAGATGGGCAGCGGTTTCTGCCCAGTCCTCATGGGGATGAGCGGAGGCATAGGTGCTGACAAAGCTCGAGCGCCAGCCCGCAGGCGGGCCTTGTCGGTAGTGCCGCTGCAGGGCCTCCGCATAATCTTCTCGCTCGTCTCCAAACATCGCCCGGAAGGCGTCGAGAAAGTCGTCTCGCAGGCTGAGTCGCCACCAGAGCATATGCGAAACCTCGTGCCGCATATGGCCGATCATGGTCCGGTATGGCTCTTCAAGCGCCTCACGCCGGGCGGTTCTCAGCACAGGGTCCGCTTCCGCCACGCTGATGGTGACCACCCCCCCTACATGCCCCATGGCAACCGGCGTTGGCCCTTCGGCCAGCAGATGGAACACCGGGGGAGCCCCGGGATCTTCCGGCCGGAACCAGTTCCACCGGCCCAGGTTATCGATCACCCAGCGCTTGGCAGCCTCGGTTTTGGCCCAGTGGGGCATGGCATTGGGTATGGAAGGGTCCGGGGCAAGTGCCGTCATCGCACAAGAGCGACAGAATCCCCCCTGCTCGGGGGCAATCCAGTTGCATCCTATCACGTCGCGATTGGCGCAGAACGGCGGCATGGTAATGAAGGCCCTGGCCTGCGGGTCATAGGCAACAGGCGTACCCGTGGCTGTAGCGAGGTTGTCAAACCACAGAGACCCGCGACCGACCGGATTGGCATAGACACGCATAGGCAATGACTCCTGGACTCCGCCAGAGCGTGCGCAGGATAAGCGCGCTGTTCGCTGGCGCAGTACTCTGGATAAGGAGCGCGGCTGAATGCCGAACTCCACCTTTCAGCCTATCACTTAAGCAGCAAGTGCCCAGGCATCTCTTGTTACCCAAAGTAAGAAGCCGCAGTCCCGGTTGGCGGTACCAACTGGCCTGAGCTGCAGAAACGCTGTCACCTCGTTGGATTACCGCGAGCTATCGGAAAGCATGGCACCATACGTCAGCATGAATCATCACGCCGAACAGAAGGGGCCGAACTGGTAAAAGCGACGGCATCGCAGCTCGGCTTCGCAGGCGGGAAGCTGTGCCTGGTAGCGGGCGGCTCGTGAACTGACCTGATTGGCGGCTTGAAGAACCTGGGGCTTGTTCTGGTAAGTACCTCGGCGATAGCCACCTTGGCCTTCATGATAGGCGAGGTAAAGATGCTCTGGATTATGCAGCGATATACCGAGCTGGTCGTGGGTGCGCCGGTTGTACCAGCCAATGAAGTCAGTGGCATGCTTCATATTGCTGCGGCGTGCCAGCGTACTGCCGGCTTCCTCCCGGTACTCGCCCCAGACAGGATCCAGGGCCTGCGCATAGCCTCGGGCCGAAGAGGGTCGGCTGCCGGGAATGAAGCCCAGGATGCGATTCCTGGGCGGGCGAGCATGGCTCCGGAAGGACGATTCCTGCTGAATGAAGGCCATCTGGGTGGCGATGGGCGTCCCCCAACGCTCTTCCGCAGCACGTGCGTGATCGTACCACCTCGGATGCTCATCAAAGATCTGGCAAATATTGGTCTGATCCTGTGGTGGCGCAGGCGCCATCATGGCACAGCCCGAAGCCAGCAGGCCGATGGCCACTACGCCTAGTCGAGGCACTATACATAATCGAGGCATTAGCCATAGCCGAGACGCTAACCACCATGAGCCGGGTCGAAGCCGCCTCTGGCGGCTCCGGTTCCTGTCTATCTGAGCCACACAGCCCTGCTTCATCGCACACCCAACGGTCAGCTTCTTCAGCCAGGGAGCCTACTGCAGAGTCGGCAGGCCGGCAAACCCGGCGGAAAGGCAGCCGTGCCGGGCTTGCCGGACCCTGTGCTACCGGACCGGCCTCAAAGGGCTCCAGTCCTTGCGGTTGGCCAGAAATTCAGGCCGTGGCCGGTTACCGCAGAAAGGGTTGAGCAAGCCGTTCTCGACGCTGTTGTAGACGAAGAACAGGTTGCTCCTGGGCCAGCAGGACATATTCATGTTGGAACCGTGCATGGTATTGCACTCGAACAGCACCAATGATCCCGGCCCCCCCTTGGGCGCCTCGATGTCCCCCTCCAGCATCAGCGTGCGCAGGCTGGCATTGTCCGGCACGCCCACGTCCTGACTCTTGAGGGACTCCTTGTAGTTGTCCTGAGGAGTCCGCCCCACACAGGGAATAAAATAATTGTGGGAACCAGGCACCAGCATCAGCGGGCCGTTGAACTCGCCGTTCTCGGTCAGGATGATCGAGCAACTCAAAGAGCGCATGCGGGGCATGCCGTCTTCGCTGTGCCAGGTCTCGAAATCGGAGTGCCAGTTGAAGCCCTTGCCCTTGAAGCCCGGTTTGTAGTTGATGCGTGACTGATGGATATAGACGTCGCTGCCCAGCAGCTGCTGGACCATCGCCAGCAGGCGCGGATCCCGGGTCAGGCGGCTGAAGCGTTCGGATATCTCATGGATACCGAAGATCGAGCGGATCTCATGGCGGCCGGGCTCGAGTACCGTACCCTCGGAAAGCTTGAGGTCTTCATCCTCCTCGTAATCGGACAACTCCTGAATAAAGGCATCCATCTCGTCCTTGTCGAAATAGTCCTCGAAGGAAAGAAAACCCTTTCGTTCGTACTCCCTCAATTGCTCCTCATTCAGCGGCCCGTCCCTGCGTTGCGCTCCCTCGCTGTGTACAACGGGGTCGAAACGCTCGAACATTCCCAGCTTACGCTCCAACCGAGTCGGAAATAGATCCTGAGCGTCATTCATTGCATGTTCCTCCTTGATCATCTTTCACCACCAATCTCCTGATTGGTAATCCCACCCTAGACAGTCAAGCAGAGCCATGCAAAGCGACTTTGTTTCACCACATTGCGACTGTAATGGCTTGGTGTATCTTCCCTTTCTTCCGTGGTGAACATGCGATGAAATCAATGCTTCGTCAATTTAACCTCTCAAGCTACCGGCCCAACTCGCGACGCTGGGCCGCGAGTGGGGAATTACCAGACGCGCCCTGCCTCAGGCGCGCTGGTAGGTTCCGATCAGTCGGTTCATGCCCAGCAGATGGGGCTCGAGCTGATTGAGCAGCTCGGACAGGCCGAGGCCTTCCGGAAGATCGGTTGGCTTGTCCAGAGCCAGTACCCAGAAATAGTAGTGATGCTGACCATGCCCCTCCGGCGGCATGGGACCGCCATAGCCCATCTTGCCGAAATCGTTCTTGCCCCGGGTGCCGTCACCGGTGTTCTCCGCCAGGGAGGTGGTCGACCCCGGCAGGTTGTAGAGCAGCCAATGAACGAACCCGTAGCCGCCGTTCTGCACCAGGGGCGCATCCGGGTCGTGGCATATGATGGCATACCCTTTCGTGCCGTCCGGGGCATCGCGCCAGCTCAGTGATGGCGAGACATCATCCCCCTCTCCGGTAAACTTTTCGGGTATGGCGCCATGGGCGTTGAAGGCGGAACTTTCCAGCTGCATATTCGAAAGTGCAAAGGCCATTGCAGTTGTCCTCCTTGGTTCCAGTGATAGTTCCTACGCTTGTTCTTACGATAGTCTCAGCAATTTCTGCAATCGAAAGAGAAAGGGCGAGGTGCCGAAACAGCGTCGGAAAAAGGCATTAGACTGTCAATATGAAACAGCTTCTGATCGTGGCCCATGCGCCCTCCCCCAATACGCAGAGACTCCGCGACGCCGCCGAACGCGGGGCGCGACACCCAGAAATCGAGGCGCTAGAAGTCATCGTCAAGCCCCCGCTGGAAGCGGAGCCCGATGACGTGCGGGCCTGTGATGCCATCCTGCTCGGCACCACCGAAAACCTGGGCTACATGAGCGGTGCCCTTAAGGATTTCTTCGACCGCTGCTACTACCCGGTGCTGGAAGAGAAACAGGGGCTTCCCTGCGCCCTCTATATCCGCGCCGGCCACGACGGCACCGGCACACGCCGGGCGGTAGAGAGCATCGTTACCGGGCTGCGCTGGAAATGGGTACAGGAGCCGCTGGTATTGCGGGGCGAATGGCAGGATGGCTTCGTCGACCAGGTCGAGGAGCTAGGCCTCTATCTGGCCGCAGGGCTCGAAGCGGGGGTGCTATAGCCCATTGGCCTTGCGCCCACCTGCCGAAGCAATTGCGGGCATGCCCGGAAGGCATGCCCGCTGTTTCTGGCCTGGCGGTGGCTATTGCGTACCCAACGGTCGCCGGCTAAGCGCTCCCCGGGTTAGTGGCAGGAACCGCAGCAAACACCAGGCTCCCCGTGCTTCGCCTGCTTTTGTACCTCGGCGCTGGCACTCTCACCTGTCGTGGCGTCGGTGCCCGGCGCTGGTGACGCCTCAGGCTCAAACGTCTGAACGGCTGGCTTGTCTTCCGTCTTGTCTTGCTTGAAAAGGTTCTTGAGACGCCCCATGGGAGTCACCTCGCAGTGGATTCAATAAAGAGTATGCAAAATGCATCTTATTGTTCATCCACCAAGGCGTCAACGGCTCAAACGAAAACGGCCCCGTACTTGTAAAGGTACGGGGCCCCAGTTCCTGCAAGAACGCTTACTTCAGTCGTTCAAATACCGTGGCAACGCCCTGCCCCATGCCAATACACATGGTGGCCAGTCCCAGCGTGGTATCGCGCTGCTGCATCACGTTGAGCAGCGTGGTGCTGATACGAGCACCGGAGCAGCCCAGCGGATGGCCCAGGGCAATGGCACCGCCATTGAGGTTGACCTTCTCATCCATGGCGTCGAGGAAGCCGAGGTCCTTGAGCACCGGGATCCCCTGGGCGGCAAAGGCCTCGTTGAGCTCGACCGTCTGGATGTCCGCAGACGAGAGACCGGCTGCCTTCAGCGCCTGCTGAGAGGCCGGCACCGGGCCATAGCCCATGATCGAGGCGTCACAGCCGGCAACGCCGGTCGACAGCACCCTGGCGATCGGCTCGAGGCCCAGCGCCTGGGCGCGTTCGTAGCTCATCACCGCCATGCCCGCGGCACCCACGGAGAGCGCAGAGGAAGTGCCTGCGGTGACAGTGCCACCCCGCGGGTCGAAGACCGGCTTGAGCTCTGCCATCTTCTCCAGGCTGGCATCGCTGCGCACGACTTCATCATGCTTGAACAGAGTCCTGAAGCCACGCTGATCGTGGCCTTCGACGCCGATGATCTCGTTGTCGAAATAGCCCTTCTCGTTGGCCGCCAGGGCGCGCTGGTGCGAACGCACGCCGAACTTGTCCTGCTCCTCGCGGGTGACACCGTGCATCTTGCCCAGCAGCTCGGCGGTGAGGCCCATCATCATGGCCGCCTTGGCGGCATACTTGCTGGCCGCCGGGTTGACGTCAACGCCGTGGGCCATGGGCACGTGCTCCATGTGCTCGACGCCGCCGATGATATAGAAATCCCCCATGCCGGCCTTGATGTTGGCAGCGGCGATATGCAGCGCGGTCATGGACGAGCCACACAGGCGATTGACGGTCTGGGCCGGCACGCTGCGGGGAATGCCGGTCATGATCGCCGCGTTACGGGCAATGTTCATGGCCTGTTCGAGGGTCTGGTTGACGCAGCCCCAGATCACGTCATCGACTTCGGACGGATCAAGGTTGGGGTTGCGATCGAACAGCGCCTGCATCACCGCGGCGGAGAGGTTCTCGGCACGCACATTGCGGAAAGCCCCGTTCTTGGCCTTCGCCATGGCAGTGCGGACGCAGTCGACCACCACGATGTCTCTCGGATTCAAACTCATATCAACTCACCTCCTGATCGTGGTGGATTCAGCTCTGGGCCTGGGTGGTATAGAAGCGTTCGCCGGCTTCGGCCATCTTGCGCAGCTTGTCGGTGGGCGCGTAGAGCGGCCCCAGCTCGTCGGCCAGGCCATCGGCCAGCTTGACGAACTCACCGATTCCCATGGCGTCGATGTAGCGCAGCGCACCGCCGCGGAACGGCGGGGAGCCGATGCCGTAGATCAACGCCATGTCCGCTTCGGCCGGTGTCTCGACGATGCCATCCTCCAGGCAGCGCACGGTCTCCAGGCACAGCGGCACCATCATGCGGGCAATGATGTCCTCGTCGGAGAACTCCTGCTCCGACTTGACCACCTGCTTGACCAGCTCATAGGCCTTGTCGTCGCTGACTTTCTTCGGCTTGCCCTTCTTGTCTTCCTCGTAGGCGTAGAAGCCCTTGTCGTTCTTCTGGCCCAGGCGCTCATTCTCATACATCACCTGGATGGCGCTCTTGCTTCCGTCACCGCCCATCTGGCCCATGCGTTCGGGGAAACCCTCGGCCATCACTTCACCAGCATGAACAGCGGTATCCATGCCAACCACGTCGAGCAGGTAGGCGGGACCCATGGGCCAGCCGAACTTCTCCATGATCTTGTCGACGCGCTGGAAATCGGCGCCCTGCTCCACCAGCAGACTGAAGCCGCCGAAATAGGGGAACAGCACCCGGTTGACCAGGAACCCGGGGCAATCGTTGACCACGATGGGGGTCTTGCCCATGGCGCGGGCATAGGCCACGGTGGCCGCCACGGCGGCGTCACCGGTCTTCTCGCCACGGATGACCTCGACCAGCGGCATGCGGTGCACCGGATTGAAGAAGTGCATGCCGCAGAAGTTCTCGGGCCGCTTGAGGTTTTCGGCCAGGCGGGTGATGGAAATGGTGGAGGTATTGGAGGTGAGGATGGTCTCCTCGCCGACCAGGCCTTCCACTTCGGTCAGCACCGCGTCCTTGACCTTGGGGTTCTCGACTACGGCTTCGACTACCAGGTCAACGTGGCCAAAGTCGCCGTAGGAGAGGGTCGGCCGGATCAGGGTCAGCTTCTCGGCCATCTGCTCGGTGGTCAGCTTCTTCCGTTCCACCTGCTTGGCGAACAGCTTGCGCGACTCCTTGAGACCTAGTTCGACAGCCTCTTCCTTGATGTCCTTCATCAGGATCGGCGTGCCCTTGGAGGCGCTCTGGTAGGCGATGCCGCCGCCCATGATGCCCGCACCCAACACGGCGGTCTGCTTGACCGGCCGGGCCTGTTTCTCGTACTTGCTGGCCTTCTTCTTGACCACCTGATCGTTGAGGAACAGCCCCACGAGGTTGAAGGCAATATCGCTCAGCGCCAGCTTGGCGAAGGCCTTGGCCTCGATGGCCTGGGCCCGCCCGCGCTCTTCGCCGGCGCCCTTCTGGATCACCTTGATCGCTTCTACCGGTGCCGGGTAGTGCGGCCCCGCCTTGCCCTTGACGTAGCCCTTGGCGGTCTCGAAGGCCATCATCTGTTCGATGGGATTGAGCTTGAGCGGCCCTGTCTTCTCGTCCCGGCGCGCCTGGTAGTCCAATTCGCCGCTGTAGGCACGCGCCAGAATATCCAGCGCGGCGTCTTCGAGGGATTCATTCGGAACCACCGCATCGACGGCACCCATCTTGAGCGCGGCATCGGCACGGTTCTCGGTACCACCGGCGATCCATTCGATGGCGTTGTCGGCCCCGATCATCCGAGGCAGGCGCACGCAGCCACCCCAGCCCGGCAGGATGCCCAGCTTGGTCTCGGGCAGGCCGATCTTGGCCTTCTCGCCCATGACACGGAAATCGGTGGTCAGCGTGACTTCACAGCCGCCGCCCAGCGCCAGGCCGTTGATGGCGGTAACCGTGGGGAACGGCAGGTCCTCGATGGCGTTGAAGATGTCGTGAACCTTGAGGTTCATCTCGACCAGATACTCCTCGCCCTTATCGAACAGGCCATGGAATTCGGTGATATCGGCACCCACGATGAAGACATCCTTGGCGCTGCCGATAACCAGCCCCTTGAGGCCGCTCTCGCTCTGGATCGCCTTGACGGCATCGCCCAGCTCGGTCACGACCGCGCTGGACAGCTTGTTGATGGACTCACCCTTCAGGTCGAAGGTGAGCATGGCGATGTCGTCGCCCCCGGTCTTGGTACCGCGTGCCACCGAGATGGCATTGCCTTGATAAATCATCCACGAATCTCCACACAGAGGTTGGCGTTGGAGGAGTGCCCAATTTCATACGGCCGTTTGATTCCTCGAAGCTTGGTGCACTACGGCCAGTACGTCAAGCCCCGGGTGCATCACCAATGGTCTAGCAGCCAGCACTTCGAATCACCGGCGATACAGGATGGCTGTTAGGATAGTCGCAATGTCCCGCCAAGGTGTCGTCCATGAATCTGCCCGATACGGCACCCTCCACGCCTCCGCCCGGCACATCGCCACGGATGCGGCGTTTCCATGATCGGGTCGAACGGCTGGTCGAGCTTGTCCATCCCTGGCGCAGGCTGTGGCCACCCCTCGCCTTTGCCGCCGGAGTCGGCAGCTTCTTTTTGGTGGATCGCCAGCAGTGGTTAGGGGCCGTACTGGCATTGAGCATGCTGCTGGCCTGGGCCCTGCTGCTCTCCGAGAGCCTGATTGCGCGCCTGCTGGCCCGCCGTGGCCACCCCAGCCTGCCCAAGGGCATCACCACCTTCATCGCCCAGATGGTGCATCAGGAGACGCTGTTCTTCTGCCTCCCCTTCGTGCTTGCCACGACTGTCTGGGCCAGCGGCCAGGGCCTGTTCGCCCTGCTGGTGCTTGGCATGGCTTTTTTCTCCATTCTCGACCCGCTCTACTACAAGCTGGCCGAGCGTGCCCGCTGGCTCTATTTCGCCTTCCATGCCCAGTGCGTATTCCTGGTTGTACTGGTGATCATGCCGCTGATGCTTCAATTGACGACAGGCCAGAGCCTGAGGCTCGCCCTGGCGTGCATGCTGATAGTCAGCGTGCCCAGCCTGCTGCAGCTCTTGCGACCGATGACCCTCCAGCGCTGGGCCATCGCATTGGCCATGCTGCCGCTCTTGACACTGCTGGCATGGACCGGACGCGCCTGGGTTCCGCCTGCCAACCTCTGGATATCGGCCAGCGCCCTGTCACCGGCCTTCGATGTCGCACAGCGAAGTCCTCAAGGCAGCGCCCTGCTGACGCCCGACACCCTCCGCAGCCAGGGACTCTATGCCTACACGGCCATTCGCGCCCCTCGGGGCCTGCGGGAAGAGGTCTTGCACGAGTGGCGGCATGAAGGCGAGCTGGTCGACCGCATTCCGCTGACCATCAACGGGGGGCGCCAGGAGGGCTACCGGGCATGGACCCACAAGATGAACTTTCCCGAGGACCCCACCGGAAAGTGGCGCATCGATGTGATGACGGACAGCGGGCAGCGCATCGGGGTGCTGCGCTTTCAGGTAGCGCAGGATGCATCGGAGGCCACCCTGGCCGATGGGCAGGCCTCGCCGCCGCCGGGGCTGCCTGGACTCGACCTGCAGCGTCTGGTTCCGGGAAATCGCCACAGCCAGAGCGAACGACCCGCTGAGCGGAATACACCAGTTGAATCCGCCTCTCATCCCCGGGAAGGTAACGAATCCGACGCGGGTGACACGGAGACACTGGAGGCAGAGACAGACTTCTAGCGCCTGCTTGATAGTCACTGTCTCCTGTCGCCTGTCGCTTGGAGTTGCATTACACGCTGCGGGTCCGGACAATTCGGCAAATTCAACGCAATTGCGGAGTCCCATGCACCAGAACATCGGTTTCCGGCTCTCCCGCCTGCCCCGGCTGTGGCGGGCCATCATCGACGAGCGACTGGCGCCCCTGGGCCTGACTCAGACGCGCTGGATCACCCTCTACCATCTCTGGCGTCTAGGCGATGGGCAGCCCCAGTGCGACCTGGCCCGCGCCATCGGCGTGGAAGCGCCATCGCTGGTACGTACCCTCGACCAGCTCTCGGAACAGGGACTGATCGAGCGGCGGCCCTGCGAACAGGACCGCCGCACCAAACGGGTCTTCCTTACCTCAGAGGCAACCCCACTGCTGGAGCAGATCGACGAGGTAGTGACCCAGGCGCGTCGCGAGATGCTGACAGGCCTCAGTGACGATGACGTCAAGCAACTGGATGCCCTGCTGGCCCATATCGAAAACAACGGCCTGGCAATCCAGGCCCGCGAAAGCGGCGTCTGACCCTCCCGCTAAAGGTCAGGCTTTGGAGGGATTGCGCCTTCTCCCTCGCCAAAGGCACGGGTGGCCGGCGGCCGGTCGGCATGGCCGGCCAGGGCATCGCGCAGGCGGCGAAAGTCGGCCACGTAGGTTAGAAAACGCTCGGCGCCCTGGGACTCCCACCACCAGAGCGTGATGCCAAGCTCGCTGGACTCGACCACCAGGGCATCCTGGGGCAAACGCATGAGCAGAGCCTCGAGCGGCTCCCGGGCATCGTCCGGCAGGGCGCGGAGAGGCTCGATACGCCAGCGCCAGCCTGCCAGAAAGGGCTTTAGTGCGTTGCTGGCGTCACTGTCACGCACCAGCAGGAACCGGGGACCGGGTGACTCGACCGGATAGGACCAGCGATAGCCAGGCATGGCCGTACCGATGCCATGCAGCGGCGGTGTCTCCAGCTTCACCTTGACCCCGGCTTTCGCTGCGGCATTGCGCAGTGGTGCAATACGGCGCTGCCTCGGGCTGGGCTTGAGCCACATCACTGGTGCGACCATCAACAGCAGCACCCCGATTATCATTGCCCAAACCATCGGCTTCTCCTGAATGAATCTTGACGCAAGTCGTTGTCTTGGCTCGGCAGTCGTCCTAGAGTGTTGGCATGACACCAATGACCATGCCGTTTCGCAGGAGCCTGCCATGAGCAATGAATACCGCCACATCCTGGTCGCCGTCGACCTGACCAAGGATTCCCACAAGGTCCTCGAGCGTGCCATGCAGATCGCCGAACGCAACCAGGCGAAGCTTTCCATCATGCATACCCTGGAACCGCTGGGCTTCGCCTACGGTGGCGATATCCCCATGGACCTCACCAGCATCCAGGATCAGCTCGACGAGCACGCCAAGCAGCGCCTGGCCGAGATTGCCGACCCTCACGTCGCCAAGGAGAACCAGCACGTGGTGGTGGGCATGCCCGATACAGAGATCCACCGCTTCGCGGATGAACATACCGTCGACCTGATCGTGGTGGGCTCCCATGGCCGACATGGCTTCGCCCTGCTGCTGGGATCCACCTCTACCGGGGTGCTGCACGGCGCCCAGTGTGACGTTCTTGCCGTGCGTGTCGGCAAAAAGGGGGAAAAGAGCGCCGAATAACCAAACTCCTGCTCCCGCCCAACAACCTTTTTCGGCTTGTGGAAACGCAGGCGTCGCGTCACTAGCGAAAAGGCGTTGGTCGCCGCCGGCACGTAGTAGCGAATCATCGCTTACTCACCGGCGGCCAGCGCCTCCAATTCCATCCAGCGCTCCATGGCCATCTCCAGCTCGGCCTGCTTGTCGTTCAGCGCCTGCAGAGTGGCGGTGACGCTGTCGGCGTCCTGCTGGTAGAAGCCAGGATCACCCACTCGAGACTCGAAGTCAGCCACTTCGGCCTCCAGGGTCTCGATCCGTGACGGCAGCGTATCCAGCTCGCGCTGCAGCTTGTAGGAGAGCTTGACCGCTTTCTTTGCCGCTTCGGGCTGGGATGTTTTCTTGTCCTCGGCCGGCTCGGCCGCCTGGCGGGTGGGTTCGACCCCCTGGCGGGCGGCGCCTTCCCAGGGCGCCGGCGGCAGGCTGCCGCCCTGGCGCACCCAGTCGGTATAGCCACCCACGTATTCGCGAACTTGGCCGTCGCCCTCGAAGGCCAGTACACCGGTTACCACGTTATCCATGAAGGCACGGTCGTGGGAGACCAGCAGCAGCGTGCCCTCGAAGTTGAGCAGCAGTTCCTCCAGGAGCTCCAGCGTCTCGACATCGAGGTCGTTGGTCGGCTCGTCGAGCACCAGCACGTTGGCCGGCTGGGTGAACAGCTTGGCCAGCAACAGGCGGTTGGATTCACCCCCCGAAAGCGCCTTGACCGGCTGGCGGGCACGCTCGGGGGTGAACAGGAAGTCCTGCAGGTAGCTGATGACATGCTTGTCCTTGCCGCCCACGGTGACCCGATCGCTGCCCTGCGCCACGTTGTCGTAGACGGTCTTTTCCGGCTCCAGGCCGGCGCGCAGCTGGTCGAAATAGGCCACCTGCAGGTTGGTGCCGAGCCGCACCTCTCCTTCGCTCGGCTCCAGTTGTCCGAGCAGTATCTTGAGCAGTGTGGTCTTGCCGGCACCGTTGCGACCGATCAGGCCAATACGGTCGCCGCGCTGTATCTCCAGGCTGAGGTCGCGGATCACCACCTCGTCGCCGAAGCGCTGGGTGACATGCTTGAGCTCGACGACCCGCTTGCCGCTGCGCTCGCCGCTGTCCACGCTGAGGTTGGCCTTGCCCTGGCGCTCGCGGCGCTGGCTGCGGTCGCGACGCAGCTGCTCCAGGGCACGTACCCGGCCCTCGTTGCGGGTGCGACGAGCCTTGATGCCCTGGCGAATCCATGCCTCCTCCTGGGCGAGCTTCTTGTCGAACTCGGCGTGCTCCCGGGCCTCGACCTCCAGCTCGTGGTTCTTCTGCTCCTGGTACTTGGCATAGTCGCCGGGGTAGCGCCCCAGGCGGCCGCGGTCGAGCTCCAGGATTGCCGTGGCCAGCTTCGACAGGAAGGCCCGGTCGTGGGTGATGAACAGCACCGATCCGGGGAAGGCGGCGAGCTGCTCCTCCAGCCAGGCGATGGTATCCAGGTCCAGGTGGTTGGTGGGCTCGTCGAGGAGCAGCAAGTCCGGCTCGGCAACCAGCGCCCGGGCCAGTGCCACGCGCCGGCGCCAGCCACCCGAGAGCGAGGCCATCTCGTCGTCGGCGGGTAGCCCGAGACGGGTCAGCACCACGTCGATGCGCTGGTGGAAGGACCAGCCGTCGATGGCCTCCAGCCGGGTCTGGAGCTGGGCCATGCGGTTCATGTCCGGGTCGGGATCCTGGATCAGATGATGGTATTCGGCGAGCAGCTTGCCGGCCTGGGGCAGCCCTTCGGCCACCACATCGAAGATGGTCTCGCCGGAAGCCGCCGGCAGGTCCTGGGCCAGCACGCCTATCTTGAGTCCCGGCGCCCGCCAGATGCTGCCACCATCCGGCAGGATCTCACCGGCAATCAGCTTGAGCAGCGTCGACTTGCCGGTGCCGTTGCGGCCCACCAGCGACAGCCGCTCGCCCCTCTCCAGCACCAGGTCGGCGCCGTCGAGCAGCACATGATTGCCATAGGCCAGTTGCAGCCGTTCCAGACGTAGCAGGGTCACTCGCACACCTCATCCAGTCATCGAGGCGGCTAGTGTAACGCATGGCCGGCTCGGCGTGGTCCTGTACAATACGATGCATTCCGGAGGCACTCGCCCCGATGCCCTGACGACAGTAGGAGTTCTGCCTTGGTTGACCCGACCGAGACCAGCGATGATTTTCTGCCCGAGGCCCTGCGGTTCCGCTCACCTGCTCCGCTGGTGGATATCGGCGCCAACCTGACCCATGAGAGCTTCGCCCGCGATCTCGACGCGGTGATCGCCCGCGCCAGGGCGGCCAACGTCACCGGCCTGATCCTGACCGGCACCGACCGTGAGCATGCCGAGCAGGCCGTAGCGCTGGCACGATGCCATGCGGGGCTTTATGCCACCGCCGGTGTCCATCCCCACGATGCCAGCCGCTGGGACGCCTCACTGCAGCAGGCGATGCGCGAGCTGCACCGGCAACCCGAAGTGGTGGCGGTGGGCGAGTGCGGGCTGGACTTCAATCGCAACTTCTCGACACCTGCAGAACAGGAGCGGGCCTTCGAGGCGCAGCTGGGCCTGGCGGTGGAGTGCGGCAAACCGCTGTTCATCCACGAACGCGACGCCGGCAAGCGCATGCGTGACACCCTGCATGCCGGGCGCGACGATCTCCCGGGGGCCGTCATCCACTGCTTCACCGCCGATCGCGAGACCCTCTACGGCTACCGTGACCTCGACCTGCATATCGGCCTGACCGGCTGGATCTGCGATGAACGCCGCGGCCATCACCTGCGCGAACTGGTCGGCGAAGTCCCCCGGGATCGACTCATGGTGGAAACCGACTGCCCCTACCTGCTGCCGCGCAATTTACCTGCCAAACTCAAGGGCAGGCGGCACGAGCCGTCACTGCTGCCCTGGATCGTGAGAGAGATCGCCCATTGGCAGGGAGTCAGCGAAGTCGAGCTGGCCCAGGCCACGTCCCAAACCGCTCGGGCCTTCTTCCGGCTGGCAGAGACCGAGGATCCCAACGTTGCTGGCACTTTCCAGCAGGAGGAGCACTGAGATGGCCGATATTCCCGGATTCATTGCCGTGGAGACCGGCGACGACAGCGACCTGCCCCTGGCCATTGCCTGGGTGCTGTCTGACGGACGCATCAAGCACACCCTGATACAGCCGGATGATGACTGGCTTGACGAGGAGATGAATGCCCTGAACGGCTACAGCATGGAAGAGCTGACCAGCTTTGGCGCAAGCCCGCTGGACGTGATCCGGGAGTTGGAGAGCGACCACTTCAACGCCACGCTCTTCACCGCTGGCATCAGCGACGACGAGGCCGCCCTGGCACGCCTCTTCGACACCTACGGCATCGACCCCTTCGTCGAACTGGCCCCGGCCGACAGCCTCTACCCCGCCCTGGCCGGCGGCGAGTGGAGCCGTGCCCGCAACGAGCTGTTCGGCGAGATGGGGCTCGAGCCGATGCGGCCCGAGCACGAGGTCGAAGTCATGCTGCGGCTGCACGAGCGCCTGGGCCTGGCGGAATAGCGAGCATCAGCGCAGCAGCCAGTCACGCTGCTCAGGCATGCCCATGCAGATCAACAGGGGGTCGTCGGCCTGTCGGGCCTGGAAGGCTTCCTTGCTGTCGAGCCCTTTCCAGCCCAGCTGAATCAGCGCCTGGGCGGTGGCACCGCCCAGCGTCGCGCCCGGCCCCGGAATGACGATACGGTCCGGCGCAAACTCCCTTATTCCGACCCGCAGGGCCGCCGTGTAGTCATAGGGCGCCACCAGCTGTTCACCGAGGGTATAGTCCCACAGTGCCTGGGGAGCAGTGCTCCAGGGCGTCCAGACATGGCCACGCCCGTCGATCATCGGCACCCTGGGCACCCGGAACGGGGCGTCCGTCAGCCGCTGGCGAGCCGCCTCCCGCACCTCCTGCTGCAGTGGCGTGTGAAAGGCCGAGTGTTGATGCAGCCGCATCGGGAAACGCTCCCGGGGCGGCAGCGCCTCGGTCAGCCTGGCCAGCCCGACCTCATTGCCGCCGAAGACCAGCATGCCGCCCAGGTCGATGGAGAGGTAGAGCGCCGCGCCCTGTTCACCATGCAGCCGCTCCACCAGCCCCAGCAGGTCACGGCGTAGCGACCACTGCGGCCGCCACTGCTCGTCCACCCAGGGGTAGAGGACCTGCCCGCCGACAAGGGTCTCCTGCATCATCTGGCCCATGGTGCCGATCAGGTGGTGGGCATCCTCGGGCGTCAGGGCACCGCTGCCCGCCAGGGCGATATACCAGCCCATGGAGTTGCCGGTGACGGCGACGACTTCATAGCGCTCGGGATCGATGGCCTGCATATCGGCCAGGGCACAGGCATAGATCAGCGGCGAGGCGTGTTCACCTCTCCCATGCAGGCTCTGGCGAAAGGGAATCTCGCCGTCCAGCTCGCGGAGACTCGGCAGTCCCGCCTCGCGGCGCTGGGCATCGAAGCGGGCCAGCCACTCGCTGCCTGACGCCTGGCGCTTGAGGCTGCCCCACTCCGGGGCATTGTAGGTACCGCGGCCGGGGCAGACGAGCAATAGCCGTTCGCGTGTCACTGTCGTATTCGAGGCTGTCATTCGCTGTCGCTCCCTGCCGATACCTTGCCGCTGGACGCTGCCGCCGGCACGCCGGAGACTGCCGAAACCGACCTGCCGACGGCTCGCCGCGCCCGTTCGACGATGGCATCCGCCGAGGGCAGGGTCACCGTGGCCGCCCGGCCCAACGGAATGAAGCTGTCCTCGGCCGTCAGCCGATGCAGGCGGTGGCTTTCCATGCCGCGCTCCACCAGGCCGGTGATCAGCTCTTCGCTGACCGAGCCGCTGCGGCGACACTCATCCACCACCAGTACCTGTCCGCACTCGGCAACGTGGCGATGCACGGCGTCATGGTCGATGGCGGTCAGCCAGCGCAGGTCGATAATGCGCAGGGCAATGCCTTCGGCTTCCAGACGCACAGCGGCCTGCCGAGAGAGGTAGACCCCGTTGCCGTAGGTCAGGATGGCCAGGTCGCGCCCTTCGCCCCATGCACCGAGCTCACCCACGTCGAGGCGATGCTCCGGCCCCGGATCGGCGAAGCACCACTCCTGGTCCCCCTCTTCATGCAGGTCGCGGTTGTGGTAGAGGGCAATGGGCTCGAGCATGACCACGACGCGCTGCTCCTCATCGGCCAGGCGCACCGCCTCCTGCATCAGCCCAACGGCATCGGCGGCATTGGAGGGGCACGCCACCAGCAGGCCGGGGATGTCGCGCAACACGGCGATGGCGTTGTCGTTGTGGAAATGGCCGCCGAAACCCTTCTGGTAGCCGAGCCCGGCAATGCGCACCACCATGGGATTGGTGTACTGGCCGTTGGAGAAGAAGCTGAGCGTCGCCGCCTCGCCGCGCAGCTGGTCCTCGGCATTGTGCAGGTAGGCGAGAAACTGGATCTCCAGAATCGGTACCAGGCCGTTGTGACCCAGGCCGATCCCGAGCCCGAGGATGCTCTGCTCATCGAGCAGGGTATCGATCACCCGGTGCGGGCCGAACTGGGCCTGCAGCTTCTGGGTGACGCCGTAGACGCCGCCCTTGCGGCCGATATCCTCGCCGGCCATCACCAGGTGGGGATGGCGGGACATCAGGCGATGCAGCGACTGGTTCAACAGCTTCGCCATCGGCCCGGGGGAGGTGTCGACGTCCCCCTCCCACGGCCGCTGACGCCCTGGCCGCAGCGGCGGCACGATGCTGGCCATGACCTGCGCGGCAGTTTCGAGCCGAGGCCGGCGAATCGCTTCTTCGGCGACCCGGGCCACGCGCTCCCCCACGGCCCGGTAGAGCTCGCCGATCTGCCCCTTGTCGAGCACCCCATGGCGCTGGAGCAGCCCGGCGCTGACCAGCAAGGGGTCACGCGCCTCGTCGGCCTTGATGCGCTGGGGCGTCATGTAGGCCTGCTGGGCATCCGAGCCGGCATGGCCAAACAGCCGCACGCAGCGCATGTGCAGGAACACCGGCTGCTTGCGACTGCGCGCGATGCGCTCCGCCTCCCGGGCGGCGCGCCAGGTATCGAGCAGGTCGAGCCCGTCACAGCTGAGATAGTGAAAGCCGGGGCGAGCGCGCATGCTCGCCTCGATCCAGCCATCGGGCGTGAGGGTGGAGATGCCGATGCCGTTGTCCTCGCAGACCATCACCAGGGGCATGGGCGAGCCCTGGTAGGCGGCCCAGCCGGCGGCGTTGAGCGCACCCTGGGCGGTGGAGTGGTTGAACGAGGCGTCGCCGAAACTGCAGATCGCCACGCTATCGGCCGGCCATTCGCCACCGCCGCCCAGGCGTCGCCACAGGCCGAGGCCGTAGGCGGCCCCCATCGCCTTGGGCAGGTGCGAGGCGATGGTGCTGGTCTGGGGCGGAACATGCAGCGCCTTCGAACCCAGCACCTTGTGCCGGCCACCGGAGATCGGGTCGTCGGCCGAGGCAGCGAAGCTCAACAGCAGGTCCCAGAGCGGCGTCTGTCCCGGCACGCTGCGGCTGCGCTGGATCAGGAAGGCGGCGTCGCGATAATGCAGGAAGGCGGGATCGGTGTGACGAAAGGCCCGGGCAATGGCGGCATTGCCCTCGTGGCCGGCGCTGCCGATGGTATAGAAGGCCTCGCCCCGGGCCTGCAGCCGCCGGGCATGCAGGTCCAGGTGGCGGCTCATGAGCTGGGATTCGAACAGCTCGGCCAGGCCGGCGGGGCTGAGTCCGGCCTCGTCGAGCGTCCACGCCTGCTCGGGTTCGGGCCAGTCGCCGGAACGCAGGGCAGAGAAGAACAGTTTTTCCTGGGGCAGCGGGTCGGCCACGGTAGCGGGCTCCTGTCGGCATTCGCGAGAGTGAATGCCTACAGCCTAGCGCGCCTGCTTGCTAAAGGGATAATATCGATATCCTGGATCAGGTATAGGTAACCTTTATGGATGTGCGCAGCCTGCGCTACTTCATTGCGGCCTACGAGAGCGGCTCGATCAGCGCCGCCGCCCGGCGCTGCCATGTGGCCCAGCCCTCCATCTCCACGGCGCTGGCCCAGCTGGAGGAGCGGCTCGGCACGCCGCTGTTCGAGCGGCACCGTCGTGGCATCACCGCCACCGAGGAGGGGCACCGGCTCTATCCACTGGCGCGCCAGGTCAGCGAGAACCTGGACGCCATCAGCCGCCTGTTTCGCACCGACTCGCCCCCCACGCCGGTTCGTCTGGGCCTGATGCGCTCATTGGGCGCCAGCCGCATGACGACGCTGCTCAAGGAGTACATCGGCCGTGGCGACAACTTGGCCCTGACGCTGGTCAATCCGGAAGAGCGCTGCGATGCCCGCATCATCGGCGAACAGGACCTGGCCCATGGAGAGCGCTTTCAGCCGATCTGGCACGACAGCTATCGCCTGGCGCTGCCGAGCGGACACCCATTGGCCATGCAGGCGTCGATCGCGCTGGACGACCTGGATGGGCTGCCCTTCATCTGGCGCCACCCCTGCGCCGCCATGGAGCAACTCGCCGCCGCGCTGAACTCGGTGGAAGTGCGCTGCCAGATCCGGGCGCGCCTGCGCACCATCGAGTACACCCTGGGCCTGGTCGCCGCCGGGGTCGGGGTCTCCCTGGTGCCGGCCTGGCCCGAGATCCTCGCGCGACACGACGTGCAGTGCCGCCCCATCGATGGCCTGGTCATCCATCAGACCATTGGCGTCGCCTATCCGACCCACCAAACCCCACCCGCGCTGGCACCGCTGCTGGCCCTGGGCAAGGAAGCATGGGCTCAGGCCGGCAGCGACACCGGTAGCGAAGTGCGCCCTGACACGACGGCGTCGTCCAGGCTTCGCCCCTCGCGGTAGAACGCCCCCAGCGCAGCCTGGAACGCCGCCGCCCGGGGCGGCAAGCCCTCTCGTTCATAACGAGAAGCCCTCGCCTCGACCCGGGCCAGGAAGGCGGCACGGTCCACCTCCGCCTCGCCACCCAGGTTGTCGACGCTGACATTGAACTGCCGGCCGCAGGCGCGCGTGAAGAGCAACTCCAGGGCCTGGGGAGCCACCTCCGCGGCCTCGAAGGCGCGCTGCTGCTCAGCATCGCGGCCATCGGGAAGGTACCAGTAGCCGTAGTCTTCAAAGCGACGACGCCGCTCCCCGGCGATGCACCAGTGGCTGATCTCATGCAGGGCGCTGGCATAGAAGCCATGCGCGAAGATCACCCGATGAAAGGAGCAGCCGGCATCGGCCGGCCGGTAGAGCGGCTCATCGCCACCGCACACCAGCCGCGTATTGAAAGTGTCCTGGAAGAGTCCGTCGAACAGCGCGATCACATCGTCGAGTCGGTGGGTCACGTGGGCTCCGGGTCATAGAGAAGGATTCATTATAAACACGTGGTACAGCGGGCGAAAATCACCGCCAATTGCTAACATAACCGGTTTCCTCGGTCGTTGAGACCAGGCTTTACGACGTTTTGGCGGCATTATCGCCTGCATGGAGCATGACCCTTGGCCACCTTTTTCACCCAACTCGCCGGCGTCAGCCGCAAGGAAACGCGGCCGCTGATCACCCTGGCGCTGCCGATCTGCGGCGCCCAGCTGGCCCAGGCCGGCATGAGCGTCGCCGATGTGATGATGACCGGGCGCCTCAGCGCCACCGACCTGGCGGCGGTTTCCGTGGGCTCCAGCATCTGGCTGCCACTGATGCTGTTCATGACCGGCACCCTGATGGGACTCACCCCCATCGTCGCCCAATTGCTGGGCGGCGGCACCACCGCTCGCATCCGCCCCAACGTGCACCAGGCGCTGTGGGTGGCCCTGGCACTAGGCCTGGGCGCTGCCCTGCTGCTGTGGTTCACGGTGATGCCGATCTTCCGGCTGATGGAGGTGCCTGATGAGGTGGCACGACGCTCGGCCGCCTACCTCTCCGCCGTGGCCTTCGGCATGCCCGGGGTCGCCCTGTTCCAGGCCCTGCGGGCCTTCTCCGACGGCATGAACCACACCCGCCCTGCGCTGTGGATCAGCCTGGTGGGCCTGGCCGTGAACATACCCAGCAACTATGTGCTGATCTATGGCGGCGACGGGCTCACCGAGCTGTTTGGCGAGTGGTTGCCCGCATGGGTACAGGCAATTCCTGCACTTGGCGCCTTCGGTTGCGGTATCGCCACCGCGCTCTCCATGTGGGTGATGAGCCTGGCGATGATCGCCTATACCCGGCGCTCCCGGGCCTACGGCGATGTCGAGCTCTGGTGCGACCCCGCGCCGCCGCAATGGAAACTGATCGGCGAGCTGCTCTATGTCGGCGTACCGATCGGCGTGGCGATCTTCGTCGAAGTGACGCTGTTCACCCTGATTGCACTGTTCATCGCCAGCCTCGGCGAGGTGACGGTCGCGGCACACCAGGTCGCACTCAACTACACCTCGATCCTATTCATGCTGCCGCTGTCGCTGAGCATGGCGCTGACCGTGCGGGTCGGCAACACCCTGGGCCAGGGACGCCCCGACCATGCCCGCCTGGTGGCCTGGAACGGTATCGCCATCTGCCTGCTGGTGGCCGGGTTCAACAGCCTGGTGCTATGGTTCACCGCCGAACCGGTCATCGCCCTCTATACCCACGACATCGCGGTGCAACGCCTTGCGGTTTCACTGGTCATACTGGCCATGATCTATCAGGTTTCCGACTCGCTGCAGGTGAATCTGGCCGGCGCGCTGCGTGGCTACAAGGACACCCGCATCGTCATGGTGATCACGCTGGTCGCCTACTGGCTGGTCGGGCTGGGCGGCGGACACTGGCTGGGCATGCATGGCCTTGCCGGCTGGAGCGGCCCCCTCGGGGTGCACGGCTACTGGATCGGGCTGATCGCCGGCCTGACAGTGGCGGCCCTGCTGCTCGGCGAGCGACTGCGGCGACTGGCCAGGGGAGTGGCGAATGGCGCAATCGAGATCCCGCGCAGCTGAGTGCTGCCTGAAGCGATGCTTGGCCGGCCTGATGACCGCGGCTTTGTTGGTCGGCTGCGGTGGTAGTGGCGAAGGTGAAGCCCTGCTGACGAGCTACCAGCGCGACCTCGCCGAGGCGCTGGGGCAGCCAGAGCCACACCCCGGAGCCCCCACCAATATCGGCGCCTTTCCCGAACGGCGCGAGCGTCTGTTCGAGATTCCCGAAACCCGAGAGGGCATGCTCGATGTCTACGCCCTGCGAGAATGTCATATCACCTCGCTGGTGGCTGCCAGGAACAATCAGCTAGGCCGGGTCGCTCCACCCAGCCAGCGCTGGATCTACGAACTGGAGCTCTGGCGACGCCTGCACGCCTGCTGGCACAGCGACGTGCCAGAGGCACTTTCCGAGAATAACCGTGACCGCCTGGCACGACTCACCATTGCCAAGACCGAGCAGCTGCCACTGGTCAGCTGGAATACCCTGTTCGACTCCGATGAGTGGACCGGCAGCTTCTCCCGGGCCAGCTCTCCTCTGGAACCCGATTCACGTGACGCCATCGATGAGCAATTGTCAGCCATCGAGTGGCTGCAAGCCGCCACGCTGAACCAGTTCAGCCAGGAGTGGCAGCATGCGTCGTCAACCCTTGAGGGGCACCTCGACACCCTTCGCCGCCGGCCACTGACAGCAGAAGTGCTGCGGGCTCTAATGCTGGCCGAGCAGCGCCTCGGTGAAGCCAATGCGCTGCTGGAAGCCAGCCTGGCCGATACAGCAAGCTGCCAGAGATTGACTATGCGCGGCTCCGACCTGAAGTCGCTGTTCCAGCAGAAGCCGGCAATCGAATGGCTGGACGACCTCGAAGCACAAGCCAACCACTGGCTGAGCGCCATCGACGCGCTGCTGGAGAGCCATGTCACCCCTCCCGAAGCCGTCGCGCTCTACCGTGACCGCTGGCTGTCGCTGGACAATCCCGAAGCGCCTTTTCCTGCCTTGCTCGCGACACGCAACGCGCATCAACGTTACTGGCAGGCGCTCGCTGAGCGCTGTAAGTGAAAAACCTTTCGTCAGGCTTAACTTACACGGTGACTCTGTGATATTGGTGGGAACAAGTAGGTAGGTGTGGATCCCGTCAGCCTTGCCGCAGCCGTGACACTTTACAGCTCGGCCCATGCAGAATCTGGAGGGAGATCATGGGTATGACAATGTCACCCCGCCCTGCCCGGGTCATCGACCTGGAAACGATGCGCCAGAAACAGCTGGCCAAGCGACGCCTGATACGCCTCTCTCCAGAGCTCGACGGCCTGGAGATGATCTATCGTCTCGCCTCCGACCCCGACTCCTTCTACGGCATGCCGATACTCGCTTGGGGCCTTCGCGAGGATGGCGAGGTGGTGGGCCTGGTCCCATGGATGGAGGCGCTCACGCCCTGTCATTATATTGACGACGCCGAGCATGGCAGTTTCGTGGGTTACCGAGATCCGGAAACCGAGGAACTGATGGAGACGGCCCCGCCTCACAAGGTATACGAACTGGAGCATGCCGCCGCCTACTTCGATTACGAAGAGACCCGAGACATCACCCTCATCCAGCAGCTTCCAGACACCCTTGGCACCCATGCCCTATGCGTCGATGACGACCATGGCCCGTGGCAGCTTAAGCAGGTATTCGGCTGGCGCCTATACAGTGACGGTAACGTCGAGGCCCTGCTGGCCGATGAAAAACTGATCGAGTCTACCCCCGTGCTTCCGGGAGACCCCTGCCTTTACCCCGGCCACAGCCGCCACCGAATGGTGTACTTCTTTCAGCGCAGCATCGCCAGTCGCATCCGCGAGCAGGACCCCGGCACCCTGGAAGCCCTGGCACTGATGGTAATACCCGAAGCGTCGGCGACCTCCGGCTGAGGCGAACAGCCATACGCCATCCCCTACCCAGCCCCCAGCCCCCAGCCAGACCCTGTACAAGAGCCATTTAGCACAGGCGCTTTTCCTACAAGGTCTGGCGATACATCAGCCTAAGCGGATAAAGTAGAGGTAACGTTCGCCCGACTCCTGCTGAGCCAGCAGCTCATGTCCAAGAAAGCTGCAGAACTTCGGCACGTCCCGGGTAGTGGCCGGATCAGTGGCCACCACCTTGAGTACCTCGCCGGACTGCATGTCACGGACTTTGTTGTGCATCAGCATGACGGGTTCCGGGCAGTAGAGACCGCTAGTGTCCAGTTCAGCCTGAAAATCCGGCGGCGAGTCGGCAGTATCAACCATCGATTGACCTCGGTGTAGGGAGCCAGCTTAGATGATCAAGATCATTATCGAACGTCGCATCATGCCCGGCCTGGAAGAAGAATATGAGGAGGCCGCCCGTGAGGCCATCCGCTGGTCCTTGGGAGCCAGGGGCTTCGTGGGCGGCGAGACGCTCATGGAACTCGGGCACAGTGACAGACGCCTGATGATCACCAAATGGCGCGACCTTCGTGCATGGAAGGAGTGGTATAACAGCGAAGAGCGCTCCAGGGTCATGCAGCGCATCTGGCCGTTGCTGACCGAGGATGAATCCATCCGCATCTACGAACCGTCCTACTAGACCCGTCGCCCCGGATCGCTTTCAACTCATCCGACTGATTCTATCATCAACCGTCGTTGCCAATGGAATCAGTCCAGCAACCTGACGTGAACGGTGACCTCTTCTCGATCATGATAAAGATGCCGGCAACGTATCTCCGCCCGAACGCCGGCTTCAGACAGCGACGCTTCCAGCCCCGACAGGCACCGCGACACCTCCTCCCAGCGACGTTTCATCGGCAGCTTCAGGTTGAATACCGCCTCCCGACACCAGCGTTGCACAAGCCAGCGCTGCACCATGGCAGTGACCCGTGAAGGCTTGTCGACGATATCGCACACCAGCCAGTCGAGCCGCTCCGGAGGCTGCCAGACAAAGCCATCCTCGCGCAGGTGCTCCACCAGCCCCGAAGCCATCAAAGCCTTGTCCATCGGTCCGTTGTCGATGGCAAAGACGTTCATGCCTCGCGCGACCAATTGCCAGGTCCAGCCACCCGGCGCCGCGCCAAGGTCGGCGGCCTGCATGCCCTCCGCCAACCGATCATCCCACTGATCACGCGGCACGAACTCATGCCAGGCCTCCTCCAGCTTGAGGGTCGAGCGACTTGGCGCAGCATGTGGAAAACGCAGCCGACGAATACCACCCGGGAGTTCGCTGCGATTGCCAGGGAAGCTCATCCCCAACTGCACCCGATCGCCAGTCGCTCGCGTAGCGGAGGCACGCGAATGCGCAGCACGTTGAGCCGATAGTAGAGGTCGGAGCGGAAGCGACCTTCTGCCACCATGGCCTCCAGGTCACAGCTGGTGGCGGCAATCACGCGGACATCCACCCGCTTGACCTCGTTGGAGCCCAGGGGCTCCACCTCGCCCTCCTGCAGGGCCCGCAGCAGCTTGGCCTGTACGGCCTGCGGCATGTCCCCCACTTCATCGAGGAACAGAGTGCCGCCATCGGCAAGCTGGAATTTTCCCTGGCGTGGACGGCGGTCGGCGCCGGTAAAGGCTCCCGGAACGACACCGAAGAACTCCGCTTCCAGCAGGTTCTCGGGCACGGCGGCCACATTGACGGCAACGAACGGGAGGTCGCCGCGTGGCGAGGCGCCATGGATGGCCTGGGCCAGCACCTCCTTGCCGGTGCCCGTCTCGCCCAGGAGCAGGACCGGCGTGGCGCGGGCGGCGGCCAGCCGGGCACGACGCTTGACCTCCAGCACGGACGGGCTGGCGCCGATGAAGTCGCCCATGTCGTAGCGGGCGCCGCGCTTGGCCAGGGCGCGCCGAGCCACTGCCAGGTCTTGTTGCAGGCGCCGATACTTGCCGATCAGCGGAGTGAGGGGCTCCAGGTCATCGAAGACGATAAAGGCCACGGCACCGCTGACGGCACCGCTCTCCCTGTCGTGCAGCGGCAGGCGCATTACCACCAGCTGGTGCTCTTCGAACTCCATGATGTCGAGCAGGATAGGGCGACCGCTACGTACCACCTCGGGCATCCGCGTATGGGGGACGACCTCGGCGACCGGTCGGCCGATGGCGCTGGCAGGATCCTCGATGCCCAGCAGCCGGCAGTAGCTGTCGTTGATCCAGGTGAGCCGCGCCTCGGCGTCCACCGAGATGGCCCCGGTGCTGGCATGCTCGAAGAGAGGAAAGAGCGGGCGGATAGCCTCCAGCGTCAAGCCCTCTCCCAGCGAACCGGGCAAGAGCCTCTTGACGTCGCTACTACTTCGGCTGTCCCGACGCATATCCGCTGCCTCCAACATGGCCGCCATTCATTGGCGGCGGTTTCGGGCCGCTAAATCAGAACGCGGCGGTTTCGGGCCGCTAAATCAGAGCGCGGCGGTTTCGGGCCGCTGATCAAAGCGCGGCGATCTTGTCGTGCTGCTCCACCAGCAGGCGACGGGCGGCCTGAAAATCGGCCAGCTTGGTGCGTTCCTTCTCCACCACGGCATCAGGCGCCTTGGCGATGAAGCTCTCGTTGCCGAGCTTTTTCTCGATGCCACCGATCAGCTTGTCCTGCTTTTCGATCTCACGGGCCAGGCGTGCCAGTTCGGCATCCTTGTCGATCAGGTCGGCCATGGGTACCAGCACTTCCATTTCGCCTACCAACTGGGTGGCAGACAGGGGCGCCTGCTGGGGATCGTACAGCCAGTCGACGCTCGCCAGCTTGGCCAGCTTGGGCAGGAACCGGCGGTTGGCCTCCAGGCGCGCCGGGTCGTCCGGGCCGCCCTTGGTCAGCAGGACCTCCAGCGGCTTGCCCGGGGCAATGTTCATCTCGGCGCGGATATTGCGTACCGCCACGATCACGCCCTTCAGCCACTCGATATCGCGGGTGGCGGCCTCATCGATCTTGCCCTCTTCGGGTAGAGGCCAGGGCTGATTCATGATCGACTCCGACCCGTCGCCGGTGGCCTTGCCCGCCAGCAGTGCCACCCGCTGCCAGATCTCCTCGCTGATGTAGGGCATCATCGGATGGGCCAGGCGCAGGATCGCTTCCAGTACACGCACCAGGGTGCGCCTTGTGCCGCGCTTGGCGGCGGGGCTGGCGTTGTCGTCCCACAGCACCGGCTTGGAGAGTTCCAGGTACCAGTCGCAGTATTCGTTCCAGACGAACTCGTAGAGCGCCTGGGAGGCGTGGTCGAAGCGGAACTCCTCCATCGCTCTGGTCACCTGGGTTTCGGTCTGCTGCAGGCGCGAGACGATCCAGCGGTCGGCTAGCGACAGCTCGACGTCGCCACCCTGACCTTCGAAAGAGGCGCCGCAATCCTCGCCCTCGGCGTTCATCAGCACGTAGCGGGAGGCGTTCCACAGCTTGTTGCAGAAGTTGCGGTAGCCGTCCAGGCGGCCCATGTCGAACTTGATGTCCCGCCCGGTGGTGGCCTGGGAGAGGAAGGTGAAGCGCAGCGCGTCGGTGCCATGGGGTTCGATGCCCTCGGGGAACTCGTCGCGGGTGGCCTTGGCGATCGCCTTGGCCTTCTGCGGCTGCATCAGGCTGCCGGTGCGCTTCTCCAGTAGCTCGTCCAGCTGGATGCCGTCGATCAGGTCGATGGGATCGAGCACGTTGCCCTTGGACTTGGACATCTTCTGGCCCTGGCCGTCGCGCACCAGGCCGTGGACGTAGACCTGCTTGAAGGGCACCTCGCCGGTGAACTTCAGGGTCAACATGATCATTCGCGCGACCCAGAAGAAGATGATGTCGAAGCCGGTGACCAGCACGTTGGAGGGGTGAAAGGTTTCGAGCTCCGGGGTCTTCTCCGGCCAGCCCAGGGTGCCGAAGGTCCACAGGCCCGAGCTGAACCAGGTGTCGAGCACGTCCTCGTCCTGGGTCAGGGCGAGGTCGGCGGGCAGGCCATGCTTCTCGCGGGCCTCGGCTTCGGTGCGGGCGACATAGACGTTGCCCGTGCTGTCGTACCAGGCGGGAATGCGGTGCCCCCACCACAGCTGGCGCGAGATGCACCAGTCCTGCAGGTCGCGCATCCACGAGAAGTACATGTTCTCGTAGTTCTTCGGTACGAACTGGATGTCGCCGTTCTCCACCGCCTCGATGGCGGGCTTGGCCAGGCTCTCCACGGCGACGAACCACTGGTCCGTGAGCAGCGGCTCGATGACGTCGCCACTGCGGTCGCCGTAGGGCAGGGTGTTGTTGACCGCCTCGACCTGCTCGAGCAGGCCGGCGGCCTCCATGTCGGCGACGATCTGCTTGCGCGCCTCGAAACGATCCAGCCCGGCGTAGGCCTGGGGCAAGATGGGGCCGATCTCGGGCAGCGGCCGGCCCTGGATATCGAAGGCTTCGGCCTGGGCAAGGATCGCCGCGTCCTGGGTGAAGACGTTGATCAGCGGAAGATGTTGGCGGCGGCCGACTTCGTAGTCGTTGAAGTCGTGGGCCGGGGTGATCTTCACGCAGCCCGAGCCCTTCTCCATGTCAGCGTGTTCGTCGGCGACAATGGGGATGCGGCGGCCGACCAGCGGCAGCTCGACGTACTTGCCGACCAGCGAGGCGTAGCGCGGGTCTTCCGGGTTGACCGCCACGCCGGTGTCGCCGAGCAGGGTCTCGGGACGGGTGGTGGCGACGACCAGATAATCGAGGCCCGCGTCGGTGGTGACGCCGTCGGCCAGTGGGTAGCGGAAGTGCCAGAAGCTGCCCTGCTGGTCGCGGTTCTCCACCTCGAGGTCGGAGATGGCGGTGTGCAGGGTCGGGTCCCAGTTGACCAGGCGCTTGCCGCGGTAGATCAGGTCCTCTTCGTAGAGGCGCACGAAGACTTCCTGCACCGCCTTGTAGAAGCCGTCATCCATGGTGAAGCGCTCGCGGCTCCAGTCGACGCTGGCGCCCATGCGGCGCAACTGGCGGGTGATGTGGCCACCGGACTCGTGCTTCCACTCCCACACCTTGTCGATGAAGGCGTCACGGCCGAGGTCATGGCGCGTCTTGCCCTCTTCGGCGGCGACCTTGCGCTCAACCAGCATCTGGGTGGCGATGCCGGCGTGGTCGGTACCCACCTGCCACAGGGTGTTGTTGCCCTGCATGCGCCGCCAGCGGATCAGGGTGTCCATGATGGTGTCCTGGAACGCGTGGCCCATGTGCAGGCTGCCGGTGACGTTGGGCGGCGGGATCATGATGGAGTAGGGCTCGCCCTCGCCCGAGGGGGCGAAGCGGCCGTCGGCCTCCCAGCGCTCGTACCAGCGGGTTTCGATCTGCTCGGGTTGGTAGGTCTTGTCCATGGGGGCGTTCCGGGTCCAGAAATGATCGCCGCCGGTCGTGGCGCCGGGCGGCAGGAAGTCGTAAGAAGAGTGTTCGAAAAATGGATGCGATTATAGCGCGATGAGGTACTTGGCGTCAGCCAAGAGCGGCACGATAGAACTTCAGAGGGGGGCGGGGAAGCTTCGTCAACGGGGCTGATCCGGCGGCAGCCTAATTCGAAGTTGATCCGGCGGCGGGTCAAGGGGGCGCCAGGGACAGGCCGAAGAGGAGGTCTTTTGCCATGGATGGCAAAAGTAGCGCCCAGGGATGGGTTTACAGCGCCTCCTTGTAGGCCTGTCCCTGGTTAGCCCCGCGCCAGGGCCTTGAGTGAGTCGGTCAGCCGCGAAGCTGATGCGCCTTTACCGGATAGCCGCGCTGCTTGTAGGTCTGCCAGCACTCGCGCTTGGCGGTGAGCACCTGCTGGTGCTGGTTGATGATCTCGGCGACCCGATCGAAGCGCGAGAACCACTCGGGGATGCCGGGGTCGAGGTTGAGCATCGCCATGGGTGTATCGGGAACCGGTTCGGGGGGATGCTCCCAGCCGATGGTCACCGCCACGCTGTCAGCCATGTCGCTGCCGAGAAGGGTACTGTCCACAAGGGCATGGGGCAGGTAGGCGTCGGGGCGGAAGGTCCACAGCCTGTCGTCGAGGTCGCGGGCCATGGCCTCGTCCTCGGCGTGCAGGTGCAGCCGGTAGCCCTTGCCGGCGATGGTCTCGGCCAGGCGGCAGGCGAAGTCGAGGCGTGCCTCGAGGGTGGTGTCGGGAAGGATGTAAAAGTCTACCTGGGTCATGGGAACTCGCTGACCTGGGGGCGGAGGGGCTCTGTCGTCGACAGGGTTACGAGGAGGCGCTGTGGCTCGAGGCTATGCCGCAAGCAGGCCTACGAGGAGGCGCTGTGAACCCATCCCTGGGCGCTACTTTTGCCATCCATGGCAAAAGACCTCCTCTTCGACCTGCTCCCGGCCGCCTCGCGAGGCGTTGGCCGGCTCCTGGCGTAGCGAGAATCTGCTTTTTTCAGACCAGCTTGGTCAACCAACCATGCGTGTCTTCCGCACGACCGTACTGCAGGTCGAGCAGCTTGGTGCGCAGGCGCTTGGCGATGGGGTTGTCGCTGCCGGCGGCCAGCCGGATATGGCCCTCTTCGGTGACCAGTTCGCCCACCGGGGTTATCACCGCGGCGGTGCCGCAGGCGAAGACTTCGGTGATCTCGCCGGAGGCGGCGCCCTCGCGCCACTCGTCGATGCTGATCGGCCGCTCCTCGGGGGAGAGCCCTTCGTCCCGGGCCAGGGTCAGCACCGAGTCGCGGGTCACGCCCTCGAGGATGGTATCGGTGAGGCGCGGGGTGGCGATGCGACCGTCCTTGAAGACGAAGAACAGGTTCATGCCGCCCAGCTCCTCGATCCACTTGTTTTCGCGGGCGTCGAGGAAGGCCACCTGGCCGCAGTCGTGGGCGCTCGCCTCCTTCTGGGCGGCCAGGGAGGCGGCATAGTTGCCGCCGCACTTGGCGAAGCCGGTGCCGCCGGGGGCGGCGCGATTGTAGTGGCTGGAGAGCCAGATGGAGACCGGCTCCACGCCACCCTTGAAGTAGGCAGCCGCCGGCGAGGCGATGACGTAGTAGTCGACCTCGTGGGCTGGACGCACGCCGAGGAACTTCTCGCTGGCGATCATGAAGGGGCGCAAATAGAGGCTGCATTCGTCAGCCGCGCTCTTCGGGGTAGGCACCCAGGTGTGGTCCTGGGCCAGAAGCGCCTTGAGCGAGCCGATGAAGTCCTCGTCGGAGAGTTCCGGCAGTGCCAGGCGACGGGCGCTGCGGCGGAAGCGCTCGGCGTTCTTCTCGGGGCGGAAGGTCCACACCGAGCCGTCGGCGTGACGGTACGCCTTGATGCCTTCAAAGATCTCCTGGGCGTAGTGCAGCACGGCAGCCGCGGGGTCCAGCGTCAGCGGGCCGTAGGGACGCACCTCGCGGCCGTGCCAGCCGGTGTCCAGCGTCCAGCGCACATGCGCCATGTGATCGGTGAAGTAGCGACCGAAGCCGGGATTCTTGAGGATATCCTCACGGATCGGCGTCGCCGTGGGGGTGGCGTTGGGGTGTAGGTCAAAGCTTGCAGTGAAAAGATGCGCATCCAGGTCTGGGCGAACAGGCCGCTCCAGGTGTAGTAGTCGAGTCCCGGATTGAACAGCAGGTAGGCGACGATAAACAGCGTATAGAGTGCCAGGATGACCGCCGACACGCGCTGGATCAGCCAGTCGGACAGGCCACTCCGCCCCAGATTGGTGATGTTGGTTACCATACCCAGACTCCCGCCAGAATGATCAGGACGGCACTGATGACCACGGTGGCCTGTGCCTTCTTGACGCCCCCCTCCAGGGTCACGCCGATATCGGCATCCATCAGCATATGCTTGATGCCGGCGACAAAATGGAAGGCCAAGGCCGACAGCAGACCCCAGGCCACCAATTTCGCCAGAATATTGTTGGCCAGGGCATCACTGACGGCAGCGAAGCCGGCCGGGGACGACAGAGACCTGTCGAGGGCCCAGAAGGCGAAGATCAGGCCGATGAAAAGAATGACGCCAGTGATACGGTGGGCGATCGACGTCAAGGCGGGAAGTGGAAACTCTATCGTGGTGAGGTCGAGGTTGACGGGTCGTTTGCTATTCACGGCTCTATACACACTCTCTTGGCTCGCTCCTGTGCCGAACGGACTTTGGCTGGAATGCGGGCGGTGGTTTGAGGTAGGGGGCTCGCCGCTGCCGGGACGGGCATGACAACGAGTACCTGCCAGTCGCGCGCAGTGGATTATAGGGATATGAACCCCTAGTGACAAATGAACACCCACCGAACTCGACCATGGTTCAAGCCCGTTGCCCATGACGGCCCAGCCAGCGACGCGCCAACTGACCGACGCATGCAGCATCCATGGTGCATAGCATCAATTATTGTACAGTTACTTATACGTCTCAACATTTTTGTACAGCCATGCTGTCGCTTAAGGTTAATTGACAATCCCGGGAACGCTTCTATAGTGGGCGAACCTTTTTCGCGGCCCAACATAAGAAAACACTGTTTGCGAAATAACGACTTAACGTTTCAATTCGACTTCGAGAGGAGGCCAGCATGGCTGACAGGAAAGCGACACTGACGGTAGACGGACTGGATAACCCGGTCGAACTGCCGGTCTACTCGGGCACCCTTGGGCCCGATGTGGTAGATGTGCGCGGCCTCGGCGCGGAAGGCCTGTTTACCTACGACCCGGGCTTCATGGCAACCTCCTCGTGCCAATCTGCCATTACCTATATCGATGGTGCCAAGGGGGTGCTGCTGCATCGGGGATACCCCATCGAGCAGTTGGCCAAGGAGTCCAACTTCGTCGAGATGTGCTACCTGCTGCTGTTCGGCGAACTGCCGGACGATGCACAGTATGCCGATATCGAGAAGCGCATCAGCAACCACACCATGGTCCACGACCAGATCAACAACTTCTTCAAGGGTTTCCGGCGTGACGCGCACCCGATGTCGATCCTTTGCGGCGTGGTCGGCGGCCTGGCGGCCTTCTACCATGACCACATGGACATCACCAAGGCCGAGGATCGCGAAATCAGCGCCATCCGCCTGATCGCCAAGATGCCGACCATCGCCGCGATGTCCTACAAGTACAACATCGGCCAGCCGTTCAACTATCCGCGCAACGATCTGAACTATGCAGAGAATTTCCTCTACATGATGTTCAGCAACCCCTGCGAGGAGTACAAGACCAACCCAGTGTTCGCCAAGGCGATGGATCGTATCTTCATGCTCCACGCCGACCATGAGCAAAACGCCTCCACCTCCACGGTGCGCCTGGCCGGCTCCACCGGCGCCAACCCGTTCGCCTGCATCAGCGCCGGCATTGCCGCGCTATGGGGGCCGGCTCACGGTGGCGCCAACGAAGCTGTCCTGAACATGCTCGATGAGATCGGCGACGACTCCGAAGAAAATATCCAGCGCTTTGTCGACAAGGCCAAGGACAAGGATGACCCCTTCCGCCTGATGGGCTTCGGCCACCGCGTCTATCGTAACTTCGACCCCCGCGCCAAGGTCATGAAGGAGACTTGCGACGAAGTGCTGGCCGAGTTGGGCATGGCCGATGACCCGCAGCTGAAGATCGCCAAGCGCCTGGAGCAGATCGCGCTGGAGGACGAGTACTTCATCGAGCGCAAGCTCTACCCCAACGTCGACTTCTATTCCGGCATCATCCTCAAGGCCATGGGTATTCCGACCAACATGTTCACGGTAATCTTCGCCGTGTCGCGCACGATTGGCTGGATCTCCCACTGGCACGAGATGATCACCGGAGACTACAAGATCGGTCGCCCGCGCCAGCTCTATATTGGCCATCCGCAGCGCGACTACCCAGCCAAGTAATCTATCCTGTCACTACCCGGCAGGATGCGGCCAAGGCCGCTCGGTACCGCAAGGCCGCCCATCGGGCGGCCTTTCGCGTACAGCCCCAGAGACTTTACCTGAGCGGACATATACCTCCGTCACCAACGAGAAGGAATCATCAATGCACCAGACGATCTCGACTGTCGCCTTTATCGGCCTGGGCGTCATGGGCTATCCCATGGCCGGCCACCTCGCCAGGCAGGGCCTGACGGTACGCGTCTACAACCGAACCACCGCCACAGCCGAGGCCTGGGTCGCCGAACATGGCGGCAGCCACCACACAACCCCTCAGGAAGCGGCCCAGGGGGCCGATCTGGTAATGGTCTGCGTGGGTAACGATGATGACGTTCGCCAGGTAACAACGGGCTCACAGGGCGCCCTGCACGGCATGGCCGCCGGCAGCCTGCTGGTCGACCATACTACCGCTTCATCCGATCTGGCCGAAGAGCTGTCCAACATCTGTCACGCGCAAGGCATCGGCTTCATCGATGCTCCGGTTTCCGGCGGCCAGCAGGGCGCGATCAATGGCGCTCTGACCATCATGTGCGGCGGCGAAGAGCGCGAATTTTCCCGGATCGAGGCCACTCTCGCCCATTACGCCCGCGCCGTGGCTCTGATGGGCCCTGCCGGCAGCGGCCAATTGACCAAGATGGTCAATCAAATCTGCATCGCCGGCCTGGTGCAAGGCCTTGCCGAGGGTCTGCACTTCGCCGAGCAGGCCGGACTGGACCAGCAGCGGGTCATCGATGTGATCGCCAAGGGTGCCGCCGGGTCCTGGCAGATGGAAAATCGTCACAAGACCATGGCTGCAGACGAGTATGAGCACGGCTTCGCGGTGAACTGGATGCGCAAGGACCTGGGCATATGCCTCGAGCAGGCTCGCCGCCTACAGGCCCGTCTGCCGGTGACCGCACTGGTGGACCAGTTCTATGGCGACGTGCAAGCTATGGGTGGCGGCCGCTGGGATACTTCATCGCTGCTTCGCCGTCTTCGCAGCCATGGCCGCGATTAGAGGTTCAACTCGGGCGTCACTCCTGCAGTGACGCCCTCGCCCCTCTCTAACGGCCAAGCATAAAAAACGACAATTCAGTGCTTGACTTGCCACTCCCATGAGGCACGAATCGCCGTCCATCAGCACGTCGGGACGTTTTCCACACATTCTGTGGATAACCCTGTTCACAACCGTCAGAAAACGCCATCGAATCGGCATGAACAGAGGCTTGCCGTTAGATTGGTTAATTTTTGACCTATTGCAACCTATTGAAATATATAGATTTTATCGAAAACATCAAGGGTGCAGCGAGATGGTCAAAACTGCACACAGGGGACCCCTGGGTGACTTGGACGAGTGGACAAGTCAAGCCCTAAATAGCGAAAAACCGGCGGTTCAATGCCTTTTACACGCAAGCGAAAGCCGCCGTCGTCCTGAGCGTGACGCGGCAATAAAAAAAGACGCACCAGGCGCCTTGGGGAGATAGATTGCAGAGCAGAATGGCGTCCCATAGGGGGTTCGAACCCCTGTTCCCGCCGTGAAAGGGCGGTGTCCTGGACCACTAGACGAATGGGACGCAGCCGTCTCGCTTCAACGAGGTGGCGCGAATCTTACTCAAGCGCCCCGGAGCTGTCAACCGTCGACCTTGAACGCCGCGGGGCTGGAAATCCCAGGCACATCCGTTGTTTGATNGCGTTACCGCTCAAGCGGTCGAGACGTGCTCCACCTAAGTCGATCTCGCCGTCACAGGGCGTGAGTCTTAGTAGTGCCATGGCCAGGTGGTCTCCCTGTGCGGCGGTATCAACGTCTTCGGCGAACTGCCGCGACTGGTGCCGCGTATCGATGACGAGTCGGTACTGGCCGCCGATCCCGAGGCGATCATCGCCGGCGGCATGGGCGAGGAGAATCGCCACTGGCTGACACACTGGGAGCAGTATCCGACGCTGACGGCGGTGGCCCGGGGCAATCTCTTCTTCGTTCCTCCATCGCTGATCCAGCGTCCGACGCCGCGTCTGCTGGAAGGCAGCCGGGTCCTGTGTGAGAAGCTGGAGGTGGCACGTGGCAGACGGTAGACCAGCCTGATGCGACAGTTGAGTTTCCCCCTCGGGATATTGCTGGCGGCATCGCTGGCGGCGCTGGCGTTGTCAGTCAGCGTCGGCAGCGTCAACGTGGCGGCCGGCGAACTATGGGCGGTGCTGCGTGGCGGGGGAGAGGCCCTGTCGCGCACGCTGGTCCTCGAATTGCGGGTACCGCGTTCCCTGTCGGCCTTCGCGGTGGGCGGGCTGCTGGCGGTGGCGGGTGCGCTGATGCAGGTGCTGTTGCGCAACCCCTTGGCCGACCCCTACGTACTGGGGCTATCCGGCGGCGCGTCGGTGGGCGCCCTGGCGGCGATGTTAGGGGGCATGGGAGGCATGGTGATCTCCGGCTCGGCGTTTGGCGGTGCCCTGCTCTCCACCCTGCTGGTATTCGGCCTGGCCCATGGCACCGGCAGCTGGACTCCCTCGCGGCTGCTGTTGACCGGGGTCGTGGTGGCCGCCGGCTGGGGTGCGGTCATCACCCTCATGCTGGCGATCAGCCCCGCCGAACGGCTCCCGGGAATGCTCTACTGGCTGATGGGCGATCTCTCCTACGCGCGCACGCCCTGGCCGCCATTGACGCTGCTCATGGCAGTCTGCCTGCTGGTGATACCGCTGGGGCGAAGCCTCAACGTACTGGCGCGTGGGCCGCTGCAAGCCGCGGCGCTGGGGGTGTCGGTTCGCCCGCTGGAGTGGTTGATCTATATTGCGGCAAGCCTGCTCACCGCCATGGCGGTGACCACCGCCGGTAGCATCGGCTTCGTCGGCCTGGTGGTGCCGCATATGCTGCGCCTGGTGCTGGGCAACGATCAACGCCTCATCCTGCCAGCCTGCGCTTTGGCCGGCGGTACCCTGCTGGTGCTGGCGGATACCCTGGCACGTACCATGATCGCCCCGGAGCAATTGCCGGTAGGCGTCATCACGGCGTTGCTCGGCGTTCCGACCTTCCTCTACCTGCTCTACCGGAGCCGCTGATGAGCCGTCTCGAGGCGAGAAAGCTGGTCATCGACGTGCCGGGCCGTGCCGATGGGCAGCCACTGGATCTCTGTCTCGAGCCAGGCCAGGTCTGGGGGGTGTTGGGTCCCAATGGTGCCGGCAAGACGACCTTGCTACACACACTGGCCGGCCTGCGTGCGGTGCGTGCCGGCCAAGTGTCCCTTGATGATCGTCCGCTCTTTAGGCTGGGCCGCCGCGAGATAGCCCAGTCGCTGGGCCTGGTATTCCAGGATAGTCAGGATGGCTTCCCAGCCACGGTGCGTGAGACCGCTCTGATTGGCCGTCACCCTTTCCTGTCGCCATGGCAGATGGAGAGAGGAGAAGACCTGCGCCTGGCCGAGGCGGCCCTGACCCGCCTGGACGTGGCACACCTGGCCGACCGGCTGGTGAACACCCTCTCCGGCGGCGAGCGTCAGCGCCTGGCCATTGCCACGGTGCTGACCCAGGGGCCGAAGATATGGCTTGCCGACGAACCCACCAACCACCTGGACCTTCACCACCAGACCGCTGTCATGGCATTGCTCGCCGAGCAGGCCGCTTCAGGGCATGCGGTAATGATGTGTCTCCACGACCTCAACTTGGCGGCACGCTGGTGCGACCATCTGTTGCTGCTCTATCCCGGCGGCGAGGCCTGCTGGGGCCCTCGCGAGACCATGCTGGTGCCGAGTGCCCTGGAGCGGCTCTATGGCCAGCCCCTGGCTACCGCCGAGATCGACGGTTCCCCCGTTTTCGTTCCTGCGAGGTGATATGACAACCACAACCATTCGCGGCGAGTGCCACGCCGCCTTGATCACCGCCCCAGGCTCCGGCCAGGGCAAGTCCATGGTCACCGCGGCGCTGGCGAGACTGCACCGCAATGCGGGCCGCAAGGTTCGTGTCTTCAAACATGGCCCGGATTATCTCGACCCTATGGTGCAGGAAGTGGCCTCGGGCCAGCCGGTCTATCAGCTGCATCCCTGGATGACCGGCGAGGCCGAGTGTCGCTGGCGGCTGGCCGAGGCCGCCCGGGAAGCCGACCTGATCTTGGTCGAGGGCTCCATGGGGCTGTTTGACGGCGACCCGTCCAGCGCCGATCTGGCGATACTCGCCGGGCTGCCGGCGCTGCCGGTGATCGATGCCTGGGGCATGGCCCAGACCTTCGGTGCCGTGGCCCAGGGGTTGGCCAACTATCATCCCGGCCTGGCCATTCACGAGGTGATCGCCAACCGGGTCGGCAGCCCGGGTCACGGCAGATTGCTGGCGGAGAGCATGCCGGTGGGGCTCTCCCTGCTCGGTGCCATTCCGCGACATGAGGCGATGACCATCCCCGACCGCCACCTGGGACTGGTGCAGGCCGGCGAACTCGCTGGCTTGGATGCGCAACTTGATGCCGCCGCCGAGGTGCTCAAGGAGGCGGGCCTCGACCGCTTGCCGGCACGGGTGACGCTCGAGGCCGAGGCCCCCGAGCCGCCGCCGCGCCTGCTCGATGGCGTACAGATCGCCGTGGCTCGGGACGACGCCTTCGCCTTTCTCTATCGCGCCAACCTCGATCTGCTGACGCAGATGGGCGCCGAGCTGCATTTCTTCTCGCCGCTGGTCGAGTCCGAGCTACCCGCATGCGACGCCCTCTGGCTGCCTGGTGGCTACCCTGAGCTGCACGCGGCAAAGCTCGCTGCCAATGCGCCGATGCTTGGCGCGATTCGCGTCCATCGAGAGGCAGGAAAGCCGATCCTCGCCGAGTGCGGTGGCCTGATGGCGTGTATGGAGTCCCTGGTGGATGGTGAGGGGCGCAAGCATCCCATGCTGGGGCTGTTGCCCGGCACCGCACGCATGGCCGGCAAGCTGACGGCCCTGGGCCTGCAAAGCCTGACGACCGAGAGCGGGGAGCTGCGTGGCCACACCTACCACCACTCGCTGCTGGAAACACCTCTCGAGCCGGCGGCCCACGCCCGGCGCCTGGCTGGCAGTCCTGCCGAGCCGGTCTTTGTCGAAGGCAGGCTGGTAGCAAGCTATTTCCATGGCTATTTTCCTTCGGCGCCGGCATTGACCGCTGCCATCTTTTGCGGCGAACCGCTGCGTTTCACTAAGGAGTGACCCATGCGAGAGAATGCCAAGGACCCCCAGCGTCACGCCCAGCGCATGGCTGCCAAGCAGAAGATCATGCACGAGCGCATTGCCAGCGCCCAGAAGGAGCAGGGGCTGCTGCTGGTGCTCACCGGCCCCGGCAAGGGCAAGAGCAGCTCAGGCTTTGGCATGTTGGCCCGGGCGCTTGGCCACGGCATGAAGGTGGGCGTGGTGCAGTTCATCAAGGGGACGCGGGAGACCGGCGAGGAGGCCTTCTTCCGCCGGCAGCCTGGCGTCGAATACCACGTGATGGGCGAGGGCTTCACCTGGGATACCCAGGACCGTGAGCGAGACACCCGCGCCGCCGAGGCCGCTTGGGAGGTGGCCCGCGGCATGCTGTCTGATGCCAGCTTCGACCTGGTGCTCCTCGATGAGCTCAATATCGCCTTGCGCTACGAGTACCTCGATCTTGACCGAGTTCTCGATGATCTGCAGGCACGGCCGGAAATGCAGCACGCCGTGGTTACCGGTCGCTATGCCCCCCAGGAGCTGATTGAGCTGGCCGATACCGTGACCGAGATGAAGGTGATCAAGCACGCCTTCAAGGAGCAGGGAATCAAGGCCCAGAAGGGAATCGAGCTTTAATCCCATGGCGACATTGATGATCCAGGGCACCACCTCGGATGCCGGCAAGAGCACGGTGGTGGCGGGGCTGTGCCGGGTATTGGCGCGGCGGGGCGTGTCGGTGGCGCCATTCAAGCCCCAGAACATGGCGCTGAACAGCGCGGTAACGGTGGACGGCGGCGAGATCGGCCGCTCCACGGCGCTTCAGGCGCTGGCGGCAGGCGTCGAGCCCCACAGCGACATGAACCCGGTGCTCCTCAAGCCCGAGAGCGACCGCGGCGCCCAGGTGATCCTGCGGGGCCGGGTCCTCGGCCACATGGATGCGCTGGACTACCACGCCTACAAGCGCACGGCGCGGGAGAGCGTGCTGGCGGCCTGGCAGGCGCTCTCTTCTCGATATGACGTGATCATCGCCGAGGGCGCGGGCAGCCCGGCGGAGATCAACCTGCGCGCCAACGATATCGCCAACATGGGCTTCGCCGAGATGGTCGATTGCCCGGTCGTGCTGGTGGGCGATATCGACCGCGGCGGCGTTTTCGCCCAGCTGGTCGGCACCCTGGAGCTGCTCAGCGAGAGCGAGCGCTCACGTACCCGCGGCTTCATCGTCAACCGCTTCCGCGGCGATATCGCTCTGCTCGAGCCGGGCCTCGACTGGCTCACCGAGCGGACCGGCAAGCCGGTATATGGCACGCTGCCCTATCTGCAGGGATTGTTGCTCGACGCCGAGGACAGCATCGGTCGCAGCGGCCGGGTGGGGCAGGGGGATACCCTCAAGGTGTTAGTGCCGGCGCTGCCGCGCATCAGCAATCACAACGACTTCGACCCGCTGCGCCTGCATCCACAGGTCGAACTCAGCTTTATCGGGCCGAATCAGGTCGGAACGGGCCGGTCCCTTCCCCCTGCAGACCTGATCATCCTGCCCGGCAGCAAGAGCACCCAAGCCGACCTCGCCTGGCTGCGCGCCCAGGGCTGGGAAGCGGCGATTCAGCGCCATCTGCGCTACGGCGGCAAGGTGCTGGGCATCTGTGGCGGCTTCCAGATGCTGGGCCGGATGGTTCACGACCCCGACGGGTTGGAAGGGCCAGCCGGCTCGTCGCCCGGGCTCGGCCTGCTCGATGTCGAGACGCGCATGGTGGCAGGCAAGCAGCTGCGCAACGTGAGTGGGCGCTTGCTACCCGAAGGCATGCCGATCAGCGGCTACGAGATCCACAATGGCATGAGCGAGGGACCTGCCCTGGCGCGCCCGCTATGTGAGCTGGACGGCCGACCCGACGGCGCGGTCAGCGACGACGGCCAGATCATGGGCACTTATCTCCACGGCCTGTTCGACTGTCCGGCAGCGTGTGAGGCGTTGCTGGCTCGCTGCGGGCTGGATGCCCAGGGTGCGGCGGTGGATCACCAGGCCCATCGGGAAAGTGAACTTGACCGGCTGGCCGACTGCCTGGAAGCGCAGTTGGACATGGCGGCCATCGAACGCCTGCTTGGGGGCTGAATCCACGTCGCCCTCTCATTCTTTAGTTCTACACTCATTCCAGCCGGCTTTGTTGCTGTCGCGTTACCATAGCTTCTCGGCGGATTCAGTCGTCGGAGTCGTGGCTTGACGTTAACGTTAACTTCCCTAATTTTGCTGTAATCTTGTCGACAACTCCCCTCATATTTCTCGGTAACTGCCCGCAGCTGCGGCGTTGGTGCCAAATCACCACGTTATATTCTGTAATGTTGTCGACAAGTTTCATCAGTTTTTCACTTGTCCATATGTCAGATGGTCGAATGTTGCGCCGCGTCAGACATGCGTACAACCGAGATCAGCCAAGAATAACAACAACCGACCAAGAGGACCGCTCAACAAACAGAACCGCTGAGGTGTCGACGTGCTGCTCAAACGCGAATACGGCCAGGAACATCCCTATTGGCCACTGGGACCCTTCAAGGTCCGCCTGCCCTTCATCCACTTCAAGTGGGCCATACCCGAAACCATCCAGGCCATGGTGATGTTCGTCATCTCCCTGGGGATGATCCCGCTGCTGGAGCAGTACCTGGGCGTGCCCTATGAGGTCGGCCTGGCATTCGTGGTGGTTTGCGGCATCGGCTTCATTCTTCCGCCGCTGTTGGGGGTACCGTTCATCGCCGGCTGGATCACTCCGGCCATTCCCGTGGTGCTGCTGTTCATCGGCCAGTTTGAGCCAGGACCCGAGGCGATTCGCGCCATGGTGGCGCTGCAGTTGATGGTGACGGCGATCTTCCTGTTCATGGCCGTTACCCGGCTGGGCAGCAAGCTGGTCAACAACGTGCCGGCTTCGATCAAGGCCGGTATCCTGCTCGGCGCGGGCATTGCGGCCATCAGTGGGGAGATCGTCGAAGGCGGCCGGCTCTACAACACGCCGATTTCGCTGGGCATCGGCGGACTGATCACGCTCTACGTGCTGTTCTCGCTCTCCTTCCGCGATCTGGCCGAGAAGTATCGCTGGGCCCGCAACATCGTCGCCTTCGGCATGGTGCCGGGCATGCTGATTACCATGGCGATCGGCTGGGGTGTCGGTGAGTACTCGATGCCCACGGTGGAGTGGGGTATTGCTGCGCCCGATTTCGCCGGTATCTGGGCCTATCTGCCGTTCTCCATCGGTGCGCCGCCCATCGAGCTGATGGTGGCGGCAATTCCCACGGCGATCATTGCCTACATTATCGCCTTCGGCGATATCGTGGTGGGCCAGACGCTGCTCAAGCGGGTCGACCATCTGCGCCCGGACGAGAAGATCGAGGTGAATATCGACCGGGTACACCTGATCACCGGCCTGCGCAACCTGATGCACTCGCTTCTGGCCCCCTATCCCGGCCTGGCCGGGCCGCTCTTCACCGGTGGCATGGCTACGGTAACCGAGCGCTACCGCTACGGACGCAAGACCATGGATACCATCTACTCTGGTACCGGCGTGTTCTGGATCGTCGGCTTCTTCGCCCTGTTCCTGCTGCCGCTGGTGACTTTCTTCCGTCCGGTGCTGCCGATCGCGCTCTCCATTACGTTGCTGATCACCGGCTATCTGTGTATCGCCGTGGCCGTGGAGCAGATCAAGAACGCCACCGCCATGGGCGTGGCGGGCATCATGGGGGTGGTGCTGGCCACCCACGGTGCGGCCTGGGGCCTGGGCATTGGCCTGATCCTCTACTTCCTGATCGAACACCGCGCCCGCGGCGCCCGCGAGGCTGAGGAGCAGGAGCCCATCTCGGTGGAGGACGACATGGTGGTGGAGCGGGACGAGGAAGACGCTGCGCACTCCCGGCCGGCGACGCAATGACCCCACGCTAGTCACGGCAAGCGGGCCGTCACCCAAGGTGTCGGCCCGCTTGCGTTGTAGCCTGTTCAGTCCGGGACGATCGGGAGATCGCGCTTGTGCGCGGTGCGTCTATAGGTGGTCACGATGGTCTCGAAGGCTTGTGAGGAGACCTCCCGGTTCTCGAGGAAGGCATCGATCTCCTCGTAGCTGACGCCAAGCGCCTCTTCGTCGAGCTTCTGGGGCGCGAGCGATTCGAGATCGGCGGTGGGTGCCTTGGTCACCAGTGCTTTTGGCGCACCCAGTTGCATCCCCAGTTGGCGCACTTGGCGCTTGTTCAGCCCGGTCAAGGGCGCTACGTCGCAAGCGCCATCCCCGTACTTGGTGAAGAAGCCCATCAGTGCCTCTGCGGCCTGGTCGGTGCCGATGACCAGGCCCCCCCGAGCGCCGGCCACGGCGTACTGGGCGACCATGCGCTGGCGTGCCTTGATGTTACCCAGCACGAAATCACGCTGGCCGGCGTCTTCGATCGTCAGGCCGCCGCTTACCAGCGATTCCAGCAGCGTATCGCTGGCTCCCTGAATGTTCACATCGAACACGTCGTCGGGCTGGATGAAGTCCAGCGCCTTGTCGGCATCGTCGGCATCCTGCTGTACGCCGTAAGGCAGGCGCATGGCGATGAACCTGGCCTGCCCGCCCTGCTCGCGGCGCTTCTCCACGGCAAGCTGGGCCAGGCGGCCAGCTACGGTGGAATCGACGCCGCCGCTGATCCCCAGCACCAGTGTCGTCTGGCCGCTCTCCTGCATCTTCCGGCAAAGGAAATCGCGGCGCCGCTCGATTTCATGCTGGGGATCGATCTCGCTGCGGGCATGTAACTGGACACCGATGGCCCGCTGGCGGGCTTGCCGTGAGCGCGCCTCTTCCGAGCCTTTGGCTGCACTCTCCAGGCACAGCCGATGGTAGTGGGGAAGGCGTTCGAGGGCGTAGTGGGCCGCGGCAAGGCGCACCTCGTTTCGCGTGCCGTCGAAGCGTCGGGTTTCGCAATAATGATGGTGGTCGCCGTTCTGACGGAACGCCCAGGCAAAGCAGACGGTACCGATGGGCGTATCGTCGTCGCCAGGGTTGGGGCCGGCGATGCCGGTGTTGGCCAGAGCCACGTCGGCATCGTTGTTGTTCAGGGCACCGGCGGCCATCTCGCTGGCCACGGCCTCACTGGTCAGGCCGTGGCTCTCGATGGTGTCGAAGCTGACGCCGAGATAGCGGTTCTTCGACTGGGGTGAATAGACCCCGAGGCCGCAGTCGATGCTCTGGCCGCTGCCGGGAACCCGAGCCAGCTCCGAGATAATCAGGCCCGCGGTGCAGGACTCGGCGGTGGCGAGCGTGAGTTCATTGTCGATCAGGTAGTCCGTGATGCGATCCAGCAGTTCCATTGCCTCTTCTCCTGTTAGCCAACTCGCTTTATCAGCGTGGGATGCACCTCATACCGTAGGCCACAATGGCCGATGTCGCCGGCCCATGATCCATGGGTCCTGCAGTCCTGGGCTCGGTTGGTCAAGCCAGGGCCGGGGGCGGTGCAATGCTGGCGAAACAGGGCGGATCATCGCTGATGGCGCTGTCGACGCCCCAGTCCCAATGGCGGGCGAAGGCAGCTGGGTCGTTGGGGGTATAGCAAAGTAGCCGGTAGCCGGCCGCCTTGATCTCCCGGGCGCGCCGGGCAGTGAGCCGTGTCCAGTCGGTATGAACGCTGAAGGCATCGAGCGTCTCGCAGCGGGGCTGCCATTTTTGTGGAATGCTTTCGGTGAGCACGCCGATCGGTAGGCGTGATGCATCGGCCAGCGACCTGGCGTATTGCAGCGAGGCCATGTCGAAGGAGGAGAGGATGATGCGTTCAGGGGGGAGTGCCTTGAGCAGGTGGGGAACCACGCTATCGGCCAGCTCGATGCCACTGCGGTTGCGCCCGACCTTGAGCTCCAGATTGACCCCCATGTCCAGGCTCGCCAGCAGCTTCAGCATCTCGGCAAGGGTGGCCATGCGCTCACCGCGAAAGGCATCACTGAACCAGGAGCCAACGTCGAGCCCACGTGCCTCGTCCAGGCTGAGTCGGGATAGCTGACCATGGCCATCCGAGCAGCGCTTGAGGGTCGGGTCATGCCAGATCACCGGGGTGCCGTCGCCCAGCAGTTGTACGTCCAGCTCCACCCAGTGGCAGCCGGTGTCGAAGGCGGCACGTACGGCAGCCAGAGTGTTCTCGGGTGCGTGAGCGGAAAGCCCCCGGTGGGCGATAAGACGGGGCAGGGTGATGTCGGGATGTTGCGGCATGCAGTGACTCCGTGGGCGGCCTGACTAGTCTATTGGCTACAGGTGACAGAATAGCGACTCTCAAGGTCCATGGCACGGGCGGAGACGAGCCTGATTGTGCTAGGCTTTCGGGCTTTGAACGATGCAGCGAGGCATGGCATGAAGGTGATGACCCCCGAGCGTGACGAGCAGCGCAATGCCTGGCTGGCCAGGCTCTGTGCCGACATCTACGGCCGAGAGGCAGGGCTGACGCCCCTGGTCACTTTTTCGGGGGTGCGGCAGGTACTCTTCGCTCATGAAGCCGCTCGCCTCTGGGGGCTGGTTGACGATCAGGAGCGTCCCGGTGCATTGGCGCTGCTGGTGCTCGACGAGTCGGGGACCGGCATGGTGCTGGGGCTGAGCGCATCGCCCAGCGGTGATCGTGAAAGTGAGCGACGGCTGATTCGTGAGCTTGCGCTCAAGGCGCCGCTGCGCGTGGAGGCAACTGACCCGGACACCGAAGCCTTTTACCGGCGCTGTGGCATTTCGCGCTGGTTTGCTGCTCCCGGTGGGCGCCGAATCGGCCTGGCCCAGGGGCACCCGGCACAGGCCATCAGCGACGTGGAACCGGCGTTGGATTTTGATGAGGCGGCGATCCTGCGGCGATTCAAGCACGATCCCCGCTTCTTCGAACAGGAGAAGGGCCTCTTCGTCGCTGCCTTGGCGGCATTTCCTGCCTGAGAATGGCTCGAGTGCGGCCACCGGTAGCCACGACCCTTGACCGTTGCCGTATTCGGCGTTTGGATAGGACTCTACCCTGACTAAACACCCATCAAACGAAGAAAGGAATATAGCGCCATGGCCAAGCGTATCCAGTTTTCCCGCACCGGTGGGCCGGAGGTTCTTGAACTACTCGAGGTAACCCCTGCCGAACCGGGACCCGGCGAAGTTCGCATCCAGAACCACGCCATTGGCCTCAATTTCATCGATATCTACTTCCGTACCGGGCTGTACCCGGCGCCGTCGCTGCCGTCCGGCATGGGGACCGAAGGCGCCGGCGTGGTCGACGCCGTGGGTGATGGTGTGACGCACCTTGAGGTGGGAGACCGTGTCGCCTACGCCCAGGGTCCGCTGGGCTCCTATGCCGACTATCATGTATTGCCCGCCGCCAAGGTGGTGGTGCTGCCTGAGGGCGTCGATGTGGAAACCGCGGCCGCCTGCATGCTCAAGGGGCTGACGGTTCAGTACCTGCTGCGCCAGACCTGCCCTCTCAAGGGTGGCGAGACGATTCTGTGGCACGCAGCGGCCGGGGGTGTGGGCTCCATTGCCTGCCAGTGGGCGAAGGCGCTGGGCGTAAAATTGATCGGCACCGTGAGTTCGCCGGAGAAGGCCGCTCTCGCCGAGAAGAACGGTGCCTGGGCGACCATCGACTATACCAAGGAAGACGTTGTCGAGCGGGTGCGTGAGCTGACCAATGGTGAGATGGTGGATGTGGTCTACGACTCTGTGGGCAAGGACACCTGGGAGATCTCGCTCGACTGTCTAAAGCCCCGTTCACTGATGGTCAGCTTCGGCAACGCCTCGGGAGCGGTCGAGGGCGTCAACATCGGCATCCTCAACCAGAAGGGCTCGCTGTTCGTGACCCGTCCCAGCCTGAATGGCTATGCCGACACCCGGGAGCGCCTGGAGATGATGGCCAATGAGCTGTTCGACATGCTCAAGAGCGGCAAGGTCACGATCGATATCGGCCAGAAATATTCCCTGGCCGAGGTGGGCAAGGCCCAGGAGGACCTGGCAAGCCGCAGGACCACCGGTTCCACTATCCTGATTCCCTGATCGGTATCGCCCACAACCCTTTCTGATTCGCCTTGCGCCGCCGGTTCCCGTTCCAGGGCCGGCGGCGTCTTGTGTGCGCTACTCATTGCTGACATAGGCACCCATCTCACGCATTCGCGATTCGAAGCTCGCCACGTTATCGACCAGGCGGTCGGGGCCGAAGGCCACGCACTCGGCGAGCAGCACTTCGATCAGGGTGATGGCGGAAAGGATCGAGGGAAAGAAGTGTGGTGTGGCATTGGCCACGGTGAAGGTGATGGCGGCGCCGGGCACCAGGGGGGAGCGCAGCGTGTCGGTCACCACGATGGGCCGGACGCCATTGGCCCGGGCGATATCGAGGGCGCGCACCGTTTCGCCGCAATAGGGCTCGAAGCCGAAGGCCACCACCAGGTCCTTTTCGCCGAAGGGGGCCAGCTCGGTCAATAGTCCGCCTTCCTGACCCCGTATGAGCTGGATGTTGGGCATGGCGATACGGCCCACGTAGGCGAAGTGGTAGGCACAGGCGAAGGTGTCTCGAAATCCCACCACGGCGATCTTTTCGGCGCCGAGCAGCATCCTGGCCGCATCGCGGACCCGGGCCTGGGTATCGGCGGTGAAGAGCCGGCCGATATTGTCGAAGGCCGCGTCGCCCACGTCGAGAAAGACCTGGTCATCGGTCTGACTGGCCAGGTTGCGCAGATTGCTGGCCCGCCCGGAAAGTTCCACCGGACTCGCCTGCACCGCCGACTGGAATACCTCGCGAAACTGCTCATAGCTGTCGAATCCCAGTCGCTTGGCCAGGCGCACCAGAGTCGAGGCGGTTACCCGTGCCGCCGCGGCCGACTTGCGGATCGACTGGAAGGCGATTTCCACCGGATGTTCCAGCACATAGCCGGCGGCAAGCTTCAGCTGCGGGCTGAGCTCCGGATAGGCGGCGGCCAGCTGCTGGTTCACGGTATCCAGATCCGATGGTGGACTGGTCTCGTTATTCTGTGCGTCGGCGTTCTGCGGTTCCTGTTCCAGCACGTCGGTCTCCTGCAGGGGAGCGGTACCCCCAGTGGCATGATGCGGGCGGCCGGTAGCCGTCGCTCGGCATTGTAACGCATGGACTTCGTCAATGAATGAAACATTTGTTCCCTGTTCTGTTATTTTTCAATACGTGCGTATTGACGAGGATCCGTGGCTTGGCTAGGATGCCCACAATACATCTGTACCAATATGTTTTTCATAATGGTACGTTTGTTTCCAGCGGAGGTTGCGCTATCGGGTGTTATGCAGCCATCCACAGCCATCGTTCGATCACGAGAGTACCCGGTTAGCCCATGACTCAAGCCAGTTCCAGCCCCAGTCCCGAAACCCTGAATATCATCCATACGGGTGGCGTCTTGGAGATACGCTTCAATCGCCCCCATCGGCTGAATGCCGTCGTGGAGACCCTCTATACCGATCTGCTGGCGGCGCTGGCCAGCGCCGAAGCGGATGACGACATTCGTGCCGTGATCCTGACCGGTGAGGGGCGCGCCTTCTGTGTTGGCGCCGACATGAAGGAGCATGGAGGTGCCAAGCGCACGCTGTTCCAGCGTCGTCAGTACCTGCAGCTCGGCAACGACGTCTGCGAAGCGATCCTGCGCCTGCGCAAGCCGGTGATTGCGGCCGTCAACGGCTACGCCCTGGGCGCCGGCGCCGAGATGGCGGTTTCCTGCGACTTCATCGTCATGGCCGACGAGGCACAGATCGGCTTCCCGGAGACCAGTATCGGTACCTGCGTCGGCGGCGGTGTTTCCAAGCTCCTGCCCCAGCTGGTGGGGCTGAACATGGCGCGCCAGCTGCTGTTCACCGGCAGGCGTATCGATGGCGAGGAGGCGAAGCGGATCGGCCTTGCCACTTCGAGCTGGCCCCAGGATTCGCTGTTGAACGAGGCCCACCGCCTGGCAGGCGATCTGGCGAAGCAGGCGCCTGTCTCAATCGCCATGCTCAAGCGCCTGGTGAACCAGGGCGGACACACCGACCTGGAAGGGCAGTTGCAGCAGGAGCTGGACGCCGTCTTCACCTGCTCGACCACCGAAGACTGGCAGGAGGGCGTCGACGCCTTCGCCGAGAAACGTACCCCGAACTTCAAGGGCCAGTGACAGGCCAAGGTAAGCGAAACATGAATCCCATCGAAGGACATCTGCCGACCCGCAGCCCGCTCCACGATATCCTGGCGCCGACCGGCATTGCCGTGGTCGGGGCTTCGAGCGATCCCACCAAGCGCGGCTACAAGGCCATGGTCGGCCTGATCAAGGACGGCTACAAAGGCGAAATCTACCCGGTCAACCCCAAGGCCGACATGATCCTGGGAATCAAGGCCTGGCCCTCTGTGACGGCTATCCCGGGCAACCCCCAGCTCGCCCTGATCTGTACCCCGGCGGCCACCGTTCCTGCCCTCATTGCAGAGTGCGGACGGCGTGGCATCAAGGGGGCGATCATCCTGGCAAGCGGCTTCGCCGAGACCGGCGACGAGGGGATCGCCCTCGAGCGCGAGATGATGGCCAGGGCCGAGGCACACGGCGTGCGTATCATCGGTCCCAATACGTCGGGCGTGTTCAATCTGCACCACAGGATCAACCTGCTGGCGCTCGACAACGTCAAGGCGGGCGATGTGGGCATCATCTCCCAGTCCGGCAACATGCTGCTGTCGCTGGCGCTGGAGGCACAGCACAACGGACAGGTAGGCTTCAGCACCTATGTGGGCCCGGGAAACCAGAGCGACATTGGCTTCAACGACTACCTTCGCTACCTGGGCGAGGATGAGAACACACGGGTCGCCGCCCTCTATGTGGAAGGCTTTCGCGACGGTCGCAAGTTCCTGGAAGTCGCCCGCGATGTCACCGCCATGAAGCCGGTGGTGGTCTACAAGTCCGGCTCCACCGAGCAGGGCCAGAAAGCCGCCAGCTCCCACACAGGCGCCCTGGCCGGCAGCTACGCCATGACCGTGGACCTGCTGCGCCAGGCCGGAGTCAGCGTCGTGCAGTATTCCGACGAGATCCTGCCGGTTGCCGAGGGGCTGGGGTTGTTGCAGAAGGCGCGGGGCAAGCGCGTGGCGGTGATCTCGGACGGTGGCGGCCAGGCGACCATCGCCTCGGATCGCCTGGCCGAGGCGGGACTCGAACTCGCCGAACTCTCCAATGCCACCCGTCAGCGCCTGCGCGATATCCTGATTCCCCAGGCTTCCACGGTCAATCCGGTGGACGTGGCCGGCTCCACGGACGCCCACCCCTCCCTGTTGGCCACCTGCATGGAGATCGTCGCCGAGGACGATAATGTCGACAGCGTGTTCCTGGTCGGCATGTTCGGTGGCTACAGCATTCGCTTCGCAGAGTCGCTGCTGGGCGATGAGATGCGCGGCGCCGAGGCCATGGTGGATCTTTCCAAGGCCACCACCAAGCCGCTTGTGATCTACAGCCTCTATACGCCGATCAAGCCGCCTGCCCTGCGCCGTTTGCACGAGGCTGGCCTGCCCATCTACGCCTCCATCGAGCAGTCGGTCAGGGTGCTGGCGGCCCTGGGTGAGCGTGGCCAGTACCTGGCGCAGAGCCATGGCCAGCCACCCGAAACCGCCGTGGAACCGAAGCCGGCGCTTTCCGCCCTGTTCGCGCAAGCCCAGGCCGAGGGGCGCGATCTCTTCGAGTACGAGGCCAAGCAGCTCCTGCGCGATCATGGCATCGATGTGCCCCTTGAACTGGTGGTTCGTAGTGAAGAGGAGCTGGTCGAGGCCGCCGCCCGGTTCCGTGGGACCGCCGGTGATACGCCGCTGGCCATGAAGGTGGTTTCAAGGGACATCCTGCACAAGTCCGACGCCGGTGGCGTCAAGCTCAACCTGGTTGGCGAGCAGGCGCTGCGCCAGGCCCGTGCGGAGATACTGGATGCCTGTCGGGCCTACGATCCCGATGCCGAAATCGAAGGGTTGCTGGTGACACCCATGGCCAGGAAGGGGGTGGAGGTGATCGTCGGCGTGATCCGGGACCCCATCTTCGGCCCGGTGCTCATGTTCGGCCTGGGTGGCATCTTCGTCGAGATACTCGAGGACGTGGCCTTCCGCTCGATACCGCTGACGCGCCAAGATGCCTCCAGCATGGTCGAACAGATCAAGGCGAAGAAGATCCTTTCCGGGGTGCGTGGCGAGTCGGCTGTGGATAAGGGGGCTCTGGTCGACCTGCTGTTGACGGTATCGCGGATCGTCGAAGCCTATCCCCAGCTTTCCGAGCTGGACCTCAACCCAGTGATTGCCCACGCCGATGGCTATGCGGTGGTGGATGCTCGGGTTATCGTGGATCGCACCATAGAGAGCACTGACAAGGAAGCCCACGCATGAGCCACTCCACGTCTCAACCGACTCTGACCGACGCGCGCCTGAGCCTGGAAGGGCGGGTGGCGACCCTGACCCTTGACCGCCATGACGTGCGTAACGCCCTGACCGGCACCGCCCTGGTGGATGACATCGTCGCCACCGCCGAGTGGGTCAACCACTGTGACGATGTCTCGGTACTGGTGATCACCGGCGAGGGCAGTGCCTTCTCGGCCGGTGGCAACGTCAAGGACATGGCCAACCGCGGCGGCGACTTCGCCGGCGACGTGGCCGAGGTCGCCGCTCGCTACCGGCGTGGCATCCAGCGTATCCCGTTGGCGCTTCAGGCGGTGGAGGTGCCGATCATCGCCGCGGTCAACGGCCCGGCCATCGGTGCCGGCTTCGACCTGGCCAATATGGCGGATATCCGCATCGCCTCGAAAAGGGCGAAGTTCGGCGAGACCTTCCTCAACCTGGGCATCATTCCCGGAGACGGCGGTGCCTGGTTCATGCAGCGACTGATCGGCTATCAGCGCGCCTTCGAGCTGACTCTCTCCGGCCGCGTGATCGATGCCGATGAAGCGAAGACGTACGGCATCGTGCTGGAAGTCACCGAACCGGAGGCCCTGATGGCGCGTGTCGGAGAGCTTGCCACCCGAATGGCCACCCAGCCCCCCAGGGCGACTCGCTTGACCAAGCGTCTGATGAAGATGGGCAGTCGCATGGAGCTCAAGGACTTCCTCGACGTCTGTGCCGTCTTCCAGGGTATGTGCCACAACGAACCGGAACACCTCGATGCGGTAAATGCCATGCTGGAGAAAATGGCGAAGTAACCACCTTCAGGCAGAGAACCCGGCTCAGTCCGGGTTTTTTTGTGCCTCAGCGTAGGGCGGGATCCTGCGGAAAAGGCTGGATTTTTTCCCTGACTGCTGTTGTGCTGGAACGCATTGCAATCACAGGGAGGTGACCGGATGGCCGACCATACGCTGGTCTTCATCGTTCTCGGCCTGACCCTTGCCGCCTTCGTATGGGGGCGCTTCCGTTACGACCTGGTGGCGCTGACGGCCCTGCTGGGGTCGGTCATGCTGGGCCTGGTGCCCGGCGAGGAAGCATTCCTCGGTTTTGGCCATCCGGCGGTGATTACCGTGGCAGCCGTGCTGGTGCTGAGCCGCGGCTTCGAGCGCTCCGGGGTGGTGGACGTGATCGCCGAGCAGGTGCTCAAGGTAGGCGATCGTCTATTCCTGCAGCTGGTGGCGTTGAGTGGCACTGTCGTCGTGCTCTCGGGCTTCATGAACAATGTCGGCGCACTGGCTCTGCTGCTGCCCGTGGCCATGCGCCTGGCGCGGGAGCACGACACCTCCCCCTCACTGCTGTTGATGCCGCTGGCCTTCGGATCACTGCTCGGCGGCTTGACGACTCTGATCGGTACGCCACCCAATATCATCATTTCCAGTTATCGCGGCTCCATCACCGGGGACAACTTCGGTATGTTTTCCTTCTTTCCGGTCGGGGCGGCGGTTGCCCTGGCAGGCTTGCTGTTCATTGTTCTGGTTGGGTGGCGGCTAGCGCCGCAGCGTGCTGGCAAGGCATCCACTGAAGACATGTTTGATACCGCCCACTATCTGGTCGAAGTAAGGGTGGAGGAAGAGTCCAAGGCAGTGGGCTGGACCCTGCGTGAGCTGCAGCAAGAGCTGGAGGAAACCATCCCGGTGCTGGCGGTGGTGCGGGACGACAAGCGGCGTGCCGGTCACGCGGTTCTGAGTGTCCTGAAAGAGGGGGACATACTGCTGGTCGAAGCGGGGCCGGAGGAGATGAAGCTGCTCGAAGACAAGGCCGGATTGCGGCTGGGTATCGACCCGAAGGACGCGGAAGCAGTAGACGAGGAAGCTGAAGACGAAAGCCAAGAGGGGGAAGAGGACGACGTATCGAAAGAGCAACCCAGAACTTCCAAGCAGCCTGCGTCGGGCGTGGAGCCGCATAGCAAAGAGAGCAACAAGCCAGAGAAGGAAAGGACGAAGAAGAAAGAGAAGAGGGGGATCGATACCGAGGGGCTTGAACTGGTCGAAGCGGTGGTGCGCAATGACTCGATGATGGTCAATCGAACTGTCACCCAGCTGCGTCTGCATAACCAGTATGGCTTGCATCTTGTTGCTGTGGCTCGTGACGGCAGTCGGCTCAGGCAGCGGTTGCGCGATATTCGCTTTCGTGCCGGCGATGTCCTGTTGTTGCAGGGTGGTGAGAGCAACCTGACCGAGAGCCTGGCTACGCTGGGTTGTTTGCCTTTGGCGAGCCGCAATCTGACCCTTGGCCAACCGCGCTTGTTGGCTGTATCGGTCCTGATCTTTGCGGCGGCGATCCTTGCCATGATGTTCGACCTGCTGCCGGCTGCGGTGGCGTTGGCATCTGCAGCGCTGCTTGCGCTGCTGGTTGGGGTGCTGCCGCTGCGTGAAGGCTATCAGGCCCTGGACGGCCCGGTGATCGTGCTGCTTGCGGCAATGATCCCGGTGGGGCAGGCGCTGGAAACCAGCGGAGGGGCGGCACTGATTGCCGAGAACCTGCTGGTTCTCGGCGTTGACTGGCCCATCGTGGTGACGTTGGTGGTGCTGTTCCTGCTCGCGATGCTGCTCTCCAACGTGATCAACAATGCCGCTGCCGCCGTTCTTATGGCACCGATAGCGGCAAGTCTGGCCGGTGGCTTTGAGGCTTCTCCCGACCCCTTTCTGATGGTAGTGGCAGTCAGCGCCTCCTGCGCCTTTCTGACGCCCATCGGGCATCAGTCCAATACTCTGGTGATGGGTCCCGGTGGATATCGTTTCGGCGATTACTGGAAGTTCGGCCTGCCGTTGTCACTTGTAGTGCTGGTGGTGGCAATTCCCATGATTCTATTGGTCTGGCCACCCTAGCGCAAAATGAAAGCGCCCCGGCACGGTGAGTGTGCCGGGGCGTTTTTTTAGAGCGCCGTAAGCGATCAGGCAGCGTTGTGGCGCAGGATATTTTCCTTGTCGGTGGCGAATTCGTCGTATTCGAAGTCGTCGACGGTGAGCATTTCCAGCACTTCCGCCTCGAAGGCCCGCATGAAGACCGCATCCTCTTCGGAAATGATCCCTGCCTCGAGGCCCGCTTCCACACGCTGTTCCGGATGGAGTGCATACATCGGCAGCTCGCCCTTGGCGAAGGCCTTGTTGAGCGTGCGATAGAGCGCTTCGGCGCGGTCGTACTCGTGCAGCAGGGCGTTGTAGTGGGCGAGAGGATTGTCCTTGACGCCATCCTGGGCGTCCCAGGTGTTCCGCAGCAGCTTGGTGCGGAGCGCGCTGTCACGGGATACCGCCTGGGCGATCTCTCGGGTCAGGGTATCGTGGGGGCGCTTCCAGCGACGCCCCAGCGGCATCACCACCGCACGCAGTGTGCCCGCAAGAATGCGATTCGGCATATTGTCGAACAGTTCGTCCAGTGCCTGTTCGGCACGCTCCAGCAGGAAGGTGCAGCTGTAATGCAACAGCGCGGCCTCACCCTCGACCTTGTCGCCTTCCTTCCAGCTCTTGAGCACCATGGAGGCCAGGTAGAGGTTGGAGAGCACGTCGCCCAGCCGCGCCGACAGCAGCTCGCGCTGCTTCAATGAGGAGCCCAGGCTGGCCATGGCGGCATCGGCACAGAGCCCGAAGCCGGCGGAAATCCGGTTGATGTCCTTGGCATAGGGCGCGGCGGCGGCATCGAAGGGGACACTGCCCTTGCCGATACCAAAGGCCAGAGTGAACGCCCGCGCCACGTTGCCGAAGATCAGCCCGGCATGGCCGAAGAAGGCACGGTCGAAGGCCTTGAGGTCGTCGGCATTCATGGCGGCCAGTTCCTCCAGGACGAAGGGGTGGCAGCGTATGGCGCCCTGCCCGAAGATCATCAGGTTGCGGGTCATGATATTGGCGCCCTCCACCGTGATGGAGACGGGGTTGCTGCTGTAGCCGATGCCGATGTAGTTGCGTGGCCCCAGGGTCACGGCCTTGCCGCCGTGGATGTCCATGGCGTGGGAGAGAGCGTCCCGCTGGAACTCGGTGAGCTGGCTCTTGAGGATCGCCGAGGGTACCGATGGCTTCTCGCCGCGATCGATGGTGTTGGCGGTCTGGTAGACGGCAGCCTGGGCGATATAGCCCAGGGCAGCCATGCGGGCCAGGGGTTCCTGTACGCCCTCCATTTCGGCCACGGGGACATTGAACTGGCGGCGTACCCGGGCGAAGCCCCCGGTCCAGCCGATGGCGTAGCGAATGGTGCCGCTGGCGCCGGAGGGGAGGGTGATGCAGCGGCCGATGGAGAGGCACTCCACCAGCATGCGCCAGCCCTGGCCGATCATCTCGGTGCCGCCGATGATGGTATCCAGCGGCACGAAGACATCCGTGCCCTTGATGGGGCCGTTCAGGAAAGGACTGCCGATGGGATGATGACGGCGACCGATCTCCATGCCGGCCGTATCGCGGGGTACGAGCGCCAGTGTGATGCCGCGGTCTTCCTCTTCACCCAACAGGTGGTCCGGGTCGAACAGGCGAAAGGCCAGCCCGACCACGGTGGCGATGGGTGCCAGGGTGATCCAGCGCTTCTCGAAGTTGAGTCGCAGGCCCAGCACCTCCTTGCCGTCGACGACCTCCTTGCACACGATGCCGGTGTCCGGCAGTGAAGTGGCGTCGCTCCCGGCGCGAGGGCCTGTCAGGCCGAAGCAGGGGATCTCGCGGCCATCGGCCAGCCGTGGCAGGTAGTGGTCCTTCTGCTGCTGGGTGCCGTACTTCAGCAGCAGCTCGCCCGGTCCCAGGGAGTTGGGTACGCCCACGGTGATCATCAGCATTTCGCTGACGGTCAGCTTCTGCAGCACCATGGACTGCGCCTTGGCGGAGAAGCCCAGGCCGCCATACTCCTTGGGAATGATCATGCCGAAGAAGCCCTCTTTCTTGAGGTACTGCCATAGCTCCTCCGGGAGGTCGGCGCGCTCCTTGGCGATTTCCCAGGTATTGCACATGCCGGCGGCAACCGAGCACTGGTTGTCGAGAAAGGCCTGCTCTTCGTCGCTCAAGCCGTCATCGCGATAGCGCATCAGGCTGGTCCACTGTGGCCGTCCCGAGAACAGCTCCCCATCCCAGGCAACGGTACCGGCTTCCAGGGCGGTGCGTTCGGTGTCGGAAACCCGGGGAGCGACCCGCTTGAACATCGCGAAAAGCCGCGGCGACAACCACTGGATGCGCAGTGCCGGGAGGCCGGCGGCGGCCACGATGACAGCGCCGATCAGGAGCAGCACGCCAAGCACCGGCGACCCGAGGAGCAGGCCGGCCAGGCCGAGCACGGCCAGGACCGTCAAGGCGGGCACGGCGCCGGCTTCGCGGCGCATGACCACCAGGATTCCGACGATCGTCAGCAGGAGCAGTATCAGGGTGAGCATGCCTCGTCTCCGTTGAGAATGGCGTTTCGAACAAATGTTTGAATCTATCAGCCTAGCCGATGATGCAGAGAGTGACCAGCCCCTACTTGTAGCAGCTATGTCAATTGGCGGCCATTTCCTGGAGGGTCCAGTCTTGCTGGGGCGTGTCGGATACACACATTCAAGAGCGCCCCGCAGGGCGGGGCGCCAACGGTGGGACAGGCTTGCGTTTCAGTAGAGTCGGCGTTCAGGCGCCTTGCGCGCCGGGATGCCTTGTGCGACGAAGTAGGGGGCGTCCGAGGGGGGCAGCGGTTCACGCCCGCGTATCCTGTCGGCCAGCTTTTCGGCCAGCATGATCGTCGGCGCATTGAGGTTGCCGGTGGGGATCACCGGAAACAGCGAGGCGTCCACGACGCGCAGCCCCTCGAGGCCGTGCACGCAACCGCTGCCATCGACCACCGCCATCTCATCGTTCCCCATGCGACAGCTGCCGCAGGGGTGATAGGCGGTTTCGGCGTGTTCGCGCACGAAGGCGTCGAGCGCTTCATCGGATTCGACATCCGGACCCGGTGACACTTCCCTTCCGCGGTAGGCATCCATGGCGGGCTGGGCAATGATCTCCCGGGTCAGACGGATGGCGTCGCGAAACTCCTGCCAGTCCTTTTCCTGCGACATGTAGTTGAACAGAATGCTGGGCGCGGCCTCGGGGTCCCGGGAGGTCAGCCGAATCCTGCCCCGGCTCTCCGAGCGCATGGACCCGACGTGGGCCTGGAAGCCGTGGGCCTGTACCGCGCTCTTGCCGTTGTAGCTGATGGCGATGGGCAGGAAGTGATACTGAAGGTTGGGCCACGCTTCGTTGTCGTTGCTGCGAATGAAACCCGCTGCCTCGAACTGGTTGCTGGCGCCGACGCCGGTGCCCTTGAACAGCCACTCGGCGCCGATCTTGGGCTGGTTGTACCATTTCAGTGCGGGATAAAGGGAGATCGGCTGCGTGCATTCGTACTGGATATACATCTCCAGGTGGTCCTGGAGGTTCTCGCCGACGCCGGGCAGGGCGTGGACCACCGGGATGTCGAGCTCACGCAGGTGATCGGGGTTGCCGACGCCGGAGCGTTGCAGGATCTGCGGCGAGGCGATGGCGCCGGCACACAGCAGCACCTCGCGGTGGGCGCGGACCTGGTGGGGCTGGCCGCGGCGCAGATAGCGCACGCCCACGGCGCGCTTGCCCTCGAACTCGATCACGTCCGTGGTGGCGTGGGTCTCGATGGTGAGGTTCTCCCGCTGCTTGGCCTGGTCGAGATAGCCGCGAGCGGTGGAGGCGCGGCGCCCCTTGGGGGTGACGAAACGGTCCATGGGGCCGAAACCCTCCTGCTGGTAGCCGTTCACGTCAGGTGTCTCGGGGTAGCCGGCCTGCACGGCGGCATCGATAAAGGTCCGATACAGCGGATTGTTGCCGGGCTTCGGGGTCGTGACAGAGACAGGGCCGTCGCCACCATGGTAGTCGTCGGGTCCGATATCGCGGCATTCGGCCTTGCGGAAATAGGGCAGGCAGTCGGCATAGGACCAGTCGGTCAGTGCCGGGGCCGGCTGGACCATCACCACGCCGCTGTGTCTCTATCAGGCCGGGCTCGAGAATCTCAATGTCCGGGTGGCGCCGCTGCCGGTGGCGCCGCTTACCCGGGAACTGACCCTGGTCGCGCGGCGAGACGAGCTGGGCGACCTGCCCGCGCTATTGGCCCGGGACAGCCGCCGCCTGCTGGAGCAACGTTTCCGCCGCCAGCTCGACCAGGCCCTGCCATGGCTCTCCGAGGCGGTTTCTACCCGCTCCTGAGCCCTCACATGGTGCACTATCGTTTTTATCGATAGTCCCAGTCCAGTCAACACCGATGCTCTTTGCAGTCCGGGGAAAGAGCGGCCAAGACTGAAACGCAATGTTTCAAGCCGCACAGGGTTTTCCCCGAGATGCCAAGAACAATAAGACGCTATGTGCGCCTCGTCGACCGCCTCAATCGCGGGGTGGGCCGGGTGATCATGTACCTGGTCTTCGTCATGATGGGGCTGCTGCTCTATGCCTCCTTCTCGCGTACGGTGCTCAACAGCCCGCTGATGTGGGGCGTTGAGATGTCCCAGTTCATGCTGGTGAGCTATTACCTGCTGGGCGGAGCCTATGCGATGCAGATGGGAGCCCATGTTCGCATGGACCTCTTCTATAGCCGCTGGACGCCTCGCACCCAGGCGCTGGTCGACGCCATCACCATCCTCTTCCTGATCTTCTTCCTGGTCACGCTGCTGCTTGGCGGCATCTCCAGCACCCAGTACGCGTTGCAGTACGGGCAGCGCAACTACTCGGCCTGGGCGCCGCCGCTGGCGCCGATCAAGATCATCATGTGTATCGGCATCCTGCTGATGCTGCTGCAGGCCGTCGCGACCTTCTTCAAGGATGTCGCCATTGCCCGCGGGGTGGACATCTATGCGGAGGATGCCGAATGAGCTACGAGATGATCGCGCTGATGATGTTCTCGAGCATGATGCTGCTGCTGTTGACCGGGCAGCGGGTGTTCGGCGTCATCGGCTTTGTCGGCGCCGCCTCGGCATTGCTGCTGTGGGGAGATGGCGGCGTGGAGATGCCGTTCAACGCCAGCTTCGTGCTGATGAACTGGTATCCGCTGCTGACCCTGCCGCTGTTCGTGTTCATGGGCTACATGCTCTCCGAGTCGGGCATCGCCGGTGACCTCTACGAGATGTTCCATGTCTGGATGGGCTCGCTGCGGGGTGGCCTGGCGGTGGGTACCATCGGCCTGATGGTGGTGGTCTCGGCCATGAACGGCCTGAGCGTGGCCGGCATGGCGATCGGGGCCAGCATTGCCCTGCCTGAATTGCTGCGTCGGGGATACGACAAGATCATGGTCACCGGTGTAATCCAGGCGGGAAGCTCGCTGGGGATCCTGGTGCCGCCCAGTGTGGTGCTGGTGCTCTACGGCATGATCGCCCGCCAGCCGGTGGGCAAGCTGTGGCTGGCCGGGGCCATCCCTGGGCTCATCCTGGCCGCCATGTTCGTGATCTATATCGTGGTGCGCTGCCGGCTGCAGCCGAGCCTGGGGCCGGCCTTGCCGCCGGAGGAGCGCGACATGAGCCTGGGCGCAAGGCTCAAGCTGCTGCGTGCCGGCATCCTGCCGCTGCTGATCTTCTTCTCCATGACAGGCCTGTTCCTGATGGGGGTCACCAGCCTGGTGGAGAGTGCCGCCTATGGTGCCTTCGCGGCGACCCTGGCGGCGCTGTTCAAGGGTCGCCTGACCCGGGCAGTGATCGAGGTCACGGTGCGCCGCACCCTGGGCATCAGCTGCATGTTCATGTGGATCATTCTTGCCGCGCTCAGCTTCGGAGCGGTTTTCGACGGCCTGGGCGCGGTACGTGCGATCGAGAATGTCTTCCTCGACCGCATGGGCCTCGGCCCCTGGGAGATCCTGCTGATGATGCAGCTCTCCTACATCCTGATGGGCATGTTCCTCGACGATACCGCAATGCTGGTGATCGTGGCGCCGCTCTACGTGCCGCTGGTGGTGAGCCTGGGCTTCGACCCGGTGTGGTACGGGGTGCTCTACACCATCACCGTGCAGATCGCCTACATGACGCCACCGTTCGGCTACAACCTGTTTTTGATGCGGGCCATGGCGCCCCCGGAGGTGTCCCTTGGTGACATCTATCGCAGCGTCTGGCCGTTCGTGCTGATCATGCTGCTGGGACTGGGCCTGATTACCGTTTTTCCGCAGCTGGCGCTATGGCTGCCGGAACTCTACTACGGCTACTGACGCTTTCCTGGCGCCTGGCCGTGGACAAGTGAAACAACAACAAACCAGATCGGGAGAATCATTATGACCAATCGCAACAGGCGGGACTTCCTCAAGAAGGCCGGGGTCGCCACCGCCGCCACCGTAGGGGCGGCCACCGTCGGCGCCCCCTATGTCCACGCCCAGTCCCGCGCCCCCATTCGCTGGCGCATGCAGACCTATGCCGGACCGGCGCTGGCTGCCCATGTCATCAAGCCCTCCATCGACGCCTTCAACAAGGCCGCCAACGGCGAGATGGAGATCGAACTCTTCTATGCCGACCAGCTGGTGCCCACCGGTGAGCTGTTCCGTGCCATGCAGCGCGGCACCATCGACGCGGTTCAGAGCGACGACGACTCCATCGCCGCACCGGTGGATGTGTCGGTCTTCGGTGGCTACTTCCCCTTCGCCTCCCGCTACAGCCTCGATGTGCCGGTACTGTTCAACCACTACGGCCTCAGGGAGATCTGGGAGGAAGCCTACGCCGAGATCGACGGCGTCACCTGGCTCGGCGCCGGCGCCTGGGATCCCTGCAACTTCGTGACCCGCGACCCGATTCGCAGCATCGAGGACCTGCGCGGCAAGCGCGTCTTCACCTTCCCCACGGCGGGACGCTTCCTGAGCCGCTTCGGTGTGGTGCCGGTGACGCTGCCTTGGGAAGACATCGAGGTTGCCATGCAGACCCGGGAGCTCGATGGCATCGCCTGGGCGGGGATCACCGAGGCTTACACCGTTGGCTGGGCTGACGTTGCCAACTATTACCTGACCAACAATATTTCCGGCGCCTGGGCCGGCTCCTACTTCGCCAATTCGGATCGCTGGAATGAGGTCCCCGAGCATCTGCAGACGCTGTTCAAGCTGTGCATGGACAACTCCCACTACTATCGGCAGCACTGGTACTGGTGGGGGGAGGCGCACTATCGCACCACCGGTGGCAAACTGGAGCTGACCTCCATCCCCGAAGAGGAGTGGCAAACCCTGGAGGATGCGGCGCTGGAGTTCTGGGACGAGATCGCCGAACAGAGCGATCGCAATGCACGGGTGGTGCAGATCCTCAAGGATTATCGCCAGACCATGCAGCAGGCCGGTCCTCCCTACCGCTACAGCTGAGTGTCAAACAGTGAAAGCGTGGGGCAAGCGGCGCCTGCCGCTTGCCCCGTTCAGCCATCGCCGGGGTGTCGATAGACAACAATAAGGTAGCCAAGGGAGAGACCATGAGCCGACTTCAGGCAAGAGAGATCAAGAGTGCGGAGGATGCCCGGCGCATCGTCGAGGAGCGCGGCCTGAGCCACGTCAAGGTCGGCCTGTTCGATATCGACGGGATCATGGTCGGCAAGTACATGCGCTGCGACAAGTTCTTCCATGCGCTGGAAGAGGGCTTCGCCTTCTGCGACGTGGTGCTGGGCTGGGACAGCAAGGATGAGCTCTACGACAACGTCAAATACACCGGTTGGCATACCGGCTACCCGGATGCCGGCCTGAGAATTCTGCCCGACAGCTGTCGCGACCTTGCCTGCGAAGGTGACATGCTGCTGTTTCTCGCCGAGTTCACCGGCCCCGCCGAGGCGATCTGTCCGCGCGGGCTGCTTCGCCGCGTGCTGGCCAAGGCTCGCGAAATGGGATTTATTGCCCATGGTGCGCTGGAATACGAGTTCTTCGTGTTCCAGGAGACACCGGAGTCGATCCGTGAAAAGGGCTTTCGCAACCTCAAGCCGCTGACGCCGGACATGATGGGCTATTCGATGCTCAGAAGTTCGGTCCACAGCGAGCTCTATCACGAACTACTGGCGCTCTCCGAGGCGATGGATTTCCCCATCGAAGGCCTGCATACCGAGACCGGCCCCGGCGTGCTGGAAGCGGCCATCGGCGTCGACGAGGCGCTGGCTGCCGGCGACAAGGGCGCGCTGTTCAAGACGTTCACCAAGGTGTGGGCGCAGCGTCGCGGCCTGATGGCCACCTTCATGGCCAAGTGGTCGCCGGACTACCCCGGGCAGAGCGGTCATATTCACCTGTCGCTCAATCACGCCGACAGCGGCGAGTCGGCTTTCTTCGATGCCCACAAGCCGCACCAGATGAGCGAAATCCAGCGTCACTTCGTGGCCGGGCAGCAACAGCTGATGCCGGAGTTCCTGGCCATGTTCGCTCCGACCGTCAACAGCTATACCCGCCTGATCCCCGGCTTCTGGGCGCCCACCGATGCCACCTGGGGGGTAGAGAACCGTACCACGGCGCTGCGGGTGATACCGGGCAGCGCCAAGTCGCAGCGGGTGGAATATCGCCTGGGCAGTGCCGACGCCAACCCCTACCTGGCCCTTGCCGCGGCGATCGGTGCCGGGCTGCATGGCATCGAGCAGCGGCTCGAGCCGGGCGAGCCGGTGAGCGGCAACGCCTACGAGCTGACCCACCCCGCCAGCCAGGCCCTGCCGCAGACCCTGTGGGAAGCCGCCCAGCGGCTCAAGGCCTCGGGGCCGGCACGGTCCCTGTTCGGCGACGACTTCGTCGAGCATTTTGCAGCGACCCGCGAATGGGAGGAGCGGCAGTTCCGGCGACATATTACTGACTGGGAGTTGGATCGCTATTTCGAAATCATTTGAGAAACAAGTAACACGCTATTGCGCTCCGCATCTCGCACGCGGGCGGTGCTCGGAATCCTCACATACTGAAGTATGCTCCGGTTCCTGCGCTCCGGCCGCGCACGACCTGCGTTCGCTCATGACGCGTCTTCCCTTGTTTCTCTCGATGCAATGAATCAGCAGGAGAACGCCAAGTGGCCTTACAGAAGACGATTTCACCGGTGGATGGCTCCGTCTATGTGGAGCGGGAACAGGCCGATCCGGCCCTGGTGGAGGCGACGCTGGCGCGGGCGGTGACGGCGCAGCGGGCCTGGCGCGACGTGCCGCTCTCCGAGCGTGCCCGGTATTGCTCGCGCATGGTGGATGCCTTCGTGGCGCGCCGCGACGCGATGGCAGAGGAACTGACCTGGCAGATGGGGCGGCCAATCGCCGCCGCTGCGGGCGAGATCGGTGGCTTCGAGGAGCGGGCGCGCACCATGATTGCGTTGGCGGACGACGCGCTGGCCCCCATCGTGCTCGAGGACAAGCCTGGCTTCACCCGCTACATCACCCGCGAGCCGCTGGGGGTGTCGTTCATCGTCGCGCCCTGGAACTTTCCGTTCATGACCGCGGTGAATGCGGTGGTGCCGGCGATCATGGCCGGCAACACGGTGATCCTCAAGCACTCGGCGCAGACACCGCTTTGCGCCGAACGATTCCAAGAGGCCTTCGACGAGGCCGGGCTGCCGGAAGGGGTCTTCCAGCACCTGCATCTCTCCCACGAGGCCACCGAAGGCCTGATCCAGGACCGCCGCATCGCCCATGTCTCCTTCACCGGATCGGTTCCCGGCGGGGCGATGGTCGAGCGCAACGTCGCCGGGCGTTTCATTGCCACCGGGCTCGAGCTGGGCGGCAAGGACCCGGCCTATATCCGTGCCGACGTCGACCTGAATGCCGCCGTCGACGGGGTGATGGACGGTGCCTTCTTCAATTCGGGCCAGAGCTGCTGTGGCATCGAGCGTCTCTACGTGCATCGCGACATCTTCGATGCCTTCGTCGAGCGTGCCGTGGCCTGGGTCAGGCAGCTTCGGCTCGGCAATCCTACCGACCCGGCCACCTCCCTGGGCCCGCTGGTGCGGCCGGCGGCGGCGGATTTCGTGCGCGGCCAGATCGAGGAGGCGGTTGCCGCCGGGGCCAGGGCCTGGATCGACCCCGGCGACTATCCGCTCTCGGTGCCGGGCAGCGCCTACCTGGCACCCCAGGTGCTGACCGGGGTCGACCACTCGATGCGGGTGATGACCGAAGAGAGCTTCGGTCCGGTGGTGGGCATCATGGCGGTGGACTCCGACGACGAAGCCGTCGCATTGATGAACGACAGCGACTTCGGCCTCACCGCGGCGGTGTTCACCCGTGACAGGGCCATCGGCGAGGCGCTGGTCCATCGGCTCGACGCCGGCACCGTCTTCACCAACCGCTGCGACTACCTCGACCCGGAGCTGGCCTGGACCGGGGTCAAGCAGTCGGGGCGCGGCTGTTCCCTTTCGCGGCTGGGCTACGAGACGCTGACGCGGCCCAAGTCCTTTCACCTCAAGCATGCCTGAACGGGCAGCACCGCCCAGGAGCTCAATATGAATCATCCGGATATGCAGCCGTTCACCACGGGCTGGAACTACCCCGCCAATATCCTCACCGGGGTGGGACGCATTCGTGAGCTGCCCGCGGCCTGCAAGGCGCTCGGCATGCAGGCACCGCTGCTGATCACCGACCCCGGCCTCGCCGCGCTGCCGATGGTGCAGGAGAGCGTGCAAGCCTGCGAGGACAGCGGGCTCGGGATTGCCGTCTTCAGCCAGGTGAAGGGCAACCCCACCGGGAAGAACGTCCTCGACGGCATGGCAGCCTTTCGGGACGGCGGCCATGACGGCGTGATCGCCTTCGGCGGCGGTTCGGGGCTGGATGCCGCCAAGGCCGTGGCGCTGATGGCCAATCAGCGGGAAGGGCTATCGCTGTGGTCGCTGGAGGATATCGGCGACAACTGGAAAAACGCCGATGCCGAGGCCATTGCGCCCATCATTGCCGTGCCGACCACCGCGGGAACCGGTTCGGAGGTGGGGCGTGCCTCGGTGATCACCGACGAGGTCGAGCACGTCAAGCGCATCATCTTCCATCCTGGCATGGTGCCGGCCACGGTGATCCTCGACCCCGAGCTGACCGTGGGACTGCCACGGGCGATGACCGCCGCCACCGGCATGGATGCCCTGTCCCACTGCATGGAAGCCTGGTGCTCACCGCTCTATCACCCCATGGCCGAGGGCATCGCGGTCGAGGGGATGCGACGCATCCATCACTATCTGCCCCGCGCCTATGCCGACGGGCACGACCTGGAAGCGCGCATGAACATGCTGGTGGCGTCGAGCATGGGCGCTACCGCCTTCCAGCGCGGTCTGGGGGCGATGCATGCCCTGGCGCATCCGCTCGGCGCGCTGCATGATGCCCACCACGGAACGCTCAACGCCATCCTGATGCCCTATGTGCTGCGTGCCAACGAGCGCGCCATCGGTGAGCCCATGGTGCGCCTGGGCCGCTACCTCGATCTGGACCAGCCGGGCACGGCGGCGGTGATCGACTGGGTTCTGGAAATGCGTGAGCGGCTGGGCATACCGCACACCCTGGCCGACCTCGGCATCGATACCCGCCAGGCCGACAAGGTGGGCAGGATGGCCGTGGCCGACCCGTCATCGGGCTCCAACCCGATCAAGTTCACTGCCGACGACTACTGCGATATCTTCGTTGCCGCCGTAGCAGGGCGACTGTAATCAGCAGGGCGACTGTAATCAGCAGGGCGACGGTAAGCAGTAAGAAAGGCGGTGAACAGGATGGACGACCGTAAACAGAGTGGCCGTAACCCCACAGGGAGACTGAGCGATGCGTATAGGGCTTCTGCAGTGCGATGATGTGGCGCCTGAGCTGCGCGAGGCCCATGGCAACTATCCGGGGATGTTCGCGGCGCTCTTCCATAAGGTCGACCCGGCGCTCGAGTTCGTCGTCTGGCGCTGCCAGGATGGGGAGATTCCCGACGATATCGATGCGGTGGATGCCTGGCTGACCACCGGCTCCAAGCACGGCGTCAATGACGGCCTTGCCTGGGTCGATGACCTCTGCGGCTTCGTGCGGCGGCTGTGGGAGGCGGGCAAGCCGCTGGTGGGCATCTGCTTCGGCCATCAGTTGATGGCCAAGGCACTGGGCGGCGCAGTGGTGAAGAGCCCCAAGGGCTGGGGCGTGGGGATGTCGTTCAATCGTGTCGAGACAGGAACGGAGTGGATGGCGCCCTGGCAGCCGAGCCTGGACCTGCTGGTCAGCCATCAGGATCAGGTCAGCGAATTGCCACTACAAACCCGGGTGCTCGCCGGTAGCGACTTCTGTCCCTTCTATCTGATCCAGATCGGCGCGCACTTCCTCGGCGTACAGGGACATCCGGAATTCACCAAGCCCTATTCGCGGGACCTGATGGCGCTGCGCGCCGAGCTGGTGGGCGAAGAGCGAGTACGCGAGGGGGAGGCCTCGCTCTCGGCGCCAGTGGATGACACCCTGATGGTGCGCTGGATCCTCAACTTCATGAGGCGTGCCATGGAGGGCAGGTGAGCTGACAGCTGACGAGACCAGGCAGTGGCCCCGAGCCGCTAATCCAGCTGACACGGGTCATGGTGACCATCCAACTGGGTGGCGTGGCCGGTGTGCGAAGCGATGTGCCAGAGTCGCACAAGAGCCTTGAACCATTCTTGAGGGAATCAATGCCAGACAGGAACGTTCCTGCGTACTATTCACAGTGGGTTTCTAGTGAACTTATCCCCGGCTTTCTCGACGGGAACATGAACGCCTCCGACGACCCGCGCTGGGCGGAATCCGGCGCTGCAAGCGCCACTGAGTATGCCAGCTGGGCAAGGCACATCTGTGGTATGGCTTGCACCAAGATGCTGCTGGAGGACCTGCGAGGTGAGCGGCGAAGCCTCTTTGAGCTGTTGACGCAGTGCCGTGAAGCGGGTGGTTACGTTATCACCGAGGAGGGCATCAAGGGGCTCTACTATCGCCCGCTGGTTCAGCTATTGAGGGAGTGGCATCAACTGGACGCCGGAGTGATAGAGCATGTGGATACGGGGCATTTTCTACAGTGGCTCGGTGAGGGGCATCGTATTATCGCTTCGGTACACCCTTCCATTCGCACGCCCGAACTGAGCCCGCCACATCGGGGCGGGCATCTGGTCTACCTTTTCGGCCTGGATGGGCGCAGACGCCTGCGCTTCCATAATCCATCCGGGCTATCCGGCACTAGCCAGGCGGATGCCCGCCTCGAGCCCGCGGTCTTCGAACGTTTCTTCGCCGGGCGCGGCATTCTGGTACGTTCCCATCAGCCCCGCCGATAGACCCTCCGACCCATTGCCCACACTTCATCGGTGGCCCATTCGTCTTCGGCCAACACCAGCAGATCGGCGTCGCTGCCCACCTGCAGGCGCCCCTTGCGTGGGAGCTTGAGGGCGTCGGCGGCATGGGTGCTGGCGACACCGATGGCGCGTTCCAGCGGAATGCCGTGGTCGTTGATGCACTGGCCCAGCACCTCGAACAGGCTGCCCAGGCGACCTGCCCTCAGGCCGACGAAGCGGCGTGCCTCGTCGAACTGGGGCAGTGAGGCGTTGGCATCCGAGGAGAGGGTGATTCGCGAGGGCTCCACGCGGGCCTCCAGAGCCCGGGCTACCGCTTCGGATGCCGGAACCTCGCCGCCGGCCAGCAGCTCCGGCGTGGTGCTGGTGGTGAAGTCGATGGTCGGCGTTGAAGGGTTCCAAGCCCATCACGCCTTCGAAGAAGACCCGCGCCCGATCCATGTCGTCGACGTAGAGCGCGGTCTCGAGTACGCCGTTGAGTCTAGGCATGGCGTTCTCCCTGCGGCTTTATTCCTATAGCGTAGCAGCTCCCCTTCCGCCTACCTGCGAGCCAGGCTCAGCGGCGCCACCAGAACCACCAGACGATGGCGGCGATCATTGCCAGGCCGGCAAAATTGACGATCCAGCTCATGACAGTGCCTCCTCTGTCTCGGCAGGGGCTGGCTGGCAGCCTGAGCGAATATCGCCGCGAGTCTTGAGCAGCCTCAGCCGGTTGGCGTTGCTCACTACCGTGATCGAAGAGAGCGACATGGCCGCCCCGGCGATCATCGGCGACAGCAGCATGCCGGTGAAGGGGTAGAGCACCCCGGCGGCGATGGGGATACACAGCACGTTGTAGCCGAATGCGCCGACCAGGTTCTGCTTGATGTTGCGCAGGGTCATGCGACTGATCTCGATGGCATCGGCGATACCGTGCAGGGAGCTGCGCATCAGCGTGATACCGGCGCTCTCGATGGCGACATCGGTGCCCTGGCCGATGGCGAAGCCCACGTTGGCCCGGGCCAGGGCGGGGGCGTCGTTGATGCCGTCGCCCACCATGCCGACCACTTCGCCGGCCTGCTGCAGGCGCTCGATTTCGGTGTGCTTGTCCTCGGGCAGCAGCCCCGCGCGGAAGTCGTCGATGCCGACCTCCCGGGCGATGGCCGCGGCGGTGTGTTCGTTGTCGCCGGTGAGCATCACCACCTTCAGGCCGTCGGACTGGAGCCGCTTCACTGCTTCCACGGTATCGGCCCGCAGCGGATCGCTGATGCCGAACAGGGCGGCCAGGCGGCCATCCACGGCGAGGTAGACTACGGTGCGCGCCTTGCGCTCCAGTCCAGCGGCAAACTCCTCGCCGGCGGAGAGGTCGAGCCCAGCCTCTTGCAGCAAGCGCGCATTACCCAGCAGCAGCACTTCGCCCTGCGGCCCAGTGGCCTTTACGCCGCCCCCGGTGACGCTGTCGAAATCGCTGATCGCGGCTGCCTCGGCGCCGGCTTGCTCGGCGTGCTGCATAAGGGCGGCAGCCAGCGGATGCTCCGAGCCGCGCTCCAGTGCCGCCACCAGCCCGAGCAGCGTCGCCTCGTCGTCGGCAAGCCTTTCGCCGGGAAGTCCTTCGCCAGAGTGCCCATTGTCAGTGAGAAAATGCGCCTCGGTGACCCGGGGCTTGCCTTCGGTCAGGGTGCCTGTCTTGTCTACCACCAGGGTGGTGAGACGGCTGGCAGTCTGCAGCGCCTCGCCGTTTCTCACCAGTACGCCGTGCTCGGCGGCCTTGCCTACGCCGATCATGGTGGAGATGGGCGTGGCCAGGCCCAGTGCGCAGGGGCAGGCGATGATCAGCACCGTGGTGGCGGTCACCAGCATGTGGATCAGCCGCGGCTCGGCGCCGAAGTTGAACCAGGCCAGCGCCGTGAGCACGGCAATAATCATCACCGTGGGCACGAAGATGCTCGACACCTTGTCGGCCAGCTCGCCGATGGGTGGGCGCGAGTTCTGCGCCAGGGCCACCTGCTCGGTGATTTGCCCCAGGCGCGTGTCGGCGCCGACACGGGTGGCGCGATAGATCAGGCCGCCCCGGCCGTTCACCGTGCCGGCATTGACCTCGTCGCTCTCGCCCTTGCTCACCGGCAACGGCTCGCCGGTGAGCATTGACTCGTCGATATGGCTGGCACCGCTGGTCACCACGCCGTCCACCGGCAGGCGCTCGCCGGGTCGCACGCGGATATGGTCGCCCTCACGTACTTCCTCGATGGGCAGTTCGCGCTCGTCGTCGCCGCGAATCACCCGCGCCGTGCGGCTCTGCAGGTCGAGCAGGCGCTTGAGCGCCTCGCTGGTGCGTCCGCGGGCGCGCAGCTCCAGTGCGTTCCCCAACAGCACCAGGCCGATGATCATCGCCGAGGCTTCGAAATAGATGCCGTGGGCCACGTGTGGCAGCCAGGGTGCGAAGGCCACCACCGCCATGGAGTAGAGCCAGGCGGTGCCGGTGCCCATGGCGATCAGGGGGTCCATGTTGGCCTGGTGATGCTTGAGGTTCTTCCAGGCATTGACGAAGAAGTGTCGACCCGGCACGACGAGAACCGCCAGCGTCAGCAGGCCGATCACCAGCCAGAAGAGCCGGCCGGTGCCGACGGGGTGGGGGTGGTAGAAGAACATGCTGGCCATCAGCGGCACGGCCAGTGCCAAGGACCAGAAACTGCCGCGCAGGCGGCGGCGATAGGTCTCGGCATCCTTGGCGGTGCGGGCCTCTTCGGCCTGGCGCAGGTCGACGATGGGCTCGGCATCGTAACCGGCCGCCTGTATGGCTGCGACCAGCGCGTCGGCATCGACACGGCCATGTACCTGGGCCACGCGGGTGCCGAAGTTCACCGATGCGTTGGCCACACCCGGCGTGCGCGAAAGCGCCTGTTCCACGCTTTTCACGCAGCTGGCGCAGGTCATGCCCGAGACCGACAGGCGGTGGGTCACGCCGCCTTCGCTGCGTGCTGCCGGCTCGGCTTCGCTTTCCTGGAACAACGCGGCGGTGGGCGCCTCGCCTGGTGTCTCGTCGGACTCGCCGCCGGGTGCTGCCCCGGGCGGATAACCTGCTGCATTGAGGGCATCATCTAACTCGGCGTCGTCGAGGGTGGTGTTCACTACCAGGCGCTTCTCGGCGGGAAAGCCGGTGACCTCGGCCTCGGGGTCGAGCGCCTGGATCGCCTCGCGCATGCGCTTCACGCAGCCCTGGCAGTTCATGCCCGGCACGTTGCGCTCGAGATCAGAGAGGGTCATGTGCGTTCCTCGTCGGCGTGGAGGCATGCCTCGGGAGCTGCCTCGGGGAAACTTTCGATCAGGCGGCACAGGCTGTGACCGTCAGGGGTGCCGTCGGGCATCTCGGCCCAGGCGTCGAGTGCCTGCTCCATGCGCGCCGCCAGCGCTTGCAGCTCGGCAATGCGGGCGCGGATCTGCGGCAGCCGGCTGGCCAGCAGGTCGCGCACCATGGGGCAGGGCGAGTCGCCCTGGTCGGCATGGGAGAGGATGTCGGCGATTTCAGCCACGCTGAAGCCCAGCGTGCGGGCACGCTGGATGAAGCGCAGCCGCTCCAGGTCGGCCTGGTCGAAGAGCTGGTAGCCGTTGTCCGGGTCGCGGAGGGGGCTCAGCAGCCCCTCTCTGGTGTAGTGACGCACCGTCTCGGCGGTGACGCCGGCACGCCGGGCCAATTCGCTGACCTTCATGAAAACACTCCTAGCATCTGTGCGATGTGAGCAGTGTAAAACCTATGGGTGACACAAAGGTCAAGGGGCTGCGCGACCCGGACATGTATTGCCCTGGGCCTTGAAAGTTCATGGTTAAGGCGATGGGTTAGGCTAAAGTATGAGGAAAATCGGCATTAAAACGAACGTTTGGCCTTGATCCCGACCCCCCTTTGGGCGAAAACTGTGTTCAGTAGCAAAGCACCCCGGCGAGGGTGCATTTCATAACCAGCTCCAGCTCGTCTGGAAGAGGACGTCGAGACATGCACAACAAGTTCAACAAGCTTACCTGGGCCGTGGCGGTTGCTGCCGCTGCCTTCGCCAGCCAGGCCAACGCTGGCGGCTACCAGATCAACGAGCAGAGCGTCAGCGGCCAGGGTTACGGCCACGCCGGGCGTAGCTCCAACGTCAACGACGCCACCATCGTCTTCGGCAACCCGGCGGGGATGTCCTTCCTCGACCGCGCCCAGCTGACCGCGGGCGGGACCTACCTGAACGTCAACAGCCGCATTCGCAATGCCGAGGCGACTCGGACTCTTGGCGCTGGCCCCGCGGTAGATGTAGAAGGTACTTCTGAAGGCGATATGGTGCCGGGCACCCTGATTCCCTTTGCCTTCTATGCCCATCCCGTCAATGAGCAGCTGGCCTTCGGTTTCGGCGTCTATGCGCCGTTCGGCTCCAAGACCGAATACGAGGACGGCTTCGTTGGACGCAACCTGGGCAACTATACCGAGCTGCGAGTCATGAGCGCCCAGCCGACGGTGTCTTATCGCTTCAACGATCAGTGGTCGGTGGGTGCCGGTATTACCTATAACCGCGTGGATGGGGAGCTGCATCGCAGAGTGCCGGCGCCTGGCACTGCTCCTGGTGCAACGGAAGAGCTTGATGCGAGAATCGAGGGTGACGACGATGGCTGGGGCTATAACCTGGGGGTGATTTACCAGCCTGTGCCGGAAACCACGCTTGGCCTGACCTATCGCTCCAAGGTCAGCTATACCCTTACGGGAGATTTTCGTGCGACAGCGACTGGGGATATATTCGATGGCGTTGGTGTAGTACCTGAAGGTACAGTTATCCCTCGCGATGCTCAGTTGGACTTGACGACCCCTGAAACCATCAACTTTTCTGTCACTCAACAAATGAGTGACCGCCTCAAGCTGATGGCGGGCGCCTCCTGGACCCGCTGGAGTCGCTTCGATGAAATCCGCGTCATCGACCCCAACGACCCGGGCGGCGATCCCATCACGTTCGAACAGCAGGATTACTCCAACGCCTGGGCCTACGCTCTAGGCGGTGAGTATCAGCTCAATCCGCAGTTGGCGCTGCGTGCTGGCATTACCCTCGACTTTACGCCGACCAGCGACGAGTTCCGCAGTGCACGGATTCCTTCCGATGACAGGCGCATCTTCTCCGTTGGCGCTGGCTGGACCCCGGTGGATAACCTGACCGTCGATCTTGCCTACTCCTACCTGACCGAGCGCAGTACGCATGTCGATCAGGAGCGACAAGATGCAGGTGGAGCGATTACTTCTACCTATACCGCCGACTACAAGAACGAGGCCCATGGCTTCGGTGCTCAGCTGACCTATCGCTTCTGAGTCAGTCAAACGATTGATATAAATCAAGCGTTCGTACAGGACCCGGCTTCGGCCGGGTCCTTGCATTGAGGCCGTGCGGTGGATGCGTCCCATTGGCGAATTCGCTACACTAGCTGCCTTTTCCGCGCCGCTGTGGCTCAGGTTGACGCCTGTGACGCGGCGGCCGTTTTTCCCATGCGATTCAGGCGAGCGAGCCCATGCTGGAAACCAACCCCATTCATAACCTCATCAAGGACCTGTCCGAGCGGACAGATGTCCTGAGGGGGTATCTTTGACTATGCCGAACGCAAGGATCGGCTAGAGGAAGTCTCACGCGAGCTGGAGGATCCAGCAGTCTGGAACGATCCGGACTATGCCCAGAAACTGGGCAAGGAGCGCGCCTCGCTGGAGCAGATCGTCCAGACCATCGATGAACTCGACCAGGGCCTGGCGGATAGCCGCGACCTGCTCGAGCTGGCCGAGATGGAGGCGGACGAGGACACCGTCGCCGAGGTCGAGAAGGAGTTGAATGGCCTCAACGCCAGCCTCGAGAAGCTCGAGTTCCGGCGCATGTTCTCCGGCGAGATGGACGAGAACAACGCCTACCTGGATATTCAGGCGGGCTCCGGCGGCACCGAAGCCCAGGACTGGGCCAACATGCTGCTGCGCATGTATCTGCGCTGGGCTGAGCATCACGGCTTCAAGGCCGAGATCACCGAAGTCTCCGCCGGCGAAGTGGCGGGCATCAAGTCGGCTACCGTGCATGTGCAGGGCGACTACGCTTTCGGTTGGCTGCGTACCGAGACCGGCGTGCATCGGCTGGTGCGCAAGAGTCCCTTCGACTCCGGCGGCCGTCGCCACACCTCCTTCGCTTCGGTATTCCTGTCGCCGGAAGTGGACGACAGCTTCGAGGTCGAGATCAACCCGGCGGACCTGCGCACCGACACCTATCGCTCCAGCGGCGCGGGCGGCCAGCACGTCAACACCACCGACTCGGCCGTGCGCATCACCCACGAGCCTACCGGCATCGTGGTGGCCTGCCAGAGCCAGCGCAGCCAGCACGCCAACCGCGACTTCGCCATGAAGCAGCTGAAGGCGAGGCTGTGGGAACATGAGATGCAGAAGCGCAACGCTGCCAAGCAGGAGGCCGAGGACTCCAAGGCCGATATCGGCTGGGGCAGCCAGATCCGCTCCTATGTCCTCGACGACCAGCGCATCAAGGATCTGCGCACCGGCGTGCAGACCAGCAACTGCGACAAGGTACTGGATGGCGACCTGGATCAGTTTATCGTCGCCAGCCTCAAGCAGGGTCTATAGCGCCCCGGATGTGCAGCAGTTCCACCGAATATTGTGATTTCAAACAGGTAGCGACATGGCCGACCCCCAGAGCCCTTCCGAATCCCCCCTGCAGGACGAGAACCGCCTGATCGCCGAGCGTCGTGCCAAGCTGGCCGATCGCCGCAAGCTGGCCGATGCGCGGGGCGAGAGCGCCTTCCCCAACGACTTTCGCCGTGACAGCCAGGCCGCCGAGCTGATCGCCGAGCTCGGTGACAAGGAGAAGGAGGCGCTGGAGACCCTGGGGCGCGAGGCCGCCGTGGCCGGGCGCATCATGCGCAAGCGGGGCCCCTTCCTGGTCATCCAGGATGCCACTGGGCAGATCCAGCTCTATATCGACAAGAAGGGGCTGTCGGAAGAGACGCTGGAGGACATCAAGGGCTGGGACATCGGCGATATCGTGGCCGGCCGTGGTCCGGTACACAAGTCCGGCAAGGGCGACCTCTACGTGATGATGGCCGAAGCCAGGCTGCTGACCAAGAGCCTGCGTCCGCTGCCCGACAAGTTCCATGGCCTGACCGACATGGAAGCGCGCTACCGTCAGCGCTACGTCGATCTGATCATGAACCCCGACTCGCGCAAGGTGTTCGAGACCCGGGCCGGGGTGATCAGCGCCATGCGTCGCTTCTTCGAGGAGCGCGGCTTCATGGAGGTGGAAACCCCCATGCTGCAGCCGATTCCCGGTGGCGCCACCGCGCGCCCTTTCATCACACACCACAATGCGCTGGACATCGACATGTACCTGCGCATCGCACCGGAACTCTACCTCAAGCGCCTGGTGGTGGGCGGCTTCGAACGGGTCTTCGAGATCAACCGCAACTTCCGAAACGAGGGGCTCTCTACGCGGCACAACCCCGAGTTCACCATGATCGAGTTCTACCAGGCCCATGCGAACCACAACGACCTGATGGACCTCACCGAGGAGATGCTGCGCAGCGTCGCCCGGCAGGTGCTGGGCACCACCACCGTGATCAACACCGTACGCAACAGCGAGGGCGAGGTGCTCGAGACCTTCGAGTACGACTTCGGCAGCCCGCTGAAGCGTATCACCGTGTTCGACGCCATCCTCGAATACAATCCGGACATCCACGCCGAGGCGCTGGCCGATGCGTCCGCCGCGCGCCAGATCGCCGAGCGCCTGGATATTGACGTCAAGGATGGCTGGGGGCTGGGCAAGGTTCAGATCGAGATCTTCGAGAAGACCGTCGAGCACCGCCTGAAGCAGCCGACCTTCATTACCGAATACCCCACCGAGGTGAGCCCGCTGGCGCGGCGCAAGGACAGCAACCCCTTCGTCACCGAGCGTTTCGAGTTCTTCGTCGGTGGACGCGAGATTGCCAACGGCTTCTCGGAGCTCAACGACGCCGAGGACCAGGCCGAGCGCTTCCGTGAGCAGGTGGCCGAGAAGGAGGCCGGCGACATCGAGGCGATGTACTACGACGCCGACTACGTCCGCGCGCTGGAGTACGGCATGCCGCCCACCGCGGGCGAGGGCATCGGCATCGACCGGCTCGTCATGCTGTTCACCGACAGCGCCTCGATCCGGGATGTACTGCTGTTCCCGGCCATGCGCCCTGAGGTGGATTGAAGGGGCTGTGCTTCGGCCTGGCCTTTCCTCGCCACTCTCCGCTACTTGCTGTGCTAAGCGAGGGGCGCTGGGGATCAAGCCGAAGAGGAGGTCCTACGCCAGGGATGGCGTAGGTAGCGTACAGGGATGTATTCACAGCGCCTCCTCGAAGGCTTGTCGCCAGTTCAGCCCACGAGCGTCGGGTTATGCGATAGCGGTGGCGAGCGGGGGGAGGAGGTCATTTGCCAAGGAAGACAAATGTAGCGCCCAGGGATGGGCTCGGTGCGCCTCCTCGTAGCCCTGCCCCTGGATCAGCCCCGAGCCTGCTGTGCCCCCAAAGCAGAAGTATTGGTAAGCAGCGGCACTAGCACCCATAATGATCACCGTTTCGACGTCGAGGAGACCGTGATGAAACTGCTCAACCGCTCCGCCCTGAGCGTCAGGCCGACCCGGCATTTCGTGGAATGGATCAATGCGCTGGAACCCACGGTGGGGGACGACGACCTCACTCTGGCCGACGTCGAACGCGAAAGCACCGTCTACCTGATCCCCGAGATGGACACGCCGGAGTCGCTGGAAGGCTTCGTCCGGGAGCGCTACCTGGAGATCCTCGAGACAGAGTTGAGGGCCTGGGAAGAGGACGAGCGTCAGTGGCCCGAGGCCGTGGACTGGGCCCTGTTCCAGCGTTTCCTGCAGGTCGAGCACAGCTATCTGGCCATTGACCTGGACAATGAGGCGGCGCTGGAGATCTCCGAGGTGGACGACTCGCTTTTGCTGGAAACCGACCAGGACTGAGGAAAGTCCCGATTTGCTGCTGCGCTTGATATCCCGCTCCCCGGCGGGGCTCGCAATCCTCATTTAGCAGGCTGTAAACTCCGGTTGCTGCGCTCCGGCGGAAAGCGGGCTCTCTTCGCTCGCAACGCAAATCGGCGCCTTTCCGTTCTTAAAGGTGCGAAAACCGGCTGCGGCCGGTTTTCTCGTTACGGACCCCGCTGTGATGGAAACAGGATGAGCCGACTCTTCGAGACCCGGCCTGGCGACGATGGGCTACCGGGCCCCGAGCGGCGCCTGGCGGTACTGGCGCTGATTCTCGGCACGCTGATGGCCGTGGTGGACACCACCATGATCAACCTGGCGCTGCCTTCGATCGCCCGCGACCTGGAGGTGTCCGCCGCGCGTGCTGTCTGGGTCTCCAATCTCTACCAGATCGTCTGTGCCGCCTTCCTGCTGGTGTTCGCCTCCTTCAGCGAGATGATCAGCCGTCGCCGGCTCTACGTGGCGGGCCTGGCACTCTTCGTGATTGCCTCGCTGGGTGCCGCCCTGGCGCGCAGCCTGGAGCTGCTGCTCGTCTTTCGCGCTCTGCAGGGGCTTGGCGCCGCGGCGACGCTCTCCATCGGCCCTTCGCTCTATCGTTCCATCTTCCCCACCCGACTGCTGGGCTCCGCGCTCGGGCTGAGCGCGCTGATGGTTGCCGGGGGCTATGCGTCCGGCCCTGCCCTGGGTGGATTGGTCTTGTCGGTGGCCAACTGGCCCTGGCTGTTCGCCCTGCATATACCGTTAGGCCTGATCTCGCTGTGGCTGGCGTGGCGGGCGCTGCCGCGGGAGCCGGGTCGGCGCGGTGGCTTCGATGGCCGGGGGGCGCTGGGCTCGGTGATCATGCTGGGCAGCTTCTTCCTGGCCCTGGATGCCCTGGGGCACAACGCACCGGCCTGGCAGTGGCTGGGCTGGCTGGCCTTGAGCCTGGTGGCCGGGTATCTGTTCCTGCGTCGTCAGCGGCGCGCCAGCCATCCGCTGCTTCCTCCCAGGCTCTTTCAGGAGCCCCGCTTCAGCCTTGCGGTGTCGGCCTCCGGGCTCGCCTTCGTGGGGCAGGGCCTGGCCTTCGTGGCATTGACGTTCCTCTATCAGCAGGAGATGGGCTTTACACCGCTGGAGACCGCCTGGCTGTTCACCCCCTGGCCGCTCGCCATCATGCTGGTCGGCCCCTTTGCCGGCCGGCTGGCGGACAGGGTCAATCCCAGCATTCTGGCCAGTACCGGGCTGCTGCTGCTGCTGCTGGGTCTGGCCTCGCTGGCGCTGCTGGAGAGTGACGCCAGCGTGCTGGACAGCCTGTGGCGAACGGCGCTTTGCGGCATGGGTTTCGGGTTGTTCCAGCCGCCCAACAACCGCGAGATGATGACCAGTGCCCCGCGGGAGTTGAGTACCGCCGCCTCGGGGGTGCTCAGCACCACTCGCACCGTGGGGCAGTCGCTCGGCGTGGCGCTGGTGGGTGCTTTCCTGGCTGCCAATGCGCCGGTACAAGCTACCCTGTGGATCGGCTGTGTGGCCTGTATCCTGGCCCTGGCCGCGAGCCTTGCTCGAATGCCGCTGGCCGGCGCCGCCCAGGTGAGCTCGCGGCAGACGACGTCGCCACCTAGATAGTACAATGAGGCCTTATCCTTCTCCATGGAGCCCCTATGAGTGTCCAGGCCGATATCGAAGCGAAACTGCAGGCCCTCGAGCCCACGTTTCTGACGGTGGAGAACGAGAGTCACCGGCATGCCGTGCCGGCCAATTCCGAGACCCACTTCAAGGTCACGTTGGTTTCCGCGCATTTCCAGGGGTTGATGCCGGTGAAGCGCCATCAGCGACTCTATGCGGTGCTCTCCGATGAACTTGCCGGCCCTGTGCATGCCCTTGCGCTGCATCTCTATACCCCGGACGAGTGGGAAGCTCGCGGCGGTGCCAGGCCTGAATCGCCCGACTGTCGTGGCGGCAGCGCGTGACATCGGAGCCGCAGCGGCTGCAGTATCTGGAAGCCATGGGCCTGACCGTCTGGGTGGCCAGATACCGACTGCCCAATGCCCGGCCCTCCGAGGCGTGTGAGTGGGTCACGCAGGCTCCCGCCGCCGCGGTTGCGCCTGCCGAGCGCCTGCATGCGCTGCTGGAGGAGGCCGAACCGCCAGCAGCGAAGCAGCCCGCCAGTGTGACTTCCCCACCGCCCAGCTTGCGAGCCGTGCAGCCGGGTCGAGCCCGACAGATGCTGGGTGGAGGTGCCGGGGAAGCTGGATCCGGCCCGGAGGCGGGCATCGAGGCAGCCGGCCCGCCGCGTGAAACCCCGCTAAACCAGGAGCCGCTGCGCTTCTCCTTGCAGGTGGCGTGCCTGGATGACCGCTGGCTGCTGCTGAAGCCGGGGGACGAGCCGCCGACGGAAGTTCACCTGAACCTGCTCGGCAATCTGCTGCATGCCGTGGGGATTTCCCTGTCACGCTCACCCCGCTTCCAGGGCTTGCGCTGGCCTCCGGTGGAAGGGCTGCCCGCAGAGGCGCCACTGGAAGAGGCGAGGGAAGGGGTCCAGGCCTTCATTGCGGGAGCGGGTCGGCACGGCTGGGCACCGGAGCGGGTCTTGCTCTTTGGCAGCGACGAGACGCTCGAGCAGGTACTCAACCTGGACGGCGAGCACTGCGAGCTGCTGGACCTGCCCGGCTGGCGGGTACCCGACCTCGAGGAGCTGGCGAACAGCGCCGAGGCCAAGCGCGGCCTTTGGCCATCGCTGGTTGCGTGGCGTGAGGCCTGGTGCAGCAACAGCAAGGGTGGAGCGCCGTCGGACACTGGTGACGAGGCTCCGGGGCATGATTGAAAGCGTACTCCGGCGCCTGGGTGTGGCCGACCTGGAGCGCCTGGTGGCGCTGGAGCGGACCCGCCCTCGCCCCTGGGGCCGCGATCAGCTCGAAACGCTCCTGACTGACGAAGCGGTTTGCGTTCTGGGTGTCGAGGCGGAGGGACAGCTCGCCGGGCACGCCGTGGTGGCTCGCCTGCCTTTCGAGGCCGAGCTTCAGGCCATGCTGGTGGCACCGCCCATGCGTCGCCGCGGCCTGGCTGCGAGCCTACTCACGGCAGTGATCGACCAGGCGCTGCGCTGGGAGAGCGAGCGATTGCTGCTGGAAGTCAGGGAGAGTAATGCGGGCGCCATCGCCCTATATCGCCAGGCGGGTTTCGACGAGGATGGCAGGCGTCGTGGCTACTATCCCGCCTTGTCGCTCCCTGGGCTGGAATCGCCCGATCATGACGCTATCGCTCAGCCGCCGGCCGGCGGGAGAGCCGTCATGCCATCAGGATCAGGGCCAGAGGGGACTTCGGGCGCCGGCGCGGGGCGTGAGGATGCGATACTGATGTCGCGCCGGCTGCTGTAGGCTGGATCAGTCGTTGCTTGTTTCTACCTCTTCGAACTTGCCCAGCAGCGCGGTTAGCCGACGCTCCCACTCCTCGCGCTCCTGCTTGAGGCGGCTGTTCTCCTCGCGCAGCTCCTCGGCTTCCATCTTCAGCAATTCCAGTGCTTCTACGGCGCTGGCGACTTTCTGTTCGAGCCGATTGAAGAGTTCGGTGCTCATCCTGTCCTCCTGAAAAGACGTCCTGTGCGGCGGGCCCATGCCCGCCGTCGATCTCCGACGCGCAGCGTAACGCCGAGGGCCTCGGCTCGGCAAGCGTTGCCGAAAGGCGACGATGAAGCGTCAACTGCCGTCGGCCGGAAGCCGTCGATAAAGCCGCCCGGTGCTGTCCCCGGCGCGTATCTCCCGGTGGAGCTGCCAGCTGACCGGCACCTGGGGAGCCAGCTCCGATTCGGTTTCAAGATAGATATAGGCCTCCTCTGCCAGCCAGCCTCGCTCCAGCCACTCGCAGCAGGGCTGGGCCAGCTGTTGGCGAAAGGGTGGGTCGAGAAATACCAGCGTGAATGGAGGGGTGGCGTCGGTGGGGGGAGCGGCCAGAAAAGCGAGCGCATCGGCGTTAACCACTCGGCCGCGCTGAGTAGCGCCGAGGGTCTCGAGGTTTGTGCAAAGTGCCTGGGCGACGCGGGCGTCGCGTTCGACGAACAGCGCCTCCCGGGCGCCGCGGGAGATAGCTTCCAGGCCCAGGGCGCCGGTGCCGGCGAAGAGGTCCAGCGCACGCGCCCCCGGTGTCACTGGTGCCAGCCAGTTGAACAGCGTTTCCCGAACGCGGTCGGGGGTCGGGCGCAGGCCGGGACTGTCGAGCACCGGCAGCAGGCGGCGACGATACTCGCCACCAATGAGGCGCAGGCGACCGCTGCCATGACTCTTGCGGGGCTCGCTGGCAGTGCGGCGGGAGCGGGAAGGCGTACGGTGTCGTGTCATGGCCGAATTGTACCCCTCGACTTGTCCACAGTCATGGTGCGCGGTGGTAGGATGTAGCGATCATTCACCCGTGAGGCTGAATTCCCCCATGTTCGGTTTTTTCAAGCGCAAGAAGCAGCAGGAAGAGCAGCAGCAGCGGCCAACGGATTCGGAGCACCTGGCCGAGGAGGAGGCATCGGCGACACCGGCCCCGGCGGCTGAGGAAACCTCCCCCGAGCCGGCCCCTTCGGAGCCGGCAATCACCGAAGCTCAGCGGCCCGAGGAGGTCGCCATGGCCGGCCCGGCGGCCGGCGAGGCGCGTGAGGGGACCGATGCGGTCGATTCCCTCGGCCAGGAGGAGGAGAATGAGGTGCTGCGCGAGGAAGCGTTGTCGCCCGAATCCCAGCCCGCCACAACCCAGCCCGAGCCACCGACACCTGAGCCGTCTGGGTCCGAGCCCGAAGCCGAACCGTCGACACCCGAGCCTGAGCCGGCCCGCACGCCGCTGCAGGAAAAGCCGGTCTCCGAGAAAAAGGGCTGGTTCGCACGTATTCGCTCTGGCCTGGGCAAGACCCGCGCCAACCTCACCGATGGTATCGCCGGGCTCTTCCTGGGCAAGAAGCAGATCGACGACGAGCTGATCGAGGACCTGGAGACCCAGCTGTTGATGGCCGACGTGGGCATCGAGGCCACCACCGAGATCATCGACCGGCTTACCGAGCGTGTATCGCGCAAGGAACTCAAGGACCCCCAGGCACTGTATCGGGCGCTGCAGGACGAACTGGCCGTGATGCTCGATGCGGTGGCGCAGCCGCTGGCGCTGCCGCCCAAGGGTGAAGGCCCCTTCGTCATCCTGGTGGTGGGGGTCAACGGCGTGGGCAAGACCACCACCATCGGCAAGCTGACCCAGCGCTTCCAGCGCGAGGGCAGGAGCGTGATGCTGGCTGCCGGCGATACCTTCCGTGCCGCCGCGGTGGAGCAGCTCAAGGTATGGGGCGAGCGCAACAGCGTGCCCGTCATCGCCCAGCACACCGGTGCCGACAGCGCGTCGGTGATCTATGACGCCGTCGCCGCCGCCAAGGCGCGCAAGGTGGACGTGCTGATTGCCGATACCGCGGGCCGGTTGCACAACAAGGGGCACCTGATGGAAGAGCTCAAGAAAGTGCATCGGGTGATGGGCAAGCTGGACGGCACGGCGCCCCATGAGGTGATGCTGGTGCTCGATGCCGGCACCGGCCAGAACGCCCTCTCCCAGGCGGCCACCTTCAACGAGGCCGTGCCGGTGACCGGGATCACCCTGACCAAGCTCGACGGCACCGCCAAGGGTGGCATCATCTTCGCCCTGGCCAAGCAGCTCGGCACTCCGATCCGCTTCATCGGGGTGGGTGAGAGCCTGGACGACCTGCGGCCCTTTGCGGCGCGGGACTTTGTCGACGCTCTCTTCGACCAGGACAACGATAGCGACGCTGCCTCCGCATGATCGTCTTCGAACACGTGGGGAAGCGTTACGGTGGGCGTTTCGACGCCCTGGCCAACCTCGACTTTCGCGTGCATCGAGGCGAGATGGTCTTTCTCACCGGCCACTCCGGTGCGGGCAAGAGCTCGCTGCTGCGGCTGATCATGCGCCTGGAACGGCCGACCCGGGGGCGGGTGCTGGTGGCGGGCCACGATATCGCCCGGCTGCACGCCAGCCAGGTGCCGTTCTACCGTCGCCAGATCGGCGTGGTCTTCCAGGACCACCAGCTGCTGCTGGACCGCTCCATCTTTCACAACGTGGCGCTGCCGCTGGAAATCCGCGGCGTGGAGCCCCGCGAGGCAGCGCGCCGGGTGAGGGCGGCATTGGACAAGGTTGGCCTGTTGCATCGTGAACGTGCGCTGCCCATTGAACTCTCCGGCGGCGAGCAGCAGCGGGTGGGCATCGCACGTGCTGTGGTCAACAAGCCATCGCTGCTGCTGGCCGATGAGCCTACCGGTAATCTGGACCCTCAGCTTTCTGCCGATATCATGGCCCTGTTCGAGGACTTCAATCGGATAGGTACCACCGTGGTGATTGCCAGCCACGACCTGGCCCTGATCACCCGGCTGCGGCATCGCATGCTGCGGCTGCGGGATGGTCGACTGGTGGCCGACGAGGAGGCAGCATGAGCCGAGGTGCCGCTCGTCAGCCACCACGGGGGGCGCGCAGCCAGGGCCAGGGTCCGCGCGCCGGCAGTCGGCTGCGCGCCTGGGGGCGCCACCATCGTGCCATGTCCCTGGACAGCGCCCGGCGCCTGCTAAGGCACCCGGTGGGCAGCCTGCTGACCATGCTGGCCATCGCCATCGCCCTGGTGTTGCCGGCGGCACTGTGGCTGGCGCTGGACAGCGCCAGGCTGCTGGACGCCGAGCTGGAGGAGAGCGCCACCCTGACCGTCTACCTGGCACATCAGGTCGATGAAGCCCAGGCTGGACGCATCGACGAAGCAATCGCTGCCCATGAGGGAGTGGCGCGTACCCGCCTGATCACTGCCGCCGAGGGCATGGCCGAGTTCCAGCAGGCGCTGGGCCTGGCCGACGCCCTGGGTCGACTCGACGACAACCCGCTGCCGGCAAGCGTGGTGGTGACGCCGGTGGATCCGGCGCCTGAGGCGGTACGCGAGCTGGCCGAGTCGTTGCAGGATATGACCGGGGTGGATGAGGTGCGCCTCGACCTGGCCTGGCTGGAGAGGCTGCGCCACTTGGCCGAGCTCGGCAGTCGCGTGGCCCTGGCGCTGGGCGTGCTGTTCGGGCTCGGAGTGCTGCTGGTGGTGGGCAACACCATTCGCCTGGCGGTGGAGAGTCGTCGCCGGGAAATCGAGGTGGTGATGCTCATCGGCGCGACCCACGCCTTCGTGCGCCGCCCCTTTCTGTATAGCGGTGCCTGGTACGGCCTGGGAGGTGGCCTGCTCGCCTGGGGGCTCCTGGGCCTCGGCAGCGAGTGGCTGGCGGCCCCCGTGAGCGCCCTGGCGGCCAGCTATGGTGCCACCTTCCGTTTACCCCAGTTGGGCGCCGCGGGCTCGGCAACGCTGCTGATCTGCAGTACACTATTGGGCTGGCTGGGTGCCTGGATTGCCGTGAGTCGCCACCTCGCGGAAATACGGCCGCGATAAAGACCGGAGATACGGCCGCGATAATGGGCGGAGGTTCGACCGTGGTAAAGAGCGGAGATACTGCCTCGGTAAGGGCCAGTGTGTCGGCTCGCTGGCACACACCCGCGGAATCTGCCACGCTAGCCAGTAAATGCGGAACATTCTGTGGTCGTGGCCGTCAAATATGGCGGTCACGAACAGTACGCACCAGGGTTTCGAGGGAGACAACCTGCATATGAGCACCAGTCTTCTACCGGTGGGACAGTTATCACCGGGCCATGACCTAAACGGGTATATTCAGGCGGTAAACGGCATCCCGATGCTGACTGCGGACGAGGAGCGCGAGCTCGCCTATCGCCTTTATGATGAGGGCGATCTGGAAGCGGCGCGCCGGCTGGTGTTGTCGCATCTGCGCTTCGTCGTGCATATCGCGCGCAGCTACTCCGGCTATGGCTTGCCCCAGGCCGATCTTATCCAGGAAGGCAATGTCGGCCTGATGAAGGCGGTGAAGCGCTTCGACCCGAACCAGGGTGTACGCCTGGTCTCCTTTGCAGTGCATTGGATCAAGGCGGAAATCCACGAGTTCGTTCTGCGCAACTGGCGGATCGTCAAGATCGCCACCACCAAGGCCCAGCGCAAGCTGTTCTTCAACCTGCGCAGCGCCAAGAAACGCCTGGCCTGGCTGAGCAATGATGAAGTCAATGCCATCGCCCAGGACCTGGACGTCAAGCCTGAAGTGGTGCGCGAGATGGAAGGCCGTCTCTCGGCTCACGATGCCGGCTTCGATGCCTCGCCCAGCGATGATGAAGAGTCAACCTACCAGTCGCCGGCACACTATCTCGACGATGCCGGCTCCGATCCGGCCACCCTGCTCGAGGACAGCGACTGGGAAGACGATGCCAGTCGCCGGCTGCAGTTCGCCCTCGAGGCGCTGGACGAGCGCTCCCGCGACATCCTGCAGCGCCGCTGGCTGGCCGAGAGCAAGGCCACCCTGCACGAGCTGGCCGACGTCTACGGCATTTCGGCCGAACGTATTCGCCAGCTCGAGAAGAACGCCATGAAGAAGATCCGCCAGCAGCTGGGTGATACGCTGGCCGCTTGAGCCGCATCGCTCCCGCTCGCATGGACATCGAAGCCCCGGTCACTGACCGGGGCTTTGTACATAGGGGCTACGTGAATAGGGATTACGGACGGGGGCGTGGAGTCAGGCGCTCTGCCGGGCCTGGCGCATCAGCTGCGCCGAGAGCAGGGCCCACTGGTCCTCCCAGTGTTCGGTGGGAAGGCGCCGGAAGTCGCTGCGAACATACTGGGAGATGCGCCCCTCTACCTGGGCCATCAGCAGGTTGGCTGTCGCCGACACCGGCAGGGTGGGGCGGAAGCCTTCCCGCAGCTCGGCTTCTCGCAGCACCTGCTTGAGCTGGGTCTCCAGGCGCTCGAAGAGCTGATGGATACGCAGGCGCAGCCGGGCAGTCTCGCCGGTCAGGACATCGCCGCCGAGCAGGCGTGACAGGCCTGGATTCTTCTCGGTGAAGGCGAGCAGCAGGGTGAGGATCTGCCCGCAACGCGGCACGGCGTCGGGGACTTCCTCGAGAATGCGGGTAATACGTTCGAACAGCGTCTCTTCGATAAAGGCGATGAGCCCCTCGAACATACGCGCCTTGCTAGGAAAGTGGCGGTAGAGCGCCGCCTCGGACACGCCCACCTGGCGTGCCAGCGCCGCAATGGTGATGCGCTTGCCGCTGTCTTCCTCCAGCATCAGCGCGAGCGCCTGCAGAATCTGCTCGCGGCGGCTGGGTGGGGGAGTTGCCTGCGTCATGTTGGTATCTTTTTTTGGTTGTATTGCGGTACTGAAGGTGTGTCCGCCACGGCACGGTGCCGCGCGGACATCGCGTTCAGCCGGCGTCGTTGCCGTGGCGTTCGGCATCGGTGATCAGGGTGCCGACACCGGCGTTGGTGAATATCTCCAGCAGGGTGGCATGGGGGACGCGGCCGTCGATGATATGGGCGCTCGCCACGCCCCCCTTGACCGCATCCAGGGCGCAGCGAATCTTGGGCAACATGCCGCCATGTATGGTGCCGTCGGCGATCAGCGCGTCCACCTGGACGGTGGTCAGCCCGGTGAGCACTTCGCCCTCTGCATTCATCAGTCCGGCGACATTGGTCAGCAGCATCAGCTTCTCGGCGCCCAGTGCCTCGGCGACCTTGCCGGCCACCAGGTCGGCGTTGATGTTGTAGCTGTTGCCCTTGGCGTCGACCCCGATGGGGGCGATCACCGGAATGAAGTCGCGTTCGGCGAGCATCTCGATCAGGTCGGTGGAGATATGCTCGACCTCACCGACATGGCCGATATCGATGATTTCGGGAGCGGTCATCTCGGGGGTCTGGTGTTCCACCTTGAGCTTGCGCGCCCGGATCTGTGAGCCATCCTTGCCGGTCAGGCCGATCGCCTTGCCGCCGGCCTGGTTGATCAGGTTGACGATGCCCTTGTTGACCAGGCCGCCAAGGACCATTTCCACCACATCCATGGTCTCGGCGTCGGTGACCCGCATGCCGTTGACGAAGCGTGACTCGATCTTCAGCTTGGTCAGCAGGTCGCCGATCTGCGGGCCGCCACCGTGGACCACCACCGGATTGATCCCGACCTCTTTCATCAACACCATGTTGCGGGCGAAGGAGTCGATCAGGGTGTCCTCGGTCATGGCGTTACCGCCGTACTTTACGACGACGGTCTTGCCGGTGAAGCGCTGGATATAGGGAAGTGCTTCGGAGAGCACTTCCACTACCAGGCGCGGATCACGCGTTGTTTCGGTCATGTTCCTTCCTTAAATGAACGGGGTGCTGCCGTCAGCTCGGCAGCGTCAGCGCCGGGTCGACCTGCTTGAGGGCGTCGGCAAACCGTGCATGAATGCGGGCCAGCGCGTCATCGCTCTTGCCTTCGAAACGCAGGACCAGGACTGGCGTGGTGTTGGAGGCACGACACAGGCCCCAGCCGTCCGCGTAGTCGACTCGAATGCCGTCCAGGGTGGTCTTGACGCCATCGTCACCGAAGTCACCTTCGCGAGCCAGCTTCTCGACCAGCTCGAACTTGGTCTCGTCGGTGACGTGAACGTTGATTTCCGGCGTGCCGATATCCTGGGGGTAGCGTGAGAAGAAGGTGTCGGCGTCCTGATCCTGCCTGGACAGGATTTCCAGCAGCCGGGCGGCGCCGTAGATGCCGTCGTCGAAGCCGTACCAGCGCTCCTGAAAGAAGATATGACCGCTCATCTCGCCGGCCAGCAGGGCGCCGGTCTCCTTCATGCGCGCCTTGATCAGCGAATGGCCGGTGCGCCACATTTCCGGCGTGCCCCCGGCCTGCTCGATCACGCCGGCCAGGTTGCCCGTACACTTGACGTCGAAGATCACCTTCGCGCCCGGGTTGCGTGACAGCATGTCTTCGGCGAAGGCCATCATCAGGTGGTCGGGATAGATCAGCTGGCCGGTCGGCGTCACCACGCCGAGCCGGTCGCCGTCGCCATCGAAAGCCAGTCCGATATCGGCACCGCTTGCCTTCACCTCGCGGATCAGGTCCTGCAGGTTCTCGAGCTTGCCCGGGTCCGGGTGGTGGTTGGGGAAGGTGCCGTCGATTTCGGCGAACAGGGGGATGGTATCGGCACCGAGCCGTTCGATCAGCTTCGGGCCCAGCTCGCCGGCCACGCCGTTGCCGCAGTCCACCACCGCCTTGAGCGGGCGCGCGAGCGTAATGTCGCCGAGAATTCGCTCCAGATAGGCGTCGCGCAGGTCGTCCTGGCGCACGCTGCCCTGGCCCTCGCTGAGGTCCCCCGACGCGATGCGCTGGTAGAGCGCAGTGATGGCCTCACCGGAGAGGGTCTCGCCGCCCAGCACGATCTTGAAGCCGTTGTAGTCCGGCGGATTGTGGCTACCGGTGACCATGACGCCCGAGGCGGTGCCTTCCAGAACGTGGGTTGCGAAGTAGAGTACCGGTGTGGGCACCATGCCGATATCGATCACGTCACGGCCGGCGGCGGTTAGTCCGCGGGTCAGCGCCTCGCTCAGCCGGGGGCCGGAGAGGCGTCCGTCCCGTGCTACCACCACGGTGGATTCGTTGCGGGCAGCGGCTTCCGAGCCGATGGCACGACCGATCAGCTCGACGGTCTCCTCGGTGAGGGTGTCATCGACGATGCCGCGAATGTCATAGGCACGGAAGATGGAGGCCGGTACGGGGCTGTTCATGACTGGGCTCATAGCGGTTCCTTGTCAAACAGGTGTGTTTTCATGTGCCAGGTTGCGAGGACCCTGCCGGGCGGCCCGCTCCATGGGACGGCCGGCGCGGTGTTTCGACTATCAGCGACGCCCCGAGCTGCCGAAGCCGCCTTCGCCGCGCAGGCTGGCCTCGAAGCCATCGACGATCTCGAGTTCGGCTTGCACCACCGGGACCAGTACATACTGGGCCAGACGCTCGAAAGGCTCCAGTACGAAGGTAGTGGTGCCGCGGTTCCAGGTCGAGATCATCAGTTCGCCCTGGTAGTCGGAGTCGATCAACCCCACCAGGTTACCGAGTACGATGCCATGCTTGTGACCCAGCCCGGAGCGGGGCAGGATCATGCCGGCAAGATTGGGGTCGCCGATGTGAATGGCGAGACCGGTACGTACCAGTTCGCACTGGCCGGGTTCGAGGGTCAGCGGCGCATCGAGCAGCGCACGCAGGTCCATGCCCGCGGAGCCCAGCGTGGCGTAGCGGGGCATGTAGTCGTGCAGGCGCTCGTCGAGTAACTTGACCGCAAGCCTGGGCCTGTCGGTCGGTGGGGTGACGGGCGGTATAGGCTGAGTCTCGGGCATGGTGGTTCCGTTGTGTGCGGCTACATTCAGTTTGCGTTTGTCGCGTTCAGTGCGTCGGGCCGTCGGGCAGGCAGCTCAGGGCTCGCCTCAGAATAGCGTCGGCCAGCCGTGTCTTGGTCTGAGCCGGCAGGCTTTCGCTGCTTTCTCCTTCGCCATCACGCCACAGCAGCAGGGCGGCATTGTCATCGGCACCGAAGCCGAGACCTTCGGCAGAAACATCATTGGCGACGATCATGTCCAGCTGTTTGCGCGTCAGCTTGTCCCGGGCGTAGGCCTCCAGGTCGCGGGTCTCGGCGGCGAAACCCACCACCAAGGGGCGGTGGCTGGCCGGTTCGCGCTTGAGGGCGACATCGGCAATGATATCCGGATTCTTGATCAGCTTCAGCGTCAGGCCATCCTCGCCTTCCTGCTTCTTGATCTTGTGCTCAGCGACTCCGTCGACGCGATAGTCGGCCACCGCCGCACAGCCAATGAAAATATCGCACCCGGCGATCAGCCGGAGGCAAGCCTCATGCATCTCCCGCGCCGTCTCCACGTCGATACGCTCGACCCCCTCGGGGGTCGTCTGGGTCACCGGGCCGCTCACCAGGGTGACCCGGGCGCCCAGTCGAGCGGCGGAAGCGGCCAGGGCATAGCCCATCTTGCCGGAACTGTGGTTGGAGAGGTAGCGCACGGGGTCCAGCGGCTCCCGGGTGGGGCCGGCGGTGATCACGATATGCAGCCCCCGCGCCGGCAGCTCCTGCGGCGGCGTCTCGGCGGGCTGAGCGAGGAGTTCTGCAACGATGGCTTCGGGCTCCAGCATGCGCCCCGGCCCCACGTCGCCGCAGGCCTGGTCACCGCTGTCGGGCCCCAGCAGGCGCCAGCCATCCTGCTGCAGGCGCTCGGCGTTGCGCTGGGTGGCCACGTGGCGCCACATGGCCTGGTTCATGGCCGGTGCCATGACCTTCGCGGCCTCGCTGGCCAGGCACAGGGTCGTGAGCAGGTCGTCCGCCATGCCCGTGGCCAGGCGCGCCATCAGGTCGGCGGTGCCGGGGGCGATGAGCACCACATCCGCCCAGCGAGCGAGCTCGATATGGCCCATACCGGCCTCGGCCTCGGGGTCGAGCAGAGAGGTGCGCACCGGCTCTCCCGTCAGCGCCTGCAGCGTCAACGGGGTGATGAAGGCCTGGGCGCCCTCGGTCATGACTACGCGCACCTCGCAGCCCGCCTGCTTGAGTAGACGGGCGAGCTGAGCGCTCTTGTAGGCGGCAATGCCGGCGCTGATACCGAGAAGGACGCGCCGACCAGCCAGCCCGTTGCCTGAAGGAAGCGTTGACATGGCTGATTCCTGAACTGAAATCCGACCGCTTACCATACCATCGTGAGGGGCTTGGCGCAGCCGCGGTAATCTTTTGTGTTGCGTCTATAATGCCTTGTTAACAAGGATGCATGAGGAGAGGGCAGGGATGTCGATTCGTGATTGGCCCGAGGGCGAGCGCCCGCGGGAGAAGCTGCTGGCGCTGGGTGCCGAGGCACTGTCGGATGCCGAACTGCTGGCAATCTTCCTGCGGGTGGGGGTGGCCGGACGCTCTGCCGTCGACCTGGCCCGCGACCTGCTGCTGGCGTTTGGCGGGCTGCGCCAATTGCTGGAGGCCGACCAGTCGCGTTTCTGCGCCGAGCGGGGGCTGGGCACGGCAAAGTTCGTCCAGCTGCAGGCGACCCTGGAGCTCTCCAAGCGCCATTTGGCCAGCCAGCTTGCCCGTGGCGATGCCCTGACCTCGCCGAGCCTGGTGCGGGCCTATCTGGCCGCACAGCTGCGTCACCTGGGGCACGAGGAGTTCGCCGCGCTGTTTCTCGATACCCAGCATCGGGTCATCCAGTTCGAGTCGCTGTTTCGCGGCACCCTCGACAGCGCATCGGTCTATCCCCGTGAAGTGGCACGACGCGCCCTCGAGCTCGGTGCCGGTGCCATCATCTTTGCCCATAATCACCCCTCCGGCGTGGCCGAGCCCTCTGATGCCGACCGGCGTATCACCCACCGGCTGTGCGAGGCGCTGGGGTTGTTCGAGATCCGGGTGCTGGATCACTTCGTCGTGGGCGACGGTGAGGTGGTGTCCTTCGCAGAAAGGGGTTGGCTTTAACTCTTCCTGATTACGCATAAGACTCAGCAGGCGCCTGGTGGAGGCCGACGCGTTGGCGGTGATCGTTGGCGTCGGCAACACCGCCGGGAGGCTTGTGCCTCCAGTCGTGAGCTGAAGCTACTCCTACAGCGGCGTGGCAACGTTGGTGGAGAAAGCCGCTGTTGGAGCGCTGGTCCCCATCGCGACTGGCGCCGCCAGGCGCCTCGGCGGAGGCCTCAGCGCTGGCGATGGCCGCCAACCTCGGCAACATTGCCGGGAGGCCTGCGGCCTCCAGTCGTGAGCTGAAGCTTCCTCCTACAGCGGCGTGGCAACGTTGGTGGAGAAAGTCGCTAAGGGAGGACGATTTATAACGTCTTGACCATCCGAGCTCTTTCAGTGTGGTTCAAGATTGGCCCGATGGCTGATCGAGGCGGGTAACTCGTTGTCGCCGGCAAAGCCCTAGGGCATGAAAGCTTGCGGGAGTAGGGGGCAAAGAGTGTAGAATACGCGGCTGCTATTGCCTGACGGGGTGTACTCTGCTATAAAGTGCAGCCTTTGAATTCCCTTGGGTCAAATGACAACGGGCTCGTTCCCGGTTTGCCCGACAGGTTTTGAACACTCAGGTTGAAATCACCTGGCCAAGCGGTTGGAGGCTCCCATGTCCAAAGTATGTCAGGTTACCGGCAAGCGCCCGGTGACTGGTAACAACGTTTCACACTCCCAGCGCAAGACCCGTCGTCGCTTCTTGCCGAACCTGCACTCCCACCGCTTCTGGGTGGAGTCAGAGAATCGCTTCGTGAAGCTGCGCGTCTCTTCCAAGGGTATGCGTATCATCGACAAGAAAGGTATCGACGCTGTGCTCGTCGATCTGCGCAAGCGCGGCGAAGCCGTCTAAGCGATACAGTCCAGGGAGAGAGCAGTCATGCGTGACAAGATCAGAATGGTGTCCAGTGCCGGTACCGGTCACTTCTACACCACCGACAAGAACAAGCGGAACACTCCGGACAAGCTGGAAATGAAGAAATTCGATCCGGTGATCCGCCAGCACGTGATGTACAAGGAAGCCAAGATCAAGTAAGCCTTGGTCGTTTTCCGCAGGTGTTCAAACCTGTTTTCTGAACCCGGCCTATGCCGGGTTCAGGCGTTTGTGAAAACACCACTGATGGGCGGCGTAGGGCAGTCCATCGACCGAGTTGAGCGAGCGACCCCATGCCCGAGCTTCCCGAAGTCGAGACAACCCGCCGCGGCATCGCCCCTCACGTGGAGGGCCGCGAGATCGTGGAGGTCATCGTGCGCCAAGGGCGCCTGCGCGTGCCTGTGCCCGAAGACTTCATCGATCGCCTGGTAGGCTCGCGCATCGGCAATCTGACGCGGCGCGCCAAGTACCTGCTGCTGCCGATTGAGTCCGGCCAGCCGGCCGGCAGTCTGATCTGGCACCTGGGCATGTCGGGCAGCCTGCGCATTGCAAGGCTGGGCGAACTGCCAAAGAAGCATGACCACATCGACCTGGTGTTCGACGATGGCGGGCTGTTGCGCTACCACGATCCCCGCCGCTTCGGTTTCGTCGACTGGCTGGCCGGTGGGGTAGAGCAGGACCCGCGCCTGGCACGCCTGGGTCCCGAGCCACTCTCCGGCGCTTTCGACGGGGAACGGCTATATCGCCTCTCCCGCGGCCGGCGCATGGCGGTGAAGCCGTTCCTGATGGACAACGCGGTGGTCGTGGGCGTGGGTAACATCTACGCGGCTGAAGCGCTCTTCCTGGCCGGTATCGACCCGCGCCGTTCCGCCGGGCGGATTTCCCTCGAGCGCTATGAGTGGCTGGCGGCGGCGGTTCGGGAGGTGCTTGCGGCCGCCATTACGCAAGGCGGGACTACCCTGCGTGACTTCGTCAGCGGTACCGGCGAACCCGGCTATTTCAAGCAGCGGCTCAACGTCTATGGTCGTCATGGGCAGGCTTGCCGGCGCTGTGGCGGCGAACTGCGACTGGTGACCCTGGGGCAGCGTGCCAGCGTTTTCTGTATCGAGTGCCAGCACTGATCGACGGTTGCCGTCGACCGGTACCTTTTTTCTGAACTTCCGGGTGCTGCCAGGCATCGCCCGCACTTGCCGAGAAGCATCATGACGAACAACGTGACCCAGAACCTGCGCCTGAAGAAGAACGCCGATCGCCGCCTCAAGGCCGGCCACCTGTGGCTCTATTCCAACGAGATCGACATCGAGGCAACGCCGCTGAAAGGCATGGAGCCGGGCGCTCAGGTGATTGTCGAGGCGGCCAACGGCAAGGCGATGGGCGTGGCCTACGTGAACCCCAACTCGCTGATCAGCGCACGGGTCGTCTCTCGCGACCCCAGCATGCGGCTTGACCGCTCGCTGCTGGTGCATCGCTTCAACCAGGCGCTGGCGCTGCGCGAGCGGCTCTACGCCAAGCCCTTCTATCGGTTGGTACACGGTGAGGGCGACCTGCTCCCCGGCCTGGTCATCGATCGCTTCGACGACGTTCTGGTGGTTCAGCTCAACACCCTTGGCATGGAGCGGCTCGGTGAGGAGGTCGTCGCTGCGCTGGACAAGGTGCTCTCGCCGCGGGTCATCGTGTTCAAGAACGACTCCTCGGGCCGTCGCCAGGAGCAGTTGGAACGCCAGGTCGAAGTGGTCAAGGGCGAGCTCTCCGGCCCGGTATTGATGGAAGAGAACGGCGTGCGCTTCAGCGTGCCGGTGCTCGACGGCCAGAAGACCGGCTGGTTCTATGACCACCGCGCCAATCGCGCCTGGCTCAATGGCCTGGTGGCCGGCAAGCGGGTGCTCGACGTATTCAGCTATGTGGGCGGCTGGGGCGTGCAGGCGGCGGCGAACGGGGCCAGCGAAGTGCTCTGCATCGACAGCTCCGCCCAGGCGCTGGAGCATGTCGCAGAGAACGCAGCCCTCAACGGCCTGCAGGAGCAGGTGGCGGTAGGCGAGGGTGACGCCTTCGAGGCCCTGGCGGCACTCAAGGCGGATGGCGAGCAGTTCGATGTGATCGTCCTCGATCCGCCTGCCTTCATTCGCAAGCGCAAGGATATCCCCAACGGTGAGCGCGCCTATGCCAAGCTCAATCGTGAAGCGATGCGGCTGCTGGGCCGCGATGGCCTGCTGCTGTCTGCCTCCTGCTCCATGCACCTGGCGCCGGAGCGGCTGATGGAAGTCGTGCGGGGAGCGGTGCGTCATCAAGACCGCCATGGCCAGGTGGTATTCCAGGGGCATCAGGGGTCGGATCACCCGGTGCATCCGGCGATTCCCGAAACGGCCTATCTGAAAGCCTTCGGTGTCAGGGTGTTCAGGGATTGACATGAACGCCTACGTTCGCGTCTTCGCCCACTCCAATGCGCTGCTGGTCAGCCACGTTCGCAACGTGCTGGCCGCGGCGGATATCCCGGTGGAGCTGCGCAACATGACCCTGGGCGGTGGCGCCGGCGAGCTGCCCCTGGGGGAGTGCGAACCGGAGGTCTGGGTGGCACCCCACAATCGGGCGCGTGCCGTGGCGCTGATACAGGATGCCATGGCAGAAGGCGATGATCGCGCCGACTGGACTTGCCCGGGGTGTGGTGAAACCCTTGAGGGGGTCTTCGAGTCCTGTTGGCAGTGTGGAACGGCAAGGGAGTGATGGATGAGCCTGGATTGGGATCTGCCTACCCCGTTCGTGATCGATATCGAGGTCGATGCCACCGATATCGATGAGTATGCCCACGCCAATAATACCGCCTACCTGCGCTGGGTCGAGCGGGTCAGCTGGGCGCATTCGGAATGCCTGGGCCTCGATCTGGATCGCTACCGGGCGCTGGACCGGGCCATGGCCGTGCATCGTCACGAACTCGATTACCTGGCACCGGCCTTCGAGGGTGAGCGCCTGAAACTGGCGACCTGGATCGTCGGTTGCGACGGCCGCCTGACCCTGACTCGCCGCTTTCAGCTGATACGCCCGGCCGACGGCCGTACCCTGCTGCGGGCACGGACACGCTTTGCCTGCATTGAACTCTCCACTGGCCGTCCACGGCGGCTGCCGGCCGAGTATGCGGCGACCTATGGCGATGCGCTCGTGGCCGAGTAAGTCTTCGTTGATTTCCTGATAAATGCTTTTCTGATGAGATGATTTTCTGCACAAATTCTGAGGTTTGCGAATTTTTATCGTATTGATTCGTGGATACTTCGTGTATGGACTGACTGTGCTGTAATAAAAGCCTATAGCAACAATAATGCTGTCCATGCCTCAGGAGTTTCCATGAAGATTGCCGTGCCGAAGGAAATCAAGAACCATGAATATCGCGTCGCGCTGACCCCGTCTGGGGCGCGGGAGCTGGTGGCCCGTGGCCATTCGGTTGCCGTTCAGTCCGGCGCTGGCGAAGGCGCCGGCTTTCCCGATGCCAGCTACGAGGCGGCGGGCGCCAGCCTCGAGGCAAAGGTGGACACCCTCTGGCGTGACGCGGAGCTGATCCTCAAGGTCAAGGAGCCCCAGGCGGAGGAGGTGGCGCGTCTGGCAGCTGGCCAGACGCTGTTCACCTACCTGCACCTGGCTGCCGAGGAGATGCTGACGCGGGGCTTGATGGCGAGCGGCGCTACCTGCATTGCCTACGAGACCATCACCGACCGCCAGGGTGGCCTGCCGCTGCTGGCGCCGATGAGTACCGTGGCTGGGCGTATGGCGGTTCAGGCCGGGGCGCACTGCCTGGAGAAGGCCCAGGGCGGTGCCGGCGTGCTGCTACCCGGCGTGCCCGGCGTTGCTCCCGGGAAGGTGGCGGTAATCGGTGGCGGGGTGGTGGGCGAGAACGCGGCGCGCATGGCACTGGGGCTGGGCGCCGAGGTCACGGTACTCGACAAGTCCATTGAACGCCTGGAAGTCCTTGACGACCGTTACCAGGGGCGCATGAAAACCGTATTCTCCACTGCTGATGCGCTGGACCAGGTGGTGCGGGAAAGCGATTTGATCGTGGGGGCCGTTCTGATTCCCGGTGCCGCCGCCCCCAAGCTGATCACTCGTGCAATGCTCGCCGACATGAAGCCCGGCAGCGTGCTGGTGGATGTCGCCATCGACCAGGGCGGCTGCTTCGAGACCAGCCGTGCGACGACCCACGCCGATCCGACCTATATCGTCGATGGCATCGTCCACTACTGCGTGGCCAACATGCCGGGGGCGGTGGCCCAGACATCCACGCTGGCACTGACCAACGCCACCATGCCCTTCGTCATCGCCCTGGCCGACAAGGGCTGGCAGCAGGCGCTTGCCAACGATGCGCACTTCCTGCCGGGGCTCAACGTCCACGACGGCCAGGTCACCTACCGTGCCGTGGCCGAGGCCTTTGGGCTGGAGAGCGTCGACCCCACGCGGCTAGTGAGCTAAGCGCTTAGTACCTAGACATTCCAACCTTGGTGAGCGGCGCCGGGGATAGGCCGTAGTGGAGGTCCGGTGCCATGGAAGGCCTCTTGCTCTTGTGGGGCAACAAGCCCAACTGGCTGTTTACAGCTGAGCCGCAGCCAGCGGGGCTGTTCCGGCGGCAAAGGTTGCCAATGAGGCGCTGTAAATCCTTCCCTGGACGCTACATTTGCCTTCCCTGGCAAATGACCTCATTGGCAACCTGCCCCCGGCGCCCCGCTATCCTGGCCAGTCGCCTTGTCCGCCTCCTCGCGTTACCATAGCGGGCATTTCCGCTAGCAGAGTCCGCCTTTCATGAGTGCAGCATCCCAGAAGACACGCGTTCTCACCGGCATCACCACCACCGGTACCCCCCACCTGGGCAACTATGTCGGGGCGATCAAGCCCGCCATCGCCGCGAGCCAGGATCCCACCGTCCAGTCCTACTACTTCCTCGCCGACCTGCATGCGCTGATCAAGTGCCAGGATCCCCAGCGGGTGCAGGAGTCGCGCCTGGAAATTGCCGCCACCTGGCTGGCGCTGGGCCTGGATACCGACAACGCCATCTTCTATCGTCAGTCCGACGTGCCCGAGATTCCCGAACTGACCTGGATGCTCTCCTGCGTCTGCGCCAAGGGGCTGATGAACCGTGCCCATGCCTACAAGGCGGCGGTGGCCGAAAACGAGGCGGCCGGCAACCAGGATCCGGACAAGGGCATCACCATGGGGCTGTTCGGCTATCCGGTCCTGATGGCCGCAGACATCCTGATGTTCAACGCCCACAAGGTGCCGGTGGGCCGCGATCAGATCCAGCACATCGAGATGGCCCGCGATATCGCCGGGCGTTTCAACCATCTCTACAAGGGCGACTTCTTCACCCAGCCCGAGGCAGTGGTGGACGACAACGTCGCCACGCTGAACGGACTTGACGGACGCAAGATGTCCAAGAGCTACAACAACACCATTCCGCTCTTCGTCGCCGAGAAGAAGCTGCTCAAGCTGGTGCGCAAGATCAAGACCAATTCGCTGGAGCCGGGTGAGCCCAAGGATCCGGACACCTGCACCCTGTTCCAGATCTACTCGGCCTTCGCCAGTGTCGAAGAGACGGCGGCCATGCGCGCGGAGTACCAGGCTGGTATCGGCTGGGGCGAGGCCAAGAACCGGCTGTTCGAGATGCTCAACGAGCAGTTGCGTGAGCCCCGGGAGCGTTATCTGGCGCTGATGGAGGATCCGGGGCATATCGAGCAGGTGCTGCTCAAGGGTGCAGAGCGGGCGCGCGTCGAGGCCGCGCCGTTCATGGATCGTCTGCGTCATGCCGCGGGGCTTGGCCGCTTCGTCTGACGGCCCAGGCCAACCGCATCACCATGAGGGCGCCCTACGGGGCGTCCTCGCGCTTTCAGGCTGCACTTATCCGTCGCACTGTTCCCGCGCATTCCGAGCGGCTAGGCTTAACGAGTCGCAGTATTCGCGAATAGGTATCGTTGCCTGAGCCATTCGGCTGCATCAATCGAGGGAGTCAGCTAATGAACACGACGCTGGAGACGGGCAGGCCGCTGGTCGCCTCCCAGGTGCTGGCTGTGCTGCTACTGACGGGTGCGCTGGCGATCGGTATCGCCTTCGAGGCAAGAATGGGTGTGCTGATGGTGGTGGGGGCCGCCCTGGGCGTGGCGCTCTACCATGCCGCCTTCGGCTTCACGGCCGCCTGGCGGGTCTTTATCAGCGAGCGCCGTGGCCGTGGCCTGCGTGCCCAGATGGTGATGCTGGCCATTGCCGTGCTGCTGTTCTTTCCTGCGCTGGATGCCGGCACCCTGTTCGGTCGCGAAGTGACAGGATTCGTCGCGCCCATCGGCGTTTCGGTGGTGGTGGGTGCCTTCCTGTTCGGCATCGGTATGCAGCTGGGTGGCGGCTGCGCCTCGGGCACCCTGTTCACCGCCGGCGGCGGCAATGCCCGCATGATGATCACCCTGCTGTTCTTCATAGTCGGCTCGGTGATCGGCAGCGCCCATTTCAGCTGGTGGATGGTGCTGCCGGCATTCCAGCCGACTTCCCTGGTGAATGAATTAGGCACCGGCGGCGGGATTCTGGTCAGTCTGGCCCTGTTTGCGGCTATCGCCTTGGTCACCGTCATCATGGAGAAGCGCCGTCATGGCCAGCTCGAAGAGGCGCCGAGGGTCAATGTTCTCAACCAGCGCTGGCTCGTGGGTCCCTGGCCGCTGCTGGCCGGGGCCGTAGCGCTGGCGCTGCTCAATTTCGCCACGCTGGCCTTGGCCGGGCGGCCCTGGGGTATTACCTCGGCCTTTGCACTGTGGGGTGCCAAGGGTTATGAGCTGCTGGGCGGCGACGTCAGTGGTTGGGGCTACTGGCAGGCACCCGGTAATGCCGCGGCGCTTCGCGCCAGCGTATGGAGCGACATCACCACGGTCATGAACGTGGGCATCATCCTCGGCGCCATGATGGCGGCCACCCTGGCCGGGCGCTTCGCCCCCAGCTTTCGTATTCCACTGAAATCATTGGCTGCCGCAGTGATCGGCGGGTTGATGCTTGGCTACGGGGCTCGCTTGGCCTTCGGCTGCAATATCGGCGCCTATTTCAGCGGCATTGCCTCGGGTAGCCTGCACGGTTGGTGTGGCTGGTGGCGGGCTTCGCCGGCAACATGGTGGGTGTCAGGCTGCGCCCCCTCTTCTTTTCCGGTGGGCCGAGCCAGCCGCCACGGGTAAAGGGTAGTTGAGCCGGCCCCGCACGGGGCGGAGCATGATAAAGTTGGTGGCAAGGCGCCGTTAGAGCGCCCGTAGCCCGGATTCCAGTCAACGCATCGAGATCACAGATGACCACCGAACAAAGACGCCCACTCTATATTCCCTATTCCGGCCCTTCGCTGCTCGAGATGCCGCTACTCAACAAGGGCAGTGCTTTCAACCAGGAAGAGCGGCTGGAGTTCAACCTGATCGGCCTTCTGCCGCAGAACGTGGAGTCCATCGAAGAGCAGGCCGAGCGAGCCTATCTGCAGTACCGTCAATGTCACAGCGACCTGGATCGCCATATTCACCTGAGGGCCATTCAGGACGACAACGAGACGCTTTACTACCGACTGGTCTCCGAGCATCTCGAGGAGATGCTGCCAATCATCTATACCCCTACGGTGGGACAGGCTTGTGAAGAGTTCTCCAATATCTATCGTAACCACCGGGGCCTCTTCATTGCCTACCCGGACCGGGAGCGAATGGACGACATCTTGCGCAGTGCTACCAAAGACAGGGTCAAGGTCATCGTCGTGACAGATGGCGAGCGAATTCTCGGCCTCGGTGACCAGGGCATCGGCGGCATGGGGATTCCCATCGGAAAGCTGGCGCTCCATACCGCCTGTGGTGGCATCAGTCCCGCCTATACGCTGCCGATAATGCTCGATGTGGGCACCAACAATCAGGCGCTGCTGGACGATCCCATGTACATGGGCTGGCGGCACCCGCGAATCTCCCAGGAGGAGTACGACGCCTTCGTCGATTCGTTCATCGATGCGGTGAAGCGTCGCTGGCCCAACGTTCTGCTGCAGTTCGAGGATTTCGCCCAGGCCAACGCTGTCCCGTTGCTGGAACGCTATCGTCATGAGCTGTGCTGCTTCAACGACGACGTTCAGGGCACGGCATCGGTATGCGTCGGCACCCTCATGGCTGCCTGCCAGGCGCGGGGGGAGACCATGGCGGATCAGCGTGTCGTCTTCGTTGGCGCCGGGTCGGCGGGCTGCGGCATTGCCGAACAGGTCGTGGTGGCAATGCAGACGGAAGGCCTCTCCGAGCGAGAAGCTAGAGGGCGCGTGTTCATGGTGGACCGGGAAGGCCTGGTCACCAGTGACCAGGCCTGGCTGCGCGATTTCCAACGCCGGCTGGCACACGACCCCGCCATGACCGAGGGCTGGGATGGGCAGGCGCTGGCCGAAGTGGCTCGGCAGGTGAAACCCACCGTCATGATCGGTGTCTGCGGCCAGAAGGGCATCTTTACCGAGGAGGTCGTGCGTGCCATGCATGCCGGCTGTGAACGGCCACTGATCATGCCGCTCTCCAACCCAACCTCCCGCGCCGAAGCGACACCCTGGGATGTCCTGAACTGGACCGACGGCCAGGCGCTGGTAGCCACCGGGAGCCCTTTCCAGCCGGTGGTCTACGATGGCAAGACCTACCCCATCGCCCAGTGCAACAACGCCTATATCTTTCCCGGCATCGGCCTTGGGGTCGTGGCCAGCGGGGCCAGGCGCGTCACCGATGCCATGCTGATGGCCGCCTCACGTGCATTGGCACGGGAAGCACCGCTGGTCAAGGACGGGGAGGGTGCCCTGCTGCCGGCGCTTTCGCAGATCCGCGAACTCTCCAAGGCCATCGCCTTTGACGTCGCCGCCCAGGCCCAGGGTGAAGGTGTCGCGCTCAAGACCGACGGCATCAAGCTGCGTCAGGCCATCGAGCGCAGCAGCTGGGCGCCGGAATACAGGCGTTACCGCCGCCGTTCTTTCTGAGCGGAACTTGACAGCGCTGCGCCACGCCGAGGTTCGGCGTGGCCTTTCCTGGTCTCATGCCAGTCGACGCGCCGCGCGTAGCGTTGATTCAATGCAGCGCGTTGGCCGGCAATCGGACGCCAGCTGTTCTAGGCTGCAAAGAAAGGCTGGCGATTATCCAAGGAAGGCCGGCAGGGGGGTAAGGTGGCAGAAACAGACGAAGGGGACAGCACTACCGCCTACATGGCACCCGATATACCGTCCGACGAGGCAGTGCGGCTGGAGGAGCTGCACAGCCTCAAGCTTCTCGACAATACCTCCGACCTGCGATTTGACCGCTATACCAATCTGGTCGCGGATATCTTCGACTTCCCCATCGTACTGATTACCCTGGTCGATCGTGATCGCCAATGGTTCAAGTCCTGCTGTGGGCTGAATATGCGTGAAACCAGTCGGGACATATCGTTCTGTGCCCACGCGATCAATACCCCGAGTGTCATGGTGGTACCCGATACCCATGAAGATCGACGATTCGCTGATAATCCTCTGGTAACGGGCGATGCGTGTATCCGCTTCTATGCCGGCGCCGTGGTCCATGGTCCTACCGGACAGCCGCTGGGGACTCTCTGCGTGCTGGACCGCAAGCCACGTTCGTTCGACGAAGCGCAGTGTCGCCGACTGAGGGAATTTGGTGATCTACTCGAAAGTGAAATCGCCCACCGCCATGATCTGGAAAATTTACGCGCCTCGATTCAGTTTTCAGCCTACTACGACCCTCTCACGGGCCTGGCCAATCGCCGCCTGCTGCAGGACCGCCTGAGTCAGTTGATCGAGTGGGCCGACAGCGAGGAACGCTCCATCGGTGTGCTGCTGTTCAATATTTCAGGGCTGCGCTTGATCAATCAGAGCTTTGGAAGCGAGGTCGGCGACGACCTGCTCTGCCAGTTTGGTGAACGCCTTCAGGCCCTGTGCCCACCGGGCGGTACGCTTGCGCGCCTTCAGGCGGATGAATTCATCATCTGTTTCTCGCCCCACAAGGGTGATGATCGCTACATCGACGCCAAGGCCAGTCACGCTCGAGAAAGGCTGAGCCGTCCCTTTCTGGCTGGCGGGCGCCAGCACTACCTGCAGGTCAAGATCGGTGCCAGTGTCTTTCCCCAGCATGGTACGACGCCGGCGGGGCTGATCGAGCGGGCATCGGCGGCGATTCGTTTCACGGCAAGTGGAGAAACGCCGGGCATCTGCTTCTTTACCCATCAGGAGGCGCTGGATATCTCGGAACGGTTGAAGATCGAGTCACGACTTCAGACCGTTATTGAGGATCGTGGCCTGGAGCTGGCCTTCCAGCCCATCATCGACCTGTGGACCGGCCAGGTTGCTGCTGTGGAAGCGCTTTGTCGCTGGGAAGATGCGGAGCTGGGCAGGGTCGGTCCGGACCGCTTCATTCCCATTGCCGAGCAGAGTGGCTTGATCCAACTGCTGGGAGGCTGGGTCCAGCAGGCAGCCTGTGAACAGATTCGGCAATGGCAGCAATTGGGCCAGTGCCGGATACCGGTTGCCATCAACGTGGCCGCAGCGGAGCTGCAGCATCCGGATTTTGCCAGAGACCTGCTGGCCATGCTGGATGCCCAAGATATCGATGCCGGGCTACTCTGGCTTGAAATCACGGAACACTCCCTGGTGTCGGATAGTCCGCTGCTGGCACGCAATCTGGCATTACTGACACAAGCGAAGATCCATCTGAGTATCGATGACTTCGGCACCGGATATTCGTCGCTTTCCTATCTATGCCGCCTTCCCATCAGCGGCTTGAAGATCGATCGATCCTTCATCGAGCGTCTGCCCGAGGGAGAAAAGGAGCTGGCACTTGCCCGGTCGATTATCCGCATGGCTGATGCATTCGGTCTCGAGACGGTGGCAGAAGGGGTTGAGGATGAGCAGCAGCTGGCATGCCTGATTGATCAAGGGTGCCGTTTTGCCCAAGGGTTCCTCATTGCCCGACCTGTCTCTGCCGGGGAGATACCCGCATTGTGTCGACGTGCGTTGGTCCCTGGGCTCGCCCCGCCCGGCTCTTCAGGCAAGCGGTAGAAAGCTCGAGAAGGGCGTCCTTGTACTCTGACCTGACCTCGGCGGAAACCGGCGAGGTCAGGTCTCTCCAGGGATGTGATTCAGGCCGTCCCGATCATTTTCCTCAGCACGTAGTGCAGGATGCCGCCGTGACGGTAGTACTCCAGCTCGTTGGCGGTGTCGATACGGCACAGGGCCTCGAGTTTCTTCTCGCCCTTGTCACCATTCACCGTGACCTTCACCTTGCCTCCCGGGGTGAGGGCGTCCAGGCCTTCGATGGAGATCGTTTCATCGCCGGTCAGCCCCAGGGTCTTGCGGTCCTCGCCTTCCGGGAACTGCAGTGGCACCACCCCCATGCCGATCAGGTTGGAGCGGTGGATGCGTTCGTAGGACTCGGCAATCACCGCACGCACGCCGAGCAGCCGGGTGCCCTTGGCCGCCCAGTCACGGGAGGAGCCAGTGCCGTACTCCTTGCCGGCCACCACTACCAACGGTGTTTCTTTCTCCTGGTACTTCATGGCCGCATCGTAGATGGCCATCTGTTCGCCCGTCGGCACATGGCGGGTCTCGCCGCCGACCACGCCGTCGAGCATCTCGTTCTGGATGCGCACGTTGGCGAAAGTGCCTCGCATCATCACCTCATGGTTGCCGCGACGTGAGCCGTAGGAGTTGAAGTCCACCGGCTTGATTCCCCGCTCCTGCAGGTAGCGCCCCGCCGGGCTGTCCGGCTTGATCGAACCGGCCGGCGAGATGTGGTCGGTGGTCACCGAATCGCCCAGGATAGCCAGGATGTTGGCGTCCTTGACGTCCTCGATGGGGTCGGGGTGGCGCCCCATGCCCTCGAAGAAGGGCGGGTGCTGGATATAGGTGGAGCCCTCCGACCACTGGTAGACCTTGCTCTGGGGCACCTTGAGCGCCTTCCAGGTCGCGTCGCCCTCGAACACCTCGGCATATTCACTGCGAAACATCGAGGTCTTGACCTGCTCGACGGCGTTGGCGATGTCAGCCTGTGACGGCCAGATGTCCTTCAGGTAGACCGGCTTGCCGTCCTTGTCCTCGCCCAGCGGCTCGCTGGAGAGGTCGAGGCGGACGTTACCGGCCAGGGCGTAGGCCACTACCAGCGGTGGGGAGGCGAGCCAGTTGGTCTTGACCAGCGGGTGGATGCGGCCCTCGAAGTTGCGGTTGCCCGAGAGCACCGAGGCCACGGTAATGTCGCCATCCTCGACCGCCTTCTCGATGGGCGGCGGCAGCGGGCCGGAGTTGCCAATGCAGGTGGTGCAGCCGTAGCCGACCAGGTTGAAGCCCAACGCATCGAGGTCATCGCTGACCCCGCCGGCCTCCAGGTACTCGGTGACCACCTTGGAGCCGGGCGCCAGGGAGGTCTTAACCCAGGGCTTGGTCTTGAGCCCGCGGGCCAATGCGTTACGGGCCAGCAGGCCGGCGGCCATCATCACACTGGGGTTCGAGGTATTGGTGCAGGAGGTGATGGCGGCAATCACCACGGCGCCGGGATTGAGCTTGAAGGATTCGCCGTCGTACTCGACATGCTGGCTGTCGTGGTGCTCGTAGCTGTCGTGGACGCCCACGGCAGTCTGGCCGCCCTCGGAGAAGAGCTTGCCCTTCTCTTCGCTGTGGGGCTGCTTGCCCTGGTCCCCCTCCTCCATCAGTTTCTCGAAGGTGGCTTTCATGTCCTTGAGCGCGACCCGGTCCTGAGGACGCTTGGGGCCGGCCAGGCTGGCTTCGACCTCGCTCATGTCCAGATGCAGGGTGTCACTGAAGATCGGCTCGTGGCCGGGTTCGCGCCAGAGGCCCTGCATCTTGCAGTAGGCCTCGACCAGTGCGATCACATCGTCGTCGCGGCCGGTCAGTCGCAGGTAGCTGAGGGTCTCCTCGTCCACCGGGAAGAAGCCGCAGGTGGCCCCGTATTCCGGTGCCATGTTGGCGATGGTGGCACGGTCGGCCAGCGGCAGGTCGGCCAGGCCGTCGCCATAGAATTCGACGAACTTGCCCACCACGCCACGGTTGCGCAGCATCTGGGTGACGGTCAGCACCAGGTCGGTGGCGGTGATGCCCTCCTTGAGCTTTCCGGTGAGCTTGAAGCCGACCACCTCGGGAATCAGCATCGACACCGGCTGCCCAAGCATGGCTGCTTCGGCTTCGATGCCGCCGACGCCCCAGCCGAGCACGCCCAGGCCATTGATCATGGTGGTGTGGGAGTCGGTGCCCACCAGGGTATCGGGGTAGGCAAAGATCTTGCCGTCTTCCTCCTTGGTCCACACCGTCTTGCCCAGGTATTCCAGGTTGACCTGGTGGCAGATACCGGTACCGGGCGGCACGACGCGAAAGTTATCGAAGGCGTCCTGGCCCCAGCGCAGGAATTCATAGCGCTCGCGGTTGCGCTCCATCTCGATGGCGACGTTGTCCTTGAACGCGCTGGGGTTGCCGAACTTGTCGACCATGACCGAGTGATCGATGACCAGGTCCACCGGCGACAGCGGATTGATGCGGGCGGGATCTTCGCCGAGCGCTTCCACCGCCGCCCGCATGGAGGCCAGGTCCACGACCCCGGGCACGCCAGTGAAGTCCTGCATGAGCACCCGTGCCGGACGATAGCCGATCTCGCGGTCGGAGCTGCCCTGCTGCTGCCAATCGACCAGTGCCTGGAGGTCCTCGCGGGAGACACTGTCGGCGTCAGAGAAACGCAGCTGGTTCTCCAGCAGGATCTTCAGTGTCATCGGCAGGCGGTCGATGTTGCCCAGCGCCTCGGCTGCCTTCGGCAGGCTGTAGTAATGATAGGTGGTGCCGTTCGCGTCCAGCGTCTGCCGGGTGTCCGGTATCTCGTCACGGCTCATGTAAGCCTCCTGTCACGGTAGTGAACGGTCCTTTTCTTCGAACTCGTGTTTAGAACATGGTCATCATAGGCTCCCCTTTCAAGCGCTGCCCAGGCTTTCTATGCTGAACGAAAGTTCGTTGTGTGGCGCCGACGTTCCGCCGGAAGGAGGAGCTGGCGCTCAGGGAGACCTGGTTATGAATGAAGAGCGCCTCGATACGCGGCCGATACACTGCCCCTACTGCAACATGCCCTTCGAGCTGCTGGTGGATGCTTCTCAGGGGAGTCACGAGACCTGGGAGGACTGCCCCTACTGCTGCGCACCCATCCAACTGCGCATTATCGTCTCACCCTACGATGGGGAACTGGAGGACGTCCTGGTGGGGCGTGACGACGAGGTCCTTTAGCGGGTCGGTGCGGGATGCGCCGCCCGGGGGGTTGGGCTGCTACAATGGCTCTCTTTGCTTTCGGGGGTCCGGCGCTGGCGGTTGCCATGCCGCAAGAACAGGGCCGGCAACCGATACTCATCTATCCAGCGAGTCACGAGGTTCTCCATGAGCGAAGCGCGTCACGAACGCCTGATCATTCTCGGATCCGGCCCGGCCGGCTATACCGCTGCGGTCTATGCGGCCCGTGCCAACCTCAAGCCGGTGCTGATCACCGGGATCCAGGCCGGCGGCCAGTTGACGACCACTACCGACGTCGACAACTGGCCCGGCGACGACGCCGGGGTACAGGGCCCCGAGCTCATGGAACGCATGAAGCGCCACGCCGAGCGTTTCGATACCGAGGTGCTGTTCGATCACATCCATGAGGTCGAGCTGCGCGAGCGCCCCTTTACCCTCAAGGGTGACAACGGCGCCTATACCTGTGACGCGCTGATCATCGCCACCGGTGCCAGCGCCCGCTACCTGGGGCTGGAGTCCGAGCAGAAGTTCATGGGGCAGGGGGTCTCGGCCTGCGCCACCTGCGACGGCTTCTTCTATCGCAATCAGGAGGTCGTGGTGGTGGGTGGTGGCAACACCGCCGTGGAGGAGGCGCTCTATCTGTCCAATATCGCTTCCAAGGTGACCCTGGTGCATCGCCGCGACACCCTGCGCGCCGAGAAGATCCTGCAGGACAAGCTGCGCGAGAAGGCCGAGAACGGCAACGTGGTACTCGAGTGGAATCACGTGCTGGAGGAGGTGCTGGGTGACAATACCGGCGTCACCGGGGTGCGGATCAAGTCCACCCAGGACGGCAGCACCAAGGAGATCGCCGCGCCGGGCCTGTTCATTGCCATCGGCCATAGCCCCAATACGGGCATCTTCGAGGGACAGCTGGACATGGCCGGCGGCTACATCAAGGTGCAGTCGGGCCTGGCGGGCAACGCCACGGCCACCAGCGTGCCGGGCGTGTTTGCCGCCGGGGACGTGATGGATCACGTCTACCGGCAGGCGGTCACCTCTGCCGGTACCGGTTGCATGGCGGCACTGGATGCGGAGCGTTATCTGGACGAACTGTAACGACACGAGGTGAATACGTGTTGCCGTAAAAAAGAGCCAAGGATAGGCTTTGTGGTATCAGTCCGCGGCTTGTCCGGCGAAAGGCCTTTGAGGAGGCGCTGTAAACCCTTCCCTGGGCGCTACTTTTTCCATCCTTGGAAAAAGACCTCCTCTTCGGCCTTTCCCCGGCGCCGCTTGCAGGGTGTCGACGCTACTCTTTTTCTTTTTCGCGGCGCTAGTAATGCGGCGGCACCTCGTCCTGTGGGGACGGTGCCGCCATATCGACCTCCTGAAGCGCCTGCTGCTGGTCGCGCAGCTTCTGCTGCATCACGCTGTTGATCCTTTCCAACTGCATCAGGCGCTTCTCCTGGGCCGCCACGGCTTCATCCAGCGTATCCAGCCAGTGCTCCTGGTGAGCGATGCGGCTTTCCAGTGCCTCCAGGCGCGATAACAGCCAGGCGGACGTCTCATCGGGGCTCATGCTAGAATCGTTGCGCTGCGTGTCTCTGTTCATCGTGACACCTTCGTCCGGCGATGTGGCCATATGTCGTATCGTCGTCTGAGAACCTGTCGTTTCACCAACAAGATTTCACCAATAACATTTCACCACAACAAGTGAGCATTACGGATCCATGAATCGCAAGGTTATGTTTCGTTGCACTCTCGTCAGTCTGCTGCTGGCCGCTCCGGCGCCGCTGCTGATTGCCCTGTTCATCTACTTCACCGGCGGCGATACGTCGCGCCAGCTTTTTGCCACCCTGGAAGTCGGCGGCGTCACAGTGGTTTATCTTGCCACCTTGGCAGCCGTTTTCCTGCTGCTGCTGGCTGCCACGCTTTTCGTGCATGACGTGAGCCCGCAGCTTGCCGCCATCGCCGATGTCGAGAACGACGATCGCGAGATCGGCGAGGTCAAATGGTTCAATGTCAACAAGGGGTATGGCTTCATCAAGCGTGACAGCGGGGAGGACGTCTTCGTCCATTTCCGCGCCATCCGCGGCCGCGGGCACCGGACCCTGGCCGAGGGACAGAAGGTACGTTACTACGTGATCGAGAATGAGAGGGGGTTGCAGGCCGACGACGTCACCGTGATTACTTGAATCGAAGCGCCTGCGCTCGCCCAGGCGTTGTTGGAAGCGCGACGCGAGATGCTCATTTACTAAAGTAAACTCCGCTCTCTCGCCGCGCTTCCGCCTAGCCTGGCCATCGCTCGGCAGCTTCGAGCTTGTAGACACCGCTGGTTTCAAGTCTTTCAAGGCATCGCCCCGCTTCTGCGGGGCGATGTCGTTTGGTGCGCCAGGCATGGCGCGCAGCGCCTGACTGGCGCTGTTCCCGAGGGTGGTGCCTCGGGATGACTCGGGGGTGAAAGTCCCCTGCACGCCCGGCAAGGGGAAGTGCTAGCCGACGGCAAGGGTGTCTCCTGCGAAGGGGAATCTCAAGGCAGCCCGAGGCAAAACGCTGGCCTGACGAACAGGAAGCGGATACGAGGCGGCATGGCGGGGTGAGATGGCCAAACTCATCAAAGCCCGATACTTGCACGGAACGCCATGACGTATATCCGACAGGCATAAGCGGGAAGGTCGCGCGTCTTACCCTGGGAGGTCTGGTGGTCTGCCACGGTGCTACCGGCGCCGAGAGGCGACGGGATGGGCCACCAGACGTCAGCAGAGGCCATAGTAAGTGCCGGTTCACCGCGGCACCAAGGGCCGAACATGAAGAACCGCGAGTAGGCGATGACGTCTCGAGGATCGATCATGAAGACAGAGCCTGACGCTAATACCGTCACTCACCCAGAGGGGCAGGGGCAGTACCCCGCGTCCCGGCCGGTGGGCGTCGAGACGGTCCCGGCGTCGTCATCGTGGACGAAAGCGGAGCCCGCCCCGCTCATGGAGGCCGTGATAGACAAAGCCAACATGGCGCGGGCTTACCGTAAGGTGGTCGCCAACAAGGGCGCGCCGGGTGCCGATGGCATGACGGTGCATCAGCTGGCGGATCACCTGAAACAGCACTGGCCGACGCTGCGCGAGCGGCTGTTGGCCGGTGAGTACCACCCCAGCCCAACCCGAGCTGTCGAGATCCCCAAGCCCAAGGGCGGGACGCGGCAGCTCGGCATCCCCACGGTCACTGACCGGCTGATCCAGCAGGCGCTGCTTCAGGTACTGACGCCGATCTTCGATCCGGGCTTTTCCGAATCGAGCTACGGCTACCGCCCGAAACGCAGCGCCCAGCAGGCTGTCTCGGCCATGAAGGCCCATGTTGGCGCCGGCCACCGCTGGGTGGTCGACCTCGACCTGGAAGCCTTCTTCGACCGGGTGAACCATGACCTGCTGATGGCGCGGGTCGCGCGTCGCGTTCGCGACAAGCGAATGTTGCGCCTGATCCGTCGCTACCTGGAAGCGGGGATGTTCCAGCACGGCCTGACTGCGCCACGCCGGCAGGGCACGCCCCAGGGCGGGCCACTGAGTCCGCTGCTGGCGAATATCCTGCTGGATGACGTGGACAAGGAACTGGAACGCCGGGGCCACCGCTTCTGCCGCTACGCCGACGACATGCAGATCTACGTACGCAGTCGACGGGCGGGCGAGCGGGTCATGGCCAGCCTGAGTGATTTTCTCGAGAGCTCGCTCAGGCTTAAGGTCAATCGTGCCAAGAGCGCGGTGGACCGGCCGTGGCACCGGGGGTATCTGGGCTACACGCTGACCCGACACAAGCTGCCACGACTGACGCTGGCCAAGGCCAGCCTGCAACGTCTGATGCAGCGCGTCCGTGAGATCCTCAGGCGCGGAAGAGGGCGCCACATACGGCGAGCGATCGACGAGCTGACCCCGGTCCTGCGGGGCTGGGCCAGCTACTTCGCCCTCGTCGACGTGAAGCGCCCGCTGGAAGCGCTGGATCAATGGATGCGCCGCCGACTGCGCTGTGTAATCTGGCGGCAATGGAAGCGTCCAGCGACTCGGCGCCGCAAGCTGAGGGCGCTGGGCCTGGACACCTACCGTGCCTGGAAATCAGCGGGGAATGGACGAGGGGCCTGGTGGAATGCGGGAGCCTCGCACATGAATCAGGCCCTGCCGCGGAAGTGGTTCGATCAGTTAGGCCTGATCTCGGTACTCGATACGGTAAGAAGGCTTACCCGTTCTTCATGAACCGCCGTGGTACGGAACCGTATGCCCGGTGGTGTGGGAGGGCGCCGGGGGTGACCCCGGCCCCTACCCGATGGTCACTGGCCGGGATCGGGCCATTCGATGACCGCTTCGCTGCCGTCGGGTAGCACGCGCCAGAAGCGGTCGGGGTCGTCGCCGGGCTGCCAGCTGCCCAGTGAGCAGCGCACCTCGCAGCCGAGGCGGGCGGCGGCTTCCCCGGCGCAATCGCAGTCGCGCGGCCAGGGCGTATGGGCACTATCGAACCACAGGCTGGCGTAGCCGTCGGCGGCGTTCTCCACCAGCAATACCGGCACGCAATGTCCGTCATGGCGGCCACGGGTCTGCCACCTCCTGCGCCCTGCTGCGCTCAGTGGAGCGCAGTCGAGGCGCTCGCCGAGCCAGGCATTCAGTGCTTCCAGTGGAGCCTTGGCCAGGTAGATCTCGATATCCGGGTAGTCAGTCATGCGAACCCTCAGGGCTTGGCGGTGCCGTTGACGAAGAGCTTGGCCAGGATCGCTTCGTAGATCCGGCTCAGATCGTCCAGGTCGGCGGCTCGGACCTGCTCGTTGGCCTGGTGAATGGTGGCGTTTTGCGGCCCCAGTTCCACTACCTGGCTGCCCAGGGTGGCGATGAAGCGTCCGTCCGATGTGCCGCCGGAGGTCGAGAGCCTTGGCGTGCGGCCGAGTACTGCCTCGACGCCATGCACGGCGGCGTCTACCAGCTCCCCCTCCGGCGTCAGGAAGGGCTCGCCATTGAGCGTCCAGTCAATATGGTACTCGATGCCAAAGTCGCCAAGTATGGCAGCGGTGCGTTCACGCAACTGCTCATGGGTCACTTCAGTGGAGAAGCGGAAGTTGAAGACCACTTCCACGTCTCCGGGTATCACATTGGTGGCGCCGGTGCCCGCGCGGATATTGGAAATCTGGAAACTGGTGGCGGGAAAGAAGTCGTTCCCCGCATCCCAGTGCTCGCGGACGAGTGCGTCCAGTGCCGGCATGGCCTGGTGAATGGGATTTCGCGCCAGGTGCGGATAGGCCACGTGGCCCTGTTTCCCTTTGACATGCAGCACGCCGCCCAGCGAGCCGCGCCGGCCGTTCTTGATCACATCGCCGAGAAAATCCGTCGAGGAGGGTTCGCCCACCACGCAATAGTCGAGCCGTTCGTTGGCCTCGCGCAGGTGCTCGACCACGGCGCGGGTGCCATCCACCGCAGGTCCCTCTTCATCGGAGGTGATCAGGAAGCCGATCTTGCCGTGGTGGTCGGGATGGGCCGCGACGAACCGCTCGACAGCGGTGATCATCGCCGCCAGGCTGCCTTTCATGTCGGCGGCCCCCCGCCCTCGAAGCATCCCCTGGTCATCGATGCAGGGCTCGAAGGGGGGATATTCCCAGTGTACATGTGGGCCGCTGGGTACGACGTCGGTATGGCCGGCGAAGGCCAGCACCGGGCCGTGATGGCCACGTGTCGCCCAGAAATTCTCCACGTCACCGAACGGCAACCGCTCGATATGGAAGCCGATACGCTCGAGCCGCTCGATCATCAGCGCCTGGCAGCCAAGGTCGTCGGGGGTCACCGACGGGCGACGCATCAGCTCGATGGCCAGCGCCAGTGTCGGAGAGAGGGACTCAGTTGTGGGCATGCAGCGCCTCGTTGAGTGCTATGGCACTCTTGTTGGTCAGGCACTCGATGCGACCGTTCTGCGAATTTCGGCGCAGCAGCAGGTCATCATGTCCGGCAAGGTCGCGGGCGGCCACGGTCTTGACCTCCTGGTTCTGGTCGTCGAGCAGGGTGACCTTGGCACCGGCAGTGATGTAGAGCCCAGCCTCGACGGTGCAGCGGTCGCCGAGCGGAATACCAATCCCCGCATTGGCGCCGATCAGGCAGCCCTCGCCCACCTTGATGACGATGTTGCCACCGCCGGAGAGGGTTCCCATGGTGGAGCAGCCGCCGCCCAGATCGGACCCCTTGCCGACCGTGACGCCGGCGGAAATGCGACCCTCGATCATGCCTGGGCCCTCGGTACCGGCATTGAAGTTGACGAAGCCCTCGTGCATCACGGTGGTGCCTTCACCCAGATAGGCACCCAGTCTGACCCGGGCCGTGTCGGCGATACGCACGCCGCTGGGCACCACGTAGTCGGTCATCTTGGGAAACTTGTCGACACAGTCCACCGAGAGTGATCGCCCCTCAAGCCGGGCCTTGAGGCGACGGGCGGGCAGCTCCTCGATGTCGATGGGGCCTTCGCTGCTCCAGGCGATGTTGCGCAGCAGGCCGAACATGCCGGTCAGATCGAGCTGGTGAGGCTTGGCCAGGCGATGCGACAGCAGATGCAGCTTGAGATAGACCTCGGGTGCGCTCTGTGGCGGCAGGTCGCTCTCCAGGAACATGGCGACCAGCGGCCGCTGGCTGGCGGCAAAGGCGTCGACCAGCTCTGCCTGGGCGGTATGGCCGGCGGCCTTGAGGGCCTCTCCCAGCGCGGTGCAGTGCTCGGGCAGGAAGCTGACCGTGGCGTTGCCGGCGGGGACGTCGAGTACCTTGCCGACGGCGTCGATCAGGCTTTTGTCAGGATTGAGCAGGGGGGCGGGATAGTAGACTTCTAGCCAATCGCCCTGGGTGTTCTGGGTGCCGATTCCGAAAGCAAAGCTCAGCATGGGGTGTCCTCGTGGAAGGTAAGGGGGAGTCGTCAGCCCTTCAGGGCGTCATAGTCGCCGTCGTGATAGCCGACGATGATAGAGTCACCGGTATCGAGCATCGGGCGCTTGAGCAGGGTGGGATTGGTCATAATCAGCGAGCGGGCCTTGTTGGCGTCGACCTCCTTCTTTTCCTCTTCGGGAAGGTTGCGCCAGGTGGTGCTGCGCCGATTGAGCGCTTCCATCACCGGTACACGCGCGAGGATATGTTCGAGCAATGCCGCCGACAGGCCATCCTCGCGCAGGTCGTGAACCTGATAGGGTAGGCCCTTCTCATCTAGGGCCTTGCGCGCCTTGCGGCAGGTATCGCAGTTCTTGATCACGAAAAGGGTAAACATCATGCCCTCCTTTCAATGAAGCGGCGAATGCGTTGCGCCGCTTCTACTGTTGGCTCGATTTCAGCCACCAGGGCCAGGCGTATGCGTCCCGCGCCGGGGTTGTCGCCATCGGCCTCTTCGCAGCCCATCCCATCGCGAGTAGCTGGGCGACCCATATAGGAACCTGGCAGCACGCTGACATGCGCCTCGGCGAACAGCGCTCGGGTAAAGGCCTCGTCGTCGCCCCCCGGCACCGCGGGCCAGAGGTAGAAACTCGCCTCGGGGACCGGGAATTCCATGACCGGTGCGAGTATCTCGGTGACGGCGGCGAACTTTCCGCGATAGGCGTCTCGGTTGGCACGCACATGGGTTTCGTCGTTCCATGCGGTGATCGAGGCGTGCTGCAGCGGCAGTGACATGGCGCAGCCATGGTAGGTTCGGTAGCGCTTGAAAGGGGCGATCAGCTCGGCGTCGCCGGCGACGAAGCCGGAGCGCAGCCCCGGCAGGTTGGAGCGCTTTGATAGCGAGTGGAACACCAGGCAGCGGCGGTAGTCGTGTCGTCCCAGGGCGGCGCAGGCCTCGAGCAGCCCCGGTGGCGGCGCGCTCTCGTCCAGGTAGAGCTCCGAGTAGCACTCGTCCGAGGCGATGATGAAGTCGTGCTGATCTGCCAGGGCAATGAGTGTCTTGAAATCATCCAGCGGCGTCACCGCGCCGGTGGGGTTACCCGGCGAACAGAGGAAGACGATCTGTACCTCGCGCCAGGTCTCGGCGGGCACGGCGTCGAAGTTGGGGCGAAAGCCGTTCACGGCCCGACAGTCCAGGTAGAGCGGCCGGCCACCGGCAAGCAGGGTGGCGCCCTCGTAGATCTGGTAGAAGGGATTGGGTACCGCGACTCGGGCCGGGCGCGAGCGATCCAGCGCGGCCTGGACAAAGGCGAAGATCGCCTCCCGGGTGCCGTTGACCGGCAGCACCTGGTGCTCGGGATCGAGCCCCTCGAGGCCGAAGCGCCGGCTCGCCCAGCCGGCGATGGCACCGCGCAGTTCGGCAACGCCGGCCGTGGCCGGGTAGCGGGCGAAATCGAGCTGGTGTTCGTAGAGGGTCTTCAATGCCCCGGCGAAGGGGGCATGCTGCGGCTCGCCGATAGTCAGCGGGATGTGGGTGAGGCCCGTTGGGGGCGTCACGCCAGCCTTGAGCTTGGCAAGCCGCTCGAAGGGGTAGGGCTTTAGAGCGTCGAGATCGGGATTCATCGGTGTCCAGGGCGCCGTGGGCCGGCGTCGTATTTGCGTTGTCATGCAGGGCACGGCGCTACGGGCGTGCGGGCAGAACGCCGATTATAGGGAAGGCCCCGGCTTGCCTCAAACCCGCGAGCCGCAGCAGATCCGTGTTAAGTCCGCCAGGCTGCTAGCCGGAAACGTCCAGCACCTCAATCAGGCGCTCACGCAGGCGCTGCTGACGCTCGGGGTCGGTCAGTGGCATCCCACCCTTGTCGGTGATGAAGAAAACATCTTCAACCCGCTCCCCCAGGGTGGCGATCTTGGCCGCCGAAAGGGCGATGTCCTGCTCCATGAAGATACGCCCCACCCGGGCCAGCAGGCCTGGGCGGTCCGGAGCGGTGAGCTCCAGCAGCGTGCGGTCATTGGCTGGGTCCTGTTCGATCCGCACTTTTGTGGCGACATGAAAGTGACGCAGCTGGCGCGGCGTGTGGCGGGTAACGATCTGGGGATAGTCTTCCGGATCGTCCAGCTCCTCCACCAGGTGGCGGCGGATTGCCTCGATGCGCTCGGCATCACGTATCGACTCGCCTCGGCTGTCGAGAACGATGAAGGTGTTGAGCGTCCAGTCATTGCTCGAAGTGGCGATGCGGGCGTCGTGGATGGAGAGCCCCAGCTGTTCCATGGCGGCGGCGGTGGCGGCGAACAGGTCGTCCACCGATCGGGTGTGAATGAACACCTTGGTCCCGCCGTCGGACATGTCATCGGTAGGGGCGCTGATCAGGATCAGCGGCAGCTGTGAGTCGCCGTGGGCAAGAATGCCCATGGTCTGCCAGGCGATCTCGCTGGGCGCGTACTGGAGGAAATAGTCCTCGCCGAGGGACTCCCAGAGGCGGTCTACCCGCGGCAGCTCTGCCCCCACCGTGGCCAGCAGTGAGCGTGCCTCGCCCCGGGTCTCGCTTACCCAGTCCTCGCGATCCAGGGGATTGTCCAGGCCGCGGCGCAGGGCACGCTTGGTCTCGGCGTGGAGCTGGCGCAGCAGCGAGGCGCGCCAGCCATTCCATAGCGTCGGATTGGTGGCGTTGATATCGGCTACCGTCAGCACGTAGAGGTAGTCCAGGCGGATTTCGTCGCCGACGCGGGAGGCGAACTCGCGGATCACGTCGGGGTCGGTGATGTCGCGTTTCTGGGCCACCATCGACATTACCAGGTGATTTTCCACCAGCCAGCTGACCAGCCGTGTGTCGCGGCTGCTCAGGCCATGGCGCTCGGCGAAGCGCTCCACGTCGCGGGCGCCGAGAATGGAGTGGTCGCCGCCGCGGCCCTTGCCGATGTCATGATATAACCCGGCGATCCACAGCAGTTCGAGCTTTGGCAGTTGATGGACCAGGGCGGCCGCCACGGGGAATTCGTCGTGGGCATCGGGTTCGCGAAAGCGCTGAATGAACTTCAGCAGGCGCAGGGTATGCGCATCGACGGTATAGATGTGAAACAGGTCGTGCTGCATCAGCCCCACGGCCTGGCCGAACTCCGGCAGGTACTTGCCCAGGACGCCGTAGCGATTCATGCGCCTCAGCTGCCGCGCCACGTTGCCGCCGGAGCCGAGCAGCGACATGAACAGATGTTGGTGGTGGGGGTCGTCGCGGTAGAGGTCGTCGATCTGATGACGGTGGTCGCGGATCAAGCGAATGGTGTCGGCGCGTACCCCCTCGATCTCGGGGTGTTCCGCCATCAGCAGGAAGAGCTCGAGAAGTGCCGAGGGGTGTTCACGGAAGACCGCCCGGCTGCGGGCCTGAATATACCCGCCTGCTATCTCGAAACGCTCGTTGAGGGGTACCGGTTCCAGGCGCTCGCCGCTGCGCAGGATCGCCTCGTCGAAATGCTGCAGCAGCATGTCGTTAAGGCCCGCCAGCGCTGTGACGTGGCGGTAATAGCGTTTCATGAACTGCTCGACGGCCAGCCGCTCGGGGGTATCGCGGAAGCCGAACAGCTCGGCGATGGTGCGCTGATGATCGAACTGCAGACGGTCCTCGGCGCGATCGGTCAGCATGTGCAGCGCGTATCGCACCTGCCACAGGAAGGCCTGGCCCTGGCTCAGAATGCGCAGCTCTGCGTCATTCATGAAGCCGTTGGCCACCAGATCCTCGTAGCGCTGGCTGCCGAAGTGGCGCTTGGCCACCCAGCCAATCATCTGAATGTCCCGCAGCCCGCCCGGCGAACTCTTGATGTTGGGCTCCAGGTGATATTCAGAGTTGTTGAATCGGTGGTGGCGGGTAATCTGCTCCTGCCACTTGGCCTCGAAGAACTGGTCGGCGGGCCACATGCGGTCGGCGGAGATGCGGGCTTTCATCGCGTCGCGAAGCCGCTCCGGGCCGGCCAGGGTGCGTGACTCCAACAGGTTGGTGATCACCGTGATATCGCCGGCAGCCTCGCGCTCACAGTCGGAGAGCGAGCGCACGCTGTGGCCGATCTCCAGGCCGATGTCCCACAGGAAGGTGATGAAGGCGGTCAGCGGCTCCCGATAGGGCAGGTCGTCATCGTGCTCGAGCAGTAGCATCAGGTCGACATCGGAGTGCGGGTGCAGCTCGCCTCGGCCGTAGCCGCCCACGGCGAGCAGCGCCACGCCATCATCCAGCCATGGCTGCAGGGACCAGGCGATGGCGAGAAGGCGGTCGAGACACCAGGCACGGCCATGCACCAGGTCGCGGATGTCGGCGCCGGCGTGGAAGCGCTTGTCCAGCCGAGCCTGGATGTCGCCGAGGGCCGCTTTGAAAGGGGCGATGGGCGACCGGTTGCCGGTCAGTTCACTGCGAAATGCCTCGGCGTCGAATAGCGACTCATCCGGCGCATAACGATAGTGGTGCAGGAGCATGGGCGAGCGACTCAGTGGTCGAGGAAGGCGAGATCTTCTTCGCCGCGGGCAGTGAGTACCTCGACGCCGGTTTCGGTGACCAGCAGCGTGTGCTCCCACTGGGCGGACAGGCTCTTGTCCCGGGTCACGGCGGTCCAGCCATCGCGCAGCACCTTGGTCTGGTGCCCGCCGACATTGATCATCGGTTCGATGGTGAAGCACATGCCGGCTTCCAGCACGGCGTCGGCCTCGGGCGCATAGCCGTCATAATGCAGCACCTGGGGGTCTTCATGGAAGGTGGCGCCGATGCCATGGCCGCAGAAGTCGCGTACCACCGAGTAGCCGTTGGCCTCGGCGTGCTGCTGAATGGCGCGGGCCAGCGCGGAGAGGCGTACGCCGGGGCGGACCAGGGCGATGCTGTGGTAGAGGCACTCCTGGGTGACGCGGCACAGGCGCTCGCCCTGGATGCTCTCGCCGATGATGAACATCACGCTGGAGTCGCCGTGGTAGCCGTCGGCGGTCTTCACGGTGACATCGATGTTCATGATGTCGCCCTTCTTCAGCTTCTTGTCGCCATCCGGGATGCCATGGCAAACCACATGATTGATCGAGGTGCAGATCGACTTGGGAAAACCGTGGTAGTTGAGCGGTGCCGGGGTGGAACCCAGCTCGTTGACGATGTAATCGTGGCACAGGCGGTCCAGCTCGCCGGTGGTGACTCCGGCCTTCACATGCGGTGCGATCATCTCCAGCACGCTGGCGGCCTGACGGCCGGCCTCGCGCATCATCTCGATCTCGTCGGGCGTCTTGATGGGAATGTTCATGGGGTCTCGGTTCTGAGGGGTTGTCGCGCCCGGCAAATAGCGGGTGTACGCGGCGGGCGACTTCATCTCGTCGGCGAACTATGGTATAAAGCCGCGCGCTATCCTGCAATCGTCGACCCTCGCTCAAGGCCGTGGCTCGGCTGAGCGTCGACAGCAGTGAGAGCGTGACAACGAGGCGCATACCGCGTTTCGACAATATAGCCTTGAAAAACACACACGCACCGGCACATGGTCCCGGGTGCTGCCGCGGCGCCGCCTCGGTAGTCGGATCCATGGGGTGCGTGGAGGCCTAACCCGATTTTCAGGAGTCATCATGGCACACGTCAATATGCGCGATCTGCTGAAGGCAGGCGCTCACTTCGGTCACCAGACCCGTTACTGGAACCCGAAGATGAGCAAGTTCATCTTCGGCGCCCGTAACAAGATCCACATCATCAACCTCGAGCACACTCTGCCGGCCCTCAATGAGGTGATCGACGTGGTCGAGAAGATGGCAGCGTCCAACAACAAGATCCTGTTCGTTGGAACCAAGCGCAGCGCCAGCAAGATCATCAAGGAAGAGGCCAACCGCGTCGGCCATCCGTTCGTCAACCACCGCTGGCTCGGCGGCATGCTGACGAACTACAAGACCATTCGTCAGTCGATCAAGCGCCTGCGCGACCTCGAGACCATGCGCGAGGATGGCACCTTCGAGAAGCTGACCAAGAAAGAGGTCCTGATGGCGACCCGCGAGCAGGACAAGCTCGAGCGCTCCATCGGCGGTATCAAGGAAATGGGCGGCCTGCCCGATGCCCTGTTCGTCATCGATGTCGATCACGAGCGCATCGCCATCAACGAAGCGAACAAGCTGGGAATCCCGGTCATCGGTGTGGTAGACACCAACTCCGATCCGGACGGCGTCGACTATGTGATCCCGGGCAACGATGACTCCATCCGCGCCATCCAGATCTACGTCAAGGCGATCGCTGACGCTTGCGCACGTGCGAAGGAAGGCCGTCCCGACGAGTTCGTCGAGGTCACCGAGAGTGAAGGCGGCGACGCGACTGCCGCTGCCGAGTAACGGCGAGCCAGCCGGGCAGCGTGCCTGTCCGGTCGCGTCGGGTCTGTTTCAACTCCGGCCCGCTCTTCCGCCCCGGCATCGCCGGGGCGGGAATCCACCGGGCTCCGCAAGGGTCCGGCGCACTTATTTCCAGGTCGAACCGATCCAGGGTTCAACTATCAAGAGGTGAATACCATGGCAGCGATCAGCGCCTCCCAGGTCAAGGAACTGCGCGAGCGTACCGGGCTCGGCATGATGGAGTGCAAGAAGGCTCTCACCGAGGCCGATGGTGACATCGAGGTCGCCATCGAGAACCTCCGCAAGAGTTCCGGTCTCAAGGCCGCCAAAAAGGCTGGCCGCACCGCCGCCGAAGGCGCCGTGGTGACCCGTGTCGCCGAAGACGGAAGCTACGGCGTGGTGGTGGAGATCAACTCCGAGACCGACTTCGTCGCTCGTGACGACAACTTCAAAGCCTTTGCCGACAAGATCGCCGGCGCCTTCTTCTCCGCCAAGAGCGAAGACGTGGCAGCGGTGATGAGCGGCGAGCTCGAGACCGTTCGCGAGCAGCTGGTGCAGAAGATCGGCGAGAACATCAGCGTTCGTCGCTGCGCCGTCGTCGAGGCTGCCGAAGGCGGGCTGGTTGGCGAATACGTCCACGGTGGCCGCATCGGCGTGCTGACCGAGCTCAAGGGTGGCAACAGCGAGGTGGCCAAGGACGTCGCCATGCACGTGGCGGCGATCAATCCGTCCGTGGCACGCCCCGAGGACATGCCCCAGGAAGAGCTCGACAAGGAAAAGGCGATCATCCTGGCCCAGCCCGACATGGCCGGCAAGCCTGAGCAGATCGCCGAGAAGATGGTCGAAGGCCGCCTGAAGAAGTACCTGGCCGAGAACAGCCTGACAGAGCAGCCCTTCGTCACGGATCCGAACCAGTCCGTTGCCGAGTTCGTCAAGGCTGCGGGTGGAGAGGTTCTCGGTTTCATCCGCTTCGAGGTGGGTGAGGGCATCGAGAAGGAAGAGGTCGATTTTGCCAAGGAAGTCATGGAACAGGCTGGCCGCAGCTAAGGTCAGAGGTTCCAGTTCGAAGAACGGCGTGCGCGGAAGCGCACGCCTTCTCGTATCCGGCCGGCGCGTCGGCCGTAGTAGAAACGCTTCATCCCCTTGCGCCCAGGAGAGTTGCCATGCCTACAACCGAACAGGTCGATAGTTCCGCCCTGCCCCGCTCCGAAAAATCCCGCAGTGAAAAATCCAAGTACAAGCGCATCCTGCTCAAGCTCTCCGGTGAAGCCCTGATGGGCGAGCACGAATTCGGGATCGACCCCAAAGTGCTCGATCGCATGGCACTGGAGATCGGACAGCTGGTCGGCATCGGCGTACAGGTGGGTATCGTGGTCGGTGGGGGGAATCTGTTCCGCGGTGCCGCACTCAACGAGGCCGGCATGGATCGCGTCACCGGTGACCACATGGGCATGCTGGCCACGGTGATGAACGCCCTTGCCATGCGCGACGCCCTAGAGCGTTCCAATATCCGCTCGCGGGTCATGTCGGCCATTCCCATGAGCGGGGTGGTGGAGCATTACGACCGACGCACCGCCATTCGCTACCTGACGTCCGGAGACGTGGTATTGTTTTCCGCCGGAACCGGCAATCCGTTTTTTACCACTGATTCGGCGGCCTGTTTGCGCGGCATCGAGATCGATGCCGACGTGGTGGTCAAGGCCACCAAGGTGGATGGGGTCTATGACAAGGATCCGGTGAAACACGCCGATGCGATCAAGTACGACATGCTGAGCTATGACGATGCGCTGGACCAGAAGCTCGGCATCATGGATTTGACCGCCATCTGCCTGGTGCGGGACCATGACATGCCGGTTCGCGTATTCAACATGAACAAGCCGGGCGCCCTGCTGAATCTGGTGATGGGCGGCAAGGAAGGCACGCTGATAGACAGAGGTTGACACTGTGATCGATGACATCAAGAAAGATGCTGAAAGCCGAATGAAGAAGAGCCTCGAGGCCCTTCACAGCAACTTCAACAAGATCCGTACCGGGCGTGCTCACTCCAGCATTCTCGACGCGGTGACGGTGGACTACTACGGTAGCCAGGTGCCGCTGAGCCAGGTGGCCTCGGTCAACGTGGAAGACGCCCGCACGCTCAGTATCGTGCCGTGGGAGCAGGGCATGGTGGCCAAGATCGAGAAGGCGATCATGACTTCCGACCTGGGCTTGAACCCGGCGAGCGCCGGCACCGTGATTCGCGTACCCATGCCGATGCTTACCGAGGAGACCCGAAAGGGCTACATTAAACAGGCGCGTGCCGAGGCCGAGCATGCCCGCGTAGCGGTTCGCAATGTCCGTCGCGATGCCAATGGCGACTTCAAGTCCCTACTCAAGGAGAAGGAGATCTCCGAGGACGAGCAGCATCGGGGTGAAGAGGCGATTCAGAAGCTGACCGACAAGTACATTGCCGAGATCGACAAGCTGCTGGAAACAAAGGAACATGACCTGATGCAGGTCTGAGGAGCGTCGGGCGGAAGCCCCTCGAGGGACTTCCGCCTGGCCCCGCCCATTCCATTGCGAGACATCATGACGTCAGCGCAGACCCCAGGATCCCAGGTGCCGCCGAACGCACCGGGTGGAGACGTGCCGCGACATGTGGCGATTATCATGGATGGCAACAATCGCTGGGCGCGAGCAAGGGGGCTCTCCGGCGTGCGAGGCCATCGTGCCGGCGTCGAGGCCGTGCGTGCGGTGATCCGCCGTGCGGCCGAGCGTGGCGTGGAAACGCTGACCCTGTTTGCCTTCTCCAGCGAGAACTGGCGCCGCCCGGAAGCCGAAGTGCGTGCCCTGATGGAGCTGTTCCTGATCGCCCTGAAGCGTGAAGTGAAAAAGCTCCACGCCAACGGTATCCGGCTATCGGTGATCGGCGACCGCTCCGCCTTCTCCTCCTCCATCCAGAAGTACATTGTCAGGGCCGAGGAGATGACTCGGGACAACCGCCGCATGCATCTGGTGGTCGCCGCCAACTACGGCGGACACTGGGACATCACCAGGGCCGCCCGGCGTCTTGCCGAGCGTGCGGCCATGGGTGAGCTTGATCCTGCTGCCATTACCGAGAAGAGCGTTCAGGACGAGCTCTGCCTTGCTCAGGAAGCACCGGTGGATCTCTGTATTCGCACCAGCGGTGAGCAGCGCATCTCCAATTTCCTGCTGTGGCAGATGGCCTATGCCGAACTCTATTTCACGCCACTGCTGTGGCCCGACTTCGATGGCGCGGCACTTGACCTGGCCATCGACGATTTTCGCCGACGGCAGCGCCGTTTCGGCATGACCGACGAGCAGATCGAGGCCCAAGGTGCTTAGACAGCGAATTATCACCGCGGCCTGGCTGGCGCCGCTGATGCTGGCAGGCCTTTTCGGTCTGCAGGGGGGTGCCTTTGCCGCCTTTACTGCCGCCATCGTATTGCTGGCGGCCTGGGAGTGGACCAATCTTGCCGGAGTCGCGGAGCAGAACCAGCGTCTGGCTCTCGTGGCTGGCCTGGCCGTGCTCATGCTGCTGTTCTGGGCGACAGGTGCCATGCTGGCCGTCTGGCCGCTATGGCTGGCGCTGGTCGGGTGGCTGGCGAACCTCTACTGGGTGATTCACTATCCCGCTAAGGGGGAGCAGTGGCAGTCGACGTTGCTGCGGCTGTGCATGGGCGTGTTGGTATTGTTGCCAGCCTGGGTCGGCTTCAATATCTTGCGCGACGCTGGCGCCGTGTGGCTGCTCTTCGTGCTGTTGCTGGTCTGGGGGGCCGACATCGGTGCCTACTTCGCCGGACGCGCCTGGGGCCGGCGCAAGCTGGCCCCCCGGGTCAGCCCCGGCAAGTCCTGGGAGGGGGTGCTCGGTGGGCTTGCCGTCACCTTCCTGCTGGCGCTGATATTCGCTGCCTGGCAGGGCCTGGGTATGGGCGGTGGCGTGGCCCTGGTGCTCGCTACCGCAGTGGTGACCCTGGTTTCGGTGCTGGGTGACCTGGTGGAGAGCATGCTCAAGCGCTACCGGGGCATCAAGGACTCGAGCAACCTCTTGCCCGGTCATGGCGGTGTCCTCGACCGCATCGACAGCCTGACGGCGGCCGTACCGCTGTTTGCGTTGCTCTCTCTCGGGGTTCTGTAGGTGTTGGCTGTCACGGTACTCGGCGCGACCGGTTCGATCGGTACCAGCACGCTGGATGTGGTCGCCCGTCATCCCGAGCGCTATGAGGTTTACGCCCTCACGGCCCATCGCTCCCGCGAAGCCCTGCTGGCACAGTGCCGGCGCCACCGGCCGAGGGTGGCGGTGCTGGACAGGGAGGAGGACGCCGCCTGGTTGCGCCGTGAACTTGCCGAAAGCGGACTGAGTACGGAGGTGCGCAGCGGCGCCGAGGCGCTGGTCGAGGTGGTCGAGGCGGGCGAGGTGGATGTGGTAATGGCCGCCATCGTCGGTGCCGCCGGGCTGCTGCCGACGCTGGCGGCGGTTCGGGCCGCCAAGCGGGTATTGCTGGCCAACAAGGAGGCGCTGGTGATGTCCGGCGCCCTGTTCATGGACGCGGTGGCTCGGCATGGCGCCCTGCTTCTGCCCATCGATTCCGAACATAATGCCATCTACCAGTGTCTACCTCACGAGCATCGTGGTGGTCTGGCGAAGCACGGCGTCACCCAGCTGCTGCTGACCGCTTCCGGCGGGCCCTTCCGGGGGTGGTCGCCGCAGGCGCTGGCGACGGTGACGCCGGAGCAGGCCTGCGCCCATCCCAACTGGTCCATGGGGCGCAAAATTTCCGTTGATAGCGCCACCCTGATGAACAAGGGGCTGGAGCTGATCGAGGCGTGCTGGCTGTTCGACGCGCGCCCGGATCAGGTAAAGGTGGTGGTGCATCCCCAAAGCGTGATCCACTCCATGGCCGCCTACAGCGACGGGTCGGTGCTGGCACAACTGGGTAACCCCGACATGCGCACCCCCATCGCCTACGGACTGGCCTGGCCGGAGCGCATCGATGCCGGGGTCGAGGCCCTCGACCTGTTCCAGGTCGCACGGCTAGACTTCGAGGCGCCTGACGAAGCGGCCTTTCCCTGCCTGCGCCTTGCCCGGGAAGCCATGGTGGCAGGAGGGACGGCGCCTGCGGTACTCAATGCAGCCAACGAGATCGCAGTCGATGCCTTTCTTGCCGGACGGTTAAGTTTTGGCGGCATTGCCGAGGTGGTTGAAAGGACGCTGGAGGCGCTGCCTGTGGCGCCGGCCGCCGACCTGGAGGCCATCCTGGAGGCCAACGCGCGGGCTCGCCACATGGCCAGCGACTGGCTGCAGCGTCGTTGAGCCAATCACCGGTGGCGACTGTCATCATGTTACCTAGAAGGAGGCTGACTTGGGCCTGATCCAGAATGTGCTGGCCGTCATCGTGGTGCTGGGCCTGCTGATTACTTTCCACGAGTACGGGCATTACTGGGTGGCGCGGCGCTGCGGCGTCAAGGTGCTGCGTTTCTCGGTGGGCTTCGGCAAGCCCATCTGGTCCCGGGTCGACCGCAACGGTACCGAGTTTGCCATTGCCGCCATCCCGCTCGGCGGCTATGTCAAGATGCTCGATGAACGCGAGGCGCCGGTGCCCGACGAGCAGTTGCATGAAGCGTTCAACCGCAAGACGGTGTGGCAGCGCATTGCCATCGTGGCGGCCGGTCCGCTGGCCAACTTTCTGCTCGCCATCGTTGCCTACTGGGCCCTTTTCGTCGCCGGTACCACCACGGTGGCACCGGTGGTCGGCGATGTGACCGTCGACTCACCGGCCGAACGTAGCGGTCTGCGCAGCGGTCAGGAGATCGTCGCGGTGGAGGGCGATGCGGTACGCTCCTGGGACGACATCAATCTCCGTCTGATCGCCCGTATCGGCGCCAGCGGCGAACTGTCGTTCCAGGCGCGTGGCGATACCCGCGAAGAAGCCCGCGAGTTTCGTCTGCCGGTGGAAAACTATCTGGTTCGCCAGGATCCTCCCCAGCCCCTTGCCACCCTGGGTATTACCCCCTGGCAACCGCCATTTCCGGCCAGGCTGGGCCAGGTCATCGACGGTGAGGCTGCCTCCCAGGCCGGGCTTCAGGCCGGCGATGAAGTCCTGGCGGTGAACGGCACGCCGGTCGATGACTGGATGGATTTCGTCAATATCGTGCGCACGAGCCCTGGCGAGAGCCTGGCCCTTGATGTGGCACGCAATGGCGAGCAGCTGAGCCTGACAATGGTGCCCGGCGAACGAGAGCTGGAAACCGGCGTGTCCATCGGCTACGTTGGCGCCGGCGTCGAGAGCGTGGAGTGGCCGGAAGAGTATCGGCGGGAGATCCGCTATGGTCCTGTGGAGGCCCTGGGTCAGGCGGTGGGGCGTACCAGTGACATGACGCTCTTGACCCTGGGCGCTATCCGCAAGATGCTGGTGGGGCTGATCTCACCTTCGAACCTGTCCGGCCCCATTACCATCGCTCAGGTGGCAGGTGATACGGCTCGCACCGGATTGGAAAGCTTTATCAGCTTCCTGGCTTACCTGTCGATTAGCCTGGCGGTGCTCAATCTGCTGCCAATTCCGGTGCTCGACGGTGGCCACCTGCTTTATTATTTCGTGGAAGCGGTCCGCGGCCGGCCGGTTTCCGAGCGGACCCAGGCGATGGGACTGCGTATTGGTTTGGCGCTGATAGCCACGCTGATGTTGATGGCGCTCTATTTCGATCTGATGCGTCTCTGGTAGCGAGCGACACGACCCCCAGCAGGGGGCACAGGGAGAGGTGGAGCCGGACTCCAACCTTGTCAGTCACCCGCACAAATGTATAAGGTGCCTGTCTGGACAGGCAGGCGGATCAACGCGAGCGAAGCGACTGCATGAATATCAAGACCCTCGGACTGGCGGCTCTGCTGCTGGCCGGTTCCAATACGGTGCTGGCCGAATCTTTTGAAGTGACCGACATTCGCGTGGAAGGGCTGCAGCGGGTTTCCGCCGCTTCCGTCTTCAACGCCTTCCCCGTCAGCGCCCGGGATCGGGTGGATGACCGCGAACTGGCGGAGGCGGCACGCAGCCTGTTCGCTACCGGCCTGTTCGACGATATCCAACTGGCCAGGGACGGTGACGTGCTTGTCATCCAGGTGGTGGAGCGTCCCACCATCTCGCGGCTGAACATCAGCGGTAACCGACAGCTATCCGAGGAGGACCTGCGTCGCGGCCTTCGCGAAGGCGGCCTTGCCGAGGGACAGGTGCTGCAGCTCTCCACCCTGGAGGAGATCCAGCGTGAGCTGGAGGGTGTCTACCAGGCGCAGGGCCGCTACAGTGCGCGCATCGAGACCAGCGTGCGTGAAATCGATGAAGGGCGGGTCCAGGTTGATATCGATATCAACGAAGGTGCCGTGGCCAAGATCCGCCAGATCAACGTTGTCGGCAATCGTGATTTCGACGACAGCGAGCTGCGTGATGTCTTCGAACTCAACGACCGTCCTGGCCGCTTCTTCGGCTGGTTCTCGCGTGACGAATACTCCCGTGAAGCCTTGTCCGGCGACCTGGAGCGGCTGCGCTCCTTCTATCTCGACCGCGGCTATGTGGACTTCGCCATCACCTCGACCCAGGTATCGATCAGCCCGGACAAGTCGCGGATCTTCGTTACCGTCAACATCGACGAGGGGCGACAGTATCGTCTGGGCGACATTCGTTTCGCCGGCGACCTGCAGGTCAGTGAACGTGAGGCGCGGGATCTGCTCCAGGTGGAGAGCGGCCAGATCTTCTCGCGCAGCGACGTGACCGCTTCCACCGAAGCACTGCGTGCTCGCCTGGGTGCCGAGGGTTTCGCCTTCGCCCGGGTCGAAGGCGTGCCGGAGCCCGGTGCCGACGGCTCGACGGTAGACCTCACCATCAGTGTTCAGCCGGGACAGCGGGCCTACGTGCGACGTATCAACTTCATCGGCAACACCAGTACTCAGGATGAGGTGCTGCGTCGCGAGATGATCCAGATGGAGGGCGCGCCCGCCTCCACCGAGTCGATCAGCCAGTCGCGTCGGCGCCTGGAGCGCCTGGGCTTCTTCAGCCAGGTGGAGGTGGATACCCAGCCGGTGGCGGGTGAGTCCGACAAGCTGGATGTTACCTATACCGTCGAGGAGCAGCCCTCCGGTTCGATCTCGGCGAGCGTCGGTTTCTCCCAGAGCGCCGGCATCATCTACGGGGCATCGCTGGCGCAGAACAACTTCCTGGGAACCGGCAACCGGGTCAACGTCGGGGCTCAGCGCAGCGATACCTTCACCAGCGTGAACTTCGGCTATACCGATCCCTACTGGACACTGGACGGCATCTCGCGGGGCTACAATCTGTTCTATCGCGAAACCGACTATGCCGATTCGGATATCTCGACCTTCTCCACCGATGCCTACGGCGCGGGTATCAACTTCGGTTACCCGATCAGTGAACTGTCGCGGCTCAACTTCGGTGCCAGCATCGAGGATCTGACGGTCAAGACATACCGCGACACGCCCTCGGAGATCGTGCGCTACGTCGATGAGCAGGGCGCCGACGCCCAGAGCCTCAAGCTCACCGCCAGTTGGACGCGCAATAACCTTAACCGCGGCATCATGCCAACCTCGGGCAACTACCAGCGTCTGTCGCTGGAGACCGCTGCGCCGGGCAGCGATGCGGAGTATTACAAGCTGCGGGCACGGGCGCAGCAGCTGTTCGCCTTGAATGAAGAGGAGACCTGGGCGCTGAAGTTCGGCTCCACCCTTGGCTATGCCGACAGCATCGGCAGCGACCCCCACCCCTTCTACGAGAACTTCTTCGCCGGCGGCCTCGGCTCGGTTCGCGGTTTTACTGCCAACACCCTGGGGCAGCGCACCACGCCCCGAGAGGCGGGGCGAGACCGTACCCTGGGCGGCAACGTCCTGGTCGAGGGTAGTGCGGAACTACTCTTCCCGATGCCCTTCCTCGAGGATCAGAGGTCGCTGCAGACCGGCTTCTTCATCGATGCCGGCAATACCTTCCTGACCAGCTGTTACCCGGTGGTCGATGGCGATGGCCCTTCGAACTGCTCCTCCGGCGTTGACTTGGGCGAGCTGCGTTACAGTGCCGGTATCGGCCTTTCCTGGCTGACCCCGGTGGGCCCGCTGACTTTCAGTATCGCCGAACCACTCAACGACAAGAGCGGCGACGATACCCAGTTCTTCCAGTTCTCACTGGGTCAGACCTTCTGACCCGGCATTGATCAAGGAGCCGCTCATGCGCAAGTTGTCCGCCATTCTCTGTATTGGCCTGTTCAGTGCCTTGGCATTGCCGACCCACGCCGCCGAGGTTGCCGTGCTGGACTGGCGGCAGGCGCTGCTCTCGTCCGATGCGGCGCAGCGCTCCATGGAGCAGCTTGAGAGCCGCCTGCGCGGCCAGCAGCAGGAAGCCCAGGCATTGGGTGAGGAACTACAGGGCTTGCAGCAGCGCCTGCAGGGAGGCAGTTTCTCCGATGCTGAGCGCCAGACGATGATGCAGGAGTTCCAGCAGAAGGGTGGTCGCTTCGAGCAACTGCGCCAGCAGATCATCGAGGAGCAGATGCGCTCGGAGCAGGAATTTCTGCAGCAGTCCGAACCGAAGCTTGAGCAGGCGGTTGAGCAGGTCATCTCCCGGCACGGCATCCAGGTGCTGGTAGACCCCCAGGGTGTGGTTCACTCAGAAGTCGATCTGCCGAACCTGACCAGGGAAGTGACCGATATCCTCAACTCGCTCAACTGAATCGTCACGGCGGCTTGCCGCCGTGCTCTGCTGACTATCGGGCCTTCATGACACAACCTGCTCTCCCACAGTTCACCCTCGCCGATCTCGCCGAAAAGCTCGGAGCGCGGTTGATGGGTGACGGCTCCCGCCGCATCTCGGGGCTGGCAACCTTGCAGGATGCCGGCCCTGAACAGATCGCCTTCGTGGCCAATCTCTCTTACCTGAAGAGTCTTAACAACACTCGTGCCGGTGCTGTCTTGCTCCACCCCGAGCACGCTAGCGAATGCCCGGTGGATCATCTCGAGCTCGACAACCCTTATCTCGGCTATGCCCATCTGTCGCGGCTATTCGATCCGTTCCTGGCCCGCCCGACCGGTGGTATTCACCCGACCGCCGTGGTGGCCGAAGACGCCCGGTTGGGCGTTGGGGTCGAGATAGGCCCCCAGGCCGTCGTCGAGTCCGGTGTTGAACTCGGCGACGAGGTCGTGATCGGTCCCGGCTGTGTCGTCGGGGTGAATTCACGCATCGGTGCCCGGTCACGCCTTCATCCCAACGTGACCGTCTGCCATGGTGTGACCATCGGCGAGCGGGCCATCCTGCACAGCAACTGTGTCATCGGTGGCGATGGCTTCGGTTTCGCCCATGACGGAAAGCGCTGGCACAAGATCGCCCAGCTGGGCGGCGTGGTGCTGGGTGACGATGTTGAAGTCGGCAGTTGCTCCAGCATCGACCGCGGGGCGCTGGACGACACGATCATCGGTAATGACGTCAAGATTGATAGCCAGGTGCAGATCGCCCATAACGTACACATCGGCGACCACAGTGCCCTTGCCGGCTGTGTTGGCATCGCCGGCTCGACCAGGGTGGGGAGCAACTGCATGCTCGGTGGTGGGGTGGGGCTCGCTGGCCATCTGACGATCTGCGACGGGGTACAGGTCACCGGCATGAGTCTGGTCACCAACTCGATTCATGAGCCGGGAGTGTACTCGTCGGGTACCGGCGCAATGCAAAATGCCCAGTGGCGCAAGAATGCGGTGCGCTTCAAGCAGCTCGACGATATCGCCCGCCGCCTGGCCAAGCTCGAAAAGCGCAACCAGGAGGGTTGAGACGAAGTCTGGCGACGTTATAATCCATCGCCTGCCTTTTCTTCCTGCAGGCACTTCGGAAAGCCGGATGCAACATGCCCATGCTGCTCCGGCTTTCCTACTTCCTTTCAGAGGTCGCTACGATGGTAATGGATATCAACGAGATTCGTGACTATCTGCCCCACCGATATCCTTTTTTACTGGTGGATCGGATCACGGAGCTGACATTCGGCGAAATGATCGTTGGCTACAAGAACGTCAGCATCAATGAGCCGTTCTTCAACGGCCACTTCCCGCATCACCCGATCATGCCTGGCGTACTGGTGCTCGAGGCCCTGGCTCAGGTGTGTGGCATCCTGGGTTTCAAGACGGTCAACAGGCTGCCCGCCGATGGCTATGTCTACTACCTCGTGGGTAGCGACAACGTGCGCTTCAAGCGCCCGGTCATGCCGGGGGACTGCCTGGTGCTGGAGGCTCGCGTGGAGCGTGAAAAGCGCGGCATCTGGAAATTCGCCTGCCGTGCTACCGTAGGGGGCGAGCTGGCCTGTGAGGCCGACATCATCTGTGCCGAGAGGAAGGTTGCTTGATACATACCACTGCCATCGTCGATCCCGGTGCGCGACTTGCCGAGGATGTCGAAGTCGGACCTTTTACCGTGATTGGTCCCGACGTCGAGATCGGGGCCGGTAGCCGGATAGGCTCCCATGTTGTGATCAAGGGGCCGACCGTGCTGGGCGCCCGCACTCGAATCTTCCAGTTCGCCTCGGTGGGTGAGGATTGCCAGGACAAGAAGTACGCCGGGGAGCCGACGCGACTGGTGATGGGCGACGATAACGTCATACGCGAAGGGGCAACGCTGCACCGTGGCACCGCCCAGGATCGCGGCGAGACTACCATCGGCTCGCGTAACCTGATCATGGCCTATGTCCACGTGGGGCACGACTGCCTTATCGGCAACGACTGCGTGCTGGCTAACCAGGTGACGCTGGCCGGTCATGTCACCCTGGGTGATTTCGTCATACTGGGTGGGCTCGCCGCGATTCACCAGTTCTGTCATTTCGGCTCCTATGCCATGGCCGGTGGCGGATCGATCATCACCAAGGACACCCCCGCCTTCGTGATGATCAACGGCAACCCGGCCAAGCCCCATGGGCTCAACCTCACGGGCCTCAAGCGCCGCGGTTTTTCGAAAGAGGCGATCCTGGCGCTGAGCGAGTCCTATAAGCTGGTCTATCGGCAGGGATTGACCGTCGAGCAGGCCCTGGCAGCAATTCGCGGCCGTTTCTCTCTCCCTGAAACCGATGCCTTTGTCGCCTCCATCGAGGTGTCGTCCCGTGGCATCGTTCGCTGACGTGATACGGCCATGACGGTAAGACGTGTCTACATCGTGGCCGGTGAGCTTTCCGGTGACAATCTGGGCACTGGCCTGATGCGCGCCCTGAAGGCCCGTCACCCGGACGTGGAATTCCGCGGCATCGGTGGGCCGGGAATGATCGGCGAGGGCATGGATAGCCGCTTTCCCCTGGAAACCCTCTCGGTGATGGGACTGGTCGAGGTGATCAAGCACCTCCCCGAGCTGATCCGCGTGCGCCGCTCACTCAGGGCCGACGCCCTGGCCTGGCAGCCGGATATCATGATCGGTATCGATGCTCCCGACTTCAATCTCGGCCTCGAGCGCCAACTGCGCGAGGCGGGCATCACCACCGCGCACTATGTCAGCCCCCCGGTGTGGGCCTGGCGCCAGGGGCGGGTCAAGGGTATCGCCCGCTCCGTCGATGCCATGCTCACCTTCCTCCCCTTCGAGGCTGCCTTCTACGCCCGCCACCGGGTGCCGGTGGCCTTCGTCGGCCATCCGCTGGCCGACGAGCTGCCGCTGACCAATGATCGCGCCTCGGCCCGGGCCGCGCTGGGGCTGGACGAGGACGCGGCGATTCTGGCCCTGCTGCCGGGGTCCCGTGCCAACGAGATCCGCTTTCTCGGCGACACCTTTCTCGACGCCGCCGAGCAGCTGTGCCGAACCCGTCCCGGGCTCAAGGTGGTGATCCCCGCGGCGACGCCCAAGCGGCTCGAAGAGCTGAGCGAGCTTCTGACGGCACGCCCCGGCCTCGCCGGTCGGGTGGTGCTGCTCGACGGCCTTGCCCGGGAGGCCATGGTCGCGGCCGACGCCGTGCTGCTGGCATCGGGTACCGCGGCGCTGGAGGCGATGCTCTGTCACCGTGCCATGCTGGTGGCCTACAAGATGGCACCGACCACCCACTGGCTGGCCAAGCGGCTGGTCAAGACGGAATGGATCTCGCTGCCCAACCTGATCGCGCGCGAGACTTTGGTACCCGAGCTGATCCAGGAAGATGCCAGCGCGTCGGCCATCGCTGCACGCCTCGGCGAGATGCTCGATGACGACGACTACCGCTTGGCGCTGGAGACGCGCTTCGCCTACATGCATGCCGGGCTGCAGCGCGATGCCAGTCGTCGCGCCTGTGATGCCGTCGAGGCGCTGGTGGAAGGGCGCGCGCTGCCCGAGAGCGTCTCGCCCGCCAGTGCTATCGCCGCTGCCGAGGCGGGGGCGAAACCAGGAGGTGCCCAGGTGGGAGTGGTGGGAGAGGAGAAGAGCCCGGCGCAGGCAGAGACGCGAGAGCGCACAGAGCGATGAAACCATATGACCTGCCACCCTTGACCATCGACTACCAGGGCACCCTGCTGGCGGGTGTCGACGAGGTTGGCCGCGGTCCACTGGTTGGCGCCGTGGTGGCCGCCGCCGTGATCCTCGACCCGGCCAGGCCCATTGCCGGCCTGGCCGACTCCAAGCAGCTCACGGCAGAACGTCGCGAACGGCTGGATGGAGAGATTCGTGAAAAGGCCCTGGCCTTTGCCGTGGCCGAGGCGTCGGTTGCCGAGATCGACGAACTCAATATCTATCACGCCACCCATCTCGCCATGCGCCGGGCCATCGATGCCCTGCCGCTGGCCGCGGAGTACCTGCTGGTGGACGGTAATCGCCTGCCCGGGCATCATGTTCCCGGCCAGGCGGTGGTGAAGGGCGATGCCCGCCACCCGGCCATTGCCGCGGCTTCGATACTCGCCAAGGTGACGCGCGATGCGCAGATGGTGGCGCTCGATGGCCTCTTTCCCGGCTATGGCTTCGCCCGCCACAAGGGCTATCCGACCCGTGAGCACCTGGCCGTCCTGGAGCGCCTGGGGCCGCTGCCTGAGCACCGCCGCTCCTTCGGCCCCGTCAAGCGCCAGCTGGCGCTGCTCTAGGCCAATGTTCAGTACTTCCGATATTGAGGAGCGCCGGGGACAGGTCGTAGCAGGGGTCTTTTGCCATGGATGGCAAAAGTAGCGTACAGGGAGGTATTTACAGCGCCCCTGCGGAGATCTGTCGCCGGATCAGCTCCGAGTAATGTCACCAGCACCACTTTTTGCTGCCAAATCTGAGTCCGCTATGACCACGCCCTTCGTACATCTTCGCGTTCACACCGAGTACTCGCTGGTCGACGGCCTGGTGCGTCTCAAGCCGCTGATCAAGGCCACGGCCGAGCGGGGCATGCCGGCCCTGGCCGTCACAGATGAGGCCAACCTGTTCGGACTGGTCAAGTTCTACCGTGGTGCCCAGGGTGCCGGGCTCAAGCCGATCATCGGCGCCGACCTGTGGCTGGCCAACCCCTTCGACGAGGGCCACCCCTACCGCCTGACCCTGCTGGCCATGAACGATATCGGCTACCGAAACCTAACCGAGCTGATATCCCGTGGCTGGATGGAGGGGCAGCGGCAGGGCCGGGCGCTGCTCGATCGCGCCTGGGTGCTCGAGCAGAGCGAGGGGCTTATCGCCCTGTCCGGCGCCCGCGACGGTGAGATCGGCCGTCATCTGCTCTCCGACCACCGGGACGAAGCCCGGGCGCTGCTGGACGAGTGGAACGCCGCCTTCCCGGGGCGCTTCTATCTGGAGCTGGTGCGTACCGGCCGGCCGCTGGAGGAGGAGTGCGTGCATCTGTCGGTGGCGCTGGCCATGGAGACAGGTACGCCGGTGGTGGCCACCAACGACGTGCGTTTCCTCGAGCGCGACGACTTCTGGGCCCACGAGACCCGAGTCTCCATCGGTGAGGGCCGTGCGCTCGACGACAAGCGACGCGAGCGGCGCTACACCGAGGAGCAGTACCTAAAGAGCCCCGAAGAGATGGCCGATCTCTTCTCGGATATCCCCGCCGCGCTCGAGAACAGCCTGATGATCGCCGCGCGCTGCAGCGTTGACGTGCGGCTGGGCGAGATATTCCTGCCCGAATTCGAGATTCCCGAGGGCATGACCCAGGACGAGTTCTTCCGCAAGGTCTCCCACGATGGCCTGACCGAGCGACTCGACTTCCTGTTCCCGGCCGAGCGCTACCCGCGGGACGGGGCGGAGTATGCCGAGATCGACGCCCGCTACCGCAAGCGCCTGGATTTCGAGCTCGATATCATCATCCAGATGGGTTTTCCCGGCTACTTCCTGATCGTGATGGACTTCATCCAGTGGGCCAAGGACAACAATGTCCCGGTGGGGCCGGGGCGTGGCTCCGGTGCCGGCTCGCTGGTGGCCTACGCCCAGAAGATCACCGACCTCGACCCGCTGGAGTATGACCTGCTGTTCGAGCGCTTCCTCAACCCCGAGCGGGTCTCGATGCCCGACTTCGACGTCGACTTCTGCATGGAGAAGCGCGACCGGGTCATCGAGTACGTGGCCGACCGCTACGGGCGCAACGCCGTGTCCCAGATCGTCACCTTCGGCACCATGGCCGCCAAGGCGGTGGTGCGCGACGTAGCCCGGGCCCAGGGCCGGCCCTATTCGCTCGGCGACAAGCTCTCCAAGCTGATTCCCTTCGAGGTCGGCATGACCCTGGCCAAGGCCATCGAGGCCGAGCCGGCGCTCAAGGAGTTCATCGACAACGACGACGAGGCCCAGGAAATCTGGGAGATGGCGATCAAGCTGGAGGGCATCACCCGCGGCACCGGCAAGCACGCCGGCGGCGTGGTGATCGCCCCCACCAAGCTTACCGACTTCGCACCGCTGCTGTGCGACGAGGAGGGCGCAGGCCTGGTCGTGCAGTTCGACAAGAACGACATCGAGGAGGCCGGGCTGGTCAAGTTCGACTTCCTCGGCCTGCGGACCCTGACCATCATCGACTGGGCGCTGGAGATGGTCGACAAGGTGCGTGCGGCGGCCGGCCAGGGACCGCTCAACATCGACACCATCCCGCTGGATGACGCCCCCACCTTCGAGATGCTCAAGCGCGCCGAGACCACGGCGGTGTTCCAGCTCGAATCCCGCGGCATGAAGGAACTCATCAAGCGCCTGCTGCCGGACTCGCTGGAGGACATGATCGCCCTGGTGGCGCTGTTCCGCCCCGGCCCCCTGCAGTCGGGCATGGTCGACGACTTCATCAACCGCAAGCACGGCCGCGCCGAGATCTCCTACCCCCACCCGGACTACCAGCACGAACTGCTCAAGCCGGTGCTCGAGCCCACCTACGGCATCATCCTCTACCAGGAGCAGGTGATGCAGATCGCCCAGGTGCTGGCAGGGTACAGCCTGGGACAGGCCGACATGCTGCGCCGGGCCATGGGCAAGAAGAAGCCGGAGGAGATGGCCAAGCAGCGTGCCGGCTTCATGGAGGGCTGTGCCGCCAACGGCATCGACAAGGAGCTCGCGGGCAATATCTTCGATCTGGTGGAGAAATTCGCCGGCTACGGCTTCAACAAGTCGCACTCGGCGGCCTACGGCCTGGTCTCCTACCAGACCGCCTGGCTCAAGTCGCACTACCCCGGCCCCTTCATGGCGGCGGTGATGTCCACCGAGATGGACAACCTCGACAAGGTGGTGCCGCTGATCGAGGAGTGTCGCCACCTGGGGCTGACCGTGACCCCGCCGGACGTCAACGGCGGCGGCTACAAGTTCACCGTCGATATCGAGGCGCGGGTGGTCTACGGCCTGGGCGCCATCCGCGGCGTGGGCGAAGGGCCCATCGGTGCCATCGTCGAGGCGCGTGAAGCCGATGGGCCATTCACCGATCTGTTCGACTTCTGCCGCCGGGTCGACCCCCGGCGCATGAACAAGCGTACCCTGGAGGCGCTGATCCGCTCCGGGGCGCTGGACAACCTCGGCCCCAACCGCGCGGTGCTCAGCGCGGCGATGGAAGCCGCGCTCAAGGCCGCGGCCCAGACCCAGGCCAACCAGAACCTGGGCATGATCGACATGTTCGGCGAGGCCTTCGCCGACGAGTCTGAGGTGGATCCCTACGAGGCCTATCGACAGACCCGCGAGTGGACCGACAAGGAGCGCCTGGCCGGCGAGAAGGAGACGCTGGGGCTCTACCTCACGGGTCACCCCATCGACGAGTACGAACAGGAGCTCAAGCGCTTCGTCTCGACGCGTATCAGTGACCTCAAGCCTTCCCGTGAGCCGCAGCGGGTCGCCGGCCTGGTGGTGGGGGTGCGTACCATGAAGTCCAAGCGCGGCGATACCATGGCCTTCCTGACGCTTGATGACCGTACCGGGCGCATCGAGGCCTCGCTGTTTGGCGAGATGTTCGAGGCGCTGCGTGGCCAGCTCGACACCGAGCAGGTATTGATTGTCGAGGGGGAGGTCTCCAGCGACGACTACTCCGGCGGGCTGCGCCTGCGCGGCAAGGAGATTACCCCCATGGTGGCGGCGCGCAGCCGCTACGGCGAGGCCGTGGAGCTCTCGCTGGACGGCGACCGGGTCAACGGGCGGCTGGTCGACAACCTCCGCGACAGCCTCTCGCCCTACTGCGACGCGAGCGGGCTGCCGGTCCGGCTGCGTTATCGCAACGGCGAGGCGGTCGGCTGGCTGGAGCTGGACGAGCAGTGGCGGGTAGCGCCCTGCGACGAGCTGCTGATCGCGCTGCGCGAGGTGCAAGGGCAGGACGGCGTGCGGCTGAAGTATCGCTAGGCATCGACTTGTGCCGGTCCAGCGAGGGGCGAGGGGCGAGGGGCGAGGGGCCCCGGCGCCCTCAAGCAGCGGTCACACTTCATGCCCTGCCTTGCGCAGCGCGTTGAGGGTGCGATAATGCCGACACTCGAATTTATGGCTTCCGGGGCAAGAAGCGGTCAATGTACCCCGGCGACAGCAATGACAAGGCGGCTTAGCCACTATGAATCCCAACTATCTCGATTTCGAACAGCCCATCGCCGAGCTTCAGGCCAAGATCGAAGAGCTGCGCCTGGTCGGCAACGACAGTCAGGTCAACCTCAGCGACGAGATCAGCCGGCTCGAAGAGAAGAGCCGCAAGCTCACGGAGTCCATCTTCAAGGACCTGAGCCCCTGGCAGGTGTCGCAGCTTTCGCGCCACCCGCAGCGGCCCTACACCCTGGACTACCTCGAGCACATCTTCACCGACTTCGATGAGCTGCATGGCGACCGTCGCTTTGCCGACGACCCGGCCATCGTCGGCGGAGTGGCGCGCCTGGACGATCGCCCGGTCATGGTGATTGGCCACCAGAAGGGGCGTGAAGTGAAGGAGAAGGTTCGCCGGAACTTCGGCATGCCCCGCCCCGAGGGTTACCGCAAGGCGTGCCGGCTGATGGAGATGGCCGAGCGCTTCAAGATGCCGGTGCTGACCTTCATCGATACCCCCGGGGCATACCCAGGTATCGACGCGGAAGAGCGCGGCCAGTCGGAAGCCATCGCCTACAACCTGGCGGTGATGTCGCGACTCAAGACTCCCATCCTCGCTACCGTGGTGGGTGAAGGCGGCTCCGGCGGAGCGCTGGCCATCGGCGTCTGCGACGAGCTGACCATGCTGCAGTACTCCACCTATTCGGTGATTTCCCCGGAGGGTTGCGCGTCGATCCTGTGGAAGAGCGCCGAGAAGGCTTCCGACGCCGCCCAAGCCATGGGCATCACCGCCGAGAGGCTCAAGGAGCTGGGTTTCGTCGACACGCTGATTCCAGAGCCGCTGGGTGGTGCCCACCGGCATCCTGTCGATACCGCCGAGCGGGTCAAGACGGCGCTGCTGGACAGTCTCGAGCGCTTGGAGGCCATGGATACTGAGGCCCTCCTGGAGCGCCGGTATGAGCGCCTGATGAGCTATGGCGCACCAGCATAAGAGAGAATCTCTTCAGGCTCTGATCGATGACGCCCTGGCGGAGACCCCGTCGGGGCGTGTCGTCTGGGTGGCCCTTTCCGGCGGACTGGACTCCTCGCTGCTGTTGACCCTGGCGGCGCATGCCATCCAGCGCCATCCCCGCCCGCTCTACGCGCTCCACGTGAATCATGGCCTGCAGGCTGGCGCCGATGACTTCGAGGCCCACTGCCGGCGGCTCTGCTCCCGTCTCGGGGTGCCGCTGTTCGTTGAGCGAGTTGACGTCTCGCTGTCGGGGGGGCTGGGCCTGGAAGGGGCGGCCCGTCAGGCTCGCTATTCGGCCTTCCAGCGCCGGGTCGCCTGCGGCGAGACCCTGTGGCTCGCTCAGCACCGCGACGACCAGGCCGAGACCTTCCTGCTCGCTGCCCCGCGCGGCAGCGGCGTGCGCGGCCTGGCGGGAATGCCGCCAGGCCGCGAGTGGCAGGGAAGGTGCCTGGTGCGCCCCCTGCTGGCGCGCTCCCGTGGCGAATTCGAAGCCGAGGCCCAGCGGATCGGGCTACGCTGGATCGAGGATCCATCCAACGCCGACGAGTCACTCGATCGCAACTTCCTGCGACGCAGCGTGCTGCCGCTGCTGCAGTCACGCTGGCCCCATGCCGGTGAGATACTGGCGCGCTCGGCAAGACAGGCTGGTGAAGCCGATGCGTTGCTCGACGAGCTGGCTGCGCTGGATCTCCAACGGCTGGGGGGGAACCCGGGGCAGCTGCCGGTGTCGGCACTCAACGCCTTGTCGCTCCCCCGCCAGCGGCTGCTGATTCGTCACGCCTGTCGTTCTCTATCGCTACCCACCCCTCCTGAGTTGCGCCTCGCCGCCCTGATGGCGCAGCTGTCGGCACGGCGCGATGCAGGGGTGCGGATCGATTGGCCGAACGGCGAAGCGCGTATCTGGCGAGAGTGCCTATACCTGCTTAGCCCGAGCGGCCCGATGCCAGAGGGGGGGAGGATCGACTGGGACGGGCTGCCACCCCTGGAGACTCATCTGGGACGTTGTGATCTCACGTTGCATCGCCGAGATGGCGGACCTGCCGAGTTTTGGCTCATGCTGCGCCAAGGCGGCGAGCGCCTGCGTCTGGCGGGGCGCGGTTCACGTGACCTGAAGCGCCTGCTCCAGGAAGCCGACTTGCCTCCTTGGGAGCGGGAGCGGCTGCTGGTGGCCTGGCACGGTGATGTGGTCGTGGCGGTGCTGTTGCCGGAGCAGAAACGCTGGCTGTTCGTTGCGGAGGGTTGGGACGCGGGGCCGGAGCATCACTGAAGGCGGCTCAGCTCCTGTCGCCGACGAAATCGCCATTTCGCGCCATCATGTCGTAGAGCACCCCCTCCCGCAGCGCACCATCGGCGTAACGCAGCCGAGTAAGGCCGAAGCTCTCGAAGATGGCACCAAGAATGGCTACGCCGGCAGGAAAGATACGGGTACGGTCGTGCTTGAGTCCCTCCATGGCGACGTTATCGAGATGCCCAAAGGCGATCAGCCGCTGGCGCAGTTCGAGTAACCCCCGGCGTGTGATGGTACCCTCCTCGGCACCGTCAAGATCACCGCTAGCCGCTAGGACTGAGGCGACGGCCTTGATGGTACCGCTGGAACCGACCGGGTCGGCCCATCCGAAGGCCTGATAGGCGCGGCTGACCCGGTTGCACGCGGCTTTCGCGGCTTGCTCGGCACGGCGCATGCTATCTTCACTGAGAGTCCCGTCCGCAAAATGTCGCCCGGTGAAGGTCACACAGCCGATGTCCAGACTCTCCAGATGCAGTGGCGCGAAGTTCTCGCCGATGGCGAACTCGGTGGAGCCGCCGCCGATATCGATGATCAGCCGCTTGCCGTTCTCGGCCAGGGCATGTGCCGCGCCCAGATAGATCAGGCGCGCCTCCTCACGGCCATCGATGATCTCGATGGGGCAGCCCAGCAATGATTCCGCGCGTTCGACGAAGGTCTGGCGGTTGCGTGCCGTGCGCAGTGCGCTGGTGCCCACGACCCGCAGTCGGCCCGGTGCGATGTCGCCCAACAGTGGCACGAAGCGAGCCAGGGAGCGCAGCGCGCGCTGCATAGCCTCCTCGCTCAATCGATTGGCCTGATCGAGTCCGGCGGCGAGCTGGACCTTCTCGCCCAGGCGTGCCACCGCCTGCAGCCTGCCCTCCTGGTAATTGGCGACCAGCAGGTGGAAGCTGTTGGAGCCTAGGTCGATCGCAGCCAGCCGCTGTCGAGGCGTGGCAGCGAGTGGCTTTTGTGGGCGAGGCCGTTCCATTGGCTGAGTCATCGAGGCATCCTGATGGCAGAGAGTCCAAGGTTGCGGCGACTCCCCTGTCGTGTCAATTAGCAGGGTGTGTCGGGTTATGGGGTTGCGTTCGTCGCCGCCCTTGACTAACATCGAGTCGTTCGCCTGTTCCGAATGCTTTCCGACCGAGACACGACGTCCGCGTCGCGGTCCTATATCAAGTCGTCAGACAGCCCCTTTTGTCGCTCGCTATCATGTGCCCGCAAGCCATGTTGGCATTTGAAGACGCCCAGGCGATTGTAGTCCAGGCGACAATTGTGCTGCTCCCTCGAACACGATACCGTTCCGGCGACCCTTCTAGTGCTGGTTAGTGCATGAAGTTAGGTCGTGATTTGCCGGTCATCACCTGCGAGTGGATGCCTTCCCAGGCTCTGAACGCACCCAAGCGGCGTACCGTTTTATCCCCCGTCACATTCACGGCGCCGTGCCGCCACGCTGACATGAGCAACTTCCGAACACACCGATGAATCTTACCGAACTCAAGCAAAAGACCGTCCCGGAGCTCCTGGAGCTTGCCCGCGAAATGGGCATCGACAACCTGGCTCGCTCGCGCAAGCAGGACATCATCTTCGCCATCCTCAAGAAGCACGCCAAGAGCGGCGAGGATATCTATGGAGATGGGGTGCTCGAAATCCTGCAGGACGGCTTCGGCTTCCTGCGCAGCGCCGACAGCTCCTACCTGGCCGGCCCCGACGACATCTATGTTTCGCCGTCGCAGATCCGTCGCTTCAACCTGCGCAAGGGCGATTCCATTTCCGGCAAGATCCGGCCGCCGAAGGAAGGGGAGCGTTACTTCGCGCTGCTCAAGGTCAGCCAGATCAACTTCGACAAGCCGGAAAACGCCAAGCACAAGATCCTGTTCGAGAACCTGACGCCACTGTTCCCCAACGAGCGGCTGCGCATGGAGATCGGCAACGGCTCCACCGAGGATCTGACGTCGCGCATCATCGATCTCACCGCACCCATCGGCAAGGGCCAGCGTGGCCTGATCGTCTCGCCGCCCAAGGCGGGCAAGACGCTGATGCTGCAGAACATCGCCACCTCGATCACGCGCAACGACCCCGACTGTCACCTGATCGTGCTGCTGATCGACGAGCGCCCCGAGGAAGTGACCGAGATGTCGCGCACGGTGCGCGGCGAAGTGGTCGCCTCGACCTTCGACGAGCCGCCGGCCCGTCACGTCCAGGTCGCCGAGATGGTCATCGAGAAGGCCAAGCGCCTGGTGGAACACAAGAAGGACGTGGTGATCCTGCTCGACTCCATCACTCGCCTGGCGCGCGCCTACAACACCGTGGTGCCCAGCTCCGGCAAGGTGCTCACCGGCGGTGTCGACGCCCACGCCCTGGAGAAGCCCAAGCGTTTCTTCGGCGCCGCGCGTAACATCGAGGAGGGCGGCAGCCTGACCATCATCGCCACGGCGCTGGTGGATACCGGCTCCAAGATGGACGAGGTGATCTTCGAGGAGTTCAAAGGCACCGGCAACATGGAAGCCCACCTGGACCGCAAGCTCGCCGAGCGTCGCGTCTACCCGGCGATCAACATTCGCCGTTCCGGCACCCGCCGAGAGGACCTGATCGCCTCCGAGGACGAGATGCAGCGCATGTGGATCCTGCGCAAGCTGCTCAACCCGATGGAAGATACCGCGGCGACCGAGTTCCTGATCGACCGACTCAAGGATACGAAGACGAACCTCGAGTTCTTCGAGGCAATGAAGAGACGCTGATTCTGGCCTGCTGCGCTCGACGATACGGCGTTGGAAAACAGCTCAAGCTGCTCATTTACTAAAGTAAACTCCGCGCTTTCGCTGTTTTCCGCCTTGTCTCGTCTTCGCTCGCGACGGCCAGTTCTCAACTCTTTGAGGACTTTGTCGAGGTGAGCGGTGCCGGGGACAGGCCGGAGAGGAGGTCATTCTTCAGGGATGAAGAATGTAGCGCCCAGGGAAGGGTTTACAGCGCCTTCTCGAAGGCCTTGTCGCCGGGTAAGCCGCGGTTGCTTGACTGGCTTGGATGACGGGACGGCGGGTAAGAGAAAGGGGCGGCATGCTATGCTGCCCCTTTCGTCGTTCGGGTAACGGGATGGGATTGGTTCATGAAATACAAGGATCTACGGGATTTTATCGCCGCGCTGGAGGCTCAGGGCGAGCTGGTTCGCGTCTCGGCCGAGGTCGATCCCTACCTGGAAATCACCGAGATCTGCGACCGCACCCTGCGCGCCGGTGGCCCGGCGCTGCTGTTCGAGAACGTCAAGGGTCACGACATGTCGCTGCTCGGCAACCTGTTCGGCACGCCGAAGCGGGTCGCCCTTGGCATGGGTCAGGACAGCGTCGAGGCGCTGCGCGAGGTGGGCAAGCTGCTCGCCTTCCTCAAGGAGCCTGACCCGCCCAAGGGCATGCGTGACGCCTGGGACAAGCTGCCGATCTTCAAGCAGGTCATGAGCATGGGACCCAAGACGGTGCGCAGCGCTCCGGTGCAGGAGGTGGTGTTGGAGGGCGACGACGTCGACCTCGGCCGCCTGCCGATCCAGCACTGCTGGCCAGGCGATGTCGCCCCCCTGGTGACATGGCCGCTGGTGGTCACCCGTGGGCCGCACAAGAAGCGCCAGAACCTGGGTATCTATCGCCAGCAGAAGCTCTCCCGCAACCGACTGATCATGCGCTGGCTGTCACACCGGGGTGGAGCGCTCGACTTCCAGGAGTTCCAGCAGACGAACCCGGGCGAGCCCTTCCCGGTGGCGGTGGCGCTGGGCGCCGATCCGGCCACCATCCTGGGTGCGGTCACCCCGGTGCCTGACTCGCTCTCCGAATACGCCTTCGCCGGACTCCTGAGGGGCTCGCGCACCGAGCTGGTCAAGTGCGGTCATGCCGACCTGCAGGTGCCGGCATCGGCTGAGATCATCCTGGAGGGCTTCATCTACCCGGACGATACCGCGCCGGAAGGCCCCTACGGCGATCACACCGGCTACTACAACGAGGTCGACGAGTTCCCGGTCTTCACGGTCACGCGCATGACCATGCGGAAAGACGCCATCTACCACTCGACCTACACCGGACGGCCGCCGGACGAACCGGCCATTCTTGGCGTGGCGCTCAACGAGGTCTTCGTGCCAATCCTGCGCAAGCAGTTTCCCGAAATTACCGACTTCTATCTCCCGCCGGAGGGCTGCTCCTACCGCATGGCGGTGGTGACCATGAAGAAGCAGTACCCGGGTCACGCCAAGCGGGTGATGATGGGGGTGTGGAGCTTCCTGCGCCAGTTCATGTACACCAAGTTCGTGGTGGTGCTGGACGACGACGTCAGCGCCCGTGACTGGAAAGACGTTATCTGGGCCATCACCACGCGGATGGACCCTGCCCGGGACACCGTACTGGTGGAGAATACGCCCATCGATTACCTCGACTTCGCCTCCCCGGTGGCGGGACTGGGTTCCAAGATGGGCCTCGACGCCACCGCCAAGTGGCCCGGCGAAACCGATAGAGAGTGGGGCACGCCCATCGTAATGGACGAGGCCGTCAAGGCCCGTGTCAGCGAGCGCTGGAACGATCTGGGCATCGCGCTGCCTTCCAACCCTGATGACAAGAGGCATTCATGACGGCAAGGACCCTGACCTGCCAGGTGACGGCAGTGGAGGATCTCACTCCCGACGTGTTCCGCGTCCGGCTGGAGGGACGCCCCGAGGCCATGGCCCACGACCCCGGCCAGTACCTCGAGCTGGCGCTTGACGATGACACCTGGGTGCCGTTCTCCATTGCCAGCGCCCATGGCGGTGACGGCACCCTCGAACTGCATATTCAGCATTGGCCGGAGCGTGAGAACTCCGAGCGCCTGCGCAACCTGGTCGTGGTTGCCCGGCACCTGACCCTGCGCATGCCGGGAGGCGACTGCGTGCTGGACAGTACCAGCCGGCGGCCGCTGTTGCTGATTGCCGCGGGGACCGGCTTCGCCCAGATGAAAGCCATCGTCGAGGCCTCGCTGCACGAGTCCCCGGAGCGACCCATCGACCTCTGGTGGGCGGCGCGGGAGCGGCGTGACCTCTATCTCGAGGGCCTGGCGCGAGAGTGGGCCGAGAGCCACGAGAATGTTCGCTTCCATGTGGTCACCGAGGTGGCGCCGGAGACGCCGGTAGCCGGTGAGCGCGTCCAGGGGCATCGGGGACGCATCGACCAGGCGCTGGCGGAGGGGCTCGACGATATCTCCGGCCATGACGTCTACCTCTCCGGGTCGCCGGGCATGGTCTACGCTTGCGTCGATGTGCTGGCCTCGCTGGGGCTAACTGCCTCCCGGGTCTTCTCCGATGTCTTCGCCTATGCGCCGCGCCAGCCGCTGGTGCCTACGGCCGGCGTGCTCAGGCGGGAGGGCGGTAGGTGAGCGCCTCGCCGATCCTGATCACCGGTGGCGCGCAGCGTGTGGGGCGCCACTGTGCCGAGCGGCTGGCCGAGGACGGGCATCCCGTGATCATCAGCTACCGCCGCGAGCGGGCCGAGCTGGAAGCACTGCGCGAGCGGGGCATCGTGGCACTCGAGGCCGACTTCTCCACCGAAGCGGGTATCCTCGACTTTATCGCCCGCCTCAAGATCGAGACATCGTCGCTGAGGGCCATCGTGCATAATGCCAGCGACTGGGCGCCGGACTCGGCCGGCGCTCAGGCGGGGGCGACCTTCGAACGGCTGTTCCGCATTCATATGCAGGCGCCCTACCTGGTCAACCTGCACTGCCGTGAGCTGCTGGACGCCTGCGGGGAGCCTCAGCGCGATATCGTGCATATCTCCGATTACGTCGTGCAGAAGGGTTCGAGGAAGCACGCCGCCTATGCTGCCACCAAGGCGGGGCTGGAGAGTCTGACGCTCTCTTTCGCGGCCATGTACGCCCCGTCGATCCAGGTCAACGGCATTGCCCCGGCCCTGATCATGCTCAATGAGGGCGATGATGAAGCCTACATCGAGAAGGTGCGGGCCAAGTCCGCCATGGGCACGGTGCCGGGACCTGGCGTGATCTACCAGAGCCTGCGTTACCTGCTCGACAACCGTTATGTCACCGGGATTACCCTGCCGGTCGATGGCGGCCGGCATCTTCGCTAGACTGTCAGTCATGGACACCAAGCCCTGCCGGCGTCGTACCATGGCAGAGAGCAAACGATCTAGCTGAGGCAAAGGAGACGAACATGGCCCCACTGAAGGAGTATCATGACGACACAGGGCTACTTTGGCTGTTGCCTCTGGCGGTAGTTCTGGCGATCAACCTGCTGCCGCTAATCATTGGTGTGATGCGCGCCGTGGCGGCTTGAATCCGGGCTTGCCAAGGTTGCCGCGATGCGGCACGATGAAAGCAGACCTCAGGGAGACAACCATGACACCGAGCCTTGCTAAGCCCAGCAATTCCTTCAACCGCACTCCCGGCGCGGTGGAATTGGGTGGCATTGGCTTGGGTGACTTCGGTGATCAGTATTGGTACTGGTTTAGCGCCGGTGTGCCGGCGGCCGGGTCCTAGGACACCGCCGCGAAGGCACACCCTAACCGGGTTGCCTCCCACCACGAACCCCCGGTCGGCAACCCGCCCGGGGGTTTTGCGTTATGCAGCCCCGAACACTATCTTTGCAACGCAGTCTTTTGCAATGCAGCAATGAGAGGAGACGCACCATGACCGCACGCTACAGCGCCTTTGCCGCCTACGCCCGGAGCCGCCAGGATTATTTTGGCTGGGGCTATGGCTGGCGATTTAGCGCTACGCGGTCGGGTCAGTGCGCCACCTCCGACCGTGAGATCTCGGGTGGCACGGACGCGACACGATGTTTGCCGATCTCACGGAGTTGACCACCATGAATGCCCATACGACCCTTGCCGAGCGCCAGACGGACCGCCGAGCCGAGTTTGACCTTGCCGCTGAAACGAGTCGGACCGAGATGACGCTGCCCACCCCAGGCGAACTGCGACACACCCTTCCTCTGGGGCCTCAGCTGGTCGAGCGGGTCCACGCCCAGCGCCAGGCTGTCCATGACATCCTGCAGGGCCGTGACGACCGATTGCTGGTCGTGGTGGGTCCCTGCTCGATCCACGACCCCGTGGCGGCGCTGGAGTACGCGCAACGCCTGGCCGAGCTGGCACCCAGGGTGTCGGATCGCCTGCTGCCGGTGATGCGTGTCTACGTGGAGAAACCGCGCACCACGGTGGGCTGGAAGGGGCTTGCCTATGATCCCGGCCTCAACGGCAGTGGCGACATGGCCCTCGGCCTTCGGCTGTCGCGCCAGCTGATGCGCGATATCGCCTCCCTTGGCCTGCCGGTGGCCACCGAACTGCTGCAGCCGATGCTTGCGCCCTACCTGGAAGATCTGCTGGCCTGGGTTGCCATCGGCGCGCGCACCACCGAATCCCAGCTGCATCGCGAGCTGGCCAGTGGCCTGGACGCGGCGGTGGGCTTCAAGAATGCCACCAGTGGCGACGTCAAGGTCGCCCTGGACGCCATGCAGGCGGCGGCGCATCCCCACCAGCACTTCGGCCTTGCCGGCGACGGTCGCCCCGTGATGCGCGAGACGGCGGGCAACCCCCACACGCACGTGGTGCTGCGCGGTGGACACGGCGGCCCCAACCACGACGCCGGTTCTGTGCAAGCCTGCCGCCAGGCGCTGCAAGCCGCTGGGCTGACACCGCGGCTGATGGTCGACTGTAGCCACGCCAATGCCTGCAAGGACCACCGTCGCCAGGGTGAGGTACTGCGTGACGTGCTGGCACAGCGCCTGGCCGGTGAAAACTCGCTGATGGGGCTGATGCTTGAGAGCTACCTTGAGGAGGGGCGCCAGGCCCTCGAGCCCGCCACCCTGCGCTACGGCGTGTCGGTGACCGACGCCTGCCTGGGCTGGGAAGCCACTGAGGCGCTGCTGCTGGAGGCAGCGGAACAGCTCCGCTCGGCTTGATCCGGCCGGTTGGACATGCCGACCTGACCTCTTTGCCTGTACCGTGGCGGTGAATGACGGGATAATCCCGTACTTTCCCGCCGCGAGCCAAGCAGAGGAGGCATCGATGCCGTTCCGTTTCGAGCACCATGACCCGGAGTCCTACCGTCGCAAGGCGCGACTGATCAGCGTGGCCATGGCCGCCCAGCTGATCGTCTTCGGCCTGGTGTTCTCCCAACTGCTGACCGCTACCTTCGGCTCCAGCCTCTGGCTCAATGCGCTGGGGGTGTTTCTGGGCCTTATCGTCACCAGCCTGACCTTTGCCGTACTGCGCGAGCGTCCCTGGATGACCGAGATGCGCTACGTCTGGCAGCTCAAGCATCACCTGTCTCGTGTGAGCGGCTATCTCTCCACCCTGCGTCGCGAGGCGGAGCAGGGCAATGACGTGGCACTCGACCTGTTGACCTTTTACCACCAGGGCATGGTTCAGCTGGCTGAGCTAAATGGCCGCACCATGGATGACGACGGCGAACTCATTGCCGAGCGACAGAAGATCAGGGGACTGCGCCAAGACAGGGGCCTGGCCGAGCGGGTAGAGGGGTTCGATCCGCACGACCTGGCCGCCTTCAAGCGGAGCTAGAAGCCAGCAGCCGGGCCGCGCGCTTGGCGAAGTAGGTGAGGATGCCGTCGGCACCGGCTCGCTTGAAGCACATCAGAGACTCGAGGATCACCTCGTCGGCCTCCAGCCAGCCGTTGTCGAAGGCGGCCATGTGCATGGCGTATTCGCCACTCACCTGATAGGCATAGGTGGGGACCTTGAGCTCGTCCTTGATGCGCCGCACCACGTCGAGATAGGGCATGCCCGGCTTGACCATCACCATGTCGGCCCCCTCGGCCAGGTCGAGAGCCACTTCGTGTAGCGCCTCGTCGCCGTTGGCCGGGTCCATCTGGTAGGTGCGCTTGTCCGCCTTCCCCAGGTTGGCAGCGGAGCCCACGGCATCGCGGAAGGGGCCGTAGTAACGGGAGGCGTACTTGGCGCTGTAGGCCATGATGCGGACGTTGTGCAGGTGTTCCTGCTCGAGTACCTGGCGTATCTCGCCGATGCGGCCATCCATCATGTCGGAGGGTGCCACCACGTCGGCCCCGGCCTCAGCATGGGAGAGCGCCTGCTTGAGCAGGGTTTCCACGGTGCGGTCGTTGAGGACATAGCCGTTGGCGTCGATGATGCCGTCCTGGCCGTGGCTGGTATAGGGGTCGAGGGCCACATCGGTCATGATCCCGAGTTCGGGGACGGCCTCTTTCAGTGCCCGGACGCTGCGCTGTACCAGTCCGCTGGAGCTGTAGGCCTCTTCGGCCAGCTCGCTCTTCAGCGACTGGTCCACCACGGGGAACAGGGCGATGGCGGGGATGCCTAGCGCATGAGCGTCCCGGGCCTCATCGATCAGCAGGTCCAGCGACAGGCGCTCGACGCCAGGCATTGATGGAACGGCCTCACGGCGCTGCTCACCTTCGAGAACGAACACGGGCCAGATCAGGTCAGATGGCGTCAGGGTCGTTTCCCGCATCAGTCGACGAGAGAAGTCGTCACGGCGCATGCGACGCATGCGGGTGGCTGGAAACTGGCGTGTGGTCATGAAGCTCAAGGTTCTTCTCCGGCTGTAGGGGTCCTGATGGTCCCGTGTCGATGCCCTTGAGTATATCAGTGCTAACGGCTGCCGGAAGCGGAGGCTTGTCGCACCCCGCGTGACTCTCTAAAGTGTTGGCTTTCAGCTGACGTGTTGGCTTTCAGCTGACGTGTTGGCTTCAGGATTATAGGCAGTGCTCTTCATTCGAGGCGCCTTCATTACAAGGAGAAAGACATGAGCAAACAGGTGGCGGTCATCCTGTCGGGCTGCGGCGTCCAGGACGGCTCGGAGATCTACGAGACCACCCTGACCCTGCTGCGGCTGGACCAGCTGGGTATCGGCTATCGCTGCTTCGCACCGGATATCGAGCAGCATCATGTCATCGATCATCGCAGCGGAGATGCTGTCGAAGGTGAGCTGCGCAACGTCTTGACGGAGTCGGCTCGGCTTGCGCGAGGCGAAATCAGCTCTCTTGAAGAGCTCGAACCATCCGAGTTCGATGCCGTGATCCTGCCAGGAGGCTTCGGGGCGGCCAAGAACCTGTCCAACTTTGCCTTGGCGGGTAACGAATTGGAGATTCACGAAGGGCTGGTGGAAGCCATTGCGCCGTTTCATGAGGCACGCAAGCCCATCGGCCTGATGTGTATCACACCCGCCCTGGTGCCGAAGCTGCTGGGGCCGGGGATCGCCGTGACCATCGGACACGACCCGGGCGTCTCCGGTGCAATCAGCGCCATGGGAGGGCTGCATCGCAGCTGCGGCGTCGAGGATATTGTGGTCGATTTCGAGAACCGCGTCGTCACCACGCCTGCCTATATGCTGGCTACCCGCATCAGCGAGGCCGCCACCGGTATCTTCAAGCTGGTCGATCGTATCGATGAAATGATGGATCTCTAGGCACTGGCGCAAGCCAATGCCCCCGCCCGATTCGATCGGGCGGGGGCTTTTTAATGCCGGTCAGGATTTGTCGTGCTCCCCGGTTTCGTCTTCCGCTTGGGAGGCCTTGCGGCGACGGTAACGCACCAGGCGGCCGAACAGAATCCCCACCTCATAGAGCAGATACATGGGCACCGCCAGCAGGCTTTGGGAGATCACATCCGGCGGCGTGAGCAGCATGCCCACCACGAAGCAGCCCAGGATCACATAGGGGCGTTTCTTCGACAGACTTTCCACGGTAGTGGCGCCAGAGGCAATCAGCAGGAAGGTGGCGATGGGGATCTCGAAGGCCACGCCGAAGGCGAAGAACAGCTTGAGGACGAAATTGAGGTACTGGTTGATGTCGGTCATCACCGCCACGTTCTCCGGCCCGGTCTGGGTGAAGAACTGGAACAGCAGCGGGAACACCGCATAGTAGGCAAAGGCCGCACCGGCGTAGAAGAGGCCGACACTGGAGGCCAGTATCGGCATGGCCAGGGCCTTCTCATTATCGTACAGCCCCGGTGCGACGAAGGCCCAGGCCTGGTGGAGCACATAGGGGATGGCCACGAATACCGCCACCACCAGGGTCAACTTGAAGGGGGCGAGAAAGGGCGAAGCCACCTCGGTGGCGATCATCTGCGAGCCTTCCGGCAGCAGCGCCATCAGTGGTTGTGCCACGAAAGTGTAGATTTCGTTGGCGAAGGGGTAGAGTCCGAGGAAGATCACGAAGATCGCCACCACCGAGCGCAGCAGACGCGATCGCAGTTCGATGAGGTGTTCGATCAAGGGTGCCTGGCCGAGATCCTGCTTGTCACCGGAGTCGCTCATCGGGAAGCGGCATCCTTCTTGTCATCGTCGGGAGGAGTGGAGCGCTCGTCGGCAGGCCGCTCGTCGGGTTGACGGGCATTGGCCAGGGCGTCGTCGAGCCGGGCGGCGGCCTGCGGCGGCGGCTGTTCGCCAGCTGGGCTGTCGGGTTCGGCTTTTTCGTTGGCGTGACGGCTGGGCGTCGAGGTGGAGTAGGGCTTGGCGATACTCTCCACGTCGCGCTTTGCCCTGTCGAGGCTCTCATCGAGCTTCGACTGCTGCTCCTTGAGTTTCTGGCGCAGCTCTTCCGCCTCGAGCTGCGAGCTGATCTCCCGCTGCATGCTCGAGACGGAGCGCTTGATCTTGCCCACCCACAGGCCGACGGTGCGTGCCGCCTTGGGCAAGCGTTCCGGGCCGAGCACCAGCAGGCCCACGACACCGAGGATCAGGAGTTCGAGAAAGCCGATATCAAACATGAGGGCTTATTTGCGCTCTTCCTGATTATCCACCTTGTCCGCTGCCGCTTTTTCTTCGGCACGTACGTCATAGGTATTGGGCTGTTCGTCATGGACGACCTTGGCCTGTGCCTTGTCCTTGTCGTCCTTCTCTTCCTCGTTCACGGCCTGCTTGAAGCCTTTCACCGCGCCACCCAGGTCGGTGCCGACATTGCGCAGCTTCTTGGTGCCGAAAATCAGGATGATGATGCCGAGTACGATCAGCAGTTGCCAGATACTGATGCCACCTAACATGAATAATTCCTCTGATGCGGGCTTCCGGTCGATCCGGAGCACCTGTTTACTTGGACCTTGCCGCCTTCTCTTCGTGCCCGGAGATACCGAAGCGACGGGCCAGTTCATCGAGTACGTCCTGGTGATCGAGCCCGAGATGCGACAGCATCACCAAGCTATGAAACCACAGGTCAGCGGTCTCGGCGACTAGCGCTTTGCGCTCTGCCTCACCGCCGCCCTCGGCATCCTTGGCTGCCAGCAATGTCTCGGTGGCTTCCTCGCCGACTTTCTCGAGTATCTTGTTCAACCCCTTGTGATGCAAGGCTGAAACGTAGGAATCGTCGGGATCCGCGGCTCTGCGTTGCTCCAGCACTTCGAAGAGTTGATCCAGAATATCACGCATGACAGGGCTTCCGTTTGCGGTGGGTCAAGTTCATTGCCAGGCCAGCAGCAGCAGGCCGATGACGGCGATCAACAGCACGGGCCATGGCTGGCCGGCGGCCCATTCGCTCAGCGGTTGCCAGGCCAGCGCCAGCCCCGCCAGGAGTACGCCCAGCCGTAGCCGACGACTACTGCGGCTGCCGTCTTTTAGCTGTCGTCGTATGCCGTCCAGGGCGAGGGCCTGGCGGTGGCGCTGGCGATGTTCATGCTCAATCCGACTAAGGGCGTGGTGCGCCACCGACGGCAGCTCGGGCAGTTGGCGTGCCAGCTCAGGGGCCTGGCGCTTGAGCGATTCCCAGAAGCCGCTGGCGCCGGCGCGTTCCTTCATCCACTGCTCCAAGTAGGGCTTGGCGGTGGTCCACAGGTCCAGGTCGGGATAGAGCTGGCGCCCGAGCCCCTCGATGTTGAGCAGGGTCTTCTGCAGCAATACCAACTGCGGCTGCACCTCCATGTTGAAGCGCCGGGCGGTCTTGAACAGCCCCAGCAGCACCTGGCCGAAGGAGATGTCCTTGAGCGGCTTCTCGAGGATCGGCTCGCATACGGTTCGAATGGCGGCGGCAAACTCGTTTGCCCGGGTGTTCTCGCCGACCCAGCCCGACTCGATGTGCAGCGCGGCGACTTCATAGTAGTCCTGGTGGAAGAAGGCGAGCAGGTTCCGCGCCAGGTAGTCCTGATCTTCTCGGGTGAGGCTGCCGACGATGCCGCAGTCTATGGCGATGTACTGCGGGTCGTGAGGGTGTTCACGGGACACGAAGATATTGCCGGGATGCATGTCGGCATGGAAGAAGTTGTCACGAAACACCTGGGTGAAGAAAATCTCCACGCCGCGCTCGGCAAGGCGCTTGAGATCTGTGCCCTGGGCCTTCAATGCTGCCAGGTCGGCGACCGGGATGCCGTAGATACGCTCCTGTACCATGACCCGACGACGAGTATGGGACCAGTGGGTCGCCGGTACGTAAAGTAGCGGTGAATTCTTGAAGTTGCGCTTCAGCTGCGAGGTATTGGCAGCCTCCTTGTGGAGATCCAGTTCGTCGAACAGCGTTGATTCGTAGTCGCGTACCACTTCCACCGGGCGCAGGCGACGGGCCTCGGGAATCCGGGCCAGTACGCCGGCCACCCGATACATCAGCGCCATGTCCTGGCGCATGATGTGCTCGATGCCGGGACGTATGATCTTGGCAACAACATCCTCGCCGGTATGCAGGCGGGCGGCATGTACCTGGGCAATGGAGGCAGAGGCCAGTGGTTCGGGCTCGAAGTGGGCGAATGCCTCGTCGATCGTCATGTGCAGTTCCGCCTCCACCAGCTCACGGGCTTCGCGACCGGGGAAGGGGGGCACCTGATCCTGCAGTCGCCGGAGTTCGTCGGCGATCTCCTCGGGTAGCAGGTCGCGACGGGTGGAGAGCAACTGCCCGAACTTGACGAAGATAGGGCCGAGAGCTTCCAGCGCCAGGCGCAGGCGCTCGCCAGGCGAGCGCTTGCCGACAGGCACCACTCGCAGTGGCGATAGGATGAACATCAGCCTGAGGTACCAGGGGAGACGCTCCAACGGCAACAGCGTGTCGAGACGGTAGCGGGTGATCACCCAGATGATGCGCAGCAGCCGAAGACTCATCACAGCGCGGCCTCGCGGTCGAGTTGTCGATGCAGCCTCGCCAGGCGCGCTTCGAGGCGGTCGGTGGTCATTTCCAGTTCGGTGAGGTGGTCACGCAGATTCTCGAGTTGGTGCTTGCCAGGCAACAGCTTCGCTTCCTCGAAAACGTACTCGGCAATATCGCTGCGCATTTCACCATGGGCACGGCGACCCCAGCGAGTGACACGGCGCAACCCTTCGGCCAGGCCGTGGGCGGGTACATCGCCCAGCCAGCGGGCCATCTCACCCTCCCAGTCCAGGTCCAGATCCAGCAGCAGGTCGCGGGTTGCCTCCAGCAGATGGACCTGCCCACGTACCGAGAGCTTGCCCTGGAACATCAGCCGTTCGATGCTCTCCCCGCCCAGCAGCTTGCCCAGGGTTTCGGCATTAAGCGTGACCACGGCATCGAAGGCGTCCTCGTCTTGTGCTTCCGGGCGCAGCAGGTCCAGGCCGGCAGGGTGGAAGTGAATCGCCAGCGACAAATCGGGGCGCTCGAGGCGAAGCAGCAGACGGTTTCCGCTCAGGCGGGCCAGTCGCGAAGGCGCTGCGGGGTCTTGCGCCAGCAGGGCATTGAGCGTTCTTTCTATGCCGGCCAGCAGCAGGGTGGGGGTCAATGTCATCACCGCCTCAAAGCTTGATACCGCGATGCAGGGCAACGATGCCCCCGGTGAGATTGGTGTACTCGACCCGCTCCAGCCCGGCGGCCTCCATCATCTCCTGCAGCGTCTCCTGGTCGGGATGCATGCGGATGGATTCGGCGAGGTAGCGATAGCTGTCGGCGTCGCCGGCAACCATCTGACCCATCCGCGGCAGCAGGCGGAAGGAGTATTCGTCGTAGGCCTTGGAGAGCAGCGGATTGACCGGCTTTGAGAACTCCAGTACCAGCACGCGGCCACCGGGCTTGAGGGACCGGGTCATGGAGCGCAGTGCGGAGGCCTTGTCGGTGACGTTGCGCAGGCCGAAGGCAATGGTGATGCAGTCGAAGGAATTGTCGGGGAAGGGCAGGCATTCGGCGTTGGCCTGCACGTATTCGACATTGCCCCCGACGCCGTTGTCCAGCAGCTTGTCCCGGCCGACCCGTAGCATGGATTCGTTGATATCGGCCAGAACCACCCGGCCGCGTGGGCCCACCATGCGCGAGAATTTCAGCGTCAGGTCGCCGGTGCCGCCGGCGATATCCAGCACGCTATGGCCTGGGCGAACGCCGGAGCGCTCGATGGTCAGGCGCTTCCACAGTCGGTGGATGCCGAAGGACATCAGATCGTTCATGACATCGTAGCGGGCCGCCACGGAGTGGAAGACATCGGCCACGCGGGAGGCCTTTTCGTCGACCGGGACTTCCTGGTAGCCGAAGTGAGTGGTGTGCTTGTCACCGGGGCTGGAAAGAGGGCTCATGCGAAAAAGGCTCCCGAATCGCTGCAGTGAGAGGAGGCCGGGGTGATTCGGCCTCGAATGGGCGCCATTGTAGCCTTGCACGACCGTACTTGTCTTGACGTCGGTCCCCTACAACTGCTTGATCTCGATGCCCAGCGGCTCTCGTGAAGCACCAGCTTCCTCCAGGCGTCGCAGGTAGTCGGCCCAGTAGGCGTCGCGATTCTCGATCAGGTCGTGGAGGTACTCCCAGCTGTACAGGCCGCTGTCGTGACCGTCGTCGAAATGCAGTTTGACGGCATAGCGGCCGACAGGCTCAATGTTCTGCAGTCCCACATGCTGCTTGCCGACCTGCAGTACCGCCTGGCTGGGGTTGTGGCCGCGCACCTCGGCGGAGGGGGAGTAGACGCGCAGGTACTCGACCGGCAGGCAATGGGTCTGGCCGTCGGAGTAGGTGAGCTCCAGCTCGCGGGCCTTCTTGCGGTAATGGATCTTGCTGGGGGCGGGGGTAGTCATGTGGGTGTCCTTCGCAAGAATGGGCGTCAGGCGCCGGGCCGAGCGATTTGCGACAATCAAGAGCGAAACCCTGGCCCCGCGCTTGCAGCTTGCGCGTCGGACAGGAACAAGGTCCCTCTTGCCTGTCCTCGATCGACATCCCTGTCGATCGCCGCGCGCTGCTGCGCTTGAGCCAGCGCTCTTGCTAAGGTCGCGTCACTGCTCGCCCGACGCCTTCATGACAGCTCAGATCATACGTTACCGCATCTCTTACGCTACAGAATATACCGCGACAGATCCTCGTCCATGGCCAGTTCGCCGAGCTGGGAATCCACGTAGGCGGCATCGATCTCCAGCGGCGTGCCGATATCGGCCCCCTTGAACGAGGCCTCTTCCAGCAGCCGCTCCATCACGGTATGCAGGCGGCGCGCGCCGATGTTCTCGGTGCCCTCGTTGACCTTCCAGGCGATCTCGGCGATGCGCACGATACCGTCTTCGGTGAAGCTGATATCCAGCCCTTCGGTGGCCAGCAGCGCCTTGTACTGCTTGGTCAGCGAGGCCGACGGCTCGGTGAGGATGCGCTTGAAGTCCTCCGGCGTCAGCGCATTGAGCTCGACGCGGATCGGCAGGCGGCCCTGCAGTTCGGGGATCAGGTCCGATGGGCGCGACAGGTGGAAGGCGCCGGAGGCGATGAAGAGGATATGGTCGGTCTTGACCATGCCGTACTTGGTCGAGACCGTGGAGCCCTCGATCAGCGGCAGCAGGTCGCGCTGGACCCCCTCGCGGGAGACCTCCCCGCCGCTGGACTGGCCGCTGCCCTTGGTCACCTTGTCGATCTCGTCGAGGAAGACGATGCCGTTCTGCTCTACCGCGTCGATGGCGCGGTGCTTGATCTCTTCCTCGTTGACCAGCTTGCCGGCCTCCTCGTCGCGCAGCAGGGCGAAGGCGTCCTTCACCGCCACCCGGCGAGTCTCGCTCTTCTGCCGGCCCATGTTGGAGAACAGGCTCTGCAGCTGGCTGGTCATCTCCTCCATGCCCGGCGGGGTCATGATGTCGATACCCGGCCCCTGGGGGGTGATCTCGATATCGATCTCCTTGTCGTCTAGCTGGCCCTCACGCAGCTTCTTGCGGAAGATCTGGCGCGTCGAGCTGTCGCTGCGGGCGCTCTCTTCCTGGCCCCGGGGCGGGGGCAGCAGGGCGTCGAGGATGCGGTCCTCGGCGGCGTCCTCGGCGCGGTGGCTCACCTCCTCCTTGGCCTGTTCGCGGACCAGCTTGATGGCTGCCTCGGTCAGGTCGCGGATGATCGATTCGACGTCGCGGCCCACGTAGCCCACCTCGGTGAACTTGGTGGCCTCGACCTTGATGAAGGGCGCCCGGGCCAGCTTGGCCAGGCGGCGGGCGATCTCGGTCTTGCCGACGCCGGTGGGGCCGATCATCAGGATGTTCTTGGGGGTGACTTCGTGGCGCAGGTCGTCGTCGAGCTGCATGCGCCGCCAGCGGTTGCGTAGCGCGATGGAGACGGCGCGCTTGGCATCCTGCTGACCGATGATGTACTGGTCCAGGGCGTGGACGATCTCGCGGGGTGTCATCTGTGTCATGGTGGCGGCCTTAGCGTTCCTGTGAAGCGTCTTTGGCAGACAGCTCTTCGAGGGTGACGTGGTGATTGGTGAACACACAGATATCACCGGCGATCTCGAGTGACTTGCGGGTGATTTCGCTGGCAGGGAGGTCGGTGTTCTCGAGCAGGGCCCGGGCGGCGGCAAGGGCATAGTTGCCACCGGAGCCGATGGCGATGATGCCGCGCTCGGGTTCCACCACGTCACCGTTGCCGGTGATGATCAGCGATGCCTCCTTGTCGGCCACGGCAAGCAGCGCCTCCAGGCGGCGCAGGGCGCGATCGGTGCGCCAGTCCTTGGCCAGCTCCACGGCGGCCTTGACCAGGTTGCCCTGGTACTTTTCCAGCTGCGCCTCGAAGCGCTCGAAGAGGGTGAAGGCGTCAGCGGTGCCACCGGCGAAGCCCGCCAGTACCTGGCCGCGATAGAGGCGGCGCACCTTGCTGGCATTGCCTTTCATCACCGTATTGCCCAGCGAGACCTGGCCGTCACCGGCAAGGGCAACCTGGTCGCCGCGGCGCACGGATACGATCGTGGTCATGGAGAGAACTCCGTAACGGGGAGCGAGGGCTCCCGATGACTTTCGGCGCCGCGGCGGTGCCGGGTGCCGTGAACGAGCATTCAAGGAAAGTGTGGGCGTGATCTCTCGAATTCAACCGGCAGCGTCGTTGCAGCTGGCAATTACCGTCTGTCAGTTACTGGCCCGGTGCCGCAGCGGCGTGATGCCCTGGGTGGTCATCAGGTCCTCGGCGCGGTTGAGTTCACGGGTATCATCATAAGGACCCACCATGACCCGGTGCCAGGTATCGCCATCGGCTGACTGGACCTGGCTCACCTGGGCCACCAGGCTGAGGTTGCGCAAGCGCTGTTGCAGCGCTTCGGCGTCGGCCGGCTGGCGGAAGGACGCCGCTTGCAGCATATAGCGCGTACCGTCGGGCACCGCCGTCTCACGGGCGGCTTCGCTGGCCGTGGCGTTGGCATCGTCCTGCAGGTTGGCGGCGATGACCTGGGCGATCGGGTCATCGACTCTGTCACCATCGGCAGGTGCCTCGGTGACGTCGGGCACGGGTGTGACGACCTCGGGCGGGGAGGCCGTCGAGGCGATGTCACGGGGAGCAACGACCTCTTCGGGCAGCAGCGTATAGAACTCGAAGGTCGGCATACGCGGCTCGCTGGGTTCGACCGTCGGCGTGGGAGGCACCTGCTCCGTCGTCGGCGTTCGAGGTATCAAGCTGGCCAGCGGTGAGTCGTGCCCCTCCTGCCAGGGCGCCGTACCGTGCTGATGCTGTGCCAGCAGGAAACCCGCCGCCACACCGCCCAACCCCCACACCCAGCCGGGCAGGCGGAAGCCCTCACGACCTCGTGCGGTGCGGCGCCGGGCGGTGGTGGCGCCACGTTTCTTCGGTGGGGGGCGACGGGTTGCCATGGTTTACATCTCCTCCGGGGCGCTGACGCCCATGAGGTCGAGGCCGTTGCGCAGCACCTGGCGGGTGGCGAGCCCAAGCGCCAGCCTGGCGTTGCGCAGCTCGTCGTCCTCGACCATGACCTTGACGGCGTTGTAGCAGGAGTGGAACTCGGCAGCCAGGTCCAGGAGATACTGGGCCACCTGCTGCGGCTCCCGCGACAGGGCCGCATGGGATACGACCTCCGGGAAACGAGCCAGGCGGTTCATCACTGCCTTCTCCTGCTCCGCATCCAGCCTTGCGAGGCTGACCATGGCCAGGTCGTGGTCGAAATGCAGGGATTCGGCCTCGGCGCGGCGCAGCATGCTGCAAACCCGGGCATGGGCGTACTGGACGTAATAGACCGGGTTGTCGTTGGACTGCGAGCGCGCCAGGTCGATGTCGAAGGTGAGCTGGGAGTCCGCCCTGCGGGCGGCCAGGAAAAAGCGGGTGGCGTCGCGACCTACCTCGTCGATCAGGTCGCGCACCGTGACATAGCTCCCGGCACGTTTGGACAGCTTCACCTCGACGCCGGATCGGGTCACCATCACCATCTGATGCAGCACATAGTCTGGCCAGCCCACGGGAATTCCGGCCTCCAGGGCCTGAAGACCGGCCCTTACCCGGGTGACGGTGGAGTGATGGTCGGCGCCCTGCTCGTTGATCACCGTGGTAAAGCCGCGCTGCCACTTGTTCAGGTGATAGGCCACATCGGGCAGGAAATAGGTGTAGTTGCCGTCCGACTTGCGCATCACCCGGTCCTTGTCGTCACCGAAGTCGGTGGTGCGTAGCCACAGGGCGCCGTCCTGCTCATAGGTATGGCCGTTGGCAATGAGTCGCTCGACTGCCTCCTCGACCTTGCTCTGGTCGTACAGCGAAGACTCCAGGAAGTAGACATCGAACTCCACCCCGAAGGCCTTGAGGTCGAGGTCCTGTTCGCGGCGTAGCCAGGCCACGGCGAATTCGCGGATCGCCTCCAGGTCGTCGGGGTCCGCCTTGGCGGTGACATGGCGGTCGTCGGCGTGGACCGTCTCGCCAGCCAGGTAGTCCTTGGCCACTTCGGCAATGTAGTCGCCGCGGTAGCCGTCGGCGGGCCAGGCGGTGCTGTCTGGCTCGATGCCCTTGACCCGGGCCTGGACTGACAGTGCCAGATTGCTGATCTGGGCGCCGGCGTCGTTATAGTAAAACTCCCGGGTGACGTCGAAGCCGGTGGCTTCCAATAGGCGGCAGATGCTGTCGCCGATGGCTGCGCCGCGACCGTGGCCCACGTGGAGCGGGCCGGTGGGGTTGGCGGAAACGAATTCCACCTGCACCTTCTGGCCCTTGCCCTTGAGGCTGCGACCGAAGGTGTCGCCGGAATCGAGTACCTGGCGCACCACCTGGGCGGCGGCATCGGTGGCAGCGAAGAAGTTGATGAAGCCGGGGCCGGCGATTTCGACCTGCTGTACGGCGTCGCTGTCAGGCAAGGCCGCCAGGAGCTCTTCGGCCAGCTCGCGGGGCTTCCTGCCGGCCGGCTTGGCCAGCATCAGCGCCAGGTTAGTGGCGTAGTCACCGTGGGCCTTGTCCCGGGTGGGATCGACCTTGATGGTGGGAGCGGCATCCGCGGGCAGCACACCCTGCTGCTTGAGGTTGTCGAGGGCAGTCTCGAGCAGGGAAATGATCGTTTCTTTCATGAAGTCTGTTGTCCTGTAGCGCCGGGCCCGCATCGGGTAAGGGTGACTGTGCGACTGGCGGGCGGACGCTGGCATGAAAACTCGCCCGGTGGGGCATGATCGCCCATTATCGGCAATTGTGCCTCGGCTTTAAACCCCGCGTAGGCAGGCTGTTCGCGGGGTGCCCTGCCCCAGTGGCTTGAATCGTCGCCAGGAGCCTGTCGGATTTGACCGATCGTCACGAGAGATTTGGATTTCGAGACAAGTTTATCGATCTGATGAGGCGAATAGCCCGCTATTTAACGAATCAGAGCGAATGAAATTGGCCGAAAGACCGGATCTCGCAGTAGATCAGCGTTAAGTCCGACAGGCTCCTAGGATAGCGTCTGAGGGTCGATATCCAGTGACCAGCGTGCCTTGCGCGCCTCGGGCGCCGCTTCCAGCCAGGCAGTGAGCTGGGCGCAGGCCTCATGGAGCTGGCTGCGCTTGTTGCTGGCCAGCATCAGCTGCAGGTGGTAGCGATTCTGGCGCCGCTCCATGGGTGCAGGCACCGGTCCCAGGCAGTCCACGCCCGGCCCGCGTGCCTGCAGCCACTCGCGCAGAGCCGCCGAGGCAGCAGAGGCTAGGGCGTTGGCCGCCTCTTCCCGCGGGCTCTCCAGCCGCAGCAGGGCGAGGAAGCGGAAGGGGGGGAGGCCGGCGGCGTGGCGCTCGGTCAGCAGCTGTTCGGCAAGGGCATCATAGCCGGTCTCCGCCAGCAGGCGCAGGTGCGGGTCATCGTCGTGCAGCGTCTGCACCAGCACTCGTCCAGGATGGGAGGAGCGGCCGGCACGGCCAGCGACCTGGATCAGCAGCTGGGCGCTGTGCTCCAGAGCGCGAAAGTCGCTGGCGTAGAGGCCGGCGTCGGCATTGACGACCACCACCAGGGTCACATGGGGCAGGTGATGTCCCTTGGCGAGCATCTGGGTACCCACCAGCAGGCAGGGCTCGCCGCGCTTCACCTCGGTCAGGATCGCCTCGAAGGCGTCGCGGCGTCGGGTACTGTCGCGGTCGATGCGATGCACCGGAACCCGTGGAAAGAGAGCGGCGAGGGTCTCTTCGGTGCGCTCGGTGCCGCTGCCGAGAGGGCGAAGATCGCCGCTGCCGCAGGCAGGACAGATCCCGGGTATCGGGCGTCGCTTGTCGCAGTGATGGCAGGCCAGTACGGGCGGCTGGCGATGCAGGGTCATGCGGGCATCGCAATGGTCACAGTCGGCCAGCCAGCCGCAGGCGTGGCAGGCCAGGGTGGGGGCGAATCCCCGTCGATTGATGAACACCAGCACCTGATGGCCGGCATCGAGGGTGCCCTGAATCGCCTCCAGCACGGGGGGGATCAGGCCGCCCTGGCGGGGGCGGCCGCGCAGGTCGACCAGCTCCAGCTTTGCCGGGGCGTGACGGCTGGCTCGCTGTGTCAGCCGCAGGTGGCGATAGGCGCCGCTGCGGGCATGGTGCAGGCTCTCCAGTGACGGGGTGGCAGTGCCCAGTACCAGCGGGATGCCATGGTGGTGGGCGCGGGCCACGGCCAGGTCGCGGGCGTGGTAGCGCAGCCCCTCCTGCTGCTTGAACGAGCCGTCGTGCTCCTCGTCGACGATAATCACGCCCGGGCGAGACAGCGGCGTGAAGATGGCCGAGCGGGTGCCGATGACAATGGGCGCCCGGCCACTGGCGGCGGCTTCCCAGGCATCCAGGCGCTCGTTATCGGTCAGCCCCGAATGCAGTGCCACCACCGGTACCTGAAAGCGCTGACGAAAACGGGCCAGGGTCTGGGGGGTGAGGCCGATCTCGGGCACCAGCAGCAGTGCCTGTCGGCCGCGGTTCACCACGGCTTCAATCAACTGAAGGTAGACCTCAGTCTTGCCGCTGCCGGTGACCCCGTGCAACAGGCAGGGGTGGAAGTGGTCCAGCCGCTCGTGGATTGCCGCCAGGGCTGCCGCCTGTTCCTGTTTCAGCGGTAGGGACGGTTCCGCCAGCAGATGGCCGCTGGCTGGCTGGGGGGAGGCCGCCACCGGGGTCTCGTGGCGCTGAATCAGCCCCTTTTCCACCAGCGCCAGTAGCTGTTCGCGGGTAAAGGATTGGGCCAGGATTGCCTGGGTCGGCAGTCCGTGAGGGTGCTGGCACAGCATTGCCAGCAGTTCGGCCTGCCGAGGGGCGCGCTTGAGGCGTTCGTCGTCCTTGTGCCGGCTTTTGTCAGTGGCCTGCCACTGCTCGCGTACCCGGCCCGCCAGGGGGCGCCCTTGGCGCAGCAGCACCGGCATGGCCTGATGCAGGGTGTCGCCCAGCGAGTGCTGATAGTAGCGGGCAGTGAAGCGGCAAAGCCACAGCCAGTCGGCCGGCAGCGGTGTCGCGTCCAGCCACTCCTCTACGGCCTTCAGCTTGGCCAGTGGCAGATCACTGTCCTGGTGACAGCTCTCCACCACGCCCACCATCTGTCGCCGGCCGAACGTCACCCGGACGCGAATGCCGGGTTGCCAGCCGCCGGGCGGTGGCGTCTGGCTGGGACGGTAGTCGAACAGTCGTCGCAGCGGCGTGGGGATAGCCACGCGCAGGACGCGGGGGATGCTGCAAGATGAGTCGAGCAATTGGCCTCCGGCCTCGGTTCTGCTAGAATGCTCCGCCGTCGTGGCGCCTGGCGCGCCCGGCGGCAACCGGTTAGAGACGACAGACAACCCGTATGCGGTGCCTGGCAATGGATCAGGTGGCGGCATACCGCTCCATGAGGCTCAAGATGAAACAAGGTATCCACCCCGATTACAAGATGGTCACTGCCACTTGCTCCTGCGGCGCGACCTTCGAGGTCGGCTCCACGGTCGGCCATGACCTGTCACTGGACGTCTGCTCTCAGTGCCACCCCTTCTATACCGGCAAGCAGAAGCAGGCGACCACCGGTGGCCGCGTCGAACGCTTCAACAAGCGCTTCGGTGCCGCCATCAAGCGCGGCTGATGCGTCCGTGCCTGCGGCTGCGGCCGAGAGGAAACCCGCCCAGGTGGCGGGTTTCTTTTTGTCAGTACGCTGGGGACTGCAGCGATAAGCAATGGCTTATGACTGGCATCATGAGTATAAGTTACAGCAAATAGCTGCGAATGGTCATGATCAGGTGATGAAAATGCGCGAACGCGCCGGTCATTGAGAAATGGAAGGTTTTTCTATATTCTGTTTTTCCATGTTCACGTTACACGGATACCGGATCACAGCATGACAGACGCCAAGAAGCAGGCCGCGCTGGACTATCACGCCAAGCCCATTCCCGGAAAACTCTCGGTGGAGCTGACCAAGCCTACTGCGACGGCTCGTGATCTCTCCCTCGCCTACAGCCCCGGTGTCGCCGAGCCGGTCCGTGAAATCGCCCGTGACCCGGAGAACGCCTATCGCTACACCGGCAAGGGTAATCTGGTCGCGGTGATTTCCGACGGAAGTGCCATTCTTGGGCTTGGTAACCTGGGGCCGCTGGCAAGCAAGCCGGTCATGGAGGGCAAGGGGGTCCTGTTCAAGTGTTTTGCCGGTATCAATTCGGTGGATATCGAGGTCAATGCCGAGAGTCCACAGGCCTTCATCGACACCGTGGCACGTATTGCAGACACATGGGGCGGCATCAATCTTGAGGATATCAAGGCGCCCGAGTGTTTCGAGATCGAGCAGGCGCTGATCGAGCAGTGCAGTATCCCGGTGTTCCACGATGATCAGCACGGAACCGCCATCGTCACTGCGGCGGGCATGCTCAACGCGCTCGATATCGCCGGCAAGCGGCTCGAGGATGCCAGGATCGTTTGCCTGGGTGCCGGTGCGGCAGCCATCGCCTGCATGAAACTGCTGATTTCCTGTGGCGCCTGCTCCGAGAATCTGGTGATGCTCGATCGCCGTGGCGTCATCCATGCCGGTCGTGAGGGGCTCAATCCCTACAAGGCGATGTTCGCGGTGGAAACCGACAAGCGCACCCTGGATGATGCCATCGACGGTGCCGATGTCTTTATCGGGTTATCGGGTCCCAACCTGATGACGGCCGACCATATTCGCAAGATGGCACCCAACCCCATCGTCTTCGCCTGCACCAATCCCGACCCCGAGATCAATCCCGAACTGGCCCGCGAGACCCGCCCGGACGTGATCATGGCCACCGGTCGTTCGGACTATCCCAATCAGGTGAACAACGTGTTGGGCTTTCCCTTCATCTTCCGCGGCGCGCTGGACGTGCGAGCCACGCGCATTAACGAGGAGATGAAGGTGGCGGCGGTGCATGCGCTGAAGGATCTTGCTCGTGAGCCGGTGCCCCAGGCGGTGCTCGATGCCTATGAGCTCGACCACATGACATTCGGCCCCGAGTACATCATTCCCACCCCGGTGGACGTTCGCCTGCTGGAGCGGATCACCTCGGCAGTGGCCCAGGCGGCAGTGGACTCCGGCGTGGCACGCCGGCCCTATCCGGCCCACTACCCGCTCAAGACCGTGGATGACGTCTACGGCAGTTGATGCGCCTGCTTGCCTCTTGTCGTCTCTTGCCCCTGTCACTGCGCCGGCCCCTTGGGGCCGGCGCAGTGCGTTGAGGTGTAGCGACTACCAGGTGTAGAGCAGCGTGACGTTGGTGGTATTGTCGGTGTCTGCCACGGCCGTCTCGGGAGGGCTGGAATTGTGCTTGACCTCATGCGAGAGCCTCAGGGAGAGGCGAGAATTGAGGCGGGCGGTGAGCGACGAGAGCGAGCGTGAAGTGGTGTTCTCGTCGGTGGACTCCACCGACATTTCCTGGCGCAGGCTGGCGAATCGAGAGAGCGTCCAGTGGTAGTCAAGGGCGCTGTAGATGACGCCGAGTCCTCGGTTCTCTTCTTCATCGATACGGTCATGGCGGTATCCTGGGCCGGCTTCGAGGGACAGGCGGTGGCGTTCGCCATCGAGGATATCTCGTCCGTAGCCGCCGATGAGGGTGGACTGCTGGTCGTAGCCACTGAAACGATCCTTTCCCCAGCGGGCAAAGCCAAAGGCATAGTGGGGGCCGTCAAAATCATAGCGCTCCCGCCCCGACAGCAGGTATTGCTCCGCGCTGGTATCGCCATCGCGTGTCACGTTTCGCACTTCACCACGCAGGGTGTGGGTCCAGTTGCCGGTCAGCCAGGAGAGACGGCTCTTTCCGATCAGTGTCTGGCTGTCGGTATTGCCGGAGAGGTGGGTGTAGCCAAGCTCGGCTTCGCCGCCGAAGGTGGGGGCTTCTTCATCCGGAGGCGGTGGGGCATAAAAGAGGCCGCTCGCCTGGGCGATGCAGGGAACTACCAGCAAAAGGAGGGCGAGCCGGCAGGGGGTGATAGGGTGTGGCATAACAAGGCGTTCCTGCTTTTCCGTAAGACTGGGCCGCACAGACGTGCGACAGACGCGGTCGGCAAGACGGAAAGGGCGGCGTCCTTGCCGCCCGACGAAGCGACCGTGTCAGAAGATCGCTTCGTAGCTCCCGCTACCCTGGGAGCCACTGCTCTGCTCGACTTCCTGCTCGATTCGGCGCGGCTCCATGTCCGGCAGGTAGTCGGGATGAAAGATCTCGCTGATGCCGCCAGACTGGCCATCGGCAAGTCGGCGGCCGGTCTGGCCGTCGACCCTTGCCTGCACTAGGCCCGAGGGTCTTTCTGGCTTGGCTTCGGGGCGTCCGTCGAGAGCGCGTTCCATGAACTCGATCCAGATCGGCAGGGCGGCGTTACCCCCGTACTCGGCGATCGTTTCGTTATTGTCCTTGCCGATCCATACGGTGGCCACCAGGTCGCGGTTATAGCCGGCGAACCAGCCGTCGCGCTGGTTGTTGGTCGTACCGGTCTTGCCGACCACGTCGTTGCGGTTCAGGCTGAGGGCGGCGCGGCCGGTGCCGGATTCGATCACGTCACGCAGCATGTCGGTAAGGATATAGACCGCGGTGGGGTCGGCTACCCGGTTGGCAACCTGGTAACGCCTGCCGTCTATCTCCACTTCGGTCTGGTCCTCGCGACACTCCCGGCAGGCAATCATCGGGCTGGCCTCTTCGATCAGGTTGTCGTCGCTGATGCGAGTGACGCGATCGATGAACCAGGGCGAGACCTGATAGCCGCCGTTGGCCAGCACGGCATAGGCGTTGGTCATCTCCAGCGGGGTCAGGTCGGCGCTGCCCAGCGCCAGTGACAGCCCGCGAGGGAGCCGGCTCGAGGCGAAGCCGAAGCCTTCCAGGTAGTTGATGGTGGCGTCCAGCCCCAGTGTCTGCAGTATCCGAATGGTCACCAGGTTGCGTGAACGGGCCAGGGCGACGCGCAGCCGTGTCGGGCAGAGGAAGTCACCGCTGGCATTTACCGGGCGCCAGATCTCGTTGCTGCCATCCTGCAGCACCACCGGGGCATCGTTGACCACGCTCGAGGCGGTCATCAGGCCGGTATCGAGGGCCGCCAGGAAGACGAACGGCTTGAAGATCGAGCCCGACTGCCGCTGGGCCTGCACCGCCCGATTGAACTTGCTGGCATTGAAGCTGAAGCCGCCCTGCAGGGCGAGAATGGCACCGGTGTCGGGCTCAAGCACCACGATCGAGCCTTCCGCGTCGGGGCGCTGAGAGAGTCGGAGGCTGCCGTCCTCCCGCTCCAGGAGGCGAACCAGGTCACCGGTGTTTGCAATCTCGGAGGCGGCGCTCGGCTCGGGGCCGCGCGCGCGCGGGTTGCGGTAGGCGCGAGCCCAGCTAAGGCCATCCCACTCCACGGTGCGCAGTTCGCCGCCGCGCGTCATGACCTGCATCTCGCGCCCTTCGCTGGCAACGACGATGGCGGGTTGCAGCGGGCCGAACCCGGGAGTGCGTTCCAGCACTCTCAGCCAGTTGCTGACATCGCCATCGACACCTTCGACTTCGGTCTGGCTGCGCTCTGCCGCCTGACGAGCTGTCTCCAGTATCTCGGGGGATTCGGAAAGCTCCTCCTCCAGGCCGCGACGTTCGGTGCGCGCCTGAGCCTCGGCAAGGCTGCCCGGGATGTCGGTCTCTTCCGGGCCGCGCCAGCCGTGGCGGGTATCGTAGGCGATAAGGCCGTTGGCCAGGGCGTTGCGGGCAAATGGCTGGAGCTCGCTGTCAAGCGTGGTGTGTATGCGATAGCCGCCGGTATAGGCCTCCTCGCCGAAGCGCTCGATGGCATACTGCCGCGCCATTTCGGCGACATAGTCGGCGTCTACCTCGACCTGGGCCACATGACGGCGGGCGGTGATGGGCTCCTGCACAGCGGCTTCATAGCTGGCCTGGTCGATATTGCCGAGCTGGCGCATCCGGTACAGGATCCAGTTGCGCCGGATCAGCGAACGCTCTGGATTGGCCAGCGGGTTGAAGGCGGAGGGTGCCTTGGGCAGGCCGGCAATCATCGCCTTCTGAGCCAAGCTGAGCTCCTCGAGGGGCTTGTCGTAATAGACCTCTGCCGCTGCCGCAATGCCGTAGGCGCGATTGCCGAGGAATATCTTGTTGACGTAGAGCTCGAGGATTTCTTCCTTGGTTAGGATCCGCTCCATCTGCAGCGCCAGCAGGATCTCTCGAATCTTGCGGGTGAAGGTCCGGTCCAGGGTCAGCAGGTAATTCCGTGCTACCTGCATGGTGATGGTGGAGCCCCCGGTCTGGATCTCGCCACCGCTGGAGGCAAGCTCCAGCGTAGCCCGCGCCAGGCCGCGAGGGTCGACGCCGCGGTGTTCGAAAAAGGCGGCATCCTCGGCGGCAAGCAGCGCCTGGATGAAGTCCTGTGGAATCTCGTCGAAGTCCACCGCCATGCGGCGCTCCTCACCATATTCGCCGATCAGCTTGCCGTCGCGGGTGAAGATGCGCAGGGGGGTGTGCAGCTCGAAATCCTGGAGCTGGCGCACGTCGGGCAGGCCGGGTGTGAAGTAGAGGGCTGCGCCGGCCACGCTGAGCAGGGCCGTGGTCGACAGCGCTATCAGCAGCCAGAAGGCCGAAAAAATCAGGGTCTTGATCCACTTCATGAAAAGGCGGTTTCCGTGATGAGGGCAGGAAGGAAAGGGCGATGATGGAACGGGCCTTCACTGGCGATAATCATTATATGAATCCAGGCCGTCGGCCACCAGCGTTGAGGCGTCAGAAGTCCAACTTTGTGTGATAAGGGCCAATATCATGTAACCTCGATCCTACAGTACAAGGTATTATCTATCTGAGCCTTGTCGTTTAGACGATCTAAGGCGCACCGATAACAAGCGGGATACCGCGACTGATTACGCAGGTATATGAATTGATACGACTCAGAGCCTCTGGCAAGGGGTTGATCGGCGTCGATATCACCTCGGCGACGGTCAAGCTGATCGAACTCAAGCGGGCGGGCTCCCATCACCAGATTGACAGCTATGCCGTCAGACCCTTGCGGGAAGGGGCCGTGGTGGAAAGACGCATTCGTGACATGGGCGAGGTGGCCGATGCCTTGCGTCGTGCCGTGGAGAGTGCGAAACCCTCCTCCAAGCTCGCCGTAGCCGCCGTTCCGGCCAGCGCCGCGATTACCAAGACACTGACGATGCCAGCTTCTCTCAATGACGATGAGATTGAGGCACGCATTCAACTTGAGTCAGACAAGCACATTCCGTTTCCGTTCAGTGAAGTGGCCTTCGACTTCCAGCGGCTGGGCCTGAACGCTCGCTATGGCGACCAGCAGGACATCCTGCTGGTCGCCTGCCGCCAGCAGGATGTCAACCAGTTGACCGACGCCCTGGTTCAGGCGGGGCTGACGCCGGCGGCGGTTGATGTCGAGACTTTTGCCATGGAGCGCGCCTTCACGGAACTGCGCCATCAGCTGCCGTCTGTCGGCGCGGGAGACGATTGCGTGGCGTTGGTTGATATCGGGGCCACCATGAATGCCTTTCACGTCGTGCGTGAGGGGCGCATCACCTACAGTCGGGACACCGTATTCGGCGGGCGGCAGCTCACCGAGGAGATCCGCGTGCGCTATGGCTTGACCCTGGAAGAGGCTGGGCTGGCCAAGAAACGTGGCGGTCTGCCCGAGGATTACAAGACCAGCGTGCTGGCTCCCTTCCTGGATACCCTGGTCCAGCAGGTTGGCCGCTCGCTGCAGCTCTACTATACCGCCGGCCGTAAGCACGAAGTCCGGCGCATGGTATTGGCCGGCGGGTCCAGCGTGATCCCCGGCTTGGCGGAGCGGCTGGCAGAGGAGAGTGGAATGGAGGTCGTGATCGCCAATCCCTTCCTGCGCATGCGGATCAATACGCGTATCGATGTCCAGACCCTGGCTAGTGATGCGCCCGCCATGCTGACGGCATGTGGTCTGGCAATGAGGTCGGTGTCATGACGATCGAAATCAACCTGCTCCCCTGGCGAGAGCGGCAGCGAGAGCGTCGCAGCCGCCGCTTCTATGTCGCCATGGCATTAGTGGCGGTGCTGGGCATGACGGGTGGGTTTGGCATGACCTACCACTACCAGGAAGCGCTGTCGGCCCAGGAGAAGCGCAATGCGCATATTCGCGAGGAAATGCAGCGCCTGGAGGGAGACATTCGTTCCATCAGTGAGTACGAAGCCATTCGTGAGCGCATGATCGGCCAGATCGAAGTCTTCAGTGAGCTGCAGCGGGGCCGCTCCCAGACGGTAGAGGTCATTCGCGACCTGGCCACCAGCCTGGTCGACGGCGTGCATTATACCGAGTTGAGTCGACAGGAGAGCCGCCTGAGGCTCTCCGGGCGCGCGGAAAGCAATCATCAAGTGTCGGATCAGCTGCGAGGGTTGTCCGCTGCATCATCGCTTTCCGAGCCGGTGCTGTCCGAAGTCGAAGCCGATGGCGGCGCCAGGCGACGCTTCAGTCTCAGCGTGAACCAGCTGGTGGGCCAGCCATCGGACTCGGATGAGGAGGCGCTATGAGTCTACAGGCTGAACTGCGTCGCTTGCGTGAACTCGACTGGCGAGAGCTGGACATCAAGGAGGCGGGTACCTGGCCGTGGTTACTGCAATTGATCTGTTGCGTGCTGATATTCGGCCTGACTTTTGCCGGTATGCATTGGTATCTCGCCAGCCCCAAGGCGCAGGAGCTGCAGCAGATGGAGGCCGAGGAGGGCCAGCTGTTGCGCGACTATCGCAACCGTGCCGCCCAGGCTGCCAGGCTGCCGGACATGCTCGAACAGATGACGGTGCTCGAGTCCCGCATGGATCGACTCATGGCCATGTTGCCTTCGGGGGCCGAGATTCCGTCGCTGATAGACAGCATCAGCGAGATAGCCATCGACAATCAGCTGTCGATCGATTTCATCCGCCTGCGCGGCACCGTCGAGCGCGATTTTTATATCGAGCGGCCTTTCGATATCCAGGTGGAAGGCCAGTACCACCATATCGCTGCCTTCCTGGCAGGCATTGCCTCGCTGCCGCGTATCGTGACACAGCATGACTTTACCTTGGTGCCGGTTGAGGGGAGCGATCGCCTGAGGCTGTCAATGCTGGCCCGGACCTACAGCTATCTTCCAACGGCCCAGGAGGCGTCGCCATGAGCGTGAGACGACACCGCTGGCTGGCGGTTGGGGGTGCCCTGGTACTGGCGCTTGCCGGCTGTGCGGATCCGCAGTTGGCGTCGCTCGACCGCGAGCTCGCAACCATTCGAGCCAATCCCGGGATGCCGGAGCCGCTGGCGCTGCCAGAGGTGCCGCGCTACGAGCCGACTCCTTATACAGAGGGGGACCGGCGCAGCCCCTTTCGGCCTCAACTGCCGGAGCCAGAGGCAACGCCGCAAGGGGATGACGGGGTGGCGCCGGATGCCGACCGGCCTCGCGAGCCATTGGAAGACTATTCGCTGGAGGAGTTGGAGCTGGTTGGCGTGCTGTCCATGGGCGGGCAGTCCAACGCCCTCATCAAGGCGCCCGACGGTGAAGTGCATCGCCTGCAAATCGGGCGTCATATGGGGCGCGATCACGGCAGGATCGTCAGTATCACAGGGTCTTCGGTGCAGCTGGTGGAGCTGGTGCCAACGGGCGGTGGCGGTTGGGTAGAGCGCAACACGCGTATCGCGCTGGATAATGACTAGATTAGAAGGCTGCATCGCTGCGCCCCAGCAGGGGCGTGGTCTCAGGCGGGGGGAAGGGGAACCATGAAACAGATGATTCGCGCATTGTCAGGGCTCTGCCTGCTGGCAGTGTCCTCGACGGCGCTGGCGACGACGACATTGACCGACCTGGATTTTCGGCAGGGCGAGAGCGGGGAGCTCCAGGTGGATCTCACCTTCAGTCATGGGGTGCCGGAGGTGCGTGGCTATCGGCTGGACGACCCTGCGCGATTGACCATTGACCTGGTCGATACTGCCAACCAGCTCGATCAGCGCAGGATGGAACTGGGGATCGGGGGCGTCGAGCAGGTCACCGCCCTTGAGGCCGGCTCGCGGACACGGCTGGTCTTCAATCTGGAGGGGCCGCTGCCCTATGACACCACGCAGCAGGGTGATCGACTCAGGCTCTCCATCGGCGGTGGTGCCGCCGCGCCGACGACAGCGGTCGCGCAGCAGCCGGCGGCTCGTCAGGAGGCACCCGCGCCTGCACCCGTCAGCGGCAGGCCGACCATCGAAGACATCGACTTTCGCCGCGGCGAAGGCGGCGCGGGTCGACTGATCGTCACCTTCGACCGCGCTGGCGTCGATGCGCGGGTGCGCGAAGAGGGTAGCAACCGTATCGTTGCCGAAATGCGCGACGTGGAGCTTCCCGCTTCCCATGACCAGGTGCTCGACGTCACCGATTTCAATACGCCGCTGAGCCGCATTACCCCGCGGACCAGTCGTGATGGCGTGACCTTCGATATCGAAGGCAGCGGTGAATTCGCCATGCTCTCCACCCAGAGTGGCCGGCAGTTGACCATCGAAGCGCAGCCGGTTACCCAGGCCGAGCGCGACCAGCGAGTGCGCCAGCAATTCCCCTATACCGGCGAGCGTATTACGCTCAATTTCCAGGATATCGAGGTCCGCTCGGTGCTGGCGGTCATCGCCGATTTCACCGGCCTCAATCTCGTCGCCAGCGATAGCGTGACCGGGCGCGTCACCCTCAACCTTCAGGACGTGCCCTGGGATCAGGCCCTCGATCTGGTGCTCAAGAGCCATGGCCTGGCCAGTCGCCAGGAAGGCAATGTCATCGTCGTGGCCCCTGCCAGCGAGCTTGCCAATATCGAGCGCCAGGAGATCGAGGCCAGGGCGCAGGTGGAGACGCTGGCGCCGCTGGTCTCGGAGTATGTGGAGGTCAAGTACGCCCGGGCCGAGGATCTGGCCCAGCTGCTACGCGGTGGCGACGGCTTCGGCCTGCTCACCGAGCGTGGTCGGGTCGCGGTGGACCAGCGTACCAACATGCTGCTGATTCAGGACACGGCCGACCAGGTGCAGGAGATTCTGCGCACCCTCGACCGGCTAGACGTGGCGGTGCGTCAGGTGCAGATCGAGGCGCGCATCGTGATCGCCCGCGATGGTGTAACTCAGGAGTTGGGGGTTAACTGGGGGGCATCGTCCCGGGGCAGCAGCCGCCTGAATCTGGAGGGTGCCTCCTCGGGGAGCATGATTTCCGGGACCGGCGATGGGCTGGGCGGGCAGCGCGACAGTCGCGGCGCCTTTACCGGAGGGTTCGACGACCCGAGTGGCAGTCGGTTCCAGCGTGGTGGGCTCGCCGTCGACCTGGGTGGGGCCAACCCCATGACCAGCTTCGGCTTTGGCTACCTGTCCGGAGATATCCTGCTTGACCTGGAGCTTCGCGCGCTGGAGACCGAGAGCAGGAGCCAGACGATCTCCCAGCCCCGCATCATCACGGCCAATCAGCGCACGGCCGTTATCCGTCAAGGGGAGGAGCGTGCCTTCCAGACCATCAGTGACAACGTGCCGCAGATCGAATTCAAGGAGGCCGTACTCTCCCTTGAGGTAACACCGCAGATAACACCGGACAACCGCATCATCATGGACCTGGTGGTGACCAATGACAGCTTCCGTGACGTGGCAGCTGGGCAGGAGCCGCCTATCGATACCAGCAGCATCGAGACCCAGGTGCTGGTCGATAACGGTGAAACCGTGGTGTTGGGCGGCATCTTGACCACCGAGCAGCTGAGCCGGCTGGCGAGGACGCCCTTCTTCGGTGACCTGCCTGTGCTGGGAAGGCTTTTCCGTTATAATGAGGAGAGCAGCCAGAAAGTCGAGCTGCTGGTTTTCATTACTCCACGAATACTCGAAGACGGCCTGGCCATTCGCTGATGCAGGACTTGCCCAATCTCATACTGGTCGGCCCCATGGGGGCCGGCAAGAGTACCATCGGCCGCCTTCTGGCGGCCGAGCTGTCACGTGAGTTCTATGACAGCGACCACGAGATACAGGCTCGGTGCGGCGCCGATATCCCCTGGATCTTCGACGTCGAGGGCGAGGCCGGCTTTCGCCAGCGTGAAGCGCATATGATCGATGAGCTGACTCAGCTCGAGTCCGTGGTTATCGCGACGGGCGGTGGCGCCGTGCTGCGCGAGGATAATCGTCGCCGGTTGCGTGAACGGGGTACCGTGGTCTACTTGTTTACCACCGTCGAGCAGCAGCTCAAGCGAGTGGCCAAGGATCGCAATCGTCCCCTGCTGCAGCGTCCCGACCGGGAAGCGACGCTGCGCGAGATGTTCGAGTTGAGAGACCCGCTCTACCGCGCTACCGCCGATGTCGTGGTACGTACCGACCGGCGCAGCCCTCGCGCCGTGGTCAACGAGATCGTGCGTCGCATCCAGCGGCTGGTCGATCCCCTTCAAGCCAAGGCCTGATCCCCCATGACCCTGACGCAATCCCCCGCCCCCCAGCGCAGCCTCCAGGTCGCGCTGGGCGAGCGCAGCTACCCCATCCATATCGGCCCCGGCCTGCTGGGCGATGCCACCTGGCTGTCGCCCTATCTCGCCGGGCGTCAGGTGATGATCGTGACCAACGAGACGGTGGCGCCCCGCTATCTGGCACGCTGTCGCCAAGGGCTTCCCGAAGGGCTCGAGGTGGAGGAGCTGGTGTTGCCCGATGGGGAGGCGACCAAGACGCTGGAAAGCGTGAGTAGGATCTGGGATGCCCTGCTGGCGGCGGGATTCAATCGCCGCTGTACCTTGATTGCCCTGGGCGGGGGAGTGATCGGCGATATGGTCGGCTTCGCGGCGGCCTGCTACCAGCGTGGGGTGGCCTTCATCCAGGTGCCGACCACCCTGCTTTCCCAGGTCGACTCCTCGGTGGGCGGCAAGACCGGCGTCAACCATCCGCGTGGCAAGAACATGATCGGCGCCTTCTGGCAGCCGCAGGCGGTGCTGATCGACACCGACACCCTGCTGACCCTGCCGTCGCGGGAGCTGTCGGCGGGCCTGGCCGAGGTGATCAAGTACGGTCTTATCCGTGATGTCGGCTTCCTGGGCTGGCTTGAAGAGAACATGACGGCGCTGCGTGACCTGGATGCGTCAGCGCTGACCCAGGCCATCGAGCGCAGCTGCACGATCAAGGCGGAGATAGTCGCCGAGGACGAGACCGAGCAGGGGGTTCGTGCCCTGCTCAATCTGGGCCACACCTTCGGCCATGCCATCGAGGCGCACCAGGGCTACGGCAACTGGCTTCATGGCGAGGCGGTGGGTGTCGGCATGCTGATGGCGGCCGAGCTGTCGCAGCGCCTCGGCTGGCTCTCCGTGGCGGAGGTAGCGCGTACCGCCGCCATTATCGAGGCTGCCGGCCTGCCGCTGCTGGCGCCTGCCGACATGACGGCCGAGGACTTTCTCGATCGCATGCGGCTCGACAAGAAGAACGTCGACAGCCGCCTGCGCCTGATCCTTCTGCGTGGCCTGGGTGACGCCTGTCTCCATGACGAGACCCCGTCTGGTTTGCTGACGGAACTGCTGGCTTCCTTTCCCCGCCGCTGACTGCCCGGGGACATGCCGGCCTGCTCCTCCAGCCGGCATAAAGACGCAACAATCCGCAGGTTTTGAGTACGGCGACCCCCGTCAGCGACGGGGGTCGTTTTTTTGTGGACTGGCGGTTATGCACCGAGCCGATAAATTTGCATGCCTCATGCCGTATCGGTATGGGAGAAAATGGCCATATTAGACTAAAGTCTAAATCATGGGCTCATGCCGTTTGAAAATCGTTTATGGCGAGTGCAAGTTATTGAACTACAGGATGTTTTCTTGGGGATTGATTAGGCAAGTTGCGGATTTGGCGGGAGTTTTCATGAGGCGCGGAGAGGGGTGGAATTGCGCGTAATGCCTTGGGGTGTCTATGCTGGGCGTCCTTTTTCTCACGGCAGCAGCGCGTCGATTTTTTAATAGATACAAATAAAAAACATAATAGAATATAAATTATCTGCTGCTGAGTCAATAGTCTTTTTTTGAGGCACGCCCATGAACAGAGGCCTTCATCACCCCGGTGAATTTCGCGATAACTGTGGCTTCGGCCTGATCGCCCATATGGAAGGACAGGCCAGCCATGACCTGCTCCGGACTGCCATCGAGTCGCTGACCTGCATGACGCATCGCGGCGGCATCGCTGCCGATGGCAAGACCGGCGATGGCTGTGGCTTGCTGCTGAAGATGCCAGGCGCCTTCATGCGTGAAGTGGCAGCAGAGACGCTTGACGTCACCCTGGGCGAGCGCTTTGCCGTCGGCGCGATCTTTCTCCCCGACGATGATGCCAAGGAGGCGCGTGCTCGCGGGATCCTCGAGGGGGAGCTGCGCGCCTGCGGCCTGGTCATACGGGGCTGGCGCGACGTGCCGGTAGATCCCTCATTCTGCGGCCCCATGGCGCTGGCTTGCCTGCCACGCATCCGCCACCTGTTTGTCGAGCCCGGCAAGCTGAGCGATCCGGAACGCTTCGACGTCGACCTGTTCATGGCGCGTCGTCGTGCCGAGCAGATGCTGCGCGACGAGGAAGATTTCTACGTCTGTTCGCTCTCCGCCGAGGTGGTTTCCTACAAGGGACTGGTTATGCCGGTGGACCTGCCGGCCTTCTACCATGATCTCGGGGACGAGCGGCTGGAAACGGCCATCTGCGTCTTCCATCAGCGCTTCTCGACCAACACGGCGCCGCGCTGGCCGCTGGCGCAGCCGTTCCGCATGCTGGCCCACAATGGCGAAATAAACACCATCGAGGCCAACCGCGGCTGGGCCAATTCGCGGAAGGAGAATTTCGTCAACGAGCGCCTGCCCGACATCGCGGAGCTGGACGAGATCGTCAATACCGTCGGCTCCGACTCATCGAGCATGGACAACATGCTCGAGGTACTGCTGATGGGTGGCATGGAGCTGCACCGGGCGGTGCGCATGATGGTGCCGCCGGCGTGGCAGAACGTGGAGACCATGGGCGGTGAGCTGCGTGCCTTCTACGAGTACAACTCCATGCACATGGAGCCATGGGACGGCCCCGCCGGCGTGGTGATGACCGATGGCCGCCAGGCGGTCTGCATGCTCGATCGCAACGGGTTGCGCCCGGCGCGCTGGGTGATTACCAAGAATGGCTATATCACACTCGCCTCCGAGATCGGTACCTACGGCTACAAGCCGGAAGACGTCGTCGCCAAGGGGCGCGTGGGTCCGGGACAGATACTCGCCGTGGACACCCAGACCGGCGAAGTGCTGCATACCAGCGATATCGATGAGCGACTGAAGTCGGCCTACCCCTACAAGCGCTGGTTGAAAGAGGAAGCGCACTACCTGGAGTCGGCGTTGACCGAGCTTGCCAGCTTCCAGAACATGGACCAGCAGGCGGTCAATACCTGGCAGAAGATGTTTCAGGTCAGCTTCGAGGAGCGTGACCAGGTGCTGCGTCCGCTGGCGGAGAGCGGCCAGGAGGCAGTGGGCTCCATGGGCGACGACACGCCCATGGCGGTGCTTTCACGAAAGCATCGGCTACTGACCGACTATTTCCGCCAGAAGTTCGCGCAGGTCACCAATCCGGCCATCGACCCGCTGCGTGAAGCGATCGTGATGTCGCTGGAAACCTGCATCGGCCCGGAGCTCAACGTCTTCAAGGCCACGCCGGAGCATGCGCACCGTATCATCCTCACAACCCCGGTGCTGTCACCGCGCAAGTTCACCGCGCTGCTCGAGCAGGATGATCCGACCTTCGCCAGTCATGCTCTCTCGCTGGGCTACGATCCCGAGCAGGTCGGGCTCAAGGCGGCGCTCGTCGAGCTGTGCCGTCAGGCCGAAGCCGCGGTGCATGACGGCAAGGTGATCCTGGTGCTGTCGGATGCCAACCTGGAAAAGGGGCAGTTGCCGATCCATGCGGCACTGGCGGTCGGCGCCGTGCATCACCACCTGGGCAAGCTGGCACTGCGCCCAAGGGCCAACATCGTGGTCGAGACCGGCTATGCCCGGGATGCTCACCAGATGGCGGTGCTCTTCGGCGTGGGTGCCACTGCGGTCTTCCCGTGGTTGGCCTATCAGGTCATGGCGGACATGCACCGTACCGGCGAGCTCACCGGCAGCCCGGCTGACGCCCGCGAGAACTATCGCAAGGGGATGCAGAAGGGTCTCTACAAGATTCTTTCCAAGATGGGGATCTCGACCCTGGCCTCCTATCGTGGCTCTCAGCTGTTCGAGGCGGTGGGGGTGCACTCCGAGGGGATGGACCTCTGCTTCAGCGGCATGGCATCGCGTATCGAAGGTGCCGGTTTCGCCGAGCTACAGCTGCAGCAGGAGCTGCTGGCCCGGGACGCCTGGACGCCGCGCAAGGGCATCTCCCAGGGCGGCCTGATGAAGTATGTACACGACCACGAGTATCACGCCTACAACCCGGACGTGATCAAGGCGCTGCAGGAGGCCGTGCAGGAGGGCGACTACGCCAAGTGGAAGAAATTCGCCGCGTTGGTCAACGAGCGCGAGCCCGCCACCCTGCGTGACTTGCTCAAACTCAAGCCGTCCGAATCCCCGCTTTCACTGGAGGAGGTGGAAACGGTCGAAGAACTGATCCCGCGCTTCGACAGCGCCGGCATGTCGCTGGGGGCACTATCGCCCGAGGCCCACGAGGCCCTGGCCCAGGCCATGAACGAGGCCGGTGGACGCTCGAACTCCGGCGAGGGCGGGGAGGATCCCGCGCGCTACGGCACCATTCGCAGCTCCAAGATCAAGCAGATCGCTTCCGGTCGCTTCGGCGTGACTCCGGCCTACCTGGTCAACGCCGACGTACTGCAGATCAAGGTGGCACAGGGTGCCAAGCCCGGCGAGGGCGGCCAGCTGCCCGGTGGAAAGGTCAACGACCTGATCGCCCGGCTGCGCTACTCGGTGCCTGGCGTGACCCTGATTTCGCCGCCGCCGCACCATGATATCTACTCCATCGAGGACCTGGCGCAGCTGATCTTCGACCTCAAGCAGGTCAATCCTGAGGCCCAGGTGTCGGTCAAGCTGGTCTCCGAGCCCGGCATCGGCACCATCGCCACCGGCGTGGCCAAGGCCTACGCCGACCTGATCACCGTCTCCGGCTACGACGGCGGTACCGCGGCGAGCCCGCTTACCTCGATCAAGCACGCCGGCTCTCCTTGGGAGCTGGGCCTGCCGGAGGTGCATCAGGCGCTGCGCATCAACGGCTTGCGCGACAAGATCCGCCTGCAGACAGACGGCGGCCTCAAGACCGGTCTCGACGTGGTCAAGGCGGCCATTCTCGGCGCCGAGAGCTTCGGCTTCGGTACGGCGCCCATGGTGGCGCTGGGCTGCAAGTACCTGCGTATCTGCCACCTCAACAACTGTGCCACCGGTGTCGCTACCCAACACCAGTACCTGCGTGACGAGCACTTCCGCGGCACCGTGGACATGGTCAAGAACTACTTCCGCTTCATCGCCGATGAAGTGCGTGAGCTGCTGGCAATGCTGGGTGTGCGCAGGCTGACCGACCTGATCGGCCGCACCGATCTGCTCGAGGTCCTTGAAGGCGCGACCGCCTCCCAGCGCAAGCTAGACCTGAGCCCCCTGCTGACCAATGACTTCGTGCCGTCAGATGCACCGCAGTATTGCCAGGTGAGCCGCAACGTACCCCATGATCCGGGTGTCAAGAACCAGGAGGTACTCGGCGCCATCGATCAGGCCATCGCCGACAAGAGCGGCGGCGAGTTCGAATTCACCATCACCAACTGCGACCGCTCGGTGCCGGCGCTCTCCTCCGGCGCGGTGGCCAAGCGCTACGGCGAGGCCGGGCTCGAGGACGCCCCGATCACGCTGCGCTTCGAGGGTGTGGCCGGGCAAAGCTTCGGCGTTTGGAATGCACGAGGCCTTCACCTCTACCTGGAAGGCGATGCCAACGACTACGTGGGCAAGGGCATGAACGGTGGCAAGGTGGTGATCACCCCGCCGAAGGGCAGCCGCTTCGCCAGTCACGAGACCGCGATTATCGGTAACACCTGCCTGTACGGGGCGACCGGCGGCAGGCTGTTCGCCGCGGGTACGGCCGGCGAGCGCTTCGCCGTGCGCAACTCCGGCGCTCATGCGGTGATCGAGGGGGCCGGCGACCACTGCTGCGAATATATGACCGGCGGTCTGATCTGCGTGCTGGGAGAGACCGGCGTCAACTTTGGTGCCGGCATGACCGGCGGTTTCGCCTACGTGCTCGACGAGGATCGCTCCTTCGTCGACCGTTACAACCATGAGCTGGTGGAGATCCACCGCGTCAATACCGAGGCCATGGAGGCCTATCGGCGTCACCTGCGGGAAATCATCGAGGAGTTCGTTGCCGAGACGGGGTCTGCCCGGGGGCACGAGATACTCGACGATTTCAGCGACTACGTGCGTCATTTCTGGCTGGTCAAGCCCAAGGCGGCGAGCCTGGGCAGCCTGCTCGACGAATCCCGCAGGCGCCCCGAGTAAGCCGGACTTCCCAGGAGACAAGACATGGCCAATCGTTTGACCAATAACGACTTCCAGTTCATCGACGTGGGCCGCCAGGACCCGCAGAAAAAGGATGCCCGCACCCGTGCGCGGGAGTTCGGCGAGATCTACGAGCCGTACAAGCCCCAGGAGGCGGCCAGCCAGGCGCACCGCTGCCTGCACTGTGGCAACCCCTACTGTGAGTGGAAGTGTCCGGTACATAATTACATTCCCAACTGGCTGCAGCTGGTGGCGGAGGGCAATATCCTCGAGGCGGCGGAGCTGTCCCACAAGACCAACACACTGCCCGAGGTGTGCGGCCGGGTATGCCCGCAGGATCGCCTGTGCGAGGGGGACTGCACCCTCAACGACGGCTTCGGTGCAGTGACCATCGGCTCGGTTGAGAAGTACATTACCGATACCGCCTTCGCCATGGGCTGGCGTCCCGACATGTCCCAGGTGGAGTGGACCGACAAGAGGGTCGCCATCATCGGCGCAGGCCCGGCTGGGCTCGGTTGTGCCGATATCCTGGTACGCAACGGCGTCAGGGCGGTGGTCTTCGACAAGTATCCGGAAATCGGCGGCCTGCTGACATTCGGCATTCCCGAGTTCAAGCTCGAGAAGACGGTGATGGAACGCCGTCGTGCGGTATTCGAGGAGATGGGCATCGAGTTCCGGCTCAATACCGAGATCGGCCGTGATATCGACTTCGAGGCATTGCTGGCGGAGTACGACGCGGTGTTCCTCGGTATGGGCACCTACAAGTACATGACTGGCGGGTTCCCCGGCGAGGAGCTGCCCGGGGTGCACAAGGCGCTCGACTACCTGATCGCCAACGTCAACCACTGCCTCGGCTTCGAGAAGGATCCGGCCGACTACGTCTCGCTGGAGGGCAAGAAGGTGGTGGTGCTGGGCGGCGGTGATACTGCCATGGACTGCAATCGCACGGCGATTCGTCAGGGCGCCTCAATGGTGACCTGCGCCTACCGCCGCGACGAGGAGAACATGCCGGGCTCCAAGCGCGAGGTGAAGAATGCCCGCGAGGAGGGGGTGGAGTTTCTTTTCAACCGCCAGCCGGTGGCGGTGGTGGGCGAGGGCAAGGTGGAGGGCGTGAAGGTGGTGCGCACCCGCCTCGGCGAGCCCGACGAGAACGGTCGCCAGCGTCCCGAGGTGGTGCCGGGCTCCGAAGAGGTCCTGCCTGCTGATGCCGTGGTCATCGCCTTCGGCTTCCAGCCGAGCCCCTCGTCCTGGTTCGAGCCCGCGGGCATCGAGCTCGACGAGCGCGGCCGTGTGCTGGCGCCCGAGCATGGCACCTACGCCTTCCAGACCGCCAACGAGAAGATCTTCGCCGGCGGCGACATGGTCCGCGGCTCCGACCTGGTGGTCACCGCCATCCATGAAGGACGCCAGGCCGGCGAGGGCATCCTCGACTATCTGGGCGTATAAGCGACGAGCCACGAGCTACGAGCTACGAGCCTCGATACCATCCTGCTCGGGGCTCGAAGCACCCGTGATGGTGAGCGGCGCCGGGGACAGGTCGAAGCGGAGGTCCGATTCCAGGGAAGGAATCTGTAGCGTACAGGGATGTATTCACAGCGCCTCCGCGAAGACCTGTCGCCGGGGAAGCCGCGGGCTCTGGCCTGACCGAAATTGAGCCATTGGTCGTAATCTGCTAGTCTGTCGTCCCATCCTGGCGCAGCTTCCTGCCGCGCCTCATGATCACGTTTCGACAGGTTCTCCATGACACGATATATCTTCGTGACCGGCGGCGTTGTGTCCTCTCTCGGCAAGGGCATCGCGTCGGCCTCGCTGGCGGCGATTCTCGAGGCGCGCGGCCTCAAGGTCACCATGCTCAAGCTCGATCCCTACATCAACGTGGATCCGGGCACCATGAGCCCCTTCCAGCACGGCGAGGTCTTCGTCACCGAGGATGGTGCCGAGACCGACCTGGACCTGGGCCACTACGAGCGCTTCATTCGTACCAAGATGACCCAGGGCAACAACTTCACCACCGGCCGCGTCTACGAGCACGTGCTGCGCCGCGAGCGCCGTGGCGACTACCTGGGCGGCACCGTGCAGGTGATCCCCCACATCACCGACGAGATCAAGCGCCGCGTGTATGCCGGTGGCGAAGGCTTCGACGTGGCCCTGGTGGAGATCGGCGGCACCGTGGGTGATATCGAGTCGCTGCCGTTCCTGGAGTCGATCCGTCAGATCCGCAGCGAACTGGGCATGAGTCGGGCGATCTTCATGCACCTGACGCTGGTGCCCTACATCAAGACAGCGGGGGAGACCAAGACCAAGCCGACCCAGCACAGCGTCAAGGAGCTGCGCTCCATCGGTATCCAGCCCGACATCCTGATCTGTCGCAGCGAAGTCGAGCTGGAAGAGAGCGAGCGGCGCAAGATCGCCCTGTTCACCAACGTCGAGGAGCGTGCGGTCATCCCGTTGCAGGATGCCGATACCATCTATCGCATACCCCTGATGCTCCATGAGCACGGCCTCGACGAGATCGTCTGCGACAAGCTGCGCCTGGAAGCGGAAGAGGCGGACCTCAACGAGTGGGTCCATGTGCTGGATGCCAAGCTTAACCCGCTCAAGTCGATCAATATCGCCATGGTCGGCAAGTACATGGAGCTGCTGGACGCCTACAAGTCGCTCAATGAAGCGCTGATCCATGCGGGTATCCAGACCCGGGTCAAGGTCAACGTCGACTACATCGACTCCGAGGATATCGAACGCCACGGTACCGAGCGACTGGCGGGCAAGGACGCCATCCCGGTGCCGGGTGGCTTCGGCGAGCGTGGCGTCGAGGGCAAGATAGCCACCGCCCGCTTCGCTCGTGAGAACGGTATTCCGTATCTGGGCATCTGCCTTGGCATGCAGGTGGCGGTGATCGAATATGCCCGGCACGTGGCCGGCTGGGAAGACGCCAACTCCACCGAGTTCACCCACGACACCCAGCATCCGGTGGTGGGCCTGATCACCGAGTGGATCACCCCGGAGGGGAAGATCGAGCTGCGCGATGCGGCCTCGGATCTGGGTGGCACCATGCGTCTTGGCGGACAGGTCTGTCACCTGAAGACCGGCACGAAGGCCCGCGAGGCCTATGGTGCCGATGAGATCGTCGAGCGTCATCGGCATCGCTTCGAGGTCAACAATCAGTTCATCGACGAGCTGGAACAAGCGGGTCTGGTCATTTCCGGCAAGAGCGTGGACAACTCCCTGGTGGAGATGATCGAGCTGCCCGATCATCCCTGGTACGTGGCCTGCCAGTTCCATCCGGAATTCACCTCCACCCCCCGCGATGGCCACCCGCTCTTTACCGGCTTCATCAATGCGGCGCTGGAGCACAAGAACACCCGTGCCCGCCAGCAGGCCCAGGCCCAGCCGCAGGGCTGAGGGTCGAAGGAGTGTTCATGACAGACGCACAACGCATCATCACCATTGCCGGCCTTCAGGCCGGCAATTCTCTGCCCCTCATGCTGCTGGGCGGCATGAACGTGCTGGAGTCCCGTGAGCTGGCCCTGGAAGTGGCTGAGACCTATGTCGAGGTCACCGCCCGTCTGGGCATCCCCTTCGTGTTCAAGGCCAGCTTCGACAAGGCCAACCGTAGCTCTATTCACTCCTTTCGCGGCCCGGGGCTGGAGAAGGGGCTGGAGATTCTGGCTGAGATCAAGTCGCGCTTCGGCGTGCCCATCATTACCGATGTGCATGAGCCCTGGCAGGCTGCACCGGTGGCAGAGGTGGCCGACATCATCCAGTTGCCGGCCTTCCTTGCCCGCCAGACCGACCTGGTGGTGGCCATGGCCGAGACCGGGGCGGTGATAAACCTCAAGAAGCCGCAGTTCCTGGCGCCTCATGAAATGCGCCATATCATCAGGAAGTGCGAGGAGGCCGGGAACGCAAGGTTGTTGCTTTGCGAACGCGGATCCAGCTTTGGGTATAATAATCTGGTGGTTGATATGCTCGGTTTTGGTGACATGAAGCAAACCGGCTATCCGGTCTTCTTCGATGTCACTCACTCCCTCCAGCGGCCCGGCGGCCGCGCGGACAGCGCCGGCGGCCGCCGCGAACAGGTTGGCGAGCTGGCCCGTGCCGGCGTGGCCGTTGGCCTGGCCGGGCTCTTCCTGGAGGCGCATCCGGATCCGGACAACGCCAAGTGCGATGGCCCCTGTGCCCTGCCCCTGGACCGGCTCGAACCCTTTCTGGTCCAGCTCAAGGCCATCGATGACATGGTCAAGGCCTTCCCGGCGCTGGATATCACCTGATACTGACTCACTCAACGCTGATTCATAAGACCGACTCATAAGAATAGGACGACACACGATGACCAAGATTGCCGATATCCTTGCCCTCGAGGTGCTCGACTCCCGCGGCAACCCCACCGTGCAGGCCGAGGTGCGCCTGGAGAGCGGTGCGGTCGGCGTGGCCTGCGCGCCCAGCGGTGCCTCCACCGGGTCCCGCGAGGCCCTCGAGCTGCGCGACGGCGACAAGGCACGCTACCTGGGCAAGGGCGTGCTGAAAGCCGTCGAAGCGGTCAACGGTGCGATTCGCAGCAAGCTCGTGGGTATGGATGCCAGGGATCAGCGCGGCCTGGACAATGCCATGCTGGCGCTGGATGGCACCGACAACAAGGCCTCGCTCGGCGCCAACGCCATTCTGGCGGTGTCGTTGGCCGCCGCCAAGGCAGCCGCCAACGCTAAGGGTGTGCCACTCTACGCGCATATTGCCGAACTCTACGGTCAGCCGGGCCGTTTCAGCATGCCGGTGCCGATGATGAATATCCTCAACGGTGGCGAGCATGCCGACAACAACGTCGACATCCAGGAGTTCATGATCCAGCCGGTGGGCGCAGCGAACTTCCGCGAAGGCCTGCGCATGGGGGCCGAGATCTTCCACGCTCTCAAGAAGGTGCTGGCCGCCCGGGGGCTCTCCACGGCAGTGGGTGATGAAGGCGGCTTCGCTCCCAATCTGGCCTCCAATGCCGAGGCACTGGCGGTAATCAAGCAGGCCGTGGCGGATGCCGGCTATACCCTGGGGGATGACATTACCCTGGCGTTGGACTGCGCCTCCTCCGAGTTCTACAAGGACGGCCAGTACAACCTCGCCGGTGAAGGCAAGCAGTATGACGCTGCGGGCTTTGTCGACTACCTGGCCGGGCTGTGCGATGACTACCCCATCGTCTCCATCGAGGATGGCATGGATGAGTCCGACTGGGCTGGCTGGAAGGCGCTGACCGACAAGCTGGGTGACAAGATTCAGTTGGTCGGCGACGATCTCTTCGTCACCAACACCCGGATCCTCAAGCGCGGCATCGACGAGAAAATCGGTAACTCCATCCTGATCAAGTTCAACCAGATCGGTTCGCTCTCCGAGACCCTGGATGCGATCAAGATGGCCCAGGATGCCGGCTTCACTGCCGTCATCTCGCATCGTTCCGGCGAGACCGAGGACACCACCATTGCCGATCTGGCCGTTGGCACTGCGGCAGGCCAGATCAAGACCGGCTCGCTGTGCCGCTCCGACCGTGTGGCCAAGTACAACCGGCTACTGGTGATCGAGCAGCAGTTGGGTGGGCAGGTCGACTACCCTGGGCGTGCCGCCATCAAGGGGCAGTGAATCGTTGTGACAGTACCCACTATTGAGTAGCTGGCCGACGACATTGACTACACGGCTTGTAGGAAATTGCCTACACGGTGCCGACGATCTACGCTGTGTTTCATGCAGGGAGACCGGCGATTTTTGTGCCGGTCTTTTTGTATATATCTGTTTTCACTTTATTTTTCTCTTGGGAGTAAGCAAAAGTAAAGTTAGGATCATTCGTGGGCGGGAGTTGCGCTGATCTGGGGAAATGCCACAATGCATGTGGGACAAGAGAGAGCGGGATGGCTCTCCGGCAGGATGCAAAACGGGATGCGTTAAAAGATGGTGCGCCAGGTGCGACAGGATGTGGCTACCGGGCAGGGACGTTACCAAAAGGAATTCGGACGGAGGGATCCGTCCAAGGATGAGCTGGGAGCCGGGCGGCCTGAGGGTCGCCTTTCAGCTGTGCATGATGCTTGAATATGCATGACACATGAAGGCAAAACGCCGGACGTTATCAACGTCCGGCGTTTTCTTGTTCGCTCGATGCACTCGAATCAGCGTTCCAGATGCTGCAACTTACCCGGCTTGCCATCCCACTCTTCGGCATCGGCGGGCGGGTCTTTCTTCTCGGCAATGTTGGGCCAGACCTCTGAGAGCTCGGCGTTGATGGCGATGAACTCCTCCTGCCCCTCCGGCAACTCGTCCTCGGCGAAGATGGCCTCCGCCGGGCACTCCGGTTCGCACAGGGCGCAGTCAATGCATTCGTCCGGGTGGATGACCAGGAAGTTAGGACCTTCATAGAAACAGTCCACCGGGCAGACTTCGACACAGTCGGTGTACTTGCACTTGATGCAGTTCTCGGTGACGACAAATGTCATGCCTGTCTCCCTCCTCGGGGCCGGGGTGTGCGGTGCCCGGTCTGGTGATGATTGAGCATCAGGCCGATAGGCCTGATGGTTATAAAAAAATCCGTTTATATAATCTGCTTTCGGATAAACGCTTCATTCTAGTCATGCGCCACCGCGGGGGCAAGCCGGCTAGGGAAATGCTGAACAAATCGACGAGCGAGATGAAGCACAAGGCGCACGGAGCACAGGAACCGGAGCATATGGGGTATATGTGAGGATTCCGAGCACCGCGTAACGAAGTGATTCGCTCGCACAGTCATTTGTGCAGTGTTTCCTAGACGCGTTCGCGCCATTCATAGAGTAACTCCAGCGCCTGCCGCGGGGTCAGCGCATCGGGGTCCAGCCCCGCCAGCGCCTCGAGCAGCGGGTGCGGTGCCGTGGCGAACAGGTCGGTCTGCAGCGGGGCCGGCTCGCCGTTGCTGCGCAGTGGCAGGCGGCTGCCCTGGTCGACCTCCTGCTGCTCCAGCTGTGCCAGCTTCTCCCGAGCCCGGGCGATCACTCCCTGGGGGACGCCGGCCAGTTGGGCCACCTGGAGGCCGTAGCTCTGGCTGGCGGGTCCGTCTTCCACCCGGTGCATGAAGACGATGCCGTCCCTGTGCTCGGCGGCGGTGAGGTGGACATTGGCCACCCCTTCGGCCTGCTCGGCCAGGGCGGTCATCTCGAAGTAGTGGGTGGCGAACAGCGTGAAGGCCCGGCTCCGGGTCAGGTGCTCGGCGCTGGCCCAGGCCAGCGACAGGCCGTCGAAGGTGCTGGTGCCCCGCCCGATTTCGTCCATCAGCACCAGGCTCTGCTCGGTGGCATTGTGCAGGATGCTGGCGGTCTCGGTCATCTCCACCATGAAGGTCGAGCGGCCCCCGGCGAGATCGTCGCTGGAGCCGATGCGGGTAAAGATGCGGTCCACGGGGCCGACGCGGGCCGCATCGGCGGGGACGAAGCTGCCGGTATGGGCCAGCAGGGTGATCAGTGCCGCCTGGCGCATGTAGGTGGACTTGCCGCCCATGTTGGGGCCGGTGATGACCAGCATCCTGCGGCTGTCGTCCATGACCAGGTCGTTGGGCACGAAGGGGGTGTCGCTGACCTGCTCCACGACCGGGTGCCGGCCGCCGCGGATCTCGATGCCGGGGGTGTCGAGCAGCTGTGGGCGCTCGAAGCCGAGCGCCTGGGCGCGCTCGGCAAAGGTGGCCAGCACATCCAGCGACGCCAGTGCCTGGCCGGTGGCCTGCAGCGCGCCCAACTCGGCGTTGAGCGCATCGAGCAGGCTCTCGTAGAGCAGCTTCTCCCGGGCCAGGGCGCGGGACTTGGCCGACAGCGCCTTGTCCTCGAACTCCTTGAGTTCGGGAATGATGAAGCGCTCGGCATTCTTCAGCGTCTGGCGGCGGACATAGTCGACCGGGGCGTCCTGGGCCTGGGCGCGGGGGATCTCGATATAGTAGCCGTGTACCCGGTTGTAGCCCACCTTGAGGCCGGGCAGGCCGGTGCGCTCGCGCTCCCGGAGTTCCAGCTTGATCAGGTAGTCGCCGGCGTGTTCGGCCAGGCCGCGGTACTCGTCGAGTTCGGCGTCGTAGCCCTCGCGGATCACGCCGCCATCACGGATCACCACCGGCGGGTTGTCCATCAGCCCGCGGCTCAGGGTGTCGGCCAGTTCGGGATAGGGGCGGATATGGTGCTGAAGATCGTCCAGGGCGGTGCCGTCGCTGAAGGCACTCAGCTCCTGCTGCAGCGCCGGGAGCGCGAGCAGGGCGTCACGCAGCCGGGCGAGGTCCCGGGGCCGGGCGCTGTAGAGTGCCACCCGGGCCAGGATGCGCTCCACGTCGCCGATGGCCTTGAGCAGCTCGCGCAGCGTGACGAAGGCCTCCTGGTCGAGCAGCAGGGCGACCGCCGCCTGGCGATTCTGGACCAGGGCGCGGTCCCGCAGCGGACGGTTGAGCCAGCGCTTGAGCAGTCGCGACCCCATGGCGGTGGCGGAGGTATCGAGTACGCTGGCCAGGGTGTTGTCGGCGGTGCCGCCGAGGTTGGTATCGATTTCCAGGTTGCGCCGGCTGGCGGCATCGATCACCACGGCATCGTCCCGGCTCTCCACGCCCAGCGCGGTGACATGGGGCAGGCGCGAGCGCTGGGTGTCACGGGCGTATTCGATCAGCACGCCGGCGGCGGTGATGGCGGCCTCGAGATGGGCGCAGCCGAAGCCGCGCAGGTCCTGGCACTGGAACTGGTCGCACAGGGTGCGGGTGGCGCCGTCGTGGTCGAACAGCCAGTCGCTCTGGCGGCGCAGGCCGCGGCGCCCGTCCAGGGCCGGTGGCAGGGTCAGGCTCTCCGGCACCAGCAGTTCGGCGGGGTCGAGGCGCTGGAGCTCGGCCAGCATCTCGCTCTCGCCTTCCACTTCGAGCACGCTGAAGCGGCCGCTGGAGAGTTCCAGCCAGGCCAGCCCCCAGCAGATACCCAGCGGATGTACGGCCACCAGCAGGTTGTCGCGGCGGGCATCGAGCAGCGCCTCGTCGTAGAGGGTCCCGGGGGTGACGATTCGCACCACCTTGCGCTCGACCGGACCCTTGCTGGTGGCCGGGTCGCCGAACTGCTCGCAGATGGCCACCGACTCGCCGGCCTTGACCAGGCGGGCGAGGTAGCCTTCGGCGCTATGGTAGGGCACCCCGGCCATGGGAATCGGCTTGCCCGCTGACTGGCCGCGCTGGGTCAGGGTTATGTCCAGCAGCGCCGCGGCGCGCTTGGCGTCGTCGAAGAACAGCTCGTAGAAATCGCCCATTCGGTAGAAGAGCAGCACCTCCGGATGCTCGCGCTTGATCCTGAGATATTGGGTCATCATGGGCGTATGCTGGGCGCTGGCCTGTGACATGGTGGTCCTGTGCTGAGCGGTCGGTTCCGGATCTCTGACGCGGCGATGGTGCCACGGCCTGCATATCGCAGACAAAGGCGCTATTGTACGCAAAAGTCTATCCCTGCGCGCGGCCGGCGTCAGGGGCCGGCCACCACTCTTGAAGGAGCGATACCATGGCTCATCGTGCGGCCAGCCTGGCCAATCTCGACCTGATCACCCTTGCCGAGCGCCTGGGACGCCGCTGCCGGGAACATGGCTTGAGCGTTACCGCTGCCGAGTCCTGCACCGGCGGGGGCGATGAAGACCAGCGGCGAGCGAGTCAGCGACTTGAAGGCCAGCGGACCGGGCACGCTACGGGGGCGAGGAGTGATCGCCATGTCGAGGTCTCCGAAGGTGCCACCACCACCCTGGGCGCCTACGAACCCCGCTGGAAATAGGAGCAGATACGTCATGTCGACTTCCCCTACCCTGCAGCTGTCGCTGGGCCCGGTGCTGTTCTACTGGACCGCGAGGATGACGACAGCGCAGGCAATCTGGACGCCCGGATCGCCGACTTCCTCGAACCCGGCGAATACCAGCTCACCGCCCGCACCGCCTATGGGCAGGAGAGCGGCCTCTACACCCTTACCGTTGAGCCTCATGAGCTCGCCGACGGCGCTTCCCTGCGCAACAGTGGTGAACTGGCGATCGACGAGCCGCTTCAAGGCTGGCTCAGTGGCGAAGCGCTGGAATACCAGTTGATCCTCGAAGCCCCTGTCTTCGTCACCATCGACATGCTTTCCGACGACTTCGATGCCTTTCTCGAACTGCACGGCGAGGGGGTCTCCACCAGCGACGACGACGGCGGCGAAGGGCTCAATGCGCGCATCCGCTACAACCTGGGACCGGGCAGCTACACCGTTATCGCCCGCGGCCACGCCTTCAGCGGCAGTGGACTGTTCGAGCTCAAGGCCACCGCAGTGGAACTCGACGAGCTCCCTGATGACGGCCAACTGCCCATCGGCCAGCCCATCGAAGCCTGGCTGGAAGCGGGAGCCCGAGACGCATACACCTTTCGACTGGATGAAGCCGGCATCTACCGCCTGGACATGATGTCCAGCGACCTGGATGCTTTCCTGGAGCTGGAGGGGGAAGGGCTTTTCCTGAGCGACGACGACGGCGGCAACAACCTTGATGCCCGTATCGAGGCCCACCTGGAGCCCGGCGAGTACCGCGCCATTGCACGCGGCTTCAACAACCGCGACAGCGGCGCTTATGTACTGAGCCTGAGCGCCGAATAGCCCCCGGCTGCATGATGACTGCCTCATCCTCCCTGTCGGGGCGAGTGGCTGCTACGCTTTGCTGTATCAGCCACTATCCAGACGCACCAATGGAGGATGACGATGTCACGGCAAATGGATCATGCCAATCTCTTCGACGATGCCCGCTCGCGCCTGGAGGACGTCTTCCAGGCGCTGGACGTCCATGACGACGTCATCGAGCGCCTGATGCAACCCAGTCTTGCACTACAGGTGAGCGTGTCAGTGCGCATGGATGACGGCCGGCTGCGCGTCTTTCCCGGCTGGCGTGTCCAATATGACACCACGCTGGGCCCGGCCAAGGGTGGCATTCGCTTCCACCCCGACGTCGATCAATTGGAGGTAACCACGCTGAGCTTCTGGATGGCGGTGAAATGTGCCGTCGTCGACCTGCCCTATGGTGGCGGCAAGGGCGGGGTCAAGGTCGACCCCAAGCAGCTCTCTCGTCTCGAGCTTGAACGGCTGGCGCGGGGCTATATTCGTGCCATTGCCGATGTAATGGGCCCCCGCCGTGACATCCCCGCACCGGACGTCAACACCAACGCCACGGTGATGGGCTGGATGGCCGACGAGTACGACCACCTCGTGCGCGGCAAGGAGCCGGCCGCGATTACCGGCAAGCCACCGGCGCTGGGCGGCTCCCTCGGACGGGTGGCGGCCACCGGGCGCGGCGCCCTGCATGTGCTGGACCAGTGGGCCAAGCGTGAGCAGCGCAAGCCCGAAGACACCACGCTAGCCATTCAGGGCTTCGGCAATGCCGCCTACCACTTCGCCAGGCTGGCCCATGAGCGCGGCTATCGCATCGTGGCCCTTTCCGACTCGGGAGGCGCCATCTACAGCGAGGAAGGGCTGGACCCTGAACCGATCATGCAGCAGAAGACCAAGAACCAACGTCTGCATGACCTCGTCTATTGCGATGAATCGGTCTGTATCGCCGAAGATGCCGAGCACCTCGACCGAGACGACCTGTTGACACTGGATGTCGACGTGCTGGTGCTCGCAGCACTCGAGGATCAGATTCACGAGGACAATGTGGACCAGGTGAAGGCCAAGGCTTTGCTCGAGATCGCCAATGGCCCCGTGACCAGCAAGGGCGAGGCGGCTCTCGCCGAGCGTGACATTCCGGTCCTGCCGGACGTACTCGCCAATACCGGCGGCGTCATCGTCAGCTACTACGAGTGGGTGCAGAATCGTACCGGCGAACGCTGGTCAGAGGAAACCGTCAACGAGCGCCTGGCCGAGCGGCTCGAAGCTCAGGGGCGGCTGGTGCTGGAGCGGGCCGAGAAGGAGGGAATTTCCTACCGGCAGGCTGCCTATCGCCAGGGTATTGAACGCATCGCCCATGGCATCCTTCAACGGGGCAACTGTCAGGACAGCGAATGATGACATGCACGACCGCCCTGGCATCAAGGTGAAAAGCATCGAGGTGACAACGCTTCTCAGGACGGCGACAATGGCGACCCCGTTTCATGAGCCAGGCTGACATGTCGGAAGCGCTGACGATTCTCCATCAGGACGAGCACCTGGTCGCCGTGCATAAGCCGGCAGGCCTGCTGGTGCATCGCTCTGCCCTGGCCCGAGGTGAACGCGAATTCCTGCTGCAGCGACTGCGCGACCAGCTCGGCCAGCGGGTCTATCCGGTACACCGCCTTGACCGCCCCACCTCGGGGGCGATGATCTTCGCCCTGTCAAAGGCGGCGGCAGCCCGGCTCGCGGACGCCTTTACCGAGCGCCGGGTCACCAAGCGCTACCTGGCGGTGGTTCGCGGCGTCGGCCCCGAGCACGATTGGCTCGACTACCCCCTGCGCGAAGAGGATGGCACCCGCCCCAAGGCGGAAATGCCGGCCATGGAGGCGCTAACCGAAGTCAGGCGGCTCGACAGCGTCGAGCTGCCGGTGCAGGTGGACCGCTACCCCCAGAGCCGCTACTCGTTAATGCAGGCATCGCCCGTGACCGGGCGCCGCCACCAGATACGCCGCCACCTGTCGCAGCGGGGCTATCCCATCATCGGCGACGCCAAGCACGGCAAGGGCAACCACAACCGCTTCTTCAAGGAGCGGCTGGCGTGTCCGCGGCTGCTGCTGGCCGCCGTGTGCCTCGCCTTCGATCATCCGTTCGAAGCGTATCGCCTGACCTTGAGCTGCGCCCTGGACGCCCCCATGTCGGCCCTGTTCGAGCGCTTTGGCTGGGGCGGCCACCTGCCGGTGAACGGCACCAGCCTCAGCGCCCCCAACCTCGAACCCTCCGCCTGACAAAGAGTCCGAACCATCGATCATGACAGCCCCTTTATCGAGCCACGCCGACCCCGCCAGCCAGCATGACCACGACCTCCGTTTCGGCGGCATCCGCCGGCTTTACGGCTCCCGTGCCGCCGAGCGCTTTCGTACCGCCCATGTGGTGGTGGTGGGCGTCGGCGGCGTAGGTAGTTGGGCGGTGGAGGCACTGGCACGCTCGGGCATCGGCAAGCTCACGCTGATCGACCTGGACGATGTCTGCATCTCCAATGTCAATCGCCAGCTCCACGCCCTGGACGGTACCATCGGGCGACCCAAGGTAGAGGTCCTGGCCGAGCGCTGTCGGGCGATCCAGCCGGGTATCCAGGTGGTGGCGGACACCGCCTTCGTCACCCCAACCAACCTGGCCGAGCGCATTCCCCAGGACGCCGACCATGTGGTGGATGCCATCGACAGCGTGCTGGCCAAGGCCGCCCTGATCGCCTGGTGCAAGCGGCGCAAGCTGCCGATCACGGTGACCGGTGCCGCAGGCGGCCAGACCGACCCGACACGCATCCGCATAGCGGATCTCAGCCGCACGGAGCACGACCCGCTGCTGGCCAAGGTTCGCGCACGCCTGCGGCGCGACTTCGGTTTCTCGCGCAACCCCAAGCGCCGCTTCTCGGTGGAGTGCGTCTATTCCGACGAGCAGTTGGTCTATCCGGACAGCGATGGCGAGGTATGCTTTCAGAAGCCGGGCACCGGCGAATCGACGCGACTCGACTGCGCCTCGGGCTTCGGCGCCGCCACCTTCGTCACCGGCAGCTTCGGTTTCACGGCCGTCTCGCGGGTGTTGGCCAGGCTGGCCCGGCTATCCGCCACACCCGGCGAGTGACCCTCCCTACCCCACCTCATTGCATGGAGACTCCAATGACAAGCCCCCACCCCGTTCCCGGCATCTACAGCCACTACAAGGGCAACCGCTACGAGGTGCTGGGTGTCGCCCATCACAGCGAAACCGAGGAGCCCCTGGTGCTCTATCGCGCCCTCTACGGCGAGTACGGCCTGTGGGTGCGGCCGCTCGCCATGTTCACCGAGACCGTCGAGGTCCAGGGCGAACCGGTGCCGCGTTTCGACCTGGAGAAGGCGTTCTAGCTGAGGTAAGCGTGGATTCCCGTAACGAGCGAAGAGAGGCTGGCCGCCGCCGGAACGGAGCAACCGGAGTTGACTGGCTGCTCAATGAGGATTGCGACGGTCCGACGCTTCGGTACCGCCGGCGGCCAGGATATCGAGCGCAGTAGGGAAGGCACCTTACCTTAACGTTGGCCGCGATGTGCCCACCCCGTCATCCGCTTCTCCAGCACGGCAAACAGCTCATACATCACCATCGCCATGGCGCTGATCACGATAAGCCCGGCGAACACCAGCCCCATGCGCATCTGCGAGCCGGCGCTCATCATCAGGTAGCCGATACCCTGGTTGGAGGCCACCGTCTCGGACACTACGGTGCCGACGAAGGCCAGGGTGATGGCCACCTTCAGCGAGGCGAAAAAGTATGGCAGCGAGCGCGGCATGCCTACCTTGAGCAGCACGTCGAGGCGCTTCGCCCCAAGCACCCGCAGCACGTCCTCCATTTCCGGTTCCAGGGTGGCAAGCCCGGTGGCCACGTTGACCACGATGGGGAAGAAGCAGATCAGGAAGGCGGTGAGGATCGCCGGCACCGAGCCGATGCCGAACCACACCACCAGAATCGGCACGAAGGCGACCTTGGGAATGGCGTTGAAGCCCACCAGCAGCGGATAGCAGGCGTGATAGAGGAATTTTGATGAGCCGATGATGAAGCCCAGCAAGAGGCCTACCGCCACGCCGATGCCAAAGCCCACCATGGTGGTCCAGAAGGTCTGCCAGGAGTGCATGCCGATGGGGCCGGCGTAGGTCACCAGGGCCTGAGCCGTGGCCCAGGCACCGGGGAAAATGAACTCCGGCACGTCAAGCAGACGCACTGTGACTTCCCAGATCACCACCAGGATCGCCACCGCCGCCCAGGGTGCGATCCGCTGACGGCTCTTTTCACTCAGTTGCATGTCACGTCCTCGATCAGGTGGCGCGGATCTCGCCGATCTGCTTGCGCAGGCTCTGCACCATGCCGGTGAACGGCTCTTCGTAGGTGATTGCCAGTTCACGCGGGCGCGGCAGGTCGATGGTGCGCCGCTCGATGATGCGTCCCGGACGTCGACTCATCACGTAGACAGTGTCGGCCAGGAAGGCCGCCTCGCGCAGGTCATGGGTTACCAGCACCACCGTGAAGCGCTGGGCTTCCCACAGGTCGCGCAGTACGCACCACAGCTCCTCGCGGGTGAAGGCGTCCAGGGCAGCGAAGGGTTCATCGAGCATCAGCAGCCGCGGGCGGTGGATCAGCGCCCGGCAGATCGACGCCCGCTGCTGCATGCCGCCGGAGAGCTGCCAGGGAAACTGGTCCTCGTAGCCCTCCAGGCCCACGGTGCGCAAGAGGTCCCGGGCCCAGCCGACGAACTCGGCCCGGCGCTTGCGGAACTGCGAGCGGTAGGGCTTGACGATCTCCAGCGGCAGCAGGACGTTGTCCAGGGTGGTACGCCAGGGCAGCAGGTTGGCATTCTGGAAGGCCATGCCCGAGATCTTCAGCGGACCGCCCACCGGCGTGCCATCGACCCTTACCTGACCGGCCGTGGGGCCATGCAGCCCGGTACACAGTTTCATGAAGGTCGACTTGCCACAGCCACTGGGGCCGACGAAGGCGACGAACTCCCCCTCCTCGATGGTCAGCGAAATGTCCTCGATGGCGTTGCCCGAATCGTCATAGGCCAGGCTCACCTGATCGAAAGCGACAAAAGGTACGTCGGCGGGTTGCTTCAGGGATGCTTCCGGCATACCGCTACTCCACCCGATCGGCAAAGATCATCCGTTCATCCTGGGGCGGCAGGAAGCGTGAGGTAAAGACCCGCTCGGTTTCCGGTACCGACGGCAGCTCATAGGCGTCGGCCACCAATTGAATGGCGTTGCGCAGGCGTTCCTCGTCCACCGCCCCGGCGCCGTTGGCACGGGCATCCTCGGTATCGATCACGCTGTCGATGGCAAGCCTGAGGCGCCGGGTCTCCATCTCCCTGTCGATCAGAGAGTCGCGATTGTAGACATAGTCAATGGCGCCATCCGGGTCGGCCAGGGTCTCCTCCAAGGCGCGGTTGAAGGCGCGCAGGAAGCCCTCTACGGCTTCCGGGTTCTCCTCGGAGAAGGCCTCGCTGGCAATGATGGCATTGCCATAGAGCGGCACGCCATAGTCGGGGAACGGCATGATGGTGAGTTCCTCTTCACTCATTCCACGCCCTTCCAGGTTGAGCAGGCTGGTGAAGTAGAAGCCCGTGATCGCATCCACATCACCGCGTACCAGCAGGGTCTCGCGGAGGGTCGGATCGACGTTCTGCCACTCGACATCGTCGGCATCGAGGACGTTGGCCGCGGCGAAGATGCCCCAGGCCCGGTAGCCGGTATCGAAGGCCGGCGCGGCGATGGCCTTTCCGGCGAGGTCCGCGGGGGATTCGATATCGCGGTCCTTGCGCGCGAATACCGAGGCCGGACTGCCGTCATACACCACGTAGACGCCCTGGATGCCTGGCCCATCAGGATTCTCGGCGAGAAACTCCACCAGAGCGTTGAGGTCCCCGAAGCCCATCTCGTAGGCGCCGGAAGCAACCCGGTTGATGGCACCGGCGGAACCGCTGCCGGAATCGACTTCGACCCTCAGCCCCTCCTCGGCAAAGTAGCCGCGCTCCACGGCCATCAGGAAGGGAGCCGAAGGGCCCTCGAAGCGCCAGTCGAGTTGGAAACGGATGCGGGTCTCATCGGCCTGGGCCAGCGATGCGCCGACCAAGGACAGACCAAGTGCGCCGACCAGCAGGCCGGTGGAGCGGGACAGGGAAGGGTTCATCAAGGCTGCCTCTCAGTTTATGGTTATGATTGTAATATGCAGTTTTCCTGCCAATATTCTTGATACTGGCTGATGCCCCTGCAATGAGCCTTCTCACAGGCAGGAGCGGTCAGCAAGAGCAACATACTGGTGCAGTATGTAACGATTTGCACACCCACATGCACCAGCGTAGATCATTGACGAAGGTTGCCAAGTGCCGTTATCAAGTGACGTGGGGAGGCCATAAACGCCACCGGCGCCTCATGGGCGCCGGTGTGGGTCTCTCTTGCAGGCAGGTTACTCGTCGCCGGCTTCCTGCATCTGCTTGAGCAGGTAGTTCTCGATGCCGACCTTGTCGATCAGGCCGAGTTCGGTCTCGATGTGATCGATGTGGTCCTCTTCGTCGGCGAGGATTTGACGGAAAAGGTCACGGCTCACGTAGTCCTTGACCTGCTCGCAATAGGCGATGGCGTCGATGTAGTCCTGACGCCCCTCGTGCTCGATCTTCAGGTCGCTCTCGAGCATCTCACGCACGTTCTCGCCGATATGCAGCTTGCCAAGATCCTGCAGGTTGGGCAGGCCCTCGAGAAACAGGATTCGCTCGATCAACTTGTCGGCGTGTTGCATCTCTTCGATGGACTCGTCGTACTCCCACTTGGCCAGCGCCTTGAAACCCCAGTCCTTGTACATCTTTGCATGCAGGAAATACTGATTGATGGCCACCAGCTCGTTGCCGAGGGCCTTGTTGAGGTATTCGATAACCTTGGCGTCGCCTTTCATGGCATCTCTCCATTGTCGTCAGGATTCGGGGGACTAGTCAGTATTGGGTACACAGACGAGAAAGTCCAATAGCGACAGGGAGTTGGAGAAAGGACAACAATAATGATAGCGATTGGCATCAGGCCCGGAGGCGACGAAAAAAGATCCTTCCACCAGCGCAAGACCGAAGGCTACACGGCATAGGCCAAGTCGGCTGCCGAAGCCGACATTTCTGAGCGGATGGCATCGCGGGTGATGGCCTTGGCCACAGAAGCGCACTTGCCGCACTGGGTTGCACAGCCGGTCTCGCACTGTACCTCGCGCCAGCTGCGGGCACCGTCTTCAACGGTCGCGCGGATCTTGTGGTCGGATACGCCCTTGCAGAGACATACGTACATTTGCCATCACCTCTTCATAGCCTACAGAGTTAATGTAAATGATTCGCATAGCCTATCGCAAGTGGAAATCGCGTATTTTTTGACCGACATCATGTCTACCGCCTGCAGGACGGTGCTAACCGGCGGCCTTGGGCACCACCACCACACGGGTTCCTGAGGCAATATCCGACCAGCTGCGCTTCTGCTCGTCGAAGAGAATCCACCAGTAGCCAAGACCAAAAGCCGCCAGCGACACCCAGGCCACCAGATAGCGCACCAGGCTCTGGGTCCAGGTGATAGAGAGTCCGGTGTCGGTCTGCACGCGCAGACGCCAGGCCTGCATCCCGAGGGTCATCCCGCCACGGGTCCAGGAGAAGGCGAAGAAGGCGTAGGCGCTGAGCGCCAGGGCAAGGCGTAGCGAGAGCACCTGCGCCAGGTCATCCCCTACCGTTTCAGGCGGCTGCTCCAGTACCAATCTCACCCAGGCCACGTGGGCGGTAGTGATGCCGATCCAGATAGCCAGCACCAGCAGCCCGTCATACACCATGGCACCCAGTCGCTTGGCCAGGCCGGCCGGCCATACCTCGTCAAGCTTGTCGAAACGTCGTCGCATAGACTCCTAGCCTGTTCGTCGCAGGAAATAGAACCCCAGGGCCGCACTGATCAGGGTTGGCGCCAGCACCGCCCATATCGGCGAAAAACCGAATACCGTAGATGCCGGCGCCAGAAGATCCTGCAGGTACTTGAAACACAGCCCGGTCACCACGCCATAGAAGACCCGCGTTCCGGCAGCAACGGTACGCAAGGGGCCAAAGACAAAGGAAGCTGCCACCAACACCAGCGATGCCATGGTCAGCGGCATCAGCATTTTCTGCCAGAAATAAAGCAGCGGCTGCGTGGCCTGGAGACCCTGATCGTTCAGGAAACGGGCATAGGCCCAGAGTTCGCTGGGTGCCTGGCTGTTGATGGGGCGCAGCAAACGGTTGAGCTGGGCCGGCGTCAGGCTGGTTTCCCACTCCTGCTCGGCCAGGTGCTCGGCCTCGGTACGCCCTTCCTCGAAGCGCGTCATGGCCACATCCTCGAGCACCCAGGCGCCGTCACGCCAGACGGCACGCTCGGCCACGGTCGCTTCGCGAAGTTGGCGGCCCTCGAAGCGGTATCGGGTCAAGTCGACCACGGTATCGTCGGCACGGATGGCGCCGAAGCGATAGACGCTGTCACCCTCGCGCTGCCAGCCGCCGCGCTGCATCACCACCGCGCCTTCACCCTGCATCTGTTCCAGTCGCCAGGCACTGGCAAACTGCTCGGTGCGCGGGCTGATGTACTCGGCCACGATCAACACCACCGCCACCACCAGTATTATCGGCTTCATGACGCCCCAGAGAATCCGGGTCAGTGAACGTCCCGCGGCACGCATCACCGTCAGTTCGTTACTCGATGCCATGCTGCCCAGGCCGATCAGGGCGCCGATTAGCACCCCCACCGGGGCGTATTGATAGAAGCGCCAGGGCAGACGCATGATCAGGTAAAGCAGCACCTGGAAGGCACCGTAATCGCCTTCCACATCGTCCAGGTCATTGATGTAGGAAATCACCAGGTCGAGACCCAGCAGCACCACCTGGACAACAAGGATGGCACCCAGCACATTGCGCGCGATATAGCGGTCGAGGCGATCCGTTACCATCAGCGCATACCCTTCTTCTGGGCACGCACCATCATGCCCAGGCCGAGCGCCAGAAAGGCGGCATGAATGGGCCACATGCCGATCGCAGCCGGCAACGACCCACGCCCGATGGCATCCAGCGCTGCCAGCAGCAGGCTCAAGTAGCAGACATGCAGAAAGATGGCAGGCAGCAGCTTGGCGAAGCGCCCCTGGCGCGGATTGACCCGGGACAGCGGCATCGCCATCAAGGTCAGGATGAATACCATTATTGGCAGAGAGAGCCGCCACTGCAGCTGTGCCCTTGCCTGGCTGGAGTCATCGCTCACCAGCTCCCTCGTGGTGGCGTAATCGACCGATTCCAGATCACGCCGGTCCCCCCCCAGCGCAAGCCTTACGGCATAGGTGGCAAACTGGAGCCGTTCGGCCTCGAATCGCCCCGGATCGACGCTATAACGCTCGCCGTCGGCCAGCACCAGGAACCGGCTGCCGGTCTCCGGGTCCACGGTCTGGTATCCGCTTGCCGCCCGTGTCACGGCTCGCTCGGGGGTGCCGTCCCGCCTGCGCTGGTTTTCGCTGATAAAGACCTCCTGCATGCGGCTGCCATCGTCACTGAACGACTCAGTGTAGGCGGTACGTCCGCCACCGAAGTCCTGGAAACGCCCCGGCGCCAGGGCAGTAAAGTCGAGCCTGCTGCGCTGGTCTTCCAGCATCACGGCATTGTGCAGCGCTCCGGCGGGGGTCAGCCACAGGCTGCACAATCCTACCAGGACCGCGACCAGAGTGGCCGGAACCAGGCTGACCTGCAGTAGCCGCGCCGGGCTGGTACCGCAGGCGACCAGCACGGTGATCTCGCTGTTCAGGTAGAGCTGCCCATAGGCGAGCAGGATCCCGAGAAAGAACGCCAGTGGCAGAATCAGCTCGAGAAAGCCCGGCAGGTGGAACAGCATCAAGTTGCCGAGAATGCTCGCAGGGATGTCCCCCTCCGCCGCATCGGCAAAATAGCGGATGAAGCGGCTACCCATGATGACCAGCAGAAGAACGCCGGCAACGGCGGCCATCGTCAGGAGAATCTCGCGGGTCAGGTAACGAAAAATGATCATGCAGCCGTCTTCCATGCAATGGCGCCATGCCTTGAGTACACTGGGGTGACTCGGCAATGGCCTGGAGCCGTGCCGGCATTATCCAGAATCCCCCTTCGCTTGTCTTGTGGAGTCACAATGGAATTCCCAGTTCAGACGGCTAATCCCGCCAAGGCCGAAACGGCCTGCCTCGTGGTACCGGTTTTCAAGGAGGGCGACCTGCTGCCCACCGCCGCCAAGCTCGACGATGCCAGCGAGCGGCTGATCGGACAGCTTATCGAGCGCGGCGACTTCGATGCCAAGGCGGGCAGCGTACAGCTGGTGCCGTTTGCCCCCGGCCTGGGTGCTGACCGACTGATGCTGGTGGGCCTTGGCGAACAGGCCAAGTGCCACGAGCGCGCCTTCATCAAGGCGCTGGATGCTGCCTTCACCGCCTTGTCCGCGCTGCCGGTGGAAGATGTCGCGGTGGCCTTCACCGACGTCCCGGTACCCGATCGTGCCTGCGACTGGAAGGCGCGCATGGTGGCAGAATCCGCTCACCGTGCCGTTTACCGCTTCAACGAGTTCAAGTCAGAGCCGGCACCGGTACCCAGGCTGGCCCGTATCACGCTGCTGGTCAGCGAAGGTGGCAACGCCGCAGCGGCCCGGGAAGGCGCCCGTATCGGTGACGCCGTCGGCCAGGGCGTTGCCCTGACCCGCACCCTGGGCAACCTGCCGGGCAACGTCTGCACGCCGAGCTACCTGGCCAAGCAGGCGGAGTCCATGGGCAAGGAGTCGTCCGGCGCCCTTGCGGTCGAGATTCTCGACGAAGCGGCGCTGGAAGCACTGGGCGCCGGCTCGCTGTTGTCGGTCGGCCGGGGCAGCGAGGAGCCCACGCGGCTGATCGTGATGAAATACCAGGGTGCCGAGAACCCCGAGGAAGCCCCCCATGTGCTGGTGGGCAAGGGGATTACCTTCGATACCGGCGGTATCTCGCTCAAGCCCGGCGAGTCCATGGACGAGATGAAGTTCGACATGTGTGGCGCTGCCAGCGTGTTCGGCACCGCCAAGGCGGTTCTGGCGATCAAGCCCAAGCTCAACCTGGTCTTCATCGTCGCCGCCGCCGAGAACATGCCCGATGGCCGTGCCACCAAGCCCGGCGATATCATCAAGACCCTCAAGGGGCTGACGGTAGAGGTGCTCAACACCGACGCCGAGGGCCGCCTGGTGCTGTGCGATGCCCTGACCTACGCCGAGCGCTTCGAGCCTGCAAGCGTGGTCGACATCGCAACCCTCACCGGGGCGGCCATCATCGCCCTGGGCCACCACGCCACGGGGCTGCTCTCCAACGACGACGACCTGGCGCTGGACCTGCTGGACGCCGGCGAAGCCGCCTGGGACCGCGCCTGGCACATGCAGACACCACCACGCCTTCGCTGCGCGTGATCGCCGACCATATCCGCTCCTGCGCCTTTCTCATTGCTGATGGTGTGCTGCCCTCCAACGAGGGACGCGGCTATGTGCTGAGACGGATCATTCGCCGGGCCGTACGTCACGGCAATAAGCTGGGCGCCAAGGGCGACTTCTTCCACAAGCTGGTCGGGGCGCTGGACGCCGAGATGGGCGATGCCTACCCGGAGCTGCGCGAGGCGCGCCATCAGATCGAGCGTGTCCTGCTCAAGGAGGAGGAACAGTTCGCCCGTACCTTGGAGCATGGCATGAGCCTGCTGGAGGAGGCGCTGGAGGACCTGGAAGGCGACTTGTTGCCCGGCGAGACAGTATTCAAGCTCTACGATACCTTCGGCTTCCCCTACGACCTGACGGCAGATGTCTGCCGCGAGCGGGGCGTGACCCTCGACGCTGAGGGCTTCGAACGGGAGCTCGAGGCCCAGCGCGAGCGGGCCCGGGCAGCCAGCCAGTTCGGCGGCGACTACGGTGCCGCCCTGGAGCTCGAGGGTGAAACCCAATTCACCGGCTACGACCGGCTCGAGGACCGCGCCAACGTCACCGCCATCGTGGACCGTGAAGGCAACGCCCTGGCCAGCCTCGAGCCAGAGCAGCGTGGCCTGGTGGTGCTCGATCGCACGCCGTTCTACGGCGAGTCGGGCGGGCAGGTGGGGGATACCGGCTATCTCCACGTCGAAGGCGGCCGCTTCCTGGTCACCGATACTCAGAAGCAGGGCGGACACCACGTCCACCATGGCGTTTTACTCGAAGGTAGCCTGGCGGTTGGTGCCGAGGTCCATCCCCAGGTCGACGCCAGGCTGCGTGGCGCCACCATTCGCAACCACTCCGCCACCCACCTGATGCACAAGGCGCTGCGCCTGGTGTTGGGCGATCACGTCCAGCAGAAGGGCTCGTTGGTCACTCCGGAACGGCTGCGCTTCGACTTCAGCCACTTCGAGCCGATGACGCCGGAGCAGCTGGCGGAAGTGGAGCGACTGGTCAACGAGCAGATCCTGGCCAATGCGGCCACCCAAATCGAGCAGATGACCCTCGACCAGGCCAAGGAACGGGGCGCGGCAGCGCTGTTCGAGGCCAAGTATGCCGACAGCGTGCGCGTGCTGACTATTGGCGCCGACGACTTCTCCATCGAGCTCTGCGGCGGCACCCACGTGGCGCGCAGCGGCGATATCGGCTGCTTCCATATCGTCAGCGAGCAGGGCATCGCTTCGGGTGTGCGACGCATCGAGGCGATCACCGGCGAGGGAGCGCTGGCTTGGTTCCGTGAGCAGGAGGCCAGGGTCAATCGCATCGGCGAGCGGCTCAAGGCCAGGCCGGAGCAGGTGGAGGAACGGGTCGAATCGCTGGTCGAGCGTAACCGTGCGCTGGAAAAGGAGCTCGAGCGGCTCAAGGCCAAGCTGGCCAGCGCCGCCGGCAGCGACATGCTGAGCGAGGCCCGTGAGATCGGCGGCATCAAGGTGCTTGCCACCCAACTGGAGGGGGTTTCCGGCAAGGAACTGCGCGGCGTGCTGGATCAGCTCAAGCAGAAGCTGGGCTCCGGCGTCGTGGTGCTGGGCGTGGCCGACAGGGAGGCCGGCAAGGTGAGCCTGATCGCCGGCGTCACCGACGACCTGACCTCCCGCGTCAAGGCCGGAGAGCTGGTCAACCATGTCGCCTCCCAGGTAGGCGGCAAAGGCGGCGGGCGGGCCGATATGGCCCAGGCAGGGGGGAGCGACGTCGCAGCCCTGCCTGGAGCCCTGCAGAGCGTGCCGGCCTGGCTTGAGCAGCGTCTGCAGTAATATCCCGGGCCGGCAACAGCGAGCCCGGCCCTTTCACGCATACGAGCGCTTACACTCGAAGAACGAGGGAAAACCGCATATGGCACTATACGTTCAGAAATTCGGCGGCACCTCGGTGGGCTCCGTGGAGCGCATCAAGGCCGTGGCCGAGAAGGTCAAGGGCTTCCGCGACCAGGGCCACCAGATCGTCGTCGTCCTGTCCGCCATGAGTGGCGAGACCAACCGCCTCATCGGCCTGGCCAACGAGATCAACGACGAGCCGACGCCCCGGGAGATGGACATGCTCGTCTCCACCGGCGAGCAGGTCACCATTTCGCTGCTGGCCATGGCGCTGCACAAGCTGGGCGTGCCTGCGACCTCCTATACCGGCTCCCAGGTGGGCATTCTCACCGACAGCTCTCACACCAAGGCACGCATCCAGCGCATCGAGACCGACGAGATGCGTGAGGACCTGGACGACAACAAGGTGGTGGTCGTCGCCGGCTTCCAGGGTGTCGACGAGGAGGGCAATATCACCACGCTCGGCCGCGGCGGTTCCGATACCACCGGTGTGGCCCTGGCGGCGGCACTCAAGGCCGACGAGTGCCAGATCTACACCGACGTGGATGGCGTCTACACCACCGACCCCCGCGTATGCTCCAAGGCCCAGCGCCTGGACACCATTACCGTCGAGGAGATGCTCGAGCTGGCGAGCCTCGGCTCCAAGGTGTTGCAGATCCGCGCCGTTGAATTCGCCGGTAAATACAATGTGCCGCTGCGCGTGCTGTCCAGTTTCCAGGATGGCCCCGGTACCCTGATCGTTGCTGACTCCGACCAAGACGAGGACTCCATGGAAGAACCGCTTATCTCCGGTATCGCCTTCACCGCCAACGAGGCCAAGCTCACCCTGCTCAATACCCCCGATGTGCCCGGCGTGGCGTCACGGATTCTGGGCCCGATCGCCGATGCCAACATCGAAGTCGACATGATCGTGCAGAACGTGGCGCCGGCAGGCGACTACACCGACTTCACCTTCACCGTGGCCAAGGGCGACTACAAGCAGACGATGAAGATCCTCCAGGAGCAGGTGCTGCCTGACCTGGGCGAGGGCGAGGTGAAGGGCGACGACAACATCGCCAAGGTGTCGCTGGTGGGGGTCGGGATGCGCTCCCACGCCGGTGTAGCTTCCAAGATGTTCCGCGTACTGGCCGACGAGAACGTCAATATCCGCATGGTTTCAACCTCCGAAATCAAGATTTCGGTGGTTATCGACGAGAAGCACATGGAGCTTGCGGTCAAGGCGCTGCACAAGGCCTTCGGCCTGGACAAAAGCGATATTGAAAGCGAATAGCTCAGAAAGCATCGAGCTTAACCTGTATCTTCTACGCTGGAGGGAGGTCGATGACACCACAACAAATCGACTTCCCTTCAACGCATCCATGGTGTCATGGTGCGCGTCGGTGGTGCATAGTGGTGTCATGCCACATAATATGTTTAGTTTAATGGCGTCGATTGGATCGTCGCGTATCCCGTTGCTAGTCGTCTGAGAAGGAGATCAGTCATGCTCATCCTGACCCGCCGTGTCGGCGAAACCCTGATGATCGGTGATGACATCACCGTGACAGTCCTTGGCGTCAAGGGCAATCAGGTCCGTATCGGTGTCAATGCACCCAAGGATGTTGCTGTACACCGTGAGGAGATCTATCAGCGCATACAGCGCGAGAAGTCTGACGAAGGGGGTGGCGGCGCAGCATCTTGAGAGAGCCATAACGAGACGCTGGCGATTCAGCCCGGAAGAAACAAATCCCTGAATACGCTAGACAAAGCGGCGCAGAGGCGATAGAGTATGCGCCGTGTCGTGAGGGAGAGGTGGCCGAGTGGCTGAAGGCGCTCCCCTGCTAAGGGAGTATGGGGTTTATAGCCCCATCGAGGGTTCGAATCCCTCCCTCTCCGCCATCGCGGCACGTGCCAAGGTATAAGTGGTAGATCGAGCAAGAAGCGTTGGAGAAAGCAACGCGCCCGTAGCTCAGCTGGATAGAGTACCTGACTACGAATCAGGGGGTCGGAGGTTCGAATCCTCCCGGGCGCGCCATGTTGCCAGAGCGCATGATGGCGACATGATCATCGAGTCCTTCGCGTAGAGCTAGTGTTCATGGCCCTGGAGCTGGTGTTCATAGCCCTAATTGGTTTAACGATAAGTGGTTTAGCGATAAGAGACGTAGCACTTATTGAATAGTGCCAAGTAATATCGTGCAAAGCGGCATGAATGTAGCAGCACGGTACTACGTGTAACGTTTCAAGTATCAAGGCAAGTCACGGTTATACCGTTCGCGCCCGTAGCTCAGCTGGATAGAGTACCTGACTACGAATCAGGGGGTCGGAGGTTCGAATCCTCCCGGGCGCGCCAGATTCAGACCCGCCCTCCATGTGAGGGCGGGTCTTCTGTTTGTGGCCATTGAGCCAGCCCGCTTCTGCTAGTGGCATCGGCCTGTTCAGGGATGATTGCGCCGGCTGCGATCGTTTGGGGTGACGTTGCCTGTCGACGTCCACCCCTTTTTTATGGTTCGGCTTACACTCACGACTCAAGAGAGACGAGCCCGGACTCAAGCGGGTTCGAGAGCGGCCCTTGCGCCGGGGTCGCCGCAAGCCCGGCGAGCAGAGTATCGAGGTCGGTAATGCGCTTGAGTTGCTCGAAGCGCTGAGCCGCCATGGCATCCCGGTAGCGCATCTGGTTCAGCCACTGCTTGACCAGTGATACCACTACCCGAGCTTGCAGTTTTTCGCGCTGCGTTGCAGCATAGGCGACAAGCATCGCTGCACGGGCCTGCCAACTGGTATCGAGGAGGCGTTCGCCGGTGCATAGCCAATGACGAATGCGGGGTGCCAGCCAGGGGTCCGCAAGGGCGCCACGACCCAGCATGACATCCTGGCAGCCAGATAACGTTCTCGCTTTCCAGTAGTCTTCCAGGCTCCAGATATCGCCATTGGCGACCACGGGTATGCTCAGGTGTCGGCGTATACGACCGATCCATTCCCAGTGGGCCGGTGGCCGATAGCCTTCGTCGCGGGTGCGGGCATGCACCACGAGCTGTGACGCGCCGCCGTCTTCGGCTGCCCCGGCGCAGGCCAGGGCGAGGCGGCGGTTGGAAAAGCCGAGACGGATCTTGGCTGTTACCGGTATGGCGTGGCCGACCGTGTCATGTACGGCAGCTACCGCCGCGTAGACCCGGCGGGGATCGCGCAGCAGCGAGGCGCCGCCATCATGGCGATTGACCAGCTTGGCCGGGCAGCCGAAATTGAGATCGATGCTGCGCACGCCCAGCTGCAGGGCCTGCCGGGCATTGGCAGCCAGGGCGCTGGGATCGCTGCCCAGCAGCTGCAGATGCACCGGCACACCAGAAGGGGTGCGGGCCGGGAGTCGGGCGAGCTCGGGGCAGATCTTGTGGTAGACCCGTGGCGGCAGGCGGGCATCGACAACGCGCACGAATTCGGTGACCGTCCAGTCGAAGCCGGGCAGTCGCGTTAGCAAGTCGCGGGTGACGGAGTCGATCACTCCTTCCATGGGGGCGAGCCCGATACGGCCCATCTCACGGCCTCCTTGTAGTAAATTAACAACGCTGGCTTCCACCATGGGGCGCTTGCAATCTGTCCTGAGTGTGGCAGTTTAGACGACCGGATTTCTACGCTATACGACCTGATGGCGGCTGTTCGTGGTCAGGTTACGGGAGAAGGCGAATGCAGGATCTGCAGCTGTTACATGACGGTCTGGCCCTGATGGGCGTCGGCATGGGATTTGTTTTTGTTTTTCTTACCGTGCTCGTGCTGACCACAAGCTTGATGTCGCTGGTCATTCGCCGCCTGGCCCCCACACCGCCTGCCGTGCAGCCCGCCGCCGGGAAAGGCGTGGCGCCCACCGCTGACAGGACCGATGATGCCGAACTCATGGCCGTCATCAGCACCGCCGTCCATCGTTACCGCCATCGCCGCTGACTCGCTACTGGCTGAGAGTGCGGCGAGGGCGCGCCATATTACTACATAACTACACTGCCATCTCTACGGGGTCATCGTCATGAGTGAGACCAAGCGCCCGCTGGGCATCACCGACGTCGTGCTGCGCGACGCCCATCAGTCGCTGTTCGCGACCCGCATGCGCCTGGACGACATGCTGCCGATCGCCGAGAAGCTCGACCGTGTCGGCTTCTGGTCGCTGGAGTCCTGGGGCGGAGCCACCTTCGACGCCTGTATCCGCTATCTCGGTGAAGATCCGTGGGAGCGGATACGGGCGTTGAAGGAGGCCATGCCCAATACGCCACAGCAGATGCTGCTACGTGGACAGAACCTGCTGGGCTATCGGCACTACGGCGACGATGTGGTCGACCGTTTCGTCGAGCGGGCCAAGACCAACGGCGTCGATGTCTTCCGCGTGTTCGATGCCATGAACGATCCGCGCAACCTGGAGCGCGCCATCAAGGCAGTGCGCGACGTGCAGGGCCACGCCCAGGGCACGATCTCCTATACCGTCAGCCCGGTGCATACCCTGGACAGCTGGGTGGAGCTCTCCGAGACCATTGCCGACATGGGGGCCGATTCCCTGTGCATCAAGGACATGGCCGGCCTGCTGACCCCCTATGACGCCTTCGAGCTGGTCTCGCGACTGAAGAAGGCGCTGTCGATCCCGATCCACATGCAGTGCCATGCCACCACCGGGATGTCCACTGCCTCGATCCTCAAGGCCGTGGAGGCCGGCATCGACAACGTCGATACCGCCATCTCTTCCATGTCGATGACCTACGGCCATAGCCCCACTGAATCAGTGGTCGCCATCCTGCGGGGCACCGAGCGCGACACCGGCCTGGACCTCGAACTGCTCGAGGAGATCGCCGGCTATTTCCGCGAGGTGCGCAAGAAGTACGCCGCCTTCGAAGGTTCTCTGAAGGGCATCGACTCCCGCATTCTGGTGGCCCAGGTGCCCGGCGGCATGCTCACCAACATGGAAGGCCAGCTCAAGGAGCAGGGTGCCGGCGACAAGCTTGACGACGTGCTGGGCGAGATACCGCGTGTCCGCGAGGACCTGGGCTATATCCCGTTGGTGACGCCGACATCACAGATCGTTGGTACACAGGCGGTAATGAACGTGATGATGGGCGAGCGCTACAAGTCGATCTCCAAGGAAGTCCAGGCGCTGCTCAAGGGTGAATACGGTGCTGCCCCCGCTCCCTTGAACAAGGAACTGCAGCAGCGCGTGCTGGAGGGTGGGGAGCCGATTACCTGCCGTCCTGCCGACCTGCTCGAGCCGGAAATGGACAGGCTCGCCGCCGAGCTCAAGGAGAAGGCCAAGGCCGAGGGTATCCGCCTCGCTGAGGGCGAGCGTGAGATCGATGACGTTCTCACCTACGCGCTGTTCCCGCAGATCGGCCTCAAGTTCCTCAAGAATCGCGACAATCCCGATGCCTTCGAGCCGGTGCCCCAGGCGGCGGAAGCCCAGCCCGCGGCCAGCCTGCCGGCCACGACGCAGGCCAAGGTGCCGGCGCAACAGGGCGCTGCCCCGAGCGGTCCCGAGACCTACACCGTCAAGGTGAACGGCAAGGCCTATGTAGTGGAAGTGGCCGAGGGTGGCGAAATCGGCGAGGTGTCGGAGCAGGCGGGCGCAGCCCCGGCGCCGGCCACACCGGCCGGGCCCAGCGGCGCGACAATCGCCGCACCCTTGGCAGGCAACATCTTCAAGGTCAACGTCAAGCCGGGTGACGCGGTAAAGGAAGGTGATGTCGTCATCATCCTCGAGGCCATGAAGATGGAAACCGAAGTGCGTGCCTCAAGCGACGGCACTGTCTCCATGGTCAAGGTCAGCGAAGGCGACAGTGTGTCCGTCGGCGACGTGCTCATCGAGCTTTAAGGGTCCACCATCATGGAACATTTATTGACCCTGTGGGAGGGCTCGGGCCTATACAACCTGACCCTCGGCCAGGCGGTAATGATCGCGGTGGGCCTGATCCTTCTTTACCTGGCCATCGCCAAGAAATTCGAGCCGCTGCTGCTGGTGCCGATCGGCTTTGGCGGCATTCTCGCTAACATTCCAGAGGCGGGCCTGGCTATCTCCGCACTGGATCAGGCCATCGAGGTGGCGCGCCCCGCGGTGCTTCACCAGATCGCCTCGGCGCTGGGGGCGACGCTTGACCCGTTGGCCGGCGAAGAAGCCTGGCGGGCCACCCTCAAGGCGCTTATCGACAACGGCGCCGCGCCCGACCAGCTTCGTGCTGCCAAGGACGTGGCGATCAATGTCGGCTATGGCGACGGCCTGCTTTACACGTTCTATACCGTGGCCGTTGCCTCGGGGATCGCGCCGCTGCTGATCTTCATGGGCGTGGGGGCCATGACCGACTTCGGTCCGCTGCTGGCCAACCCGCGTACTCTCTTCCTGGGGGCTGCAGCGCAGTTCGGCATCTTCGCCACGGTGTTCGGCGCGGTGGGCTTGTCGGCGATGGGCTGGATGGACTTCTCCCTGGAGCAGTCGGCCGCCATCGGCATCATCGGCGGGGCCGACGGACCCACCTCGATCTATGTCTCCAGTGTGCTGGCCCCGGAGCTGCTGGGTGCAATCGCTGTGGCCGCCTACGCCTACATGGCGCTGGTACCCATGATACAGCCGCCGATCATGAAACTGCTGACCAGCAAGAAGGAACGCGAGATCACCATGACCCAGCTGCGGCCGGTGTCGAAGCTGGAAAAGATCGTCTTCCCTCTGTTGCTGTTGATGCTGGTGGCGGTGTTCCTTCCAGACGCAGCACCGCTGCTGGGCATGTTCTGCTTCGGCAACCTGATGCGTGAGTGTGGCGTGGTGGAGCGGCTTACCGACACCGCGCAGAACGCACTGATCAACATCGTCACCATCGTGCTGGGGCTCGCCGTGGGCTCGCGACTGATGGCCGAGACCTTCCTTGCCCAGGAAACGCTGGGGATCATGGCGCTTGGCATGGTGGCGTTTGCCATCGGCACTGCGGCGGGGGTGCTCATGGCCAAACTGATGAACGTCATGAGCAAGATGCCAATCAACCCGTTGATCGGTGCCGCAGGGGTCTCTGCGGTGCCCATGGCGGCTCGTGTCGCCAACAAGGTGGGCCTTGAGTCCAACCCGCACAACTTCCTGCTGATGCATGCCATGGGGCCCAACGTGGCCGGAGTCATCGGCTCTGCGGTGGCGGCGGGGGTAATGATCAAGTATCTGGGCTAGCGCGGCGCCGACAGCTTGCCTAAGGAAAAAGCCCATCAGTTTTCATGCCTGATGGGCTTTTCTGTTGATGGGATTGGGTGTTGAGGGAAGCCTGCTCGGGAGCTGTGCCGGCGACACCTGAAGCGACACTAGGAATTGGTCGTGGTGCCGGGCATCTTCGAGGCGGCTGGGGCGGCGGCAGCCTCCTGGGCCAGTTCCAGATCTTCTTCGACCCAAAGCTGGCAGGCAAGGCGATATCCCTGCTCGAGACGTGATCCCAGCATCTTCTTCTCCTTCCAGTTGGGCTCGGCAAGCGTTTCCCCACCCTTGAGCACCTTGCACATGCACTTGGCACACTTGCCCATGCCGCAGCCGTAGCTGAGATGGGGGTAGGGAAACTGGCGTATACCGGCACGCACGACCAAATTGGTCTTGGGCTGGACTTCGCCTTCGAATACCTCGCCGTTCTTGTGAATCTTGATCAGGGGCATATCGTCACCTAGCTCATTATCGTCAGATCGTGCATGAGGATCTCTCTGCACAGCGTCTGCTTTGCCTTCTGGCATATGGTATACCATGTTCCAGAAGGTGGGTTTCGTCAACCCTCCGTTCCTCTATTTTTTCTTTCCCTGCATAAAAAACTCACCCGGCGCCTAGATGCCGGGTGAGTAGTTGACAGTCAACTTGTGTCGGTCCTACATCAGCAGGAATACGGCAAGCAGCGAGGCTACAACGATACCCGTGATGACCGGTACGAAGTTACGCCGCACCAGGGCTGCGGGGCTGACGCCGGCAATGCCTGCATCAGCTGCCACGCCGAAGGCCCAGGCCGCCAGCGTGCCGCCGCCGGCGAAAATCGCTGCCACCTGGCCGAGGGCTGCCAGCACATGGATGTCGACATTGGCTGCGGTACCCAGTGCACCTGACAGTGAACCCACTAGCGGAAGGCCGGAGAAGCCCGAGCCGTCCATGCCGGAGAGCAGACCGATGAAGGCCATGCCGAAGGTCAGCAGGAAGATATTGCCATCGATGTAGTGGCCGATATTGTGGCCGATATCGAAGAGGAAGCCTGATGCACCTGCACCAATGACCTCGGCGGAATGGCCTGGGTGACCGAGGAAGAAGAAACCGGCGATGGGTATGATCGGTGCGAAGATCTTGATGGCGAAGAAGAAGCCCTCGCGAGTATAGGTGCTGATGCCGTCCAGGGCATGGTGGCCGTGGGAAGCGAACGAGGAGAGCACCAGCAGGATCGTTGCCGTGCCGCCCAGCAAGGCTGTGGCGCCGCCACCGCGAATGGCCTGGTCGGGCATGAACACGGCGCGATAGATCATCAGTCCGGCGATGCTGAGCAGGATGATGGGTACCGCAATGGCAAAGAGGCGGGCGTAGGGGCCGGCCTCGGGCTCCTCCTCTTCCTTGACTGTCTCAGTCTGCACCGCTGCGGCACCTGCCGAACGGGGGGCAAAGACCTCGTCACCCTTGGGCGCCTCGAGCACGCCGGATCGCATATCCCGACGCAGTTGCAGGCAGGCCAAGGTGATGGCAACGACACCCACGACGACTGAGAACAGCAGGGTATAGGGTACCAGCGTGGTGGTTTCAATCCCCGCGGCACTGGCTGTCAGGCGGCTGGCGCCCTGAATGATGGGGTCGGCCGACAGGGCCATGCCGTGGCCGAACAGGTTAACGGCCATGGCTGCGCCGATGGCGGGCAGGCCGACCTGCATGGCAACCGGGATCAGTACGGTACCCACCAGGGCGACGGCGGGTGTGGGCCAGAAGAAGGCCGCCGCGATATACATTGTCACGCCGAGCACGAAGAAGGCGGTCCAGGGGCCTACCATCAGCTTCTTCATGGGGGCGACCATGAGCCGATCGGCGCCCTGGCTCTGTAGCGATTTTAGCATCGCCACCATCAGGGCGATGACCAGCATAATATCGAACAGTTCGGTGCCGGCATTCAATAGAGCCCGAAAGACTACCTGTACGGCAAAGATAACCTGATTGAGCGCGCCGTCGTGCTGAGGCTCGGCGAGCAGGCCCAGCATGAAGATACCGATTATCGAGGGGACGATGACCCCTTTGCGAAAGCCGATGGAGACGAAGATCGCCAGGATGACCAGTAGGAACACCCAGTGCGACGCGGTTAGTTGTACCTGTTCAAGTTGTTCCATATTGCACCTTGGATTGTGTTTGTCAGGTTGGATAGGCGTTGTTTTTATCGCTCGTTGCCTTGTTGCCGTGCCGTTTCGCCAGGTTCAGGCGAAGGGCACCGGCGCGTCTATGCGCCTGGGATTCAGAAAGACGTTGGCTGCATGGGTAATCTCCAGTCTGGTCAATGGCCAGCCTTTTGTGAGGCTGCCTGTGGGTTAGCCCAGCATCACGGCGCCATAGAGCAGTGCGCCCAATACCACGATTGCGGGGTGGGTGCTGAAGCGAAGCAGGGCGATAGCCGCCGCCGCTGCGATCAGTAGCGTGTGGGCCAAGCCGGCCCCATTGACGCCTTCCATGAAGAAACTGGCCACAAGCCACGCCATCATCATGGCGATGACGGGGCGGACCCACTGGCTCATGCGCTTCACGCGCGGCGATTCGCGGTGGCGATAAAGCAGGCCCAGTGCGCCCAGCATCAGCAGCAGCGAGGGTACGACCGTGGCGAACACAGCTATGAGGGCGCCACCAAGGCCGGCGACCTCATAGCCCACGTAACCGGCCATCTTGGTGGCGATGGGGCTGGGCAGGGCATTGCCCAGAGCCAGGATCTCAGCGAACTCCTGGCCGCTCATCCAGCCGTAACGGCCGACCACTTCTGCCTCGATCAGCGGAATGATGGCCGGACCACCGCCGTAGCCGATGATGTTGGGAATGAAGAAGGCGAGAAACAGCTCGAAATGAATCATGGCGCCGTTCCCTCTGCTGCCTTCGCTTTCGAGATTGGCTGCAGCAGTGCCGTAACGAGAATGGCGCCGATGACCCAGCCCGGATGGATGCCGACCCAATAAATGAGACCGCCGGCGATGACTGCCATAGCCAGGCTTACCGTCCAGCCGAGAACCAGGCGGGACTTGTGCAGAAAATCCCAGGCGAGCTGGGCCATCATCACCATGACGACCGGCACTACGCCCTGTCCCATGCCATGGATCCAGCTTACGTCGCGGTATCGGCTGAACAGCCCCAGCATGAGTATCATGGCCACGATCATTGGCAGGATCACCGCAAGGACAGCATTGATGCAGCCGGCCAGGCCGCCGATGCGATAGCCGATGTAGCCCGGCATCTTGGTGGCGATGGGGCCGGGCAGGGTATTGGCGATGGCCAGGATGTCAGCAAACTCTTCGTCTTCCAGCCAGCCATGGCGCTTGACCACTTCCTGGTGTACCAAAGGGATCATGGAAGGGCCTCCACCAAAGCCCAGAAGGCCGATCCGGAGGAAGGAAAAAAAGATTCTGCCCTGTATCGATGCACTCATGGGACGGTCGTCCTTGCTGGGCTGCTATGGGATAAAATCATTGAAATCATCATCATACTGGAACAAGGCCGTGTGTTTTCCTGGTAATAATCGATTATTTAACCTAGAATATGATGCATAAAAGAGAGTCGTCAAGACTTCGGTATACCAAATCCCAAAATAATTTTGGAAGCACGCCATGACACATAATGCAAAGCAACCGGGGGCTACGGCATCGAGTCGGATTTTCGAGGTCCTGCGCCAGGACCTGTTGAGCGGGCGATTCGGCGCCGGTGAGAGGTTGTCAATTAGCTCGCTCAAGGAAACCTATCAGGTGGGGCTGAGCCCGCTGCGTGAAGCACTCAATCGGCTGGCGGCCTATGGCCTGCTACGGCAGGAGAACCAGCGTGGTTTTCGGGTGCTTGAGCTGACCCGAAGCGAGCTCGACGACATTGCCGAGATGCGACGACAGATGGAGGGAATGGCGATCGAGCGTGCCATCGCCAATGGCGACGAGGAGTGGGAATCCCAGTTGCTGGCGGCCAATCATCGTCTGACCCGTGCCGGGTCCTCGACCCCATTGCGAGAGTGGGAACAGCTGCACACCCGGTTCCACAACGCCCTGGTGGCGCCCTGCGGCTCCGTCTGGCTGCTGCGCTTCATCAGCCAGTTGCACGACCAGTTCGATCGATATCGTCGAGTCGCGCCCAGTGCTCCGGAGCTCAGGCAGCGGCTCGATGCCCAACACGGCGAGCTTGTGGCGCTGGCTCTGGCCCGTGATGCGAAGGGGGCTCGCGCATTGATCGAGGAACACATCACTCTCTCCAGTCAGGTGGCGCAGCGCAGCTGTTAGTTAAGTGGGCCTATGCCGCTCAGGAAGTTGTCCGGATGCGGCCAGTATCGCCGGCTTTCCGCGCAGCGCCCGGAGACGGTGCGATCGACCCTGGGCGCGTCGGTGCCGCGGGGTAAGCGCGTGAATCGTTCAGGCGTTCCTGGGCATGCCAGGAGCAGATTGCATTGAGCGACCTCCGGGACTTTACAGGGCGGCATCAAGTGCGTTAGTTTCAGGCATACGGTATACCAAATGCCAGAAGGCTCTGACGACACTGGGCTTTGTCGCGTAGCGCCGGTTGCGAGATAGCCGACAGCAGGGCGGGGCCCGAAAGGAGAACCGAATGAACGGTTTTGTACTAACCGAAATGACCTGGCCAGAGGTCGAGGATGCCCTGAAGACCGCACGCATGGCCATCATTCCTGTGGGTGCCCATGAGCAGCATGGCCCGCACATGAATGAAAGCTGCGATGCGGTGCTGGCCACCGAAATGGCCAAGCGACTCGCCACGGCACTTCACCCCGAGGTATTGGTGACCCCCACCGTCAACATGGGGGTGTCACCGCATCACATGAATTTCCCGGGAACTATCAGCCTGCGGCCCGAAACCCTGCTGGCACTCTTGCGGGACATGGTGGAATCGCTGAAACGGCACGGTATCACCCGGGTCCTGTTCCTCAACGGCCATGGCGGCAATCAGTCGACCCTTGGTCTGGCCTGCACCAGCCTTACCCAGGAGCTCGGTGTGGCGTGCTACTACGCCAAGACCACCGCAGCGGCCAAGAAAGCGATGAAGGAGCACATTCACTCAACGCTCTATGGTCATAGCTGTGAGCGAGAAGTGTCGGAGGCGTTTTACCTGGCGCCTCACCTGGTCCGCCCCGAGAGGCTGGAGAAGGGAGACATTGTATCTGGCGGGCGCTGGGAGGCGCTGCGGCCTGGCAATCCCATCCAGGGTTTCTACCGTTACGAGGAGATGACGCGAAACGGCTGTATAGGGGATGCCACCCAGGCCAGCTACGAGATCGGCCAGGCGATCGTCGAGGAGGCGCTGGAGGGCTTGACGGCGGCAGTTCGGGAACTGCTGGCCGGCCCGGTAGAAACGGCGCCACCGACGCCGGAAATCGCCTGAGGCCGCCTGTCGGCCTGATCACACTATCCAGCGGCATGCCATTACAATGATGAAAGAGGGCACTGACATGTACATCATCCTGACAAGCAAATCCGACGAATACGATGCCAGGCCGGACAACGGCATCTCTCCGGTCGAGACCTATGCCTACTACTTCTACGGCAAGAAAAAAGCCGACTTCACCATTGCCGAAGTCGCTGCCGATGGCAGTCGTGTCAGCATCGTAGAGTGTGGCGATAACGGGCAGACCAATAGTGTGCCGATCAAGTTCTTCGAGAAGTTTGCGACCGTCGAAGAGGCCCGCCAGGAGCTGAAGCAACTGGTCACCTTCGGCACCATCGATACGCGCCTCGAAAAGGTTGCCGCGACGACGTCCTAGCCTTCCGGACGCATCTACTACGATTCAGCCCCTTGGTTTCCCCAGGGGGCTTTTCGTTGCATCGATAGAGACAGGGATGCGGGACTGCACCCTCAAGGTGCTTCGTATGCCAGGAAAGTTCCGCTGTGGTACCCTGTTACATCTGATTATTTCTCGTTTTTTTTGGCCACTCGAAGGTAAGTCCCCATGGCAGAGACCTGGACTCAGGAAGACCTCTCCCCGATCCGCGACAAGGTGTATGTCTACCTCAAGGACGCGATACTGCGTGGGGAATACAAGGCGGGCGATCGGTTGGTCGAGCGGGTATTGGCCGAGAAACTCAATATCAGTCGTACCCCCATCCGCGAGGCGCTGTTTCGACTCGAGACCCAGCGTTTCGTGCGAACGGTGCCGCGCAAGGGAGTTGTGGTCAACGAGATCACCCAGGCCGAGATCCTGGAAGTCTTCATGATCCTGGCTTCGCTCGAGTCGCTGGCCGCCCGGCTGGCGGCACAGAAGGTCAGCGACGGGATCATCGCTGAAATCGACCAGCTCATGGCCGAGATGGAGGAGGCGTTGAACAACGGGGGTGGCGACGAGGTCGAGCTCAACGTCAAGTACAACGAGCTGATTGGGCGGGCCTCCGGCAATCCCAAGCTTCACGAGATGCTGGTCGACCTCAAGGATTACGTGCGTGCCTTCTCAAATCTCAGCAGCGCCTTGCCCGGCCGCACCAAGGCGGCCCTGCGTGAGCACCAGGACGTGTTGAGCGCGATCCGCAGTGGAGAAGCAGACTTGGCCGAGAATTTTACCCGCATCCACCTCGAAAAGTCCCGCCAGGCCTATATGAGCCGCTCTCAGGCTTGAGAGACGCCTCCGACAAGCCGAATATCCCTGACCGCGCCATCGCCGAGGGCTTCCAGCGCTGCAGCGTAAGCCTCACCATCATGCGTCGCACGGGCACTCTCCAAATCGGGAAACTCGATGATGATGGTGCGGTCCTGTTGGCCGTCCTCATAGGCATACGCCGCCACATCCCTGGCCAGGAAGACGCCGCCGCCAGCGGCGATGGCCGGGATTGCCAGCTGTATATAGCTGGCATACTTCTTTGGATCGGATATTTCACGATAGCAAGAGACCCAATAGGCTTTGCTCATCTCTAAAACTCCTTGGTAGGTGAATTCCCACGTATTCCGGGCCGGCATCGCAAGGTTTACCGTGCCCGTAGCCTCTAGCCGATGACGAGAGGAGAAGAGAGATTCTTCAATGCGCGTGCCACACTCATGGCGACGATATACCCGGTCTTGGGGTTGTTCGGGGACGGGGTATTCTGCACCTCAATGCGGACTTCGCCGAATAGCCCCTTGGCCGAGACCTCGTGGACGTTCTTGTCGATGGTGGGGTCGACCAGCACCCGTACCCGGGTCGCCTCGAAGCCTACGCCTGCCAGGCTCAGGGCCGCCGAGACGTTGACGCTCTCGGGGAAGACCCGCGATGACTCCCGCGCATTGCCTTCGAAAATCACGGTGGGCTTCTCGACCGTATCGAGATCCACCACCTCTTCAGCAAACGTGCCGCGCCAGGCCTTAACCGGCTTGCGGGTGGTGAGTGTCACGCTGTCGAGCGGGCCCTGGGCGGCTGCGGCGATGCGGTCGAGGCCGGCGATAGCGGCGGAGGGGACCAGCACCCGTCTGCCATGCCGGCTGGCGCTGTCCATGACCCGGTCATGCAGGGCCTGATCGCAGAAGGCACCGACCGACACCACCATGAAGTCGCAGCCATGGCAGAGCGATGTCTCGGCGTAGCGGATCACGGCTTCATGACCAGCAGTTTCGACCACCACATCGGGATGGCAGGCGAAGAAGGCCTCTTCGCTGTCGGTGATCAGGCCGCCCTCCAGGGTATTGGCATACTTGGCGGTGTCGCGTACCAGGACGGCGGCCAGCCGGGTGTTGCCCGCCTGACCGCCGAGGATGGCTTCGGCGACATCCCTGCCTGCCGTGCCATAACCGATGAGTCCAACACGTATCATATGACCTCGCAATTGTTGTACTGGACCAGCCGCTACCCTGCTGTCGGCGCAAGCCGGACGCTGCGAGCCGGTCGGGGAAAGAGGGCCTGCTTCAGGCTTCCGTCTTGGGCTTGATCTGGCCGGCCTTGATGGGCTTTGCCGGCTTGCTCTCATCCCAGGAGACCTTCACGCTGCCGGTGAGGAAGGTCTGGCAGGCCATGCGATAGCCTTGGCTGATCTCTTCAGGGCTCAGCAGCTTCTCCTCCTTCTTCTTCACGGCATCGGTGTTTTCGATGCCCTCCTCGATAAGGCACTTGCAGGTACCGCAGAGGCCGCCGCCGCACTTGAAGGGAATGCCTCCCTTCTCGCGCAGCGAGACGCGCAGCAGATTGGAGTCCTCCGGGGCGGAGATGGTCTTGTTGTCGTTGGTGATGAAGGTGATGTCTAGCATGGTGGCAACCTCTCTATGGCCGGTGGGGCGTCATGCCACGCTGTCGTTGAGTTCATGAGTGAAGTTGAAGCTGTCGGAGAAGATCCTCTCCACGCTCAGCCCTCGCTCAGCGAAGTTGGACTTCGCGGCGGCGATCATCGGTGGCGGGCCGCAGAGGTAGGCATCGAACTCGCTGAGGTCGGGGTGGTCCTGGCACACGGCCTCGTGGACAAAGCCGCGTCGTCCCTCCCACTCGGGGTCGGCGTCGGAGAGCACCGGGATATAGTGGAAATGGGGCAGTGTTCTGGCCCAGTGCTGGAGCAGCTCGTCGAGATAGAGATCCTCAGCGCGGCGTACGCCCCAGTAGAGCGTGATGTGCGGCGCGTGGGGCTCATCCTTCAGCGATTCGATGATGCTCTTGACCGGTGCCAGGCCGGTGCCGCCGGCGACCATCAGCAGGCGGTTGGTGCTTTCCGCGTCGTGTCGGAAGGCGCCGAGTGGCAGCTCGACGTCCAGGGTGTCGCCGGGCTGGTAGTGCGTGTTGAGGCGCTCGGTGAAATAGCCGCCCGGTACCCGGCGGATATGGAAATCAAAAAGGTCGCTGCGAGGCGGAGAGGCCATCGAGAAGCTGCGCGGCGTGCCGTCGTCCAGCATGATGTTGAGGTACTGGCCCGGCAGGAAGCGCACCTCGCTGGCGGAGGGGATGCTGAGCACCAGATGGGTCACATCGTGGCTGAGCTTCTCCAGGCTGACGATGGTGGCTTCATGGTAGTCGGGGGGAATATAGCCCGCCGGAAACACGTCTGCGCTGATGGTCAGGTCGCTCTGGGCGACCGCTTGGCAGGCCAGGGCGTAGCCTTCCTGCTCCTCTTCCTCGGAGAGCCCCATGGGCATCTCCTCGTAGGCCACCTGGCCCTCCAGCAGCTTGATACGGCAGGCGCCGCAGCCACCGAAACGGCAGTCATGCACGAGGGGGAAACCTGCCCGCTCGGCCGCATCGAGCAGCGGCTCGCCCGGCTGGACGTCGAAGGTCTCAGCGGTGTCGGCAAGAGTGATTCGGTATGTCATAGCTGCCTCCTGGCGCACACCCTGGCATTGGCATGCCCTTGTGTTTTGGGGGTGTCGGCACCTGGCTTGTCGTTATCATGCGCCGGCAGGGTCGCAGGGCCCTGCCGGCGGAGTCGGGGGATTACTTCTTGATGTCGGCTTCGACCATCACTTCATGACCGGCACCGCTCAGGTGCTCCTGCAGGGCCTGCAGGGCGGCGAGGCCGGCCTTGGTGTCCTGCTCGCCGTTGCCGCCGCTGAGGCCCACGCCGCCGACGACTTCACCATCGACAACGATCGGGAATCCGCCGACGAAGACGGCGAACTTGCCCTCGAAGCTCCACTGGATGCCGAATGCCTCGTTACCGGGCAGGGCGGGGCCATTGGGCGCGGTGTTGAACAGGTGCGTGGAGCGCTTGTGGCCGGCCGCAGTGAAGGCCTTGTTCCAGGCGATCTGCGGGCCGGTGATACGAGCGCCGTTCATGCGCTCCAGTGCCAGCGGATAGCCGCCGTCGTCGACGATGCAGATGCTCTCGAGGACGTTGATCTCCTCCGACTTCCGCTTGGCCGCTTCGACCATCAACTTGGCTTCTTCGAGTTCGAGACGAAATACCTGTTTCATGGGGCTCACCTTGTCGTCAGGTTGTCGTTGTAGGTGCCGCGCTCAGCGGCCGATGTAGACGGTCTTGGTCTGAGTGAAGAAGTCCAGCCCGGCGCGTCCCGACTCGCGGAACGTGGAGGTGCTCGACTGCTTCAGGCCGCCAAAGGGCGCATTGACCAGATTGCCCGTGGTGGTGCGGTTGACCTTGACGGTGCCGGCCTGGATGTCGTTCGGAAAACGCTGGATGTATTCGATATTGCGCGTCACCAGGGCAGCCGCCAGCCCATAGGGCGTATCGTTGGCCTTGGCGATGGCATCGTCGTAGCCGTCGATCTCGATGACCGCTACCACGGGACCGAAGATCTCCTCCTGGGCGATGCGCATCTCTTGCGTCACGTCGCTGAAGATCGCCGGCGATACGTAGAAGCCCTTGTCGTAGTCACCGCCGCTCAAACGCTCGCCGCCGTGGACATGGGTTGCCTCGCGCTTGCCGGTATCGATATAGCCGAGCACGGTGTCGAGCTGCTGGCGGGTGGCGAGTGGACCGATCTGGGTGCCCTTGTCCAAGCCGTTGCCGATCTGCAGTTCCTTGACTCGTTCCACCAGGCGCTCTAGATAGACGGCCTTGATCGAGGGGGCGATGAGCACACGGCTGGTGCCGGTACAGGCCTGGCCCGTGAGCGAGAAGCCACCCTTGATGGTGAGGTCGACGGCCGTGTCGATATCGGCATCGTCGAGTACGATCAGCGGGTTCTTGCCGCCGAGCTCCATCTGGGTGCGCGTCGCCATCGGGGCGCTGCGATGGATCTTCTCACCGGCTGCAGTGGAGCCGGTGAAGGAGATCGCACGTACCACAGGCGCAGCGGTGATTTCTTCACCGATGGCCGATGCGCTGCCGGTAATGAAGTTGAAGACACCTTCAGGGACGCCGGCATGATGCAGCGCTTCCGCCAGGCGATAGGCGATCAGCGGCGCATCCGACGAGGGCTTGAAGACCACGGTGTTGCCGGTGATCAGGGCCGGTGCAATCTTTCTTGCCGGAATCGAGATCGGGAAGTTCCAGGGCGTGATGATGGTTGCCACGCCCAGCGGTTCGCGCTGGGTGTAGACCATCATCTTGGCGTCGTCCTGGGGGAAGGTCTCGCCGGTGATGGTCTGGCCCTCTACGGCGTAGAAGCGCAGGGTCTGGGCCGAGCGGGCGATCTCGTCGCGGCTGTTGGCGAGCAGCTTGCCCTCTTCGCGGGTCAGCTCCTCGGCGAACTGCTCGATATTCTCGACCAGATAATCCGCCGCCTGGTTGAGGATTTTCGCGCGCTTTGAAATGGGGGTGTCCCGCCATGCGGGGAACGCCTTCTCGGCTGCTGCGATGGCCTGCTGGGCATCTTCCGCGGAAGAGGCCTGGAACTGGCCGAGCAGGTCGTCCTGGTCTGCCGGGTTGCGGTTCTCGAAGGTCGAGCTCGAGCCGCAGGGCAACCATTTGCCGTCGATGTAATTGAGAAACTGAGTGACGTTATCCAAGAAGCTCACCTCGTGTGATCATTGGAGCCCTGTCCTGGGATCGATGCCTGCCGGCCTGGGCCGGCAGGCATCGTGCGGAGATACGAACCGAAACGGCTGGTATCAGGCCGCCAGGTCGAGCTCGGAGAGGGGCAGGTCGCTGGCCACGTAGTCGTAGTAGAGTGCCGTGGTGTAGAGCAGGCGCATCTGGGCGCCGATCTCGCAGATCTTCAGGCAGCGCTGCTGCAGTTCGACGGTGTCGGCGTGCTCGAGCACGATCTGATAGCCGCGCTCGCCGTGGATCTCGTCGGAGACGATGTGCAGGTCGAAGAACTCGACCTCTTCATCGGTGAAGCCATACTTGTCGCGCAGGGTCGGGGTCTGCTTGCGATAGATGGAGGGCACCTGGGACTCCAGGCCAACCACAAGGCCGGCCACGGCTACCACCGGGTGCTCGCGCATGGCAACGGCATAGCACCAGCTCTGCAGGCCACGGGTGGTGGGCGACATGTTGTCGGGGTTCTCGACCCGCTCGCGAGTGGTGCCGCAAGCCTCGGCGAAACGGATCAGCAGGTCGGTGTGACGGTCACCGCCGAGCTCTTCCTCATACATGTTCTGCAGCAGGAAGTCCTTGGCCTCGGTGTAGTTCTCCGGGGTGTTGGCGTAGATGTAGGCCAGGTAGTCGGCGAAGGGGCCAACGTAGTGATAGTGGTTCTCGGCCCACTTGGCGAGGTGGGCTCGGCTCAGCTTGCCGCTGGCCCATGCCACGCTGAACGGTGCCTTGTTGGCGCTCTTGCCCTTGATGGCGTCTTCGAGGGCGGTGCGGAATTCGTCACGATTCATCAGTTCGGCCATGGGGATCTCTCCTGGTTGCCTGGGTATTGGCTGTTGCAGCCAATGGCCCGTTTTATTGGTATGCCTACGGGAGTCAGGGAAGTGCAGTGACAGTTGATGTTGTGGGTCTCTGTCTTCCGGTTTGGCTCATGGTATACCAAAAGCCATGTGGCAAGCCTAATTTCAATCCTCCGGCACTGTCAAGGGGTTTTCTGACCTGGATCAAATTTCTGAGTGGGCAGGGTGCGGCATTGCCGCGCAGCAGCGAAGATAACGCCACCCCCAGGCAGTAAAAATCAGGGTTGCCGGCAAGAGGGAGGGTGGCTTGCGAAGTGGGAGAAGGCCGCCGGATTAGGGGGTAAGGCGAGTTGGCCAGGCGCGGGGGAAGGGCGCGGCCACGGCTTGCCATTTCAATATATGGTATACCGGGCCGGCCTTTCTGCGGGTTCGCTACCAGGCCAGCACGGCACTGTCGGTGCGGGGCTCGGTGCCGCCGCACAGTACCCCGCTATCGCTGTTGCGCAGAATGATCTGGCCACGGCCGAAGCTCAGGGTATCCGCCATCTTGACGATGTCATGGCCGCGCCGCGCCAAGGCCTGGGCGAGGTGGTCGGGAAAGTGCGGCTCTACCTCCACTGTCTTGCCCTTGGTCCATTTCCAGCGAGGCAAGTCCAGTGCTGCCTGGGGGTTGAGGTGGTCGTCGAGTATGGCGGTGATCACCTGCACGTGGCCCTGGGGCTGCATGTAGCCGCCCATCACGCCGAACGGCCCCACCGCCTGGCCATTCCTGGTGATGAAGCCGGGAATGATGGTGTGGTAGGTGCGCTTGCCGGGCGCCAGTGCATTGGGGTGCGCCGGGTCCAGGGAGAACCCCCAGCCGCGGTTCTGCAGGCTGATGCCGGTACCAGGTACCACGACGCCCGAGCCGAAGCCCTTGTAGTTGCTCTGGATGAACGAAACCATGTTGCCGTCGCCATCGGCGGTGGCAAGGTAGACGGTGCCGCCCTTGATCGGGTTGCCGTGCTTCGGGTCGAGCGCCTGCTCGCCGATCAGGTCGGCACGCTCAGCGAGATAGTCGTCTGCCAACAGCTGATCCACGCTCGGGCCCATGGCGTTGCCCTCGGTAACGTAGCGAAGGCCGTCGACGTAGCCCAGCTTGGTGGCTTCGATTCGGCGATGCAGGGTCTCCACCGGGTCACGGCCTTCCTCGCCCATGCGCTCGAGCATGCCCAGGGCCTGCAGGGCGATCAGACCACTGCCGTTGGGCGGTATCTCCCAGATGTCATGGCCGCGGTAGCGGGTGCTGATCGGCTCGACCCACTCCGGCTTGTAGGCCGTAAGGTCCTCCTTGCGCAGCAGGCCGCCGTGCTCGCGGAAGAAGGCGTCGATCTTGTCGGCCAGCGCCCCTTCATAGAAGGCGCGTCCCTTGGTCTCGGCAATCGCCCGCAGCGTGCTGGCATGATCCGGGGAGGCCCAGCGCTCGCCGGGGCGCGGGGCACGGCCCTCCGGGGCGAAGGTCTCGAACCAGGGCTTCAGGGCGGGGTTATCGTGGCTGCGATAGATGTCATGGGCCTCCTCCCACATCTGGTTAACGATCGGCGAGACCGGGTAGCCCTCTTCCGCCAGGGCGATGGCCGGGGCCAGCAGATCGGCGAAGGGCAGCTTGCCGAAGCGCTCGGAGAGGGCAGCCCAAGCTGCTGGCGCTCCCGGCACGGTAACCGGCAGCACGCCATACTCGGGGACCCGCTCATGGCCGAGCGCTTTCATCGCCTCGATGGTGGCCGCCTGGGGGGCAGGACCGCTGGCGTTCAAGCCGTGTAGCTTGCCTTCCATCCAGACGATGGCAAAGGCGTCGCTCCCGAGCCCGTTGGAGGTGGGTTCCACTACGGTCAGTGCCGCGGCGGCAGCGATGGCGGCATCCACCGCATTGCCCCCCTGCTGGAGGATCTGCATGCCGACCTGGGCACCCAGGGGCTGTGACGTGGCGACCATACCGCGGCTGCCGAAAGTGGCCATGCGCCGCGATGGGCTCGGATAGAAATGCGCGTCGTGCTGCATAAAAGGCTCCTTTACTGCTCGGGCAGGTTCTTGGCCCTGAGCTGGTTCTGTTGGATCTTGCGGTCCTGATAAAGCGAGAAGATCACCGAGGCTACGGCCAGTGCCAGGAACAGTGCCGACAGCGGGCGGGTCAGGAAGGTCATCCAGCTGTCGTCGAGTTCGAGGGCGCGGAACAGCTGGCGTTCCAGGTTGTTGCCCAGCACTACCCCAAGGATCAGTGGCGTCAGTGGTACCTCGGCCTTCCACAGCAGGTAGCCGATCACCCCGAACACGAACAGTACCCAGATATCGAACAAGTTGTTGTTCAGTGCGTAGGAGCCGATGGCACAAAGCATCAGCACTACGGGCACCAGGATCTCCTGGGGGATCAGCGAAATCTTGGCAAACCAGCGCACCAGCAGCAGCTGGCAGAGCACCATCACCACGGCGCCGATCAGCAGGCTGGCGTAGATGGCGCCGACCAGTACTGGATTCTGCTCGAACATCAGCGGTCCCGGGTTGATGCCGTGCAGGATCAGTACGCCCATCATGATGGCCATGGGCAGGTCGCCGGGAATGCCAAGTGCCAAGGTCGGCACAAAGGCGCCGCCGGCTACGGCACTGTTGGAGGCCTCCGAAGCGACGATGCCGCTGGGGGTTCCCTTGCCGAAGGTTTCCGGGTGGCGGGAGAATTTCTTGGCCTGGTCGTAGCTGATGAAGTTTGCCACCGTACCGCCGGTACCGGGCAGCGCCCCGACCAGGCTGCCGATCAGCGACGAGCGCAGGGTGTTGAGCTTCTGGCCGGCCATGTCCTTGAGGATGAGGCCATAGGGAATGGTCACACTGGTGTCGACGCCCTTGGCCTTGCCCTGTTCGTCGCGCAGCTTCTCGAGGTTACCCATCAGCTGCGAGAAGGCAAAGATGCCGATCATTACCGGGAGGATCTCGAAGCCCGAGCCCAGCGCCGGGATGTCGAAGTCGAAGCGCAGGTTGCTGTTGCGGTCATACCCGACGGTGGTGATCAGCAAGCCCAGGGTGGCAGCCAGCAGCCCCTTGAGCAGCGCACCACTGGAGAGCCCGGCGACCAGAGTCAGGGCAAACACGATCAGCGCGGTGATCTCCCAGGGACGAAAGTTCATGCTGAAGCTGGCGATCAGCGGGCCGAAGAACACCAGCACCGCGACGCTGATAAGGGTGCCGATAAACGAGGCTGCTACGCCAATGCCCAGGGCACGGCCGGGTTCGCCGTTCTGCGCCATGGGGTAGCCATCGTAGACGGTGGTGATCGACGACGGGGTGCCGGGGATTCCCAGCATAACTCCGGAGACGATACCGCCGGAGTAGCCGCCGACGAACACGCCCACCATCAGCGACACGCCGCTGACCGGATCCATGGCAAAGGTGAAGGGAAAGACCACCAGGATGGCCATGGTCACGGTGAAGCCGGGAATGCTGCCACCGATGATGCCGAACAGCACGCCAATGACGATCAGCGCCAGTACCGAAGGGCTGCTGACCTGGCCGAGGGCCTGTAGAAAGAAATCCGCCATGTGTTACTCCCAGGCCTCAGGGCAGCCAGACATTGAGGCCGAAGCGGAAGATCACGAACACCAGCGGCACCAGGGTGCAGCTGACGGCGAGGTTGATGATCCACTTGCGGCGAGAATCGATCCCCAGCAGCAGTCCCAGCGATGTCACCAGGAAGGCCAGGGTGGCAATGATGTAGCCGAGCACCGGAAGCAGCGCGGCATACAGCCCGAACAGCACGAACAGCGAGAACACCGTGCGGTTGTGGCCCAGCCACTCGCCGAAGCTGCGTCGTGGGGCGCTTCGCTCACCGGGGCCGGTGATCAGCGAGCGCACCAGGATCAGCAGCGACAGCAGGCCGGTGACCACCAGCAGGATGCGCGGAAAAAGCGCCGAGCCGTAGGGCTGCCAGGAGGTGGGTGGGCGAATATTGCCCGACTCGACCCACATCACGGCAACGATCAATAGCAGGACCAGCGCCAGGGCGCGGTCCTTGGTAAGTGTCAACATCGCAACGTCTCCCGATCCCCGCCCCGGCAAGCCGGGACAGGGAACTCACTCAGTTCTGGAAGTCGATGTTCTCGGCGGCCGCCGACAGCGCGGCTTCGTTCTCGTCGAGGAACTCGAGATAGTCCTCACCGGCAAGGAAACGCACCACCGAGCCGAACTCGTTCTCGATGCGGCTGCTCACTTCCTCGTTCTCGAGCGCCTGGCCATAGGCCTCGGCGATGGTGTCGAGGACCTCCTGCGGCGTGCCCTTGGGGGCGAAGATGCCGCGGCTGGTGGAGTGATCCATCTCGATGCCCAGTTCGCGCAGGGTGGCGACGTCGGGCATGCTCTCCAGGCGCTCGGGATGGGCGATGCCCAGCGGACGGAAAGTGCCTTCCTCGAAGTACGAACCGCCGGACGGCAGGTTGAACATGGCGAAATCGATCTCTTCTGCCATCAGCGCCGAGACCTGCTCACCGGTATCCGGGTAGCCCACCAGGCGTACGTCGGCCATGTCGATTCCGGCTTCCTGGAAGAACTGTGCCCAGAAGAAGTGGTCGGTGGAACTCGGGATCATGCTGAAGCGCACCTGGCCGGGGTTTTCGCGCACGTAATCGGCGATCTCGTCGGCGCTCTGCACCTCATGGTTGGCATGGGCGGTGGGAATGTTGATGGTCTGGGTCAGCAGCGCGATCGGCTCAAAGGCATCGTAGGAGTAGTCGACGGTGCCGGCCAGCTTGGACAGCGCGATGGTGTCGTGGCTGCCGAGCAAGGTGTAGCCGTCCGGACTGGCATCCTTGACGTTGCGCGAGCCGAGGGTGGCGCCGGCGCCTGCCATGTTGACCGGCACGATTGATTCGCCCAGATGCTGTTCGGCTTCCTGGGAGATCAACCGGAAGATGATATCAGTGGCGCCACCCGGTCCGTAGGGAATGATCAGTCGGATGTCCTGCTCGGGGTAGTCGGCCTGGGCGGTGCCGGACAGGGCAATGCCGGTGGCGAGGCCGAGGGCGGCGAAGGTATGGGTCAGTTTCGTACGCGTCATGATGGAACACCTTGATATTGTTGGTGGTGTGGTAGCTGCCGCTCGCGCCGGGCGAGGCGTCAGCGGGGTGAGCGCGTGCTCCCGCTTTGGGATGTTGTTGTCGAGTGTGTCAACTGAGGAAGAGGCCTCCGTAGACGAGTGCGGCCAGAACCACGAAGGCCGGGTGGGTTCGAAAGCGCAGCAGGGCGATGGCCGCTGCCGTGCCGATGAGCAGGGTATGCAGTAGGCCGGCGCTATCGAGGCCCTCGTTGAAGAAGCTCCAGGTCAACCAGGCCATCATCATGGCGATCACCGGCCGTACCCACTGGCTCATGCGCTGGACGCGGGGTGAATGCCGATGGCGGTAGAGCAGACCCAGCGCGCCCAGCATCAGCAGCAGCGAAGGCACCACCGTGGCGAATATGGCGACCAGGGCGCCGCCGATACCCGCCACGTCATAGCCCACATAGCCGGCCATCTTGGTGGCGATGGGGCTTGGCAGGGCATTGCCCAGCGCCAGGGTCTCGGCAAACTGCTGGGCGTTCATCCAGCCATAGCGGCCGACGACCTCGGCTTCGATCAGCGGAATGATCGCCGGTCCGCCGCCATAGCCGATGATGTTGGGGATGAAGAAAGCCAGGAACAGCTCCCAGTAGACCAGCATCAGGCGTCACCCCGCTTGGGTGTCGGGCGTAGCAGCGCCGCCGCCAGGATGCCGCCGATCACCCAGCCGGGGTGGATGCCGAGCAGGTAGATCAGCGCGCCGGCGACCACCGCCGTGGCCAGGCTCATTGCCCAGCCCAAGGCCAGGCGCGATTTGTTCCAGAAGTCCATGGTCAGTTGCCCCATCATGACCATGACCACGGGGACGACGGCCTGGCCCATGCCGTGGATCCAGGTCACGTGGCGATAGTTGCTGAAGAGGGTCAGCAGCGCGATCATGGCCACGACCATGGGCAGGATGACGGCGGTCACGGCGATGACACAGCCGGCCACCCCGGCTACCCGATAGCCGATGTAGCCAGGCATCTTGGTCGCAATGGGTCCAGGCAAGGTGTTGCCGATGGCCAGGACATCGGCAAATTCCTCGTCGTTCAGCCAACCATGCCGCTTGACCACTTCCTGCTGTACGAGGGGGATCATCGCAGGGCCGCCACCGAAGCCGAGCAGACCGATACGGGTAAAGGCCCAGAGCAGGGCGCTCAGCGGGGCTTCGGGGGGCTGGGGCGTCATGAAAAGACCCTATAATTGTCGGTTATGAAGCGAACTGTTGATTTATTTTTCATTCGTCACTTTACCGTTATAAAATCGATTATTCTTTCCAGGGTAGATTACTCCAGGAAAGAAGGTCAACCTTCGGGCTGTGGCAATCTGAAGGAGGATGCATGGTTATATCCAGGGAAAAGGGGCGTACGACGACCTCCGGGCGCATCTACGACACCCTGCGTCAGGACCTCGTCAACGGACGCTTCGCGGCGGGCGAGAAAGTGTCCATCAGCGCCCTCAAGGAGCACTACGGCGTAGGGCTCAGCCCGCTACGCGAAGCGCTTAACCGGCTCGCCGCCTATGGCTTGCTGGAGCAGGAGAGCCAGCGTGGCTTTCGGGTGCCTCGGCTGGATCGCAGGGAGCTGGATGACATAGCAGAGATGCGTCGCGAACTGGAGGGCATGGCCCTGGAGCGGGCGATCCGCTTCGGTGACGCGGAGTGGGAGTCGGAGCTGCTGGCGGCAGCGCACAGGCTCAAGCGGGCCGACATGGTGCCGGAGGCGGTCGACGAATGGGAGCGATTGCACAACCGCTTCCACCGTACCCTGGTGGCCCCGTGCGGCTCGGTCTGGTTGCTGCGCTTCATCGAGCAACTCCACGACCAGTTCGACCGCTATCGTCGCATGGCGCCGGAAGAGCCCCAGGTGCGACGGGTACTCGATGCCCAGCACGGTGAGCTGGTCACGCTGGCCCTGGAGCGCGACATCAAGGCCGCGAGAGAGCTGATGGACGACCATGTCCAGCGTTCGTATGAAGTGGCTCTGAAAGGGGCGATGACGGGGGCTGATTAGGGGCTGGGTTGACCTAGGTTTCGATCAGGGAGAGATTGCCGCGCAGCCGGGCTTCGAGCGGCCCGAGGTCGACAGCGGTGTCCCGGGGCCAGCCGACGGTGAGTATGACGCCATCGGCGGCGTACTCTGCGGCGGTTACGGGAACCGCCAGGCTCTCGAGCCAGGTGCGGGCCTCGGCTTCGCCGGCGAAGCCGACCTTGAGTCGAAGCGGGCTGCGTTCGGTGACCTGGTGCAGGGGCAGCTCGACCAGGGCCTGGCTCACTGCCTGTGCATAGGCACGGGCCAGGCCGCCGGTGCCGAGCTTGGTGCCGCCGAAGTAACGTATGACCACGCAGCCGACCTGGCCGAGGCCGGCGCCTTCGAGCACCTGAAACATCGGCCGACCCGCAGTGCCGCCGGGTTCGCCGTCATCGGAAAAGCCAATGGCATTCTGCTCGCCCGGTGGGCCGGCGATAAAGGCGCTGCAGTGATGGCTGGCATTGGGGTGGGCCCGGCGGGCTTCGGCAAGCAGGGCGGTAAAGCTTCCCACCCGGGGTGCATGGCAAATCCAGGTGATGAAACGACTCTTCTCGACCTCGGTCTCGGCTTCCCGGTGGGTACCGGCGGGCAGGTCGGGGACCGGATAGCGCATCAGTGAGTGATCTCGTGCTGGCGCACCACGCCCATGACCATGCCCAGCACCTGGATGTCGCTGTTCTTCAGGTAGATGGGGGGCATGCTCTCGTTGGCCGGCTGCAGGCGGACCCCGTTCTTCTCGATATACAGTTTCTTCAGGGTGACCTCCTGCTGGTTGATCAGCACCACGGCGGTTTCGCCATTCTCGGCACTCTCCTGGCGCTCGATGATGATCACATCGCCGTCGAAGATGTTGCAGTCGATCATGGAGTCGCCGCGTACGCGCAGAGCATAGGTGTTGCGGCGTACCATGCAGGAGGGCGCATGAATGGCGCCGATGGTAGGGCAGGCCTCGATGGGCATGCCGGCCGAGACGTCGCCCAGCAGTGGTATCTCGACGAGGTCCTCGCCTTCGACGCGGATCCAGGCCTCGGCCATGGGCAGGTTGGGGCGTCGGTGCAGATAGTGCGTGGAAGCCTGTGGCATGTGGCGTTTCCCCCTCTGATCGACCCTGTGGAAATGTACAGGTATCAAGCATCATAGCAGGCGATGCCTCTCAGGCAAGTTCCCCGGTCAGGAGCAAGCCTTGACCTGCGGCAAGAGTGGCGCCGTGACGCAGGCGGATTACTAGTAGCAAAAGGCCTTTCCGTGTAGCATTTCCAACGAATTTACCATTCCTGGAGAGTGCCGTTGAGCCTGCGTCTGCAAGCGCAAAATCTCGCATGTGAGCGTGATGATCGTTGGCTGTTCCGGGGCCTGGACCTGGACATCCGCGCCGGCGAGATCGTGCGGGTGGAGGGACCCAACGGCAGCGGCAAGACGACCCTGTTGAAGATCCTGTCCGGGCAGCTTGCCGACTACGAAGGCGACCTGTTCTGGGATGATCGTCCCATGCGACAGTCGCGGGACTCCTTCCTGTCGAACCTGCTCTACCTGGGGCATGCCCCGGGGGTCAAGGCGGCGCTGACGCCGCTGGAAAACCTCACCTGGTACCAGGCCATGGCGGGGCAGCCAAAGGATGAGGCGGCACGCTATGCGGCGCTGGAGGATGTCGGCCTGGCCGGTTTCGAGGACCTGCCGGCTGGCCAGCTCTCCGCCGGACAGCAGCGCCGGGTGGCGCTGGCCCGGCTGGTGCTCACGCCGCGCCCGCTATGGGTACTGGACGAGCCCTTCACTGCCATCGACCGCGACGGCGTTGCGGCACTGGAGCAGCGACTTGTCGCCCATGCGCGCCGGGGCGGCTGTGTGCTGGTGACCACTCACCACGAGCTGACGCCCTGTGCCGAGCTGCGCCGTATCCGCCTTGGCGGGGGAGGTCTCGATGCCGGCAACTGAAGGGCTGTTGAACAAGGAGATCCCGGTGGACTTTCACGGGGAACCTGGCGGCGGGTTAGCTGTCGCATTCTGGGCAACGCTCAAGCGCGACCTGGTGCTCCTGCTGCGGCGGCGCAGCGAGGTGATGAACCCGCTGGTGTTCTTCGCCATCGTGATCACCCTGTTTCCGATCGGAATCTCCCCCGACCCACAGCTGCTTGCGGCCATTGCCCCGGGCCTGCTGTGGGTGGCTGCGCTGCTCGCGGCGCTGCTGTCCCTGGACAGCCTTTTTCGGGCCGATTACGACGACGGCTCGCTCGAGCAACTGCTGCTGACACCGCAGCCCCTTGCCTTGCTGGCCCTGGCCAAGGTGGCCGTACACTGGCTGCTGACCGGCTTGCCCCTGGCGCTGATGGCGCCAGTGCTGGGCATCATGCTGGCGCTGCCCGCGGGAAGCTATGGCGTGCTGGCGGTATCACTGGCACTGGGCAGTGCCAGCCTCAGCCTGATTGGTGCCATTGGAGCGGCGCTGACGGTGGGGTTGTCCCGCGGCGGTGTGTTGCTGTCGCTGCTGGTCCTTCCCCTATATATTCCGGTGCTGATCTTCGGTGCCGGAGCCGTACAGGCCGCCATCTTCGGCGACGGTGTCATGGCGCATCTGGCAATTCTCGGCGCGCTGTTGGCGCTCGCCCTGATTCTTGCGCCCCTGGCAATCGCGGCATCGCTGCGCATCAGTATCAACGGTTGAGAGGTTGACTAGGCATGTGGGCCTTCATAAACAAGCTGCGTTCCCCCAAGTGGTTCTATGACATCAGCGCCAGGCTCCAGCCCTGGTTCTGGGCGGCGGCGCTGATTCTCATCCTGGTGGGTAGCGTCTGGGGGCTGGCCTTCGCCCCGGCGGACTACCAGCAGGGCAACAGCTTCCGCATCATCTACGTCCATGTGCCGGCCGCCTTCCTGGCGCAGTCGATCTTCGTGTCCATGGCCATCTCGGCGCTCGCCTTCATGGTCTGGAAGATCAAGATCTGCGACATGGCGGCCGCAATGATGGCGCCGCTGGGGGCGGCCATGACCTTCATCGCGCTCTTTTCCGGCGCCGTCTGGGGCGTCCCCACCTGGGGAACCTGGTGGATGTGGGATGCGCGCCTGACCTCGATGCTTATCCTGCTGTTCCTCTACCTGGGCGTCATCGCCCTGCGCGGCGCCTTTACCAGTCGCGACAGCGCCTCACGGGCGGCCTCCGTGCTGGCCATGGTGGGGGTCATCAATATCCCCATCATCAAGTATTCGGTCGACTGGTGGTACACCTTGCACCAGCCGGCGACCTTCACCATTACCGGCCGTGCCGCCATGCCCATGGAAATGTGGCTGCCGCTGCTGATCATGGTGCTGGGTTTCTACAGTTTCTTCATCGCCCTGACGCTGATGCGCACCCGTAGCGAGATACTGCGCCGGGAAGCCAACAAGCGCTGGGTGCGCGAACTGGCCTGGGAGGCGCCGTAATGTTCTTCGACAGTTTTTCGGAACTCTTTGCCATGGGTGGCCATGCCCCCTATGTCTGGGCAGCCTGGGGCGTTACTGCCGTACTGCTCCTGGGAGCCGTGATACATGCTCGCGCCGAGCGCCGTCAGCTGCTGAATCAACTGCAGCGTCGCGTCCGTCGCGAAAGTCGCCTGGCGGGCCGTTCCGCCGAGGCGCAACCGATTCAAACTAGCAGGGGTGGAGGCACCAATGAGGCCTAAGCGTAAGCAGAAACTGTTCATGGTACTGGGGCTCGTGTCGCTCTCGGCGATCGCCATAGGGCTGACGCTCTATGCGCTTCGAGCCAATATCAACCTCTTCTTCAGCCCGATCGAGATCGCGGCGGGGGACGCGCCCTTTGAGCGCCAGATCCGTGCCGGCGGCATGGTCAGGGAGGGCAGCGTGGAGCGTAACCCGGATAGCCTGGACGTGGAGTTCACTGTCACCGACTATGTCGAGGACCTGCGTGTCTCCTACAGTGGTATCCTTCCCGACCTGTTTCGCGAGGGCCAGGGTGTGGTAGTCGTCGGTCAGTTGAAGCAGGATGGCATGTTCCGTGCTGACCAGGTGCTCGCACGCCACGACGAGAACTACATGCCGCCCGAGGTGGCCGACGCGCTTGAGGCGGCCGGCTATTCTCCCGCCGACTTCCAGACCAAGGCCGCCAAGGTGGCAAAGCGCGTCGAGGAACAGGAGTCAGGCGAAGGCGATAGCCAGAGTCAAAGCCAGAGCCAGTACTGATCCGGAGTAACCATGTCGATCCAGATGATTCCCGAAATCGGCCATTTCGCCCTGGTCATCGCCCTGCTGCTGGCGGTGGCCCAGACGGCAATGCCTCTGGCCGGTGCCACGCTGCGCCGGCCGCTGCTGATGGCCTATGCCCGCCCCATGGCAAGCGGACAGTTCCTGTTCGTGGCGATTGCCTATGCCGCACTCACGGCGAGCTACATGCTGGACGATTTCAGCGTGGCCAACGTGGCCAACAACTCCAACTCCATGCTGCCCTGGTACTACAAGTTCAGCGCCGTATGGGGCAACCATGAAGGTTCGGTGCTGCTGTGGAGCCTGATGCTGGCCGGCTGGGGCTTCTTTGCCGGCCGCTACTCCCGTGAGCTGCCGCGCGATATGGTGGCCCGGGTCCTCGGTGTGCTGGGGGCGGTCTGTGTCGGCTTCCTGCTGTTCATCCTGATCACCTCCAACCCCTTCGAGCGGCTGCTGCCCCACGTGCCCCAAGATGGCGCCGACCTCAATCCGCTGCTGCAGGACATCGGCCTGATCCTGCATCCGCCGATGCTTTACATGGGGTACGTCGGTTTCTCGGTGGTCTTCGCCTTTGCCATCGCCGCACTGCTGGGTGGTCGCCTGGATGCCGCCTGGGCCCGTTGGGCGCGGCCCTGGACCAATCTGGCCTGGGCATTCCTGACCATCGGTATTGCCCTGGGCAGCTGGTGGGCCTACTACGAACTCGGCTGGGGCGGCTGGTGGTTCTGGGACCCCGTCGAGAATGCCTCGCTGCTGCCATGGCTGACGGGCACCGCCCTGATGCACTCCCTGGCGGTGACCGAGAAGCGCGGCTCCTTCAAGAGCTGGACGCTGCTGCTGGCGATCACCACCTTTTCGCTGTCGCTGCTGGGCACCTTCCTGGTGCGCTCGGGGGTGCTGACGTCGGTACACGCCTTCGCCAACGATCCGTCCCGCGGCTTCTTCATCCTGGTGTTGCTGGGTATCACCGTGGGGATATCGCTGCTGATCTTCGCCCTCCGCGCGCCGCGGGTCAGCCACAAGACCAGCTTCAACTGGCTTTCCCGTGATGCCCTGCTGCTGATCAACAACATCATGCTGGTGATCATCACCGTCACCGTGCTGATGGGTACCGTCTATCCGCTGCTGCTCGACGCCCTCAACCTGGGCAAGATCAGCGTGGGCCCCCCGTACTTCAACGCCCTGTTCGTGCCGCTCACGGTGATCATGTGCATCTTCATGGGACTCGGCCCCATCGCACGCTGGAAGCAGACCGAGGTCCGCTCGCTGGTCAAGCGGCTCTGGCTCGCCGGTGTCGCAGCGCTGGTGATCGGCGTCACCATGCCCTTCATCTTCGGGCAGGAGTGGAACGCCTGGGTCGCTATCGGCCTGGTAACCGCCATGTGGATCGTGCTGCCGATGTTCCGGGACATCTATGAAAAGACCCGGCATGCATCGACGCGCATCGCCGGACTCAAGAAGCTGTCCCTGGCCTACTGGGGCATGCAGCTTGGCCATCTTGGCGTGGCGGTGACCATCATCGGCGTGGCGGTGGTCTCCAACTACAACATCGAGCGCAACGTGCGCATGGGCGTGGGGGACAGCGCCCAGGTCGCGGGCTACACCTTCACCATGACCGAGCTCACCAGCCGTCGCGGCGCCAATTTCCTGGCCGACCGGGCGGTGATCGAGGTTCAGCGTGATGGCAGCAGCCGCAGCTTCACCATGAACCCCGAAAAGCGCCTCTACATCGCCCGCGGCATGCCCATGACCCAGGTCGCGCTGCGCCCCGGCCTGTTCCGTGACCTCTACGTGGCCATGGGCGAGGACCTCGGCGACAACACCTGGGCGATGCGGGTGCAGTACAAGCCCTTCGTGCGCTGGCTCTGGCTGGGTGGCCTGCTGATGGCCGGTGGCGGCATCCTTGCAGTGGCCGATCGCCGCTATCGGCGCCTGGCCACGTCGGAGGATCCGGAAATGGCACCGGGGCCCGCGGCGTCGAAGGAGGCCACGGCATGACGCGGCGCCTGATACTGCTGTTGCCACTGATCGGCTTCCTGGTGCTGTCGGTGTTTCTCTACCAGGGGCTGTCGCTGAACCCGTTCCACCGCGACTCCGCGCTGATGGCCCGGGACTTCCCGGCCTTCAACAAGGAAACCCTGAAGGATCCGGAGCAGCGGGTGGATGAGTCGCTGTTCCTGGGCCAGGTCACCCTGGTGAACGTCTGGGGCGAGTGGTGCCCGGAGTGCAAGCGCGAGATGCCCCAGCTGCTCGACCTGGCCGATCGCGGCATCCGCCTGGTGGGGATCAGCTACAAGGACACCCGCGAGAAGGGCATGGGTTTCCTGCAGGACTTCGGCGACCCCTTCGAAGTCAATATCTTCGATCCGGAAGGCGACCTGAGCTTCGAGCTCGGTGTCTACGGGGCGCCCGAGACCTTCCTGGTGGATCGCGAAGGCATCATCCGCTATCACCACACCGGCTATATCTCGCCGGAAGACATTCGTAAACACATCCTGCCGGAGGTGGGAAAATGGCAGTGATTCGACTGACCCTCACTGGTTTCCTTTTGCTGCTGATGGCCGGCATGGTGCATGCCGGAGCCATCGAGGTAAGGGAATTCGACGACCCGGTCATGGAGCAGCGCTATCGTAGCCTGACCGCCTCGCTGCGCTGTCCGACCTGCGAGAACCAGGCCATCAACGACTCCGACGCGCCGGTCTCCCGGGACATGCGTGACCGGGTCTACGAAATGCTGATGGCCGATAGGGCAGACATGGAGATTCGCGACCACATGGTCGAGCGTTTCGGCAACTATGTGCTCTACAATCCGCGCCTGGAAGGCCGCACCTACCTGCTTTGGGGGCTGCCGGCCGGGCTGGTGGTGCTCGGCGGCATTCTGGTAGTGCTGGTGGTGCGCGCCCGGCGAAACGCCTCGGCCCGCGCCCTGAGCGTCGAAGAGCGTGCGCGTCTCGACGCCCTGATCAATCGCGGGAGAACCCCATGAGTCTTTTGTGGCTGGCCTTTGCTATCCTCCTGCTGCCCGCGCTGTGGTTTCTGGTGGCTCCCCTGCGGCGGGCGCGCCTGGTGCTATGCCCATAATGGCCAGCTCGAGGGTTGGCAGGCGCTGCCGCTGAATTTCTATCGTCCGGTGGGCGATACCGACAGCGAGCATGCTTTCTGCTGGCTGCTGGCCGAACTGCGCCATCGCTTCCCCGATGCCCCTCGGCAGGGCGAGNGGCCTCACCGGGGTGATTTTGCCGCGAAGCGCCGCTCTTGCCGGCTGCCTTCAGCGTGGCGTGCATTCTACCGTCTCCGGCGCTTCTGTCAATCGCGAATCTCATCAGCCGATCCGGAAAAACCAAACAGAAACAAGCACTTTCTCCACTTCCACTGCCGATAACGTTTGCCCGTTGCCGGCAGCGGATGCGTACTTTACTCATTACCGGAGCTGTGCACAACCCCTGGCCGTCAAAAAACTATAGTCCACTCTGCCGGAGCCTTCCATGACCATCATCAAGTCTTTCGACGACCCGGTGGAAATGCAGCGCAGCAGCATTGCTGGTCAGATCACCCACAGGTCGACGAACTGATGCACCGCGGTCTTTTCGAGCCGAGGCTGGTCGCGACACAGCTCGAATATCCGAGCGGTACGCCCCGGAGGGAACCGCGTGGCCAGATTGCGCCTGAACTTCTCCTCCAGCACGGTGATGCCTTCGGAGCGACGCCGACGGTGCCCGATCGGGTACTCGACCTCGACCTTGTCGGTGGCACTGCCATCCTTGAAGAAGACCTGGATGGCGTTTGCTATCGAGCGCTTCTCGGGGTCGTGATAGTCGCGTGAATAGCGCGGGTCCTCGACCACCTCCATCTTGGCGCGCAGCTCATCGATGATGGGATGCGCCGCGTGGAAGTCGTCCTCGTAATGCTCGGCCACCAGACTACCGAAGGCGAGCGGCACCGCGGTCATGTATTGCAGGCAGTGGTCGCGATCGGCCGGGTTCGCCAGGGCGCCGGACTTGGAGATGATGCGGATCGCCGAATCGTGGGTGGTCAGTACGATCCTGTCGATTTCACCCAGTCGATCCTTCACCTGCGGATGCAGGGTCACGGCGGCTTCGCAGGCGGTCTGGGCATGGAATTCGGCCGGAAAGGAGATCTTGAACAGCACGTTTTCCATGACATAGCTGCCGAAGTCACGCTGGAAGGTGAACTTGCGCTCCTCTTCCGGCTTGGTCGCCAGGTCCTTGTTGGTATGGCTGAACAGCACGTCATAGAAACCCCACTGCGGGGCGGACAGCGCTCCCGGCACGCCCATCTCGCCGCGCAGGGCGATATCGGCAAGGCGCACCCCGCGGGAGGTGGCGTCGCCGGCGGCCCAGCTTTTTCGCGACCCGGCGTTGGGGGCATGACGATAGGTACGCAGGCTCTGGCCATCGACCCAGGCGTGGGACAGTGCGGAGAGTATCTGCTCCCGATCGGCACCCATCATCCTGGCTGTCACGGCAGTAGAGGCCACCTTCACCAGCACCACATGATCGAGACCGACGCGATTGAAGGAGTTGTCCAGCGCAAGGACACCCTGGATCTCATGCGCCATGATCATGGCTTCGAGTACGTCGCGCATGGTCAGCGGCGCCTCTCCCATGGAAACGCGTTTCTGAGAGAGATGATCCGCCACCGCCAGGATGCCCCCCAGGTTGTCGGAGGGGTGCCCCCACTCCGCGGCCAGCCAGGTATCGTTGTAGTCGAGCCAGCGCACGATACAGCCGATATCCCAGGCCGCCTTGACCGGGTCGAGGCGAAAGGATGTGCCCGGCACCCGAGCGCCGTGGGGCACCATGGTGCCTTCGACGAGCGGGCCCAGGTGTTTGGTGCACTCAGGAAAACGAAGGGCCAACAGGCCGCAGCCCAGCGTATCCATCAGGCAGTTGCGGGCCGTATCCCAGGCTTCGGCGCTATCGACCCGGTAGTCGAGAACATAGTCGGCAATTTTCTGCAGCTCGATGTCGTAGTCCGGGCGCACATTGGCTTCCACGGTGCTGCTCATGATGGTCTCCTGTTTCGACGTTGAATCCATGCCTTCACTATAGAAAACGCCCCGGGTCCTGCGACCCGGGGCGTACTTCAATGAAGTCTTTCAGCAATAGGTCCATGCTTTTCTAGAAGCTGTCGCCGGGCACTCGTATATGGCCTTCCATCAGCACCCGTGCACTGCGGCTCATGATCGCCTTGGTCACCGCCCAGTCGTTGCCCACGCGCGTGGCTTCGGCGCCAACCCGCAGGGTGCCCGAGGGGTGGCCGAAGTGCACCGAGGTGCGATCCCCGCCACCCGCCGCAAGGTTGACCAGCGTTCCCGGAATCGCCGCGGCGGCACCGATGGCAACGGCGGCCGTGCCCATCATGGCGTGGTGCAGCTTGCCCATGGAGAGCGCACGCACCAGCAGATCCACATCGCTGGCCTTGACCGCCTTGCCGCTGGAGGCGATGTAGTCCACCGGCTTGGCGACGAAGGCCACCTTGGGCGTGTGCTGACGGTTGGCTGCCTCGTCGATATGCTGGATGAGCCCCATGCGCACCGCACCATGGGCGCGAATCGTCTCGAACATCGCCAGCGCATCGGGATCACCGTTGATGGCGTCCTGTAGCTCATTGCCGGTGTAGCCGATGGCTTCCGCGTTGATGAAGATGGTCGGGATGCCGGCGTTGATCAGGGTCGCCTTCAGTACGCCCCCTTTCACCACGTCAGCCGGCACCTCGAGATCGTCCACCAGGTTGCCGGTAGGGAACATCGCGCCTTCACCGTCGGCCGGGTCCATGAACGCCACCGGCACCTCCGCCGCAGGAAAGGTGACGCCGTCGAGTTCGAAGTCACCGGTCTCCTGCACGGCGCCGTCGGTCATCGGTACCTCGGCGATGATGGTCTTGCGAATATTGGCCTGCCAGATGCGCACCGTGGCGATGCCGTTGTGCGGTACCCGTGCCGGGTCCACCAGGCCGTTGCTGATGGCGAAGGGCCCCACCGCCGCCGACAGGTTGCCGCAGTTGCCGCTCCAGTCGACGAAAGCCTTGTCGATGGATACCTGGCCGAACAGGTAGTCGACATCGTGGTCCGGCTGGGTGCTCTTCGACAGGATCACCGTCTTGCTGGTACTGGAGGTCGCCGCCCCCATGCCGTCAATCTGCTTCTGGTAGGGATCGGGGCTGCCGATCACCCGCATCAAGAGCCTGTCCCGCGCCGCGCCGGGAGCCTGGGCCGCTTCGGGGAGATCCTGCAGGCGAAAGAACACCCCCTTGCTGGTACCTCCACGCATATAGGTGGCGGGGATTCTGATCTGGGGAGCATGTGCCATGAACAGCGCTTCCTTGAGAAAGTAAGGGTAGAGACAGATCGACCCGGACCTTGTTTGGGGCCGGGTCGATAGGGTCCGTCAGACTGTCAACGCTCAGCCGACCGCTTCGACCTCGGACTCGAGGAAGTCCTTGGCGAAGCGCTGCAGCACGCCGCCGGCTTCGAAGATCGAGAGCTCCTCGGCGGTATCGAGACGGCAGGTCACCGGCACTTCCACGCGCTCGCCGTTCCTGCGGTTGATCACCAGCGTCAGGGTGGCACGGGGCCTCGGTTCGCCCACCACATCGAAGGTCTCGGTGCCGTCGATAGCCAGCGTCTTGCGCGTGGTACCCGCTTCGAACTGCAGCGGCAGCACCCCCATGCCGATCAGGTTGGTACGGTGAATACGCTCGAAGCCTTCCGCGGCGATGGCCTCCACCCCGGCCAGACGCACGCCCTTGGCCGCCCAGTCACGGGAAGAGCCCTGGCCGTAGTCGGCACCGGCGATGATAATCAGTGGCTGCTTGCGCTCCATGTAGGTCTCGATCGCCTCCCACATGCGGGTGACCTTGCCGTCCGGCTCGACCCGCGCCAGCGACCCCTGCTTCACCGCACCGTTCTCCTGCACCATCTCGTTGAGCAGCTTGGGATTGGCGAAGGTGGCGCGCTGGGCCGTGAGGTGGTCGCCCCGATGGGTGGCGTAGGAGTTGAAGTCCTCCTCCGGCACGCCCATCTTGTGCAGGTACTCACCCGCCGCGCTGTCCATCATGATGGCATTCGATGGCGACAGGTGATCGGGGGTGATGTTGTCGCCGAGTACCGCCAGGGGACGCATGCCCTTGAGCGAAAGCTCGCCGGCCAGGGCACCCTCCCAGTAGGGCGGACGGCGGATATAGGTGCTCTGGGGCCGCCAGTCGTAGAGCGGGCTCACCTGGGCCCGCGCGCCCTTGTCCACATCGAACATCGGGATATAGGTCTCGCGGAACTGCTCGGGCTTCACGCTGGCCTTGACGATGGCATCGATCTCTTCGTCGCTGGGCCAGATATCCTTCAGCGTGATGGGCTTGCCATCCTGGTCGAAGCCCAGCGCGTCCTTCTCGATGTCGAAGCGAATGGTGCCTGCAATGGCATAGGCCACCACCAGCGGAGGCGAAGCCAGGAAGGCCTGCTTGGCGTAGGGGTGGATCCGGCCGTCGAAGTTGCGGTTACCCGACAGCACCGCCGTGGCATAGAGGTCGCGGTCGACGATCTCCTGCTGGATCACCGGGTCCAGGGCGCCGCTCATGCCGTTGCAGGTGGTGCAGGCAAAGGCCACCACGCCGAAGCCGAGGTCTTCCAGCTCGGGCAACAGCCTGGCCTCTTCCAGGTACATCTTGACCGTCTTGGAGCCCGGCGCCAGGGAGGACTTCACCCAGGGCTTGCGGGTCAGCCCCAGCTTGTTGGCGTTACGGGCGATCAAACCCGCGGCCACCATGTTGCGCGGGTTGCTGGTGTTGGTGCAACTGGTGATGGCAGCGATGATCACCGCCCCATCGGGCATCTTGCCCGCCTCGTTTTCCACCGTGCCGCTGATGCCACGGGACGCCAGTTCCGAGGTGGGCAGCAGGGCATGGGGGTTGGAGGGACCGGCCAGGGTACGGGGTACCGAGGAGAGGTCGAAGGTCAATACCCGCTCATACTCGGCCTTTTCCAGGCTGTCCGCCCACAGGCCGGTCTCCTTGGCGAAGCGCTCCACCAAGGCGACCTGGTCGTCCTCGCGGCCGGTCAGCCTGAGGTAGTCGATGGTCTGCTCATCGATATAGAACATGGCGGCAGTGGCGCCGTACTCCGGAGTCATGTTGGAGATGGTGGCCCGGTCGCCCACGGTCAGGCTCGAGGCCCCTTCACCGTAGAACTCCAGGTAGGCACCCACCACCCGCTCGCGACGCAGGAACTCGGTCAGCGCCAGCACCATGTCGGTACTGGTGATGCCCGGCTGCAGCTTGCCGGTCAGTTCGACACCGATGATATCCGGTAGACGCATGTAGGAGGCACGCCCCAGCATCACGCTCTCGGCTTCCAGGCCACCCACACCGACGGAGATCACGCCCAGGGCATCGACCATTGGCGTGTGGCTGTCGGTACCGACACAGGTATCGACGAAGGCGACACGTCTTCCCTTCTCGTCTGGGCGAACCTGAACCACCGGCGACATCTTCTCCAGGTTGATCTGGTGCATGATGCCGTTGCCGGGGGGAATCACATCCACATTCTCGAAGGCGGTCTTGGTCCAGTTGATGAAGTGGAAGCGGTCGTCGTTGCGCCGATCCTCGATGGCGCGGTTCTTCTCGAAGGCATCCTTCTCGAAACCGGCATGCTCCACGGCCAGCGAGTGGTCGACGATCAGCTGGGTCGGCACCACCGGGTTGACCTTGGCCGGGTCGCCACCCTTGGCGGCAATGGCATCGCGCAGGCCGGCCAGGTCGACGAGCGCCGTCTGGCCGAGGATGTCATGGCACACCACCCGAGCCGGATACCAGGGAAAATCCAGATCGCGCTTGCGCTCGATCAGCTGCTTCAGCGAATCCGTCAGCATCGCGGGGTCGCAGCGGCGCACCAGGTTTTCGGCCAGCACCCGCGAGGTGTAGGGCAGCGTGTCATAGGCACCGGGCTGGATCGCATCGACGGCGGTGCGCACGTCAAAATAATCCAGGTCAGTGCCGGGCAGGGGTTTGCGATAGTCGGTATTCATGGCGTCGGGCATCCGTCGAGTCGGGCTCAGAGGCGCTGGATGGGCATTCGCCCACCTCTGCTAAGAGGGACAAGGCGACGGCCGTGGGGAGGCCGCCGCCACTTGCGCAGATCAGTCGCGCTGTTCGATAGGCACCCACTCGCTCTTCTCGGGGCCGATATAGTCAGCGCTGGGTCGGATAATGCGATTGTTGGCCCGCTGCTCAAAGACATGGGCGCACCAGCCAGTCACACGCGAGCAGACGAAAATCGGTGTGAACAGCTTGGTGGGGATGTCCATGAAATGATAGGCGCTGGCGTGGAAGAAATCCGCGTTGCAGAACAGCTTCTTCTCGCGCCACATGACGTCCTCGACCCGCACGGAGACTGGATAGAGCACGGTGTCGCCCACATCCTGGGCCAACTTCTCCGACCACTCCTTGATGATGGCGTTACGCGGATCGGACTCGCGGTAGATCGCGTGCCCGAAGCCCATGATCTTCTCCTTGCGCTCGAGCATGCCCATGATTTCGCGCTCGGCCTCTTCCGGCGACTTCCAGTTCTCGATCATGTCCATGGCCGCCTCGTTGGCACCGCCATGCAGCGGACCGCGCAGGGAGCCGATGGCACCTGTCACGCAGGAGTGCATGTCGGAGAGGGTCGAAGCACAGACGCGCGCGGTGAAGGTCGAAGCGTTGAACTCATGCTCCGCATAGAGGATCAGCGAGACATTCATCACGCGGGCGTGCAGTTCGGAAGGCGCTTCACCACGCAGCAGGTGGAGGAAGTGGGCGCCCACCGACTCGTCGTCGGTTTCGGTCTCGATGCGTACCCCGTCGTGGGAGTAGCGATACCAGTAACAGATGATCGAGGGCAGCACCGCCAGCAGCCGGTCGGAGACATCCTGCTGTTCGTCAAAGTTCTGCTCGGTCTCGAGGTTGCCCAGCATGGAGGCACCGGTACGCATCACATCCATGGGATGGGCATTGGCCGGAATCTGCTCGAGCACGGCCTTGAGCGCCTCAGGCAGGCCACGCAGGCCCTTGAGCTTGGTGATATAGGCATCGAGTTCGGCCTGGTTCGGCAGCTTGCCCTTGAGCAGCAGGTAGGCCACTTCCTCGAAGCGCGCCTTCTCGGCCAGTTCCTTGACGTCAAAGCCACGGTAGGTCAGGCCCGAGCCGGTCTTGCCGACGGTGCACAGTGCCGTGGTGCCGGCGCTCTGGCCGCGCAGGCCGGTACTGCTGACGGGTTTATCTGACATGTCGCGTCTCCTGTATTAGTCGGTCTTGCGTCTTTTATATGTGATGGGCGCCACGCCACCAGGCCGGGAACCGAGCCTCCGTGTGACGCCACCGGGATGCTTCGCCTTGCGTTATGGCGCTCCCTTCACTCGCCGCCCTTCTCGAACAGCGCGTCCAGCTTCTGCTCGAAGCTGTGATAATTGAGGAAGTCGTAGAGTTCGTCACGGGTCTGCATCAGCTCGACCACATCTCGCTGGTGACCGTTGTCGTGGATGCTCTGGTAGACCTTCAGCGCAGCGGCGTTCATGGCGCGGAACGCCGACAGCGGATAGAGCACCATGCGACAGCCCACCTCGCCGAGCTCCTGCTGGCTGAACAACGGCGTAGCGCCGAATTCGGTGATGTTGGCCAGGATCGGCGCATCGACCCGCTCGCAGAAGGCACGGTAGTCATCCAGGGTATGCACCGCTTCGGCGAAGATGGCATCGGCACCGGCTTCGATACAGGCGCTGGCCCGCTCGATGGCCGCATCCAGGCCATCCTTCTGGAAGGCGTCGGTGCGGGCTATCAGGTAGAAATCCGGATCGACCTTCGCGTCGGCGGCCGCCTTGACGCGGTCCACCATCTCCTCCTGGGAGACGATCGCCTTGTTGGGACGGTGGCCGCAGCGTTTCTGGGCTACCTGATCCTCGATATGCACGGCGGCGACACCGGCACGCTGCATCTCCTTGACGGTACGGGCGATGTTGAAGGCGCCCCCCCAGCCGGTATCGATGTCGACCAGCAGCGGCAGGTCCGTGGCCCCGCAGATGCGGTGGGCATCCGCCACCACGTCGTTCATGGTGGTCATGCCCAGGTCGGGCAGACCGAAAGAGGCGTTAGCCACGCCACCACCGGAGAGGTAGATCGCCTGATGCCCCACCCGCTCGGCCATCATGGCAGTATAGGCATTGATGGTGCCGACGATCGGCAGAGGCCGGTTGGCCTCCAGGGCGGCACGAAAACGCGCACCGGGTGTGGATCGAGTCATGACAAGGTTCCTCTATGTTTCTGGCTATCAATGTACGGAATAGGTCCAGCCGGCCTCAGTTGGTCGCCTCAGCTTGCTGTGTGAGAATCGTGGCGTAGCGGTCAACCACATTGGCCCGCGAGGCGCTGACGTGACGACGCATCAGCAGCTCGGCCAGCTCGGCGTCCCCGGCCTCGATGGCATCGACAATACGATGGTGTTCGACGAAGGCTCGGTGCGGTCGTGTCCCGCTGGCGCTGAATTGGGTACGGTATAGCCGCACCAGGTAATAGAGGTCATCGCACAGCATCGTCATCAACATGCGATTGTGGCTGCCAAGGACGATACGGTAATGAAAATCCAGATCGCCTTCGCGCTGATAGTAGGCTTCCCCGCTCTTGAGATCGGCCTGACGCTCATGAAGAGCCAGCACTTCACGAAGGCCGGCGATTTCCTCGGCGCTCATGTGTTCCGCGGCCAGGCGAGCCGCCATGCTTTCAAGCGCCTCCCGGACATCGAACAGCTCCAACAGCTCCTTCATCGACAGCTTGACCACGCGAGCACCGACGTGGGGCACCCGTTCGATGAGGCGATGCGCTTCCAGCCGTCGCATGGCCTCGCGCAGCGGACCACGGGAGATGCCATAGGCCTTGGACAGGCCTGGCTCGGTTATCTTGCTGCCCGGCGCCAGCTCGCCACGAACAATGGCATCCTGCAGCTCATGAAAAACCCGTTCGGCCAGGGTGCGAACCTCAGGAGCGGTCTGTTCTGGTACGATTGAGTTCATAGCAATTGTCGACAATTAAATGATGAAGAGACTTTAGACATTGGCTGCGCCCCGGTCAACCACGGGACAAGGCCAAGTAGCTACGTCTTTGGTTGTAGACAACATGGATTTTTCAAAGCCGGCTGTCGACAATCCATGCCAGCGTTGATGGCAATACCCGCAGGCGTTGCATCACGCCATGGGACAAAACGCCGCCTGAACCCTAGAATGGGTCGCCTGTTCCGAAAGGCCCCGGCAATGACCATACGACTCGAGATAACCCCCCTTCCCTACCGAGACGATCCGCTGGGTTACTTTTCCGCCCTGCGCCAGCGCCCGGGAGCCGTACTGCTGGACAGCGGGCGCCCCATCGCGCCCGGCGGGCGCTATGACATCATGAGCAGCGACCCGCTGACAGTGCTGTCGATCGACGACCACGGCAACCTGAGCGGCGGCGTCGAAGGCATGGATGAGGACGACCCGTTCTCCGCCCAGCAGGTCCTGCTGGACAGCCTCGCGCTCGAACTTCCCGACAGCGATCTGCCCTTTCTCGGAGGGTTGATAGGCTACTGGGGCTATGACCTGGGCCGCTGCCTGGAGCCCGTCGGGGGCCGTTCACAGCAGGTGGTGGACCTGCCGGCCAGCCGCGTCGGCCTCTATGACTGGGCGCTCATCCAGGATCATGACGCCGGCGAAACCTGGCTGGTCGCCAGTGCGCAGCGCCGGGGCCTGGTCATGGAGTGGCTCGATGCGCTGCCGGTATCGGGAGGCCAGTTCCGGCTACTGGCCCCCTTCGAAGGCGAGCTCGACCGCGAAGGCTATGCACGGCGATTTTCCGCCGTTCAGGACTATATTCGCGCGGGTGACTGCTATCAGATCAACCTGGCCCAGCGCTTCAGCGCGCCCTTCGCCGGCGACCTGTGGGCGGCCTACCAGCGCCTTCGGCTTGCCACACCGACCCCTCTGGCCAGCGTCCGCGAAGGATCCGCTCTTCTCTCCGATGGCGTGGCGGGCGAGCTTAGCCCGCGCCAGCGCGAGATCCTCTCGCTCATCGACAGCAGTGGCCGTGAGCTGCAGCGGCTTATCGAACAGCTGCTCGATTACAATCTGCTGCAACACAACCAGCGCGTTGCCCTTGCCCAGGTGGACGTGGCTACACTGGTCATGAACACCCTCACCAAGCATCGCCTGGCACTGGAGCAGAAGCGCATGCGAGTGACGTCTTTCGAGGGCCCCCTGGAGTGGGTGATCGACTCCAAGGCGGTAGGGCGCATTCTCGATAACCTGGTGTCCAACGCCATCGCCTATGGCCAGGACGGCGGCGATCTGCTGATTCGCGCCCACGCCGGCCATGATCGGCTGGTACTGGATGTGGCCAATAGCGGCGACCCCATTGCGGAGGATGACCGGCCCAGGCTATTCGAACCTTTCTACCAGGGACGTTCCCGACGCAAGGGGCCGCTGAAGGGCTCCGGCATTGGACTGTCGGTAGCCGCGGACTGTGCCCGTCTGCACAACGGCCAACTGCAATTGGTTGAGGATCGGGAGCTGGAGGTGTGCTTTCGGCTGACGCTGCCGCGCCAGTCTCTGCCCCTCTACAGCAGTGATAGAAATAGAAGGCCCGTGGAAGCGGGCATGGACGCAAGGAGCGACTAACCATGAAGGTCAGAATTCTATTCGCCTGTGCCGCTGCGCTATGGATGGCAGGCTGCGAGTTTCTGCCCGAGCAGGGGCGTGCCGAAGTCACGGAGGAGGAAGTGGTCATAGCGACCGCGGACTGTCCCGGTGGTGTACCGACCTTCGAGGCGGATGCTTGCCTGCTGCCCGACTGGATCGCCCTGGGGCTGGCGTCCCAGCGTGGTGACAGTGATTGGCGCAGTGCCAAGCTGATCGAGCTGGAGCAGGCGCTGGCGGATAATGAGGATGAACGCCATCTGGCCCACGCCATCACGCTGGCCTGGGGCAGCGAGCGCCAGTGGACCCAGGCCGCTGAACTTTTCGAATCACATCTGGGAGCGGCGCCGGAGCAATTGCAGCCACTGCTTCGCTACTGGCGTAATGAGCTGGAGGGGCGTCGCGCCATGTCGGGCCGACTGACTCGCACACAGGGCGAGCTCGTCGCCCAGCGCGAAGAGAACGAGCAACTTGCCGAAAAACTCGAGGCGCTGACGGCCATCGAGCAGAACATCAACCTGAGGCAGCAGTCGCCCTGAGCGACGTGGGAGGCATGACGTGATGGATGTGGCCCGACAAACGGAAACCCGTAGCCCGGAGGTTCGCAAGGCCGGTTCGCGGACGGCCGGCAGCAAGGTGACCGGCGCTCACATTCTGCTGGTGGACGACGATGTCAGCCTGCTGCGTCTGCTGGGAATGCGTCTGGAGAGCCGTGGCTTTCGGGTGACCACGGCAGAGAGCGGCCAGGAAGCGCTGCGCTGCCTGGACGCCGAGTGCCCCGACCTGGTGTTGTCCGACCTGTGCATGGACGAGATGGACGGCATGGCGCTGTTCCAGGCCATTCAACGGCAGATACCGGGCCTGCCCGTCATCATCCTCACCGCCCATGGCTCGATACCCGATGCCGTCAGTGCCACTCAGCAGGGGGTCTTCAGCTTCCTCACCAAACCGGTGGATCGCGACCAGTTGTTCAGTGCCATCGACGAGGCCCTGGCTCAGGGCGCACCCACGGGGGGAGGAGAGGGCGACGACGCTTGGCGCGCCAGCATCATCACCCGCAGCCCGGACATGGAACGGGTGCTGGAGCAGGCACGCATGGTGGCCTCATCCGATGTCAGCGTGCTGGTCACCGGCCCTTCCGGCTCGGGCAAGGAGCTGCTGGCGCGGGCCATTCATGACGCCAGCCCCCGGGCCGATAAGCCTTTCGTGGCGATCAACTGTGGCGCGCTGCCGGAACAGCTGCTGGAAAGCGAGCTCTTCGGCCACGCCAAGGGGGCCTTCACCGGCGCGGTCAGCGATCACAAGGGTCTGTTCCAAGCCGCCGACGGCGGCACCCTGTTTCTCGACGAGATCGGCGACATGCCGCTGGCGCTGCAGGTCAAGCTGCTTCGCGCCCTGCAGGAGCGCCAGATACGGCCGCTGGGCTCCACCACCTCGTTCCCGGTCAACGTGCGGATCCTCTCGGCCACCCATCGCGATCTGAGCCAGGCCATGCAGCAGGGCGAGTTCCGAGAAGACTTCTTCTACCGCCTCAACGTGGTGAACCTTCGCCTGCCACCGCTCAAGGATCGTGCCGAGGATGTTCCGCTGCTGGCGCGCCACCTGGTTGCACAGGCGGCGGCCCGGCACAAGCCGTTCGTCAAGGGGTTCTCGCCGGAGGCACTCAATGTGCTGGCGACCAGTGCCTGGCCGGGTAACGTGCGCCAGCTGGTCAACGTGGTGGAGCAGTGCGTCGCCTTGACCCGTTCGCCGATGATTCCCGAGGCCCTGGTGTCCCAGGCGCTGGCGGCGGAGGAGAGCGCGCTGCCCACCTTCAACGATGCCCGGGCCACCTTCGAGCGCAGCTACCTGGTCAAGGTGCTCAAGATCACCGAGGGCAACGTGACCCAGGCGGCACGCATCGCCGGGCGCAACCGCACCGACTTCTACAAGCTGCTCTCACGCCACGAGCTGGAGCCGAGCACCTTCAAGCCGGTGTCCTAGGATCGGGCTCCTGGCTGAAAAGGGCTATTCCATGCGCTTTTTGACTTCCACGCGCAACTTGCCTTTACCCAGGCGGGCGGTCAGCGCCTGCCCGGGCTGGGTATCGCCGGCGCGACGCACCACCTGCCCCTGATCGTCTTCCAGAATCGCATAGCCCCTTCCCAACACCGCCAGCGGGCTGACCGCCTGCAGCTGTCGCACCAGGCCGGCCAGGCGCTCTCGCTGCCGGGTCTGGGCGTGCTGCATGGCCTGGTCGAGCCGGCCCCGGGCGGCGGCGAGCCTTATCCCGGCCTGCTCCACTTCGCGGCGCGGCGGTCGTGCCACCAGCCGCTGGCGCAGCTGGGCGAGGCGACGTTGATCGTCTGCCAGGCGGCGCTGCATGGCCCTGGCCAGCCGGGCGTCGATCTCACCCAGGGTGAGGCGCTGGCGATTCAGCACCTCGCCGGGGTGGCGCAGCCGTGCCCGCAGGTGGTCCAGCCGCTGGGCCTCGCGGTTTAGGCGGGCCTGGGTGGCGCGCTGCAGCTGGCGCTCCAGGCTCACCAGGCGGCGCAGCAGGTCCTGGCGGTCCGGTACCAGCTGCTCCGCGGCGGCGGAAGGGGTCGGCGCACGCACGTCCGCGGCCAGGTCGGAGAGAATGGTGTCCACTTCATGCCCCACCGCCGACATCACCGGCAGGCGGGAATGGAAGATCGCCCGCGCCAGATGCTCGTCGTTGAAGGCCCAGAGGTCCTCCAGGCTGCCGCCGCCGCGGGTGATCAGGATCACATCGCGGGCCGGGTCCAGCGCGTGCTGACGATTGAGCAGCCCGAGGGCAGCGATAAGTGCCGGGGCGGCCTCGCGGCCCTGGACTGGCACCGCAATCAAGGTGACCTTGGCCAGCGGCCAGCGCGCCGCCAGCACGGCCATGACATCGCGGATCGCCGCGCCGGTAGGGGAGCTGAGAACCAAGAGGTGGCGGGGGGGGTAGGGTAGCGGACGCGCGTTGGCAAAAACCCCCTCGGCAGCCAGGCGCTGCTTGAGCCGTTCCAGGGCCGCCAGCAGTTCGCCTTCGCCCACCGCCTGCACCGCCTCGGCGATCAGCTGATAGTCGCCGCGGGCTTCGAACAGGGAAACCCGCCCACGCATCTTGACCCGGTCGCCGTCGCGCATGGGGGAGGCGACAAAGCGTGCCCGGTTGCGAAACAGGGCGCCGCGCAGCTGGGCAGAGGCATCCTTCAGGGTGAAATAGATGTGCCCCGAAGCGGGCCGCGACACCCCGGACAGTTCGCCCTCCACCCAGACTTCCCCGATGCCCTGCTCCAGCAGCGAGCGGGCACGGCGGTTCACGTCGCTGACGGACAGGGTGGGGCTATCGGCTGGCGGCATGGCGGTATGTTCCTGATCAATCCCTGGCTTCTGGTGAAACGAGGTACGGGTGCAACCCTGGCGCTACTCTAGCATGGCCATATTGCGGACTAGAAAAGGATAACTGTCGAACAACAAAAGGCGCCGAGCCCTGTCAGGACCCGGCGCCATTTACCTCTTGCATTTACGTCATGCAATCACGATCAATCGAAATCGTCCTCGATATCCTCATCGGTGTACTCGGCATCGTTATCGTCGCGATCACGGTCGTCGTGTTGACGATCATCGTCGCGCATACCGTTGCCATCGCCCGCAGTGCCGGTTCCAGTGGTTCTCCAGGCGCTTTCGCGGTCGCCATGCTCTTGAGCGCGGCGGTCACGTTCGGTGGTGAACCACTCCTCCTCATACTCCGGGAAGGTCTGGAGCTCATCTTCGGTGGCATTGACCAGAATTCGATGGCTGACGTCATCCTGACCGAAGATGCCGCCTTCATCACGATGCGTTTCCATGGTGAAATGCTCAATGCCAACGACAACATCGTCGCCGCCCATGCCCCACAGGCCGCCAGCGCTTACGATGAGAGCGGCCACCTTGCCTTCTTCATCCAGCAGGATGTTCTCGACGGTGCCGACTTCCTCATCAGGGTCTGCGGCGTGATACACATCGGCGCCGATGATGTCATTCGCAGAGTAGAGGCCTTGTGCGGCGCTTGCGTCCTGATCCTGTTGAGCATGGGCACCGAAGGTGAGACCACCGGCGATAGCTGCAACGGCAATAGTCAGAATATGTTTTTGCATGGTTCAATCTCCTTAAACCTGTCCATAGACTTAGGATCTTGGGTTGCTGTCGACATCAGATAATGGGATCTGATAGTGAAACAGCGGATCAGAGCCCCTTGGCCCAATCGTCGACCTGGCGTTCTGCTTCCTCGCGCTCCAGGCCATATTTTTTCTGAATCTTGCCGACCAGCTCGTCCTTCTTGCCACCGACCTGATCCAGCTCGTCGTCGGTGAGCTTGCCCCAACTGTTGCGGGCCTTGCCCTTCATTTCCTTCCACTGGCCTTCGATCTGGTCCCAGTTCATGTCTTCACTCCTATCCTTAGAGCGTCTTCGTAACGCACTCTTCAAGCTAGTTCACCTTGCGAGGGTTGTAAGTAACATCTAGGTATTCTTATGTGTCCAAGTGTGCGGGATCGGTCAGAGGGCCGACCCGCACGGGTGCCCGACACGCATTGCCCCACCCCGAGCCGGCCCGTTATAATGGTCGATTAACTTCGCTCCCCTCCCACCAGCGCACTGGGTGTTGCCGATTATGCTACGTATGGCACAAGAAGCTCTTACGTTCGATGACGTCTTGCTCGTACCCGGCTACTCGGAGGTCCTGCCCAAGGATGTCAGCCTCCGGACCCGCCTGACCCGCGACCTCTACCTCAACATTCCGCTCGTCTCCGCCGCCATGGATACCGTGACCGAAGCCCGCCTGGCCATCGCCATGGCCCAGGAAGGCGGCATCGGCATCATCCACAAGAACATGACCATCGCCCAGCAGGCGGCAGAGGTACGCAAGGTCAAGAAGCACGAGAGCGTCATCGTCAAGGACCCGGTCACCGTGGGGCCCAAGGCCAAGCTGGAAGACCTGCTGGCCATGGCCCAGGAGCACGGCTTCTCCGGCTTCCCGGTGGTGGAGGGCGAGACCCTGGTGGGGATCGTCACCGAGCGCGACATGCGTTTCCAGCCCAACCACGGCGACAGCGTGGCCGACATCATGACCTCACGCGAGCGCCTGGTGACCGTACTGGAAGGCACCCCGCTTTCGCAGATCAAGGCCAAGATGCAGGAGCACCGCATCGAGAAGATGCTGGTGGTCAACGACAGCTTCCACCTACGTGGCCTGGTCACCTTCCAGGACATCGAGAAGGCTCGCACCTTCCCCAACGCCGCCAAGGACAGCGACGGCCGCCTGCTGGTCGGCGCCGCCGTGGGCACCGGCCCTGAGACGGTAGACCGCGTCACCGCCCTGGCCGAAGCCGGCGTCGATGCCATCATCGTCGACACCGCCCATGGCCACTCCCGCGGCGTGATCGACCGCGTGGCCTGGGTTAAGGAGCACTTCCCGCAGATCCAGGTGATCGGCGGCAACATCGCCACCGCCGATGCCGCCCGCGCCCTGGCCGAAGCCGGCGCCGACGGCGTCAAGGTCGGCATCGGCCCCGGTTCCATCTGCACCACCCGTATCGTTGCCGGCGTCGGTGTGCCGCAGATCACCGCGGTCTCCAACGTGGCCGAGGCGCTCAAGCCCTATGACATCCCGCTGATCGCCGACGGTGGTGTGCGCTTCTCCGGCGACCTGGCCAAGGCCATCGCCGCCGGTGCCAGCTCGGTGATGGTCGGCGGCCTGCTGGCCGGCACGGAGGAAGCTCCCGGCGAGATCGAGCTCTACCAGGGCCGTACCTACAAGGCCTACCGCGGCATGGGCTCCATGGGCGCCATGTCCCAGAGCCAGGGCTCCTCCGACCGCTACTTCCAGGACAAGTCCGAGGGCGCCGAGAAACTGGTGCCGGAAGGCATCGAAGGCCGCGTGCCCTATAAAGGTGTGATGAGCGCCATCGTCCACCAGCTGATGGGCGGCCTGCGCGCCTCCATGGGCTACACCGGCTGCACCGACATCCTGCAGATGCGCACCAAGCCGGAATTCGTGCAGATCACCGGTGCCGGCTTCGCCGAATCCCATGTGCATGATGTGCAGATCACGAAAGAAGCGCCCAACTATCGAGCGGGATGACCGCTCGCTGAGTATCGACCGCGGCGGAGGCTAACTCCGCCGCTCGTCTTTTCAGACGCCTTGCCCTTGCCCCGCCGAATTACGTTGCCAGTAGAGACGCCCAGATGACCGACATTCACGCCCACAAGATCCTGATCCTCGACTTCGGCTCCCAGTACACCCAGCTGATCGCCCGCCGCGTTCGCGAAATCGGCGTCTATTCCGAGGTTCGCGCCTTCGACATCACCGAAGAGGAGATCCGCGCGTACAAGCCCAACGGCATCATCCTCTCCGGCGGGCCGGAGTCCACCGTGGCCGAGGGCTCGCCCCGGGCACCTGAGTGCGTGTTCGAGCTGGGCCTGCCGGTGCTGGGCATCTGCTACGGCATGCAGACCATGGCCGAGCAGCTCGGCGGCGCCGTGGAAGGCTCCAACAAGCATGAATTCGGCTACGCCCAGGTCACCATCGACAGCAGCGACGACATGTTCCGCGACATCAAGGACCATGTGGACCATGATGGCAAGGCGCTGCTCGACGTGTGGATGAGCCACGGCGACAAGGTCGCCCGTGCCCCGGACACCTTCACCGTGACCGCCTCCACCCCGAGCTGCCCTATTGCCGCCATGAGCTGGGCCGAGAAGCACTTCTACGGCGTGCAGTTCCACCCCGAGGTGACCCACACCCTGCAGGGCCAGCGCATCCTCGAGCACTTCGTCGTCGGCATCTGCGGCGCCGAGAAGCTGTGGACCCCGGCCAAGATCATTGAAGACCAGATCGCCCGGGTGCGCGACCAGGTGGGCGACCGCCACGTGCTGCTCGGTCTTTCCGGCGGCGTCGACTCCTCCGTGGTGGCAGCACTCCTGCACCGCGCCATCGGCGACCAGCTGACCTGCGTGTTCGTCGACAACGGCCTGCTGCGCAAGAACGAAGGCGGGCAGGTGATGGAGACCTTCGCCAAGCACATGGGCGTGAAGGTGATCCGCGTCGACGCCGAAGCGCTGTTCCTCGACAAGCTCAAGGGCGTTGCCGACCCCGAGGCCAAGCGCAAGGCGATCGGCAACACCTTCATCGAGGTGTTTGACGACGAGGCCAGCAAGATCGAGGGCGTCGACTTCCTGGCCCAGGGCACCATCTACCCCGACGTCATCGAATCTGCCGCCAGCAAGACCGGCAAGGCCCACGTGATCAAGTCGCACCACAACGTCGGCGGCCTGCCCGAGACCATGAAGCTCAAGCTGGTCGAACCGCTGCGCGAACTGTTCAAGGACGAAGTACGCCGGCTCGGCGTCGAACTCGGCCTGCCCTACGACATGGTCTACCGCCACCCCTTCCCGGGGCCGGGCCTGGGCGTGCGCATCCTCGGCGAAGTGAAGAAGGAGTACGCCGACATCCTGCGCGAAGCCGACGCCATCTTCATCGAGGAACTGCACAACGCTGACTGGTACCACAAGACCAGCCAGGCCTTCGCCGTCTTCCTGCCGGTGAAGTCCGTCGGTGTGGTTGGTGACGGCCGCCGCTACGAATGGGTCATCGCCCTGCGCGCCGTGGAAACCATCGACTTCATGACCGCCCGCTGGGCGCATCTGCCGTATGAGTTGCTGGAGAAAGTCTCCAACCGCATCATCAACGAGATCGCCGGCGTCTCGCGGGTGACCTATGACGTGAGCAGCAAGCCGCCCGCGACGATCGAGTGGGAGTGAGGCACGCCTAGGCAGAACGCCTGGCACGGCTAATCTGACCAAGATCAAGGGTCTACCAAAGGGTAGGCCCTTTTTTTGCAATTTGTTACAGGGTTTAGTTAACTCAGGTTAAGTTCGCTGAGATGAGCGTCGATAGAACAGGTAGTACAACGCAGACAAGGACGGTCGCAGGGAAAGGATGTCATCCCCGGGCGGTAGCGTGTTTAGGCACATAACAGCAGCCGGATATTCCGATTTCGTTGCCTTTGAGAAGTATTACGGAAGTTGAAGCCCTATTCCGTCATTCAAGAATCAGAATAGTCTAGCTAAGTTACAGTCAGAGTTTCGCTTCCGACCAGAGATAATCATTAACGGTCGAATTAACGATTGTTGGAGGTAGCTTTAGCTCGCGACTGGCGGGGGCGCCGTGGCTTGATGGGGGCAACTTGGTATCGGTATTTTCGTAGGGTTGAGCGAAAGGCAGAAAACGACCCAAAGCGGTCGTGCCGGCAAAGGCAGCAGGCATGTTCATCTGGGATATGTGGCATGCGCGATGATTGGTGTTATGTAGCCGAGCATCCTTAATGCAAAGGAATTTCAATATAGGATGAAAGGTGGTCGGGCACGCAGCATACCATTATTTACGCGCATGCACGTTCAAGTGGAATATCGAGTGTGCTACATAATACAATGTTATATTTCAGGGAATTGAGAATGAGTTATACCGTACGAACGCTGAGTATTGATGAAGTTCGTGAGGTGCTTGAAGACGAGGGGTACGAGAGCGTCCTTGAGCACATTCACGAAGACGGCAGCAAGTATCAACTCAAACAGGATGCCTCTGGCATATCTCCACTACCTGTCGGGTCCCGGGTGATTAACTACCCGTTTGGTAAATAGCTTAGGCCGTTTGGCCTGCCATTCTTTCATCGCTGCAATCGGTGTTTGATGGTGCAGCGCCTTCTGCGGGATATGGTGATTATACAGCCAGCAATAGCGCTTGAGGGTCTGTTCCAGGTCTTCGCCTGATTCATAGCGCCGGGTAGCCAGCACATCGCTAATACGGCCATTGAATCGCTCCACCATCCCGTTTGTTTGTGGCCGTCCCGGCTTGATCAGACGATGCTCGATGTCATGGGCTTGGCACTCCTGGTCGAACGGGTGGCGACCACTGGGCTTGCGCTCACCGGCCCGTGTGAAGCGATCCGTAAAGGACTTACCGTTGTCAGTCAGCACCGTCTGGATCTTGAAGGGCGCCTTTTCTACCACCCGCCTCATGAACGCCCGAGCATCCTTGGCAGACTGGCTGCTCCTGATCTCCAGGTACACCCAGCGGGTTGCCCGGTCGATGGCGACGTACAGGTAGCGCTTCTGCTCCTCATCGGGCATCTGGGGCAGGTGCTTGATATCGATGTGCACGTACCCCGGCTCGTAGTCCTTAAAGGGCTTGTGCCGAGGCTTCTCGTCACCGCCGGTATCCTGTCGAGCCAACTCCGCCAGCGTCGGCACCTCGCGCCGCTTGAGCATGCGATGCAGGCCGGATCGAGACAGCCGCGGATTCAAAAATTCGCGTGCCACAATCAGCAGATCATCAAGGCTGAGCCGCAGGAACTCGCGGGCGGCGATCAGCACTTCCTCCTGCTCGGAAGTGAGCGTGGCCAGTAGATTGTGACGGGTATGCGGTCGGTCATGGACATCGTCGCGGTAGCGCCAACGCCGGATGGTCGAGTCGGATACACCATACTGGCGAGCCAGCTCACTATCACTTATGTTGGTAGGCGATGCCTGGATCTCGGCACGGATCTTTGGCGTGGTGGTGGCCTGCTTATGCAGCTTGATGTCCATGAGCCTGCTCCCGGATGAATTGCTGTAGAAGCTCCCTTGCTGACAACAAAGGATAACTCCTGGTATGGATTGACCTGTCAAGGGTTCGGTTGTCTCTGGTGCATGCGGTGTCCTCAATGCCTACGGGTCAGGGAGCGAGGGGCTATCAGCGACGGTGGATCTCTCTGGTATTCGTGGGTTGGGGGAGGTGCTGATCGCCCACGACGACGTGGTGGTGGAGTCGGGCGATCACCTGATCCTGTTCGTGATCGACAAGCGCCGCATTCGCGAGGTGGAACGCCTCTTCCAGGTCGGCCTGACCTTCTTCTGAGGCACGTTGCGAAACAGGTGGCGCCGGCCGAGGCCGGCGCCGCGAGGGCGTTACAGGGTCATGAACGGCATGGGCTCCTGGTCGGTAAACTGGTAGACCTCCCAGTCGCCCTGCTTGGGCCCTGGCATGCCCGGTGTGCCGATAGGCATGCCGGCCAGGCCGATCCCGCCAACGTTCAGGCGCTGCTTGAACAGCGTCTCGATGGCCTCGAAGGGCACGTGGCCCTCAATGGCATAGTCACCCATCAGCGTGGTGTGGCAGGAGCCTTTGCCATAGGGCAGCCCGACCTGCTGCTTGATCTTGCCGACTTCCACATCGTCGATGACGGTGACCGCGACGCCGCGCTCCTCCAGCAGGCGGGCGTATTCGTGGCAGCAGCCGCACTCCGGATTCATGTAGAGCGTGGCTTCGTCAGGCATGGCAGCCTGCGCCGTGGCGGCACCACCCAGCAGCAGGGCGGAGGAGAGCATGAGTGAGGTGATTGAACGGTTCATGAGCTTGCTCCGGTCGTTGGAGTCGATTTGGTCGAGGTGAAGAGGTATTTGCCCAGGGCGGCAATGCCCAGTGTCAGCAGTAACAGCAGGGCCAAAGGCATTACGGTTCCGAGTATCCCGGCGGTCATGGCGCAGTCGGTCATCATCTTGGCTCTCCTTCAGTTCGTTACCCAGGTGACCCCATTGGGGCCTTGGCCAGTGGCATGGTTGGCAATGACTTCGCCGAGCGCCAGGTCGATGACGGACAGGCTGTCGTCATGGATATTGGTGATGAAGGCGAAGCGGCCGCTGTCGTCGACACTGACGCCATGGGCTCCCATGCCGACTTCGTAAGTGGCAACGACCACGCGAGTGGCAATGTCGACGGCCGAGACACGGTTGTCGGGCTCTGCCTCGCTGCCTTCATTGGCGACAAGCATCAGGCTGCCATCGGGGGTGGCGTGGACCTGAATCGGCAGGCGTCCGACGGCCACACTATCGATGACGCTGCGGCTGGCCGTATCGATCACGGCAACTCGGTTCTCGTCACGCAGCGAGACATAGACCTGCTCGCCGTTCGGGGTGAAGCCCACCTGTACCGGGGCTTCCCCCACCGGGATGCGTGCCACTTCTGCCTGCGCTGCGACATCGATCACAGAGACGCTGCCGTCCAGCACATTCGCCACATAGAGCTCCCCACCATCCGGGCTCAGGCGTAGGCCGTGGGGATAGTGCCCCGTCTCGACGGTAGCCACTGCCTGGTGTGTTGCCAGATCGACGATAGAGATGGTGTCGTCACCGGCATTGGTCACGAAGGCATATTGGCCGGCAAGGTCGCTGACCACATGGGCCGGGTGGCTGCCTACCGGGATGCTGGCCAAGGGGCCGGCGCCGAAGTCCCCGGTATTGAATACCTGCAGTTCCCCGGGATCGTCGCCGTGGGCGTGACCACCGCCTCCATGGGCGTGGTCGTCATTGGCTGCATCGCCCACCGCCAACAGGTAACGGCCATCGGCACTGACTTCAACGTTATGGGGGGATATGGAAATGTCCTGAGTGGTGGTTACTCCACTTTCCAGTTGGATGCGGGTCAATGACGCTCCGTGTTCGTCGGCGGTAAAGACCTGTCCGGCAGGGGGCGTGCCAGCGAAGCCGGCTGAGCTCCCCAGCGCCAGGCTCGCGGCGAGGAGCCAGCCAAGCGGGCGGGTGTTGAGCGCGCTGGCATGAGTGATTGTGTCATTGCGGTGGTTTACGAGGCGTGCAGTGACGCCCTGAATAAAGCGAAATCCCATGGTCTTGCTCCTGATGAACGCAGGGTGCAGAAAAGAACGGAAGTTCTTGCAAGCGGCCAAGGCCGCTGGGGCGTTCATTCAGGTTCTTGGAGGGCGCCTAGGGGGCAGGGGGGTGCGATCCGCGTATGTCACGGCAAGCACGGTGGACGGTACGGCCGGCTCGGCAGTCGACAGGGCGGGAAGGGGCATCAGTGCCGAGCAGGCGGAGCAGCGATGATCATCGGCGTCTACCGAGTCGAGCTGCATCATTGCTTGCGGTTGAAGACAGTCGGCTGAGTCGGCCTGGATTGCACCATGACCCGACAGGCTCGTCATCGCCAGCAGCAGCGCGAGCAGCAGGGCCATGAACCGGCCTCCCGCTCTTACGTGCTGTGATGTGCCGATATGCCGTGTCATGGAAAACCCCTTTATGGTGTTGCCTCTACATTGAAACCGATCCGGAGCGACATTTCATTGACGCAGCGCAAAGAGCGCGTGGTGATCAGTCATCGCCATGCCGATGGCCATGGCGGTGCATCAGGAAATGCATGCCGATACACAACAACATCGGTGCAACCAGCAGCCAGGTGCCGCCTCCCAGGTTGCCCCGCCAGAGGACGAACAGCATGGCGCCCCCCATCGCCACCAGGCAGAAGAGCATCATCCAGCGGTGTACATTGCCGGTGGGTCCGTCTTGATTCGACGTTTCATCTGGCGCACCGGATGGCGGTGCGCCAGTGGTTTTTGCAGGATCTTCTTGCGTGCGTTGATTGGGAATGTGAGTTCGACTCATGAGTGGTCTCCTGAGGGTTGTTCACGCGCATAGCGCCGCTTGAGCAGCAGGGAGTTACCGATGACCGACAGTGAGCTGGCGGTCATGGCGATGACGCCGATCATGGGGTGCAGCAGGCCCGCGGCGGCGATGGGGATGGCGGCCAGGTTGTAGCCGCTGGCCCAGATCAGGTTCTGTACGATCTTTCCAAAGGTGGCCTTGGAGAGGTGCATGGCATCCACCACGGCCGTCAGTTCACCGCGCACCAGGGTCACATCCGCCGCCTCGATGGCGACATCGGCACCGGCGCCGATGGCAATGCCGACGTTGGCCTTCTTCAATGCGGGGGCGTCATTGATACCGTCGCCCACCATGGCAATATGGTTGCCATGCTTTTCCTGAAGCTTCTTGATGGCATCCACCTTGCCATCGGGCAGCACCTCGGCCTGCACCTCGTCGATGCCCACTTCGTCGGCCACGGCCCGGGCGGCGCGCTCGTTGTCGCCGGTGATCATCACCACATGCAGGCCAAGGTCATGCATCCCGCGAATGGCGTCCTTGGACTTCTCCTTCAGCGTATCGGCCACGGCCACGAGGCCAACCGCCTGCCCATCGGCGGCCACGATGACTACGGTGCGCCCCTTCTCCTCGAGCTCCTGCTTGGCCTCTTCCAGCGCATCCAGGCCGCTGATGCCTTCTTCCTCGAGCAGACGACGATTGCCGATGAGTACTGTTTCTTCACCCACCTTGCCGGATACGCCCCGGGCGCCGGTGGACTTGAAATCGCTGACCCTCTCGAGTGTTACATCGCGCTCTTTGGCTCCGTCCACGATGGCTCTGGCAATGGGGTGCTCGGACGCGTCTTCGACGCTGGCGGCCAAGGTCAGGAGTCGCTTCTCCTCTACCCCTTCGACGGGAATGGCATCGGTGAGCTTCGGCTCGCCGCGGGTGATAGTGCCGGTCTTGTCGAGCACAATCACCTTGATGTCCTTGAAGGTCTGGATCGCCTCGCCTGAGCGGATCAGGATGCCGCGCTCCGCGCCGATACCGGAACCAACCATCAGTGCCGTAGGTGTGGCCAGACCCAGGGCGCAGGGGCAGGCGATGACCAGCACGGCAATGGCAGCCAGAATCGCGAGGATTGGTGTGGAGGCGGTGGGGTCGACCCAGGGCAGGACGTTGGCGCCCCATTCGAGGATCGGCCGCAGGGCATCGCCCGCGAGCAGCCATGCCAGGAAGCTGGCCAAGGCGATCACCAGGACTGCCGGTACGAAGCGGCCGGTCATGCGATCGGCGAACTCCTGGATCGGCACGCGCGAGCCCTGCGCCTCGTCGATCAGCTTGACCACCTGAGACAGGAAGGTATCGCCGCCCACCCGGGTGGCCTCGACTCGGAGCCGCCCCTCCTTGTTGATGGTGGCACCGATGACGCTGTCGCCCTCGCTCTTGTAGACCGGCACCGACTCACCGGTGGCGATGGATTCGTCGAGGTGACTCTCGCCTTCCACCACCTTGCCGTCGGTGGGTATCTTTTCGCCGGGCCTTACGATCATGATGTCGCCGGCTTCCAGCTCTTTTACCGGGACCTCTACCTCTTCACCATCACGATCGACTCGGGCGGTCTTGGCGCTCATGTCCATTAAGCGACGAATCGCTTCGGAAGCACGACCTTTTGCCATCGCCTCCAGGTAGCGTCCCAGGAGGTGGAAGGTCATGATGGTTGCGGCCATCTCGATGAACGATGTCATGGGAAAGAAGAAACCGAGCAGCCCCAGCAGGTAGGGCGGCAGGCTGCCCATGGAAATCAGCACGTCCATGTTGAAGGTGCCGTTCTTCAGCGAACGCCACGACGCCTTGTGGGTCGCCGCCCCGCCGAAGAGGAATACCACCGGGAAGGCGAGAATGGCGACGATGGCGAGGTAGCCGGGAATCGGCTGCCAGAACATGTGCGGCATCATCAGGATCATGATCAGGGTGGTGGGCACCGCCGCGATGATCAGCCGCTTGCGTGCTTCCTGGAGATAGTCTTTCTCGATCTGGCTATCGTCATCGCCTTCTGCGTCACTTTCGTCATGAACGCCCTTGACGTCATACCCGGCTCCCTCGATGGCTTGCTTCAAGGCGTCGCCATCGGGGCCGTCCTTGCCCAGCGTGACAGTGACCCGGTGGCTGGCGATATTGGTCTGGACGTCTTCGACACCCTCCTGACGCTCCAGTGTCTTGCGTACGATGCCAGCGCAATGATCCGAGCCCATGCCCGGCACGTTGAGGCGGATCTTGCGCTGGGTGGCATCGCCGCGGACGGCCTTGACGTCGTAACCGGCGCCTTCGATGGCCTGTTTGAGTGCTTCCCCATCGGGGCCGTTGTCCTTGTTGACACCGACGCGAACCCGGTGGCTGGCAATATTGGTCTGGATCTCTTCCACGCCGTCCAGGCGCTGAAGTGTCTCGCGCACAATACCTGCGCAGTGATCGCTGCCCATGCCCGGCACGGTCAGGGTTATCTGTTTCATGCTCGTATCCGTCATTGCATGGCCTCTAGCGGGGGGAGTCGGGCGGGCGGCCTCCTCTGGCCGCCTGCCATGGCGTCAACTCAGCAATACCGGTCAGTGGTGGGCGGCATGATCGTCCGGATCGTCGGCCTCGGGCGTGGTTTGCTGCAGCTGTTCCCGCTGTTCATCGGTCATGAGATCGTGCATGGCGTTACGCATACGCACCATCTCGGCCATCATTTCCCCATGCAGTTCGGCCATCCGCCCATGTAGAGCCTGAACTTCATCGGGGTCGGGGCGCTCCCCATGCATTTCTGCCATCAGGTCATCGCGCAGGTTCATCATTCGACCCATACGCTCGAACTGGGCGGGGCGGTGCTCCTGCATCAGCTCACGCATTTCGCTGCGTTGCTCGGCATCGAGCATTGCCATCATGCCCTTGCCGCCGCCCATCATGGGGCAGGGCATCATGCCACCGCCCATCATTCCTGGGCCCATGCCGCCCTGGTCGCCGCCCATCATCATGCCCGGGCCCATGCCGCCCTGGTCGCCGCCCATCATCATGCCCGGGCCCATGCCGCCCTGGCTGCCGCCCATCATCATGCCCGGACCCATGCCGCCTTGACCGCCCATCATGGAACCTTGGCCTTGATCCATACCCTGCCCCATGCCTTGGGCGAGGGCGAAGCCGGGCGCGGAAATACCGACAGCCAGGGCGAGGCCCATGGCAATGGTGTGCTTGCGAAATGTCATGGTAGTTCTCCTGAGGGCTCGATCGCCCTGTGGTGATTGCTTCAAGAGGCGACTGTCAAATAGACGTCACCGGAATCAATGGGAAAGGAGAAGGAGTGCGTACCTTCGAGCGGAAGTGCTCAGTGACGCAGGCGCTGCGTCAACAGGTAAGTCGGTGGGGCGCTGGAATCAGGCCGGCCATGGGGCGTACCCGAGACAACTAGGACAGCAGGGGGAGGGGCCAACCGAGCCAGGCTGCACAGCGCCACGCCATGTTCGGTTTCCTGGCGTTCGGTGCGCAGAAGCGGATGGGGCGCGAGGGGGACATGGCCGGGGTGGCAGTGCGGTCCCCGGTGAGGGTCGGCGACGAAGGTGGCGGTCGGTGTCGTGTCATGAGCATGGCCGACAACGTCATGGTGTATCTCGGAAGAGGCAGTGGCATGCGCCGCCGCTCCATTGGCAACAAGCAGCAGAACCAGGCACAGGAGTGTGAACAGCCCATGGCGCAGCCATACCGCAAAGGGCAGGGTCTGGCATGTAGTTGTCGCGTCCTGCCAAGCCATGGGTGAGACTCCCGAGGTGTATCGTACCCACACCATAGAACAATAAGACGCTTGCGCACTTGACGCGTGTCAAATGGGCTACATGGAGAAAATCTAGTCAGCCTGGGTTGCCGGCTGCCTTGGCTGCGTGAAATACTCCGTCCCAGGTTTGATCCCTACGGTAATAAAGCGACGCTAATGACCCGTTCCATCGCGACATGGCTGCTCTTCCTGCTGGCTATCACCCTGGTGATGCCAATGGGCGTCATGGCGGGTGCTTCCCACTATAACCATGAAGATGCCTGTCTCAGCGTGACTTCGCTGGAGTCGGCCTCGGCAAGCCATGCCGCCGAAGCAACGACGGAAGATCATGAGCGCCAGTCGCTGAGCTGCTCCTCGACCGGTTTCTGTGCCGCCCTGGTGCCCCAGGCCTCCGGCATGTCCGCTGCATCGGCACCACCGCGCCCGATGCCCGTCCAGGCGTGGCCCTGGTCACCCAGCGATCGCCTCGATCGTCCTCCTCGCGTTTGAACAGCATTTCTTGACGTCATCTCCCGCCTGAGACGGGGGGTGATCGCTGTTCGAATAACGAGGAAACCGATTCCATGAAGCATCGTCACTTTCTGCTCTATTCCACACTGGGCGGGCTGGCTCTTTCCACATCCGGCCTGCTCAGCTATGTCGTGGCCGGCCGCCATGGCGGGACCTCCCGGTGCTTCATCGAGCATGAAGAGCTGGGCATGATGGCCACGGTTCGGATTCGCTGATTTACCACCTTATTCGCCGGCGACCTGCTCCCCGCAGGCTGTCGGCCAGCAACGAGTCAATGCACATGACACGATACCGATTGCTTCTTCCCCTGCTACTGCTGGCGCTGCCACTTGCCGGTTGCTCAGGTGAGCCCGAAGGCATCAGCCTCGAGGAACTGCGCCAGAAGACGCACATTCATGGCGTGGCCTTCGACCGCGCCGACAGCCAACGAATCCAACTGGCGACTCACCACGGCTTTCATGTCATAGATGCCGACGGCAGGGCACGACAGGTCTCCAGCGAGACACACGACTTCATGGGCTTCTCGCCCCATCCGCAGGAGGCCGACACCCTCTTCGCCAGCGGCCACCCGGCGCGCGGTGGCAACCTCGGCGTCATGGTTTCCACCGATGGCGGCAGTTCCTGGGAGCAGCGTTCCGCCGGCGTCGATGGGCCGGTCGACTTCCATCAGATGACGGTCAGCGAGGCCGACCCCGACGTACTCTATGGCGCCTATGCCGGTCGGCTGCAGGTTAGCCGTGACGGGGGGCATGAGTGGCAGGTGCAGGCCGCTGTACCAGAGGGGCTGATCGATTTGGCGGCATCCAGTCGAGACCCGGATCACCTCTATGCCGCCACCCAGTCGGGGCTATTGATGAGCCCCAATGGCGGGCAGCGCTGGCGGCAGGGTCATCCCCAGCGCAACCCGGCCAGTGTCGTGGTGGCGAGCGGTGGCGAACTGTATGCCTTCATGCTTGGAGTGGGGCTGATCAAGGCCGATGAGGCGACCCGGGAGTGGGAGCCGCTCAGCGGCGACTGGGGCGAGCGCTACTTTACCCACCTGGCGGTGGACCCCGCGGACCCGCAGCGCCTCGTGGCTGCCGACAACCAGGGCGTGCTGCTGCTCAGCGAAGACGGCGGCAGGGAGTGGTCAAGCCTGTGACCTCCGCTCCCTCATATACTGCAACCGACATGGATGAATCATGATGGACTATCCCCAGATCGACTCGGTGGCCATCGCCATCGGACCGCTGCAGATCCACTGGTATGGCCTGATGTACGTTGTCGGCTTCGTTGCCGCCTGGCTGCTGGGGCGCTATCGTGCCCACCGCCTGGGGCTGAGCCACGATGACATCGGCGACCTGCTCTTCTATGCGGCCATCGGCGTCGTTGCCGGTGGGCGCCTGGGTTACGTGCTCTTCTACGGCATGGATCAGTTCTTTGCCAACCCGCTGTGGCTGTTCAGCATCTGGGACGGGGGCATGAGTTTCCACGGTGGGCTGATCGGGGTTCTGCTCGCCGCGCTGCTGTTTGCGCGCAAGAAACGCCTGGCCTTCTTCCAGTTGACCGACTTCATCGCCCCGCTGGTGCCGATCGGCCTGGGGGCCGGGCGTATCGGCAACTTCATCAATCATGAGCTGCCGGGCCGGGTGAGTGAACTGCCCTGGGCCATGCCGTTTCCCCACATGGGGCCGGAGCCGCGTCATCCGTCGGCACTCTACGAGTTCGTGCTGGAGGGGGTCGTGCTGTTCGTGGTGCTGTGGTGGCTTTCGAGCCAGCCACGCCGCCGCGGCTTGATTTCCGGCATGTTCCTGCTGCTCTATGGTGTGTTCCGCTTTGCCGTCGAGTTCGTGCGCCTGCCCGATCCGCATATCGGCTTCATCGCGTTCGGCTGGGTGACCATGGGCATGCTGCTGACCCTGCCAATGATCATTGGCGGCGTGGCACTGATAGTATGGTCGCGTCAACAGGTCCAGGACACGAAAGCGGCACTGACGCCGAGCCGAGAGACCTGACGGCATGCAATAGGTCATGACTGACCCGACAAGCGATGCGATGGGAGGAGAGTTATCCATGCAAGGAAGCCGGAATGCTGCGCCTCAGTCCAGGGTCGGGCACGAGGAGGCACAAAGCTCGGAGGGCGCGCCAGGTAGCGGCCCAGGCAAGCGTCGCAAGCGCTGGAGCAAGCTTGTTCTGTTCATGGTGCTGGCTCACCTGGTGGGACTGGCTTCCTCCGTCGAGGCCCTGATGTCGAGCCGAACGTCCGAAGGGGCCATCGCCTGGATCGTGTCCCTCAATACCGTGCCGTACGTGGCGGTGCCCACCTATTGGGTATTCGGGCGAAACAAGTTCGAAGGCTATGCGATGTCTCGTCGCGACGAGGACTCAGGGATCACTCGAGCACTGTCCGGAAAGCTCAATGAGTTGCGCTCGCATCGGGTCGAGTCGACGAGGAGCAGCCACTATCTGGATGGCGTGGAGCGCCTGGCCAAGTTGCCGCTGATGGGCGGCAACGAGACAACGCTGCTGATCGATGGTGAAGAGACGTTCGAGAGTCTGTTTGCAGGGATCGAGGCTGCCGAGCGCTATCTGCTGGTGCAGTTCTATATCGTCAGGGACGACGATATTGGCACCGAGTTTCAGCAGCGCTTGATCCAGAAGGCGAGGGAGGGGGTGGCGGTCTATTTCCTCTATGACGAGATTGGCAGCTACGCCTTGTCGAGTGACTATGTGAAGGAGCTGGAGGCGGCGGGTGTCAATGTCCATCGCTTTCACTCGACACGGGGGCCGGGAAACCGCTTCCAGCTCAACTTCCGCAACCACCGCAAGGTGATGGTGGCCGACGGAGCCACGGCGTGGCTCGGCGGATTCAATATCGGAGACGAATATCTGCACGGGGAGGAAGGTATCGGGCCGTGGCGAGACACCCATCTCAAGATCGCAGGGCCGGCGGCGCTGGCCCTGCAACTGGTGTTTCTCGAGGATTGGCACTGGGCCACGGAAGAGCTGCCCGAGCTACCCTGGGAGCCGGTGGTGCGCTCCGAGCAGGATGCACCGGTACTGATCCTGCCCTCCGGCCCGGCGGATCGCTTTGAAACCGCCAGCCTGATGGTTCAGCAAGCCATCCACTCTGCCCGGGAGCGAATCTGGTTTTCGAGCCCTTACTTCGTGCCGGACGAGGGCGTGCAGTCGATGCTCAAGCTGGCCGCGATCAACGGGGTGGACGTAAGAATCCTGATCCCGGAGCAGCCTGACAATCTACTGCTCTACTACGCTGCATACGCTTTTCTGGGGCCGCTCTTGGATGCCGGCGTCGAGATCCATCGTTATGAAGCCGGTTTTTTGCACGGTAAGGCGTTCCTGGTAGACGATGTCAGCGCCGCGGTTGGAACGGTTAACCTGGACAATCGTTCGTTTCGATTGAATTTCGAGATTACCGCAATGGTGATGGATCCGACGTTTGCGGCCGATGTCGAAGCGATGTTCGAGGCGGATTTTGCTCGCTCCCGTCGAATGGAGCTCGAGGAGATCGAGAATCAGCCGCTATGGCATCGCGTGGCTGCCCGGGGGGCTTACCTGTTTGCTCCCGTTCTCTAGATCTTTCCCAGACAATCGAAGCCAGGTCGATGACGTGTTTCCGGTATATCGCCGTAGAAGTGTAAGGAGGTCGATATGATGACGACTAACCTTTCAATGACCTTCCACCCCTGTGGTGAAGGTTGCGCAAGAGGCAATGAAGAATGAAACATAATGGCAGCAATAGCGCATGGCCATCGCCATTTCGCCCCCGTCCAGCGGTATGGGCTACTGTACTGAGCCTGGTGCTCACTGGTGCCATGCTGATGTCGGCCGCTGCGCTGGCCGACGAGCCCGACGAGGAAGCGGCATCCGAATGGCCGAAGGGGCACCATCCGTTACCGGAGGCAGGCGACGTCATCGGCGAGAACTATACCGTCGAGGCTCGGGAGGAGGAGACGCTGCTCGATATCGCTCGTGACCACAACGTGGGTTACGAGGAGATCCGCCTGGCCAACCCAGAGGTGAGCGTATGGCTGCCCGGCGAAGGTACCGAAGTGGTCATCCCAGGGCGACACATCCTGCCCGCCGTGGCTCGGGAAGGCATCGTGATCAACATTGCCGAGCTTCGGCTCTACTACTACCCGCCGGTCTCCGAGGGTGAGACGCCTCGGGTCGAGACCTACCCGATAGGCATTGGGCGCGAAGGGTATGACACCCCGCTGGGCAAGACCAAGACCACCATGAGGCTGAAGGACCCGGCCTGGTATCCGCCACGTTCCATGCGTGAAGAAGCGGCCGAGAGGGGCGAGCCGGCTCCCGCCGTGGTGCCGCCGGGTCCGGACAACCCCCTGGGCCGTCACGCCATCCTGCTGGACATCCCAGGCTACCTCATCCATGGAACCAATGATCCGGATGGCATCGGCATGCGTGCCAGCCGTGGCTGTATCCGCATGTTCCCCGAAGATATCGAGACTATCTTCAACCGTGTACCCGTGGGTATGCAGGTCAATATCATCAACCAGCCGATCAAGGCTGGCTGGGATGGCGATATGCCCTATGTGCAGGTCTTCGAGACGCTCGAGGACCAGGAGTACGGTATGGCGGCACTGATGGAGACCCTGTCTTTGCTGGAGCGCAACAGCGACGAGCCTTCCGTGCCGTTGAACTATGAGCAGCTGCGCTACCTGCTGGAGAACCCCAACGGCGCGGTCGTGGCACTGGAGCAGGCGCCGGAGCCTGAACCGGCGCCTGAATCGGAGCCTGAAGCGGGAGGGCTGTATGACGAGCTCGCTACCCTATAGATGCCAGGGCGTGTAAGGCATGACCAGCAAGAGGACGGGCGCCCAAGGCGCCCGTTTTTTTTCCGCATTGGCTAGAAGCCTGTCGGACGATCGGTCAAATCCGACAGGCTTCTAGTGCTGGTGGTCGCCGGACTGGCCATCCGCCAGGGTATAGCGGATATAGAGCACCACGGACCAGATGTCGTCTTCGTCCAGCTTCTCCTGGAAGCGGGGCATGGCGCTGGCCTTGTTGCCCTCTTTTATCAGCCAGGCGTATTCACCGGCCGCATGAGCGGCGCCATGCAGGGCCAGATTGGTCGGGCTGGGGTCGTAGTAGGCAGCGGCGGGTGCCAGCCCGTTTCCTTCTCCGCTAGGTCCGTGACAGGCCGAGCAATAGCGCTGATAGACCTGCATCCCCTGAGCCAGGGTCTCGGCATCGGGCTCCAGCGGGCTTTCGCGCTCAGCCCACTCCTGTGGTGCCGCCCATCCATGACCTCCATCCCCATGGGCGTGGTCAGCGTCGCCGTGAGCGGCATGGTCATCGTTGCCATGGGCGTGGTCATCGCCGCCGTGAGCGGCATGGTCATCGTCGCCGTGAGCGGCATGGTCATCGTTGCCATGGGCATGGCCATCATCACCATGTGCCGCATGGTCATCGTTGCCATGGGCATGGCCATCATCACCATGTGCCGCATGGTCACCGTCGCCATGGGCGTGGTCATCGTCGCCGTGAGCGGCATGGTCGTCGTTGCCATGGGCATGGCCATCGTCGCCGTGAGCGGCATGGTCGTCGTTGCCATGGGCATGGCCATCGTCGCCGTGAGCGGCATGGTCGTCGTTGCCATGAACATGGCCATCGTCGCCGTGTGCCGCGTGCTCTTCATTGCCATGGGCGGCATGAGCGTGGTTGTCCTCCGAGCTGTGTCCATGGCTCTCATCGGCATGGCCAGGGCTGGCCAGGGCGAGGGCGAGTGCCAGGCCGCCTGCAAGCACGATGGAAAAACGAAGCAGTCGGCCGCGATCCTGAGTGGCCACCTGAGTGGCAGAGTGGTATCGATTAGGGGTAGTCATGGGTTGCTCCTGAATACGGTCAAGCGTATGACGACGCGCTGGTCGCATCGTTTCGGTAACGGTATTCAGGCGAATCTGGGGGGGCGCTTGAGCAGATAAGCGGGTGATGGTGGAGAGTGCCCCGGCATGAACAGCGGCTGCTGCGTCATGGCATAGGCGGGAATAACGGCATGACCGGCGGTACCCGTCATGCAGTGGCTGTTGCCGATGCAGGACGAGGTGCAGTCTGACGTTTCCGAGTGGTTGTCCTGCGAACACTCGTCATGGCTGCTCTCCTGGCTCGCGTGATGGGAGGCATCGGACATGGCATCGATACTGGCCGCAGCAACGCCACCCGCCGAGAGGGCGAGAGCGAGGCAGAGATAGGCGAGTCGGACCATGAATCGACGCATGCGGAGCGGAACCTCGAAAACGTCAGGCGATTGAACACTACCGATCATCGCTGCTATGCCGTGATCAGGCAATCGCCAGGTAGTCTTGGCAGGGCTTGATCAACCGATTCCTGATCTCGGTCAGGAATCGGTCAACCGTCTTGACGCGGAGAATCGAAGGGTTGGTTGATGATGCGCCGGGGGTGAAGGCGATTGGCAAGCCGAGGGGCAGGCGAATGGCCTCGCTCCGACTTATCCCCGGGTATCGAACGACAGCACGCCGTCCACATCGGAAAAGGTCATACGCATCTGCCAGGCGCCGGACATGGGCAGCGTTGATCTGGCGGCAAAGCTGTCGGGGCCGGTTTGCCGAGCGGTCACCGTCATCTCCATGTCATGACCGGGCATGGTGAATACGATGGGAACCTGCATGGCTTGCCTGGGAGGGCTGCCATCCGGGCCCCGCAGCCGGAAGGAGAGTCGCGCCTCCCTGTCGGCATCGATTGCCAGGCTGCCCGAAACGGCCCACTGATGCACGGTGCCGGAAAAATGTACCCCGCCCTGTTCGGTGCCGGGCTCTGCCGGCACATGGCCATCGACCTGAAGGGTGGTTTCGTTCCCCGCCATGAAGGGCATGGCGAACAATACGGCCAGCACCAGCAGGATAGGGATACCCAGTGCCAGCGCAATAAGGCGGGACGAACGAGCCGCTGGATCGGGGGCGGTGCGAGAGCCAGTCATGGGTGGACACTCCAGAGTGAGGTTGGGCAAGCGTACGGCTGACGGACCGGTTCATCATGCCATGTTGCCGCCGGCCTGGGGCAGGAGTCGCCACTCTCATGATGTCGGTCAAACTCTGCCGGCCATGTCGCCCCCTCGTACTGCAGGAAAGGAGCAGGTCATTCTGAAGCGAGGTAGCCGGCACTCTCATCCGAGGCAGGACCATTTGCTCCGTCAGTCAGCAGGCACCGTGGGTGGTCGCCGTGTGCGCCTCGGCAAAGGAGACCAGTCGACGCTTCTCCTCGTCCCACAGAACGAGTGGCACCGATGAGAGGCTTTGCCAGAGGGTGAGGCGGCCGATATGGCGGAGTCGGGGATGGTCGCGCAGCACTTCGGGCAGCCGGTAGGAGGGGATGCGGCTGCAGAGATGATGGACATGGTGGATCCCGATATTGGCGGTGAGCCAGCGCAGGGGACCCGGCAGGTCATAGTGGGAGCTGCCGTGCAGCGCCGTCTCGTGGAACGTCCAGTCGTCTTCGTGTTCCCACAGGGTCTCCTCGAACTGGTGCTGGACATAGAACAGCCAGACGCCGATCGAGGAGGCGAGAAGCGTGATGGGGAGTTGCACGAGAAGAAAGGGGATCACGCCGACCAGCCAGATCATGGCGGTGACGATCAGCGCGATCGCCGCGTTGGTGCTCATGGTGCTCAGCCAGGGCATCCAGCCTGCACGCATGAATCCCACCGGCAGGCGATGGTCCAGGATGAACAGGTACGTCGGGCCGAGACCGAACAGCACCAGCGGGTGCCGGTACAGGCGATAGCGGAGCCGCTGCCTTAGCGGCAAGCCCCGAAATTCGCGTACAGTCAGGGTATCGATGCCACCGATACGCGGGCGATCGAGATTGCCGGAGCTGGCATGATGGAGGGCATGGCTGTGCCGCCACAGATCGTAGGGCGTCAGGGTCAAGACCCCGATGGCTCGGCCGACCCAGTCATTGGCAGCGCGAGACGGAAAAAATGACCCGTGGCTGCAGTCGTGCTGGATCATGAACAGGCGCACGAGAAAGAACGCGGCAGGCACGGCGAACAACAGGCCGAGCCAGTAGCCAGCGCTCAGGGTGCCCCACATCAGTATCCAGAGGGCGGCGAAGGGGATTGCCGTGGCCATCAGTTCCACCACGCTGCGCATCAGGCGCGGCGTGCGGTACTCACCCAGGGCGCGCTTCAATGCCCGTGGCTCGGCGGTGTCGATAGTCGTTTTTGGGTCCATGACGGTAGGTTGGTGGCCGTCACGCCCCCTGTCTGTACGGAACCGCACGTATATCGGGGAGATCGTCGGCGGGGCCCCGCCTGTGCTGCTGGCGTCACGGCGTGCGCCTGAGGCGACCTCCCTACTGCTGCCGTGGTTCCGTCGGCAGCGCCTCCACCAGCCCCAGCGCCACGCAGAGCCGCACCAGCTCGGCCAGGTTGTGCGCCCCCAGCGCCTTCATGGCCCGCAGCCGGTAGACCTCAACGGTCTTGGCACTGATGTCGAGGTGTTCGGCGATCTCGCGGCTGGTCATGCCTTCGGCGACGTGGACCAGTATCTGCCGCTCCTTGGGACGGAGGGCGGCGTAGCGGGCCTGGACGGTTTCGAGCCTGGCCCTGGTCTGGCGCAGGCGCTGGTGTTCGGCCATGGCCTGCTGCACGGCATCGATCAGTTGCTGATGGTTGAAGGGCTTCTCGATGAAGTCGAAGGCCCCCGCCTTGAGGGCCGTCACCGCCATGGGCACGTCACCGTGTCCGGTCATGAAGATGATCGGCGCGATGTCGCCGCGCTCGTTCAGGCGCTGCTGGACCTGCAGGCCGCTGAGGCCGGGCATGCGCACATCGAGCAGTACGGCAGCGAAGCTGTCGGGTTCTGCGGCCAGGAAGGCATCGCCGTCGGCAAAGGCGTGGGTGGCCAGGCCCACGGAGTCCAGCAGCCAGGCCAGCGAGTCGCGCAGGGCCTCGTCATCGTCGACCACGGCGATGCGGGGCACAGCGTGGTCTGAATGGGCCGAAGGGGTGGTCACGCGTCTCTCCTGGGCGAGCGTTCAGGCGGAGGCTGGCCGGGTCGTCAGCGAGCCGGGTTCGGCCTGCAGTGTACCCGCAAAGGTGGCGCCGTCGGAACCGCTGGTCAGTGCCAGGTTGCCGCCCATGGCTTCCATCAGCGAATGACTGATGGCCAGACCCATTCCCAGGCCGTCGGGGCGGGTGGAGTGAAAGGGCTCGAAGAGATGTGTCGCCTGGGCCTCACTGATGCCGGGCCCCCTGTCGCTGACGGTGAAGGTGACTTCCCGGGGGCCGCTGCGCCAGGCGTGGATTGTGACCCGGTCGGCGCCATGCCGGTCGCGGCTCGCCTCCAGCGCGTTGAGCAGCAGGTTGACGAGCACCTGTTCCAGTGCCACCGGATCGGCCATCACCCGAGGCAGGGCGTCGGCCAGGTCAGGCTCGATGGCGACGCCAGCCTGCTGATACTGCCAGTCGCAGAGGCGACAGGCGGCGTCGACGATATCGGCCAGCACCAGCGGTCGAGGCCGTGTCTGGCCCTTGCGCACGAATGTGCGGATATGGCGCAGCCGCTCGTCCAGGCGCTGGACCTGCTCGTTGATACGCGAGAGGGGGTGCGCCAGGTCGCTGGCGGGTCGGCTCGGGTCGGCCTGCAGCTGCATCAGCGCGCCGCTGGAGTAGTTGGCGATGGCCGCCAGCGGCTGGTTGAGCTCATGGGCGATATTGGAGGCCAGCTCGCCGGTGGTGGCCAGCCGGTTGGCATGGGCGATCTGCTCCTGATGGCGCCTCGCCTGATCCTCGGCGGCCTTGCGCAGCCCGATATCGCGATTGAGCAGCGAGAGATGGTCGGGCTCGGCGCCGGGCCCGTGGTGGGCCAGTACCACGCTGAGTACCGGCACCGGCCCCTTGGGACCCGGCATTTCCAGCTCACCGCTCCAGGAGCCGTAGCGTGCCACGGCCGGCAGCACGATATCGCGCAGAATGACGAGCGAGGCCGGCGTATAGGCCTGGTCGAGGCGGGCGTCGAGGCCCTCCCTGGGCAGGCTCAGCAACCGACGCGCGGCCTCGTTGGAATAGATGAGTCGCTCGTTGCCATCGGCGAAGAGCACATAGTCGGTGGTCGACTCCACCACCCGGGCCAGGCGCTCCCGGTTGGCCTCGGCGCGGATACGCCGGCCCACGTCCCGGGAGACGCAGAGGATATCGAGCAGTTCGCCGGTCGCCGGGTCGCGGCGTGTGCGACTGGTGGTCTCGAACCAGACGTAGCGGCCATCCTTGGCCCGGAAGCGGTAGGTCTGCTGGTAGAAGCCATCGTGGTAGTAGACCCGGGGCGACTTGTTGAGCAGGTCGGCCAGGTCGGCCGGGTGGAAGTGATCGTAGGCGGAGGCGCCGATCAGCTCCTCGGGCTCGAAGCCGAGCAGCTCCCGCGACGCCTGGGAAGCGTAGAGAAAGGTGCCGTCGCGGGCGTGGCGGGAGATCAGGTCGGTGGTGCTCTCCGCCAGCCATTGATAGTGGCGTTTTTCCTCCTCGAGTGCGGCGTTGCGCGACTCCAGCTCGGCGCAGCGGGCCTCCAGGGCGGCAAGCCGTTGGCGCAGGCGGGCAGTGTCGTCGCCAGCCATCAGCGTGCCGGGTCCACCAGGCCGCCCAGCGAGGCGTTGCGTCGGAACCAGCCGGCAATGCTGGCGCGGGGCAGGCGGGTCGGCAGCACCTCGTGGGGAACGCGCTCGGAGAGAAAGCAGGCGAAGTTGCCGGCGGCAGGCGCTACGCGGGCCACTTCACGCTGCGGGTCGTCGTCGGCGAAGATCACCATCTCGCCGCCGCCATCGACGGGCCAGTCGGGGTTGAGGTAGCCCACCGTGGAGACCACCCGATTGGCGCGCCCTTGAAAGCTGTCCAGGTGCCTCTTGTAGAAGGCCCCGGGCGGGTAGTGGGCGAAATGGGCCTCGTACTCGAAGAGCCCCAGGAACAGTGCCTGATTGAGCTCACGCTGCAGGTCGGCCATGGCCTCGAGGTAGCGCCGCTGGGCCAGGCTGCCGCGATCGAGCCAGTGGATGGCATCGCCGCGGATATCGCGGCGCAGGGTGTGCTGCGGGCCCCGGCCGATGCCGGCCGACTCGAGCGCTTCGCTCTCGGCCAGGGTCATCAGTTCCCGGTACAGGTCGTGACACAGTTCGGCGTCGAGCATGGCCTCACCGATATACCAGCCCTGGTCGACCAGGGCGTCGACCAGCCGGGGAAGGGCGCTGACATCGAGGGCCGGGCGGGTGGCTGGGGGCATCGGGACGTCTCTTCTCCGTGGCGACAGCGGTGGTCAGGGCGTATGCGTCTCGCTGTGCAGCGTGCGCAGCAGGCGTTCGGGAAAATAGCACAGGCGGCCGGTCGGTGGCTCCTCCAGCAGGCTCACCGGGCGCCCGAACCCCTCGGCCAGCAGTTCGACCAGCATCATCGAGGAGAGCCCCCAGATCACCTGGCCGGCGGCATGATAGCTGGGTACATAGTGGAGGCGCCCATCCACCGGAATGACATCGGTATGGTGTCGCCTGTCCTCGAGGAACAGCGACAGTTCCACCTCGAAGATGGCATCGAGCTCGCTGGGGTCTGGCACCAGCGGCAGGTCGGGAGGAATCAGGCCGACATAAGGCGTGACCAGGATGCCGTGCAGCGATATCACGTCCGAGAGCCGCCCCAGCAGTTCGACCCGCTCCGGCGGCAGGGCGATCTCCTCCCGGGATTCCCGCAGCGCGGTGAACAGCAGGTCGGGGTCGGCCTCCTCGCGCTTGCCGCCGGGGAAGGCGACCTGGCCGCTGTGGGTGCTGAGGTGGCTGGCGCGGCGGGTGAAGAGCAGCGTCGGCTCGGGGCGGTCGACGATAGGCAGCAACACCGCGGCCTGCGGCATGTCGAGTCGCATGCGACACGGGGTATGTGCTTGCAGGCGTTTGCGAAGTTTCTCTAACATGGGGTTTCCATCGGGTTTGATTCGTTCTACCGGCCGCCATTGCCACCGTCAAGCCCGAAGCCGCGCGGTATCGCACCGCTCGTCAGCCTGCCAGGGAGCCCCATGAACTTCTGCAGCCATTGTGGCCATACCGTGCGTTTCGCGATTCCGGAAGGGGATGACCGGCCAAGATACCTGTGCGATGCCTGCGGGGCCATCCATTACCAGAATCCGCGTATCGTTGCCGGTACACTGCCGGTGAGCGGTTCGCAGGTTCTGCTGTGCCGGCGTGCCATCTCCCCGCGCAAGGGCTTCTGGACCCTGCCCGCCGGCTACATGGAGAACGCCGAGACCACCGTCGAGGCCGCCGTCCGGGAGACCCTCGAGGAGGCCTGCGCCGACGTCAGCATTCACGGCCTGTATACCCTGATCAACCTACCCCATATCAATCAGGTCTACATGATCTTTCGTGCCGATCTGGCGGGCGGCTTTGCCGCCGGGTCCGAGAGCCTGGAAGTGGCGCTTTTCGAGGAGCACGAGATCCCCTGGGACGAGCTGGCCTTCCCCACCATCGAGCGTACGCTTCGCCATTTCTATGCCGACCGTGGCGGTAACGATTTTCCGCTGCATATCAGCGATATTACCGCCGAGGATCGCGAGCGCTACTTTGGCTCGGCCTGATGTCTGGGTTGGCGACACTCAGAAAGTCTCCAGTTTCCACACATCGAAGGCGGGTTCCTCATAGGGGTGAGCGGCTCTCAGGGCCGCCACCGCTTCCTCTATGAGATCATCCTCGCAGACCAGCTCCACCTTGAGCTCCTCCACCCGCTCCAGGTCGCCGACCTGGCCGATATGCGGGCTGGCTCCGTCCAATGGGCGGAACTGCCCCGTGCCCGGTGTCTGGAAGCAGCAGGCCTCGTAGTTGCCTATTCTCCCAGCGCCGGTCACGAACACGGCTTCCTTGACGGCTTCGGCGTCCTCGACGGGGACGTAGAACGCTAACTTGTACATATCTTGATCTCCTCTCTTTTCCTTCTCTTCTCTGCTCTATTCCTGTTCTTCTCTCGTTGGCTCGCTGTGATGGCAGCGACGGCACTGACAGGACCGTGACGTCGGTGGGGCGAGCGAAAAAAATGTTGTACAAGTGCTGAACTAGTTGTCCAGATAATGTACAAACATACTACCGTGTACAAGGATTCGGGCATCGCCCTCACTCCTGCCGGTCAATTTCACCGCCCTTCGGGGCAGCAAGACACCAAGGAGCATCACTAATGAATGCCTTTACCGTCACAGCACCCAAGTGGATCGGCGCCAGCTTTCTCGGCCTTGCACTCGCGACCTCAGCCCATGCCGGTAGCCATGATCATGCCCATGACGACATCGTCGATACTGCCATCGGCGCCGGGCAGTTCGAAACCCTGGTCGCAGCGGTTCAGGCGGCCGAGCTTGTCGAGGTACTCAAGGGTGAGGGACCCTTCACGGTTTTCGCACCGACCGATGAGGCCTTCGCGGCACTGCCCGAAGGTACCGTAGACACGCTGCTGCTGCCCGAGAACCAGGCCCAGCTGCAGGCGATACTCACCTATCACGTGGTGCCTGGAAACGTGATGGCCGCAGAGGCCATGGAACTGGACAGCGCCACCACCGTGCAGGGCCAGGACATCACCATCACCACCATGGATGGCAGCGTGATGATCAACGATGCCACCGTCGTCCAGGCCGATATCGAGGCCAGCAACGGCGTGATCCATGTGATCGATGGCGTTCTGATGCCGGAGTGAGACGAGCCCCGCATCTCGTCTCCCTTTACCGCTTGCCACTCTTCGGAGTGGCTTTTTTGTGCTCAGCTGTCCAGAAGCCTGTCGGGATTCGCAGTCGATGAGGGTCAAGCCCGACTGGCTCCCAGGTCTGGCTCACCGGATTCTGCCACGATGAACGCTCGGGCCTCGTTGCGCAGCCTGACCGCTTCGGACCAGTCCGAACTTCGGGGCTGGAGCGGGGCGCCCACCACGACATCTACCGTGCCGGGATGGGGCAGCCACTCCCTGCCGCGCAGCAACACACGACTCCCTCGAATGGCCACCGGTACTACCGCTACCTGGGCCTTGGCGGCCGAGACGAAGGCGCCCATATGGAAGTCCTGCACCCCGGGCTCCGGCCGAAAGGTTCCTTCGGGAAAGAATGCCGGCGATCCGCCTTGCCGGACGGTCTGGAGAACCTTTTCGGTGGTGTGGTTGGCCTCCCGCGTATTGTCGCGCTCGACGAACAGCACGCCCATACGCTGGAGTACGAACCGGGTGAGAAACGGCTGGCTGAGTTCGGCCTTGGCCAGATAGTGAAAGCCGTACGGGAACACGGCCGTCAGAATCAGCGCGTCCAGGTAGCTGGCGTGATTGGCCACCAGCACGCAGGGCTCGCGGTGGGGAAAGCGGGCCAGGCCATGTGCCCGGGTACGAATGCCCGTCAACAGCGAGGCGCTGCGGGCAATATAGTGGGCGACTCGCCAGCGCCAGGCGAGCCGGGGCAAGGGCAGGGCGAGGAGGGCGACCAGCGCCATGGCAATGCCGAAGATGGCCCAGGCATAGCCGGCATAGAGCCATTCTCCGGCTCGGCTGGCGCCATGGCGCCAGCGCTGCAAGGCCGAGCGTAGCGCCAGCCCGGTGACCTGTCGCCAGACGGGCGCCTGGCCCTTTTCCAACTGCCCGCTGCGGTAGCGCTCTGCCGTGGCACCGCGGCGGATCTTGCCGCTCGAGGTCTTCAGTACGCTGTGAGGTGGTACCAGGCGTATGTCGTCGGGCGGGAGGTTGACGATATCCACCGTTACGCTGGTGATCTCGCGGGTGATCGCATCCCGCTCTTCTGCGTCGTCGACATGGGTCTCGGCCACCACGACCAGTTCCTCGATGCCGCTTTCGGCATTGGGATTGCCGAATACCGCCACGCAGCCCTTTCTGACTCCCTCGAGACCGCCGATGGCCTCCTCGAGATCGTAGGGATAGATGTTGCGCCCACCGCGAACGAGGACATCCTTTCGCCGGCCACTGAGGTGGATGTCACCATCGGCGAGATAGCCCCTGTCCCCGGTGCGTAGCCACTCGCCGTGGCACAGCTTGCGGCTCTCCTCGGCGTTGTTGAAGTAACCCTGGGTGGCGGAGGGGCCGCGAAATTCGATGTCGCCTTCATGACGTTCAGGCAGCACTTCCCCCTGTGGATCGACGATACGAACTGAGTAGCCGGGTAGAGGCGGGCCGCAGTTGACGAAGGTCTGGGCGGCTTCGGGATCCGGTTCCGGCCGGGCCTCACCGGTGGTGGCGAAGACCTCGCGGTGGACGGCGTCGAGGATCACGCCGCGGCCGGGCGTGGCCACACAGAGCCCGACGGCGGCCTCGGCCAGCCCGTATACCGGCATCAGGGCCTCCTGGTGCAGCCCGCAGGGCGCCAGCGTCTCGGCAAAGCGCTCGAAGGTGCGAGCGCTGACCGGCTCGGCGCCGTTGAAGGCGATGCGCCAACTGCTCAGGTCCAGCGCCTCCAGCTGCTCCGGGCGTGCTGCACGAAGGCAGAGTTCGTAGCCGAAATTGGGCGACCCGGCGATCGTGCCCCGGTGGCGCTGGATCAGCTCCAGCCAGCGCAGCGGGTGCGACAGGAACGAGAGCGGCGACATCACCACCAGCGGGATGGCGTAATAGAGGCTGGCGAGCCAGGCCGCGATCAGCCCCATGTCATGGTAGAGCGGCAGCCAGCTGACGAACACGTCCTCGGGCGTGGCTTCCAGCCGCTTGCCCATGGCACGGATGTTGGCCAGCAGCTGCGCATGGGTCAGCATGACCCCCTTGGGGTCCCCGGTACTGCCTGAGGTGTACTGCAGCAGCGCCAGGCTCGAGCCCTCAGGTGTCATGGCCGCCGCGGTGTCACGTCCGTCGCAGAGCTCTGCCACCGTCACGATGGACCCGAGGTGCGGCGCGTCTGCGCGCAGCAGGTGGGCGACACGTCGCGCTTCGGGAACGGTGATCAGGACTTCCGCTCCGGCGTTGGTCAGAATGCGGCCATGGCGCCGCAGGTGCTCCTCGAGCTGTGCCGGCCGTGCCGGCGGGTAGATGGGTACCGGAACCGCACCGGCGCGAAGAATGCCCAGGAAGGCGATGAAGTAGTCCGGTGAGGTCGGCAGCATCAGGGCGACCCGGTCGCCGGCCTCGACGCCTCGGGCCAGCAGCGCCGCGGCGATGTCTCGGCCGCCCCGGTCGAGTTCACCGTAGCTCAGCGTCCGGGGCTGGTCATCATCGCCGTAGATGAACAGGTGGGGCCGGTCGGGGTGGCGCTCCAGGTGCCAGTCCATGGCCGCATTGAGCGTCTCGGCGCTTTCCGGCTCGCCCTCCACCGGCTCCAATGGGGTGGTGGGAGTAGCAGCCGGTTCATGCGCCGTCTCCACTACCGGGTCGGCGGCGGCATCTGCCTTGGCGGCCTTGCCCCGGGCGCTTTGCAGCGCATCCAGCAGCGCGGCGGGTGTCTCCGCCATCAGGGCCTCTTCGGGTAGCTTGACGTCGAAGGCGTGTTCGATTCGCAGGAGCAGCTCGGAGCGGGCCAGGCTGTCCAGGCCGAGATCCCGGTCCAGCCGCGATTGCAATGACGGGGAGCGTGGCGCAGTCCGGTCCGGCTGCAATTCGCGGGCCATCTCTTCAATGATGGCGAGCAGCCGCTGCTGTGGCGTCATATCTGTCGGCCGCTCGCGGTTGGAACGTTCCATCATTCGGCACCTCTCGTCATCCTCCCTGCGTATCCTGTGCTTCACTGTAGGCGTTCGGGTGCCAGGTTGTATAACGCCTGCGTTGTTCGCGTCACCCGATGCACGCCTTTGACAGGCGTTCTACTGCCGAAGACCATCAACACACCCACACATCGTCCGAAGAAGAGAGGGGCCATGGAAAGTACATTGACCTCGCTGCTGAAAGGCGCCGGACTCGATCCGCAGGGCGAGCCACTTCCGTTGAGCGGTGGCGATATCGCCGCCGTCTATTGGCTGGAGACCCGTCAGAAAACTGTGGTGATCAAGCGTGACGACTCCACCCGGCTGGATGGGGAGGCCGATGGGCTGCGTGCCCTGCGCGAGACGGGAACGTCGCTGTTGGTACCCGAGGTGCTGGCACTGGGCGACGGCTGGTTGGTAATGGAAGCCCTCGAGCGTATGTCGCCCTCTACGGCCAGTGCAGCGGCCCTGGGAGAGGGGCTGCGCCATCTCCACGGCCACACTGCAGCCGAGCACGGCTGGCCACGGGACAACGCCTGTGGGCGCACGCCCCAGCCCAATGCCTCTCTCGCCGATGGCCGGAATTTTCAGCGCGAGCGGCGCCTGCTGCCTCTGGCAAGGGCCTGCCATGAGCGCGGGCTGTTGGATGCCTGCCTGCGTGAACGGATCGAGCGTATTGCCCATGGGCTGGAAGCGTGGCTGCCCGATGTGCCGGCGAGCCTGGTGCATGGCGACCTCTGGTCGGGCAATGTGCTGTACACCCCGCGTGGGCCGGCGATCATCGACCCGGCGGTCTATTGCCACTATCCCGAAGTGGATCTGGCCATGCTGACGCTGTTCGGCTCGCCCCCTGACGCCTTCTTCGAGGCCTACTGGGAGGGAAACCGGCCCGATGACTGGTCGCGGCGCGAGGCATTGTTTCAGCTCTACCCGCTACTCAACCATCTGTTGCTGTTCGGTGGGGGATATCGCGATGCGGTTGCCCGAGCCACGGCCAGGGTCGAGTCGGGCGGCTGATCGGGCAGGCGACCCCCGTTCCTGGCCTATACTGATATTGATATCGGGCGGACGCACCGCCTGCAGGAATGTGAAGGAGAGCGTCATGTACACGCTCGTCAGGCGGTTGCCGCTGCTACTGCTCCTGGTGCTGCCGATTTGCGTCCTCGCCGACGAGGCGTCGACGGCATCGGGTGACCAGGACGTCTACTGGCACCCCCCCTACCTGGTGATCGATGTGCCTCATCAGCCGCCGGTCTCGGTGGTGCTGCCCGGCCCACTGCTGCCTTGGCAGCAGGGGTACTGGCATCGGGCACCGTCGCCGCCCCACCCGCCGAGCCCGCCGGGCGTGTTCCAGCGGCATGGTATGTGGCGCGACGATGTGGCCAGGCAGCGCCCCGACGGCGAGGCGCGCCGGGAAGGCACGCGCATCGAGTCTCATGCCGGCGGCACGATCACGCGTAGCCGCGTGAAAAGCGGCAGCCGCATCGAGACCCACCCGGGGGGCTCGGTAATCCGCAGCCGCCCCCGGGGAGAGTAGTGCCGTCATGGCCTCGGGCTAGCGGGCCTTCAAGCGGTTTTCCCGCCTCCTCGCCCAACTAAGCATGCGTTGCCACCAGGAATTCTCGAGGCGCTGTGGCCGGAGCGGCAGTCGTTGCCGGTGGGGGTGGGCGAGAAACTCGGCGATGGGGGCGACCTGGCTGTCACGGTCGAGCATGGGGGCATGGCCGCAGCCGGGCACCTCCAGGGAGACCAGGCCGGGCTGCGCCTCAGCCATGCTCAGGACGCTGTCGGCATCCAGCAGGGGAGATTCCGCACCACGTATCACCATCAGCGGGCAGCGGATCGCCCGCCAGTCGGCCCAGCTGTTGCGAGGCGTGTCATAGATGAATTGTTCGCCGATCCGTGGATCGTAGTGGTAGGTCCAGCTGCCGTCGGGCAGGCGTCGGGCGCTGCCCAGTGCCAGCTGGCGCCAGGCGTCATCGCCCTCGATGCCGAAGCCGCCATAGTGGCTGCGCAGCTCCGTCTCCAACTGGCCGAAGGTGGCGAAACGGTGCGGCCTGCCGAAATAGAGGGCCAGCTGCGTCAGGCCGTCGGTATTCAGTTCGGGCCCCACGTCGTTGAGCACCAGTCGTTCGATGCGATGGGCGCTGTCGGGCTCGGCCGCCAGCAGCATTCCCAGCAGCCCACCCATGGACGTGCCTACCCAGGGAACCTGTTCCAGCGAGAAGTGATCCAGCACAGCCAGCGCCACTTTCTTGTAGCGGTGATAGAGGTAGTCCTGGGCCGGAATGGGCGACCAGCTTGAGAGTCCGCGCCCCGGGGTGTCCGGCGCCAGGACTCGCCATTCAGGACCAAGCGCCCGGGCGAAGCCTTCGAAATCGCCGCCGTGGCGTGCCAGGCCATGCCAGGCAATCACGGTTCTCGGTGCGTCGGGGTGCCAGATGCGTACCGCTACTTCCAGCCCTCGCAGTGGAACCAGTTCCAGTGCATCCATGGGTCTCTCCGTGAAATCAGCTATGCTGCTATGCAGCATAGTCTGTTTCCCCTTCACTTGCCTCACCTCACTTGAGGGGAGGCAAGGCGAATTTGGCCAAGGCGCGGAGACCTTGTGCAAGGCTAGTATACATACAAGGTTGTAGCTATAATCCGTCGCACGCTAATAACCCGCCATGCGACCCCCTGCTGTTGGGCGTGTTGCCCCTGACGAACCACGATATGCAGCGGAGATCTTTTATGCATCAGTCACCCCCGGGAGGGAGTGCCCCCGTGAAATGGATTCTGGCGCTTGTGCTGCTGGCCACACTGCTCGCGGGCTGCGAGCAGGGCGACAACGCCGGTGGTGGCGCCATGGGAGGCGGCGAGCGTCCCCCGCCCCAGGTCAGCGTACTCGGAGTCGAGCCGCGCTCGGTCGATGTGGTCGAGGAGTATGCCGCCCGTGTGCGTGGCTCCCGGGAGGTGGAAGTGCGTGCGCGGGTGCAGGGCATCCTCGAGGAGCGCCTCTATACGGAGGGCCAGGTGGTCGAGGAGGGCGAGCCGCTGTTTCACATCGACCGCGAGCCCTATGAGATCGAGCTTCAGCGGGCGCAGGCAGAGCGCGCCAATGCCCAGGCGGAGTTGAACCAGGCCCGGCGCGAGTGGCAGCGTATCTCGACGCTCTACAACCAGAATGCGGTCAGCGAGCGTGAGCGTGACACGGCGCTGTCGGCTCGCGAACTGGCCGAGGCACGCTTCGCGCTCACCGAGACCGGGGTGGCAAATGCCGAGCTGAATCTCGACTATACCGAGGTGCGGGCTCCCCTGGCCGGGATGACCGGGCTCGAGAGCTTCCCGGAAGGCAGCCTGATCGAGCGGGGCACGCTCCTGACCACCGTGACCCAGCAGGACCCCGTCCACGTGCGCTTCTCGCTGCCCGAGGGCGACGCCACCCTGCAGCGCACCGCTCGCCGGGCCATGGCCGCCAGTGGTGGAGAGCATCAGCGGGAGGCGCTGCTGATCCTGCCCGATGGCAGCGAGTACACCGAGTCCGGCATCGTCGACTTCACCGCCAGCACCATCGACCCTCGCACTGGCAGCGTCTCGGCCCGGGCCGTCTTTCCCAACGCCGACGGCGATGTCGTGCCCGGGCAGTTCGTGCGTATCAAGCTGAAAGTGCAGACCCTCGACGATGTCTTCCTGATTCCTCAGGAGGCGGTGGGCCAGGGTCCCGAGGGGGCGAGCGTCTTCGTGGTGGTCGATGATACCGCCCAATCGCGCACCGTCGAGCTGGGCCCCGTTGTCGATAGCCGTCAGGTGGTGCTGGCGGGGCTCGAGCCGGGCGATCGTCTTGTGGTCAACGGTCAGGTCGCCCTGCAGGACGGCATGCCGGTTCAGGCCAATGAGGTCGAGAGCCACGAAGAGGCCCTGGAGGAAGCGGCAAATGCCGAGGCTTCTGCCGGAGAGACGTCTGGCGCCGAACTTGGGCCTGACGACGCCGAGGCCGATGTCCAGGCCGACGAGGAGGCATGATGTTAAGGCTATTCATCGATCGGCCGATCTTTGCCTCGGTCATCTCCCTCATCATCGTGCTGGCCGGCCTTGCCGCCCTGCGGGCGCTACCGGTGGAGCAGTACCCCGACGTGGTGCCGCCTCAGGTGGTGGTCCAGGCCCAGTATCCCGGTGCCAGCGCCGAGGTGATTGCCGAGGCGGTGGCCGCACCGCTGGAGCAGGAGATCAACGGCGTCGACAACATGCTCTACATGGAGTCGAGTGCCACCGACGCCGGCAGTCTGCAGATCACCGTGTCCTTCGAGATGGGGACCGATCCAGACCAGGCGGCGATCAACGTCAACAACCGGGTGCAGGCCGCCACGGCCCGGCTACCCCAGCAGGTGCGTAACCAGGGGGTTCGTGTCGAGGCACGCTCCACCAACTTGCTGATGGTACCGGTGATGTATTCGCCGGATGGCAGCCAGGATCCGCTTTTCATCTCCAACTACGCACTGCTCAACGTACTCGACGAGCTGGTACGGATCCCGGGCGTGGGGGACGCCTCGCTGTTCGGCGCGCAGGACTATTCGATGCGCATCTGGCTCTCTCCGGACAAGCTCGCCCAGTACGACCTGACGCCTTCCGAGGTGGCCGGCGCCATTCGCGAGCAGAACGCCCAGTTCGCCGCCGGCCGGCTGGGGGCAGAGCCATCGCCCGAGGACCAGGCCTTCACCTTCACGGTGACGACACGCGGCCAGCTCTCCGATCCCGAGGAGTTCGAACGCATCATCCTGCGCGCCGATGAAGAGGGCGGCACCCTGCGCCTTGGCGACGTGGCCCGCGCCGAGCTGGGTGCCCAGAACTACGCCTTTACTGCCACCTACAACGGGCAGGCGGCGGTGCCCATGGGCGTCTACCTGCAGCCGGGGGCCAATGCCCTGGAGACCGCCACTGCGGTGCGCGAGGCGCTGGACGCCGTGGCCGATCGCTTCCCCGAGGGTGTCGAATATACCGTGCCTTACGACACCACCGAGTTCGTCGAGATCTCCATACGCGAGGTGTTCATCACACTGCTGATGGCGGTGGGGCTGGTGGTACTGGTCACCTTCATGTTCCTGCAGCACCTGCGGGCCACCTTGATCCCCGTGATCGCCATTCCGGTATCGCTGATCGGTACCTTCGCCGGCATGCTGGCACTGGGCTTCTCGGTCAATCTCTTGACCCTGTTCGGCCTGGTCCTGGCCATCGGCATCGTGGTGGACAACGCCATCATTGTGCTGGAAAACGTCGACCGCCTGATCAACGAGCAGGGCATGCGCGCCCGTGAGGCCTCCATCGAGACCATGAAACAGGTGGCCGGTGCGGTGGTGTCATCGACGCTGGTGCTGGTGGCGGTATTTGCCCCGGTAACGTTCCTCGGTGGCCTAACCGGTGAGCTCTATCGCCAGTTCGCGGTGACCATCGCCATCTCGGTGGTGGTATCCGGCGTCGTGGCGCTGACACTGACGCCGGCCATGTGCGCCATGCTGCTCGACAAGCAGTCTCACACCGTGGCCAAGCCGTTCCAGTGGTTCAATGCCGGCTTCGACCGCTTGACCCGTGGTTTCAGCTGGCTGGTGAGCAAGCTGCTGCGCCACGCGGTGATCGGCGTGCTGCTGTTCATCGGCGTGCTCGCCCTGACGCTGTTCTCTCTGAGCCGTCTGCCCCCGGGCCTGGTGCCTCAGGAGGATCAGGGTGTGGCGCTTGTGGTCTATCAACTGCCGGCCGTCTCGGCGCTGGGTCGCACGGAGGCCGTGCGCGACCGGGTCTCGGCCATGCTCACCGAGATGGACGAGGTCGATGAATTCACCAGCTTTGCCGGTTTCGACATCATCGCCGGCTCGCTGCGCAGCAATACCGGGGTGGGTTTCGCTAACCTGGCGGACTGGGACGATCGCCGCGGGCCGGGTCAGGACGCGCAGTCGCTCACCGGCCGCATCATGGGCATGGGCGCCGGCATCGCGGAAGCCAACGTGTTCGCTTTCACCCCGCCGCCGATCATGGGGCTGTCGCTGACCGGGGGCGTAGAGGGCTACCTGCAGGTTCGCGGTGATTCCACGCCCCAGGAGATCCAGGCGATCGCCGGCGAGCTGGCGGCAGCCGCCAACGAGCGGCCCGAACTGTCCAACGCCCGCACCACCCTTGATACCAGCATTCCCCGCTTCACCGCCGAGGTGGACCGTGAGAAGGCGCGTGCAATGGGTGTGCCGATCAACCAGATCTTCGAGACCATGCAGAGCACCTTCGGCGCACTCTACGTCAACGACTTCACCCTGGCCGGCCGCAACTGGCAGGTCAACCTGCAGTCGGAGGGCGAGTTCCGCAGCCAGCCGGAGGACCTCAACAAGGTCTTCGTGCGCTCGGAGTATGGTGAAATGTTGCCGCTGAGTTCGCTGGTGACCCTCGAGCGCGAGCCGGGGCCGGACATCATCAACCGCTTCAATGTCTATCCGGCGGCCAAGTTCATGGCCGACGCGGCGCCGGGCTACACCACCGGCCAGGCCAAGGCGGCCATGGACGAGGTGGCGGCGCAGGTACTGGACCAGGGCAACACCCAGCTCGGCTGGATCGGCGAGGCGTTTCAGCTTGACGCCGCCGCCGGTGCCGGCGGGCTGGCCTTCGGCCTCGGCATGATCATGGTGCTGCTGATCCTGGCGGCCCAGTACGAGCGGCTGACACTGCCGTTGGCGGTGGTGACGGCGGTGCCGTTCGGCGTGCTGGGAGCGGCGCTGGCGGCGATGCTGCGCGGCTTCCCCAATGATGTCTACTTCCAGGTGGGGCTGCTGGTGCTGATTGGCCTGGCCGCCAAGAACGCCATCCTGATCGTCGAGTTTGCCGCTCAGAACCGGCGCGCCGGGATGAGCTCGACCGATGCGGCACTGGCCGCGGCACAGCAGCGCTTCCGGGCGATCCTGATGACGGCGTTGACCTTCATCATCGGCTCGCTGCCGCTGGTCTTCGCCACCGGCGCGGGGGCTGCCAGCCGACAGGAAATCGGCACCGTGGTAGTCGGCGGGATGCTGTTGGCAAGCTCCCTGGCCCTGATCTTCGTGCCGCTGGCCTACAAGCTGTTGGAGGATCTGGGGTCCTGGCGTCGCGATCGCAAGGCAAGCCGTCAGGGCGAGGAGCCGACCCATGCGTAACCGCTCACTGATTCGCACCGGTCGCCTGCCCGCGCTGGCATTGGCCACGGTACTGCTGGCCGGCTGTGCCATGGGGCCCGACTACCGGGCCCCCGAGCTGGCGCTGCCCGACGAGTGGCCCGAGCATGTGATGCTCTCCGCCGAGGCCCGCCAGGAGTGGCAGAGCTGGTGGTCCCGCTTCGAGGACCCGTCATTGGACAGGCTGGTCGAGCGGGCGGTCGACGACAATCTGGATATTCGCCTGCAGCTGGCGCGCATCGAAGAGGCGCGGGCGCGCCTGGGGCTGGCCCGGGCCGAGCAGTTGCCCTCGGTGGGCGCCCAGGCCGAGGCTTCGCGGGAGCGCACACCCGGCACGGCCTCCCCGCTGGGGCAGAGCTCTACCGGCAACCTGTTTTCGCTGGCCGGTGTGCTCAATTATGAGCTCGATCTCTGGGGCCGGCTGGATCGCGAGCGCGAGGCCTCCGAGGCTCTGCTCGAGCAGAGCGAGTTCGCCCGTGATGCGGTGCGGCTGAACGTGATCGCCGATGTGGTGGCCACCTACTTCGACCTGCGCAACGCTGAGCGTCAGCTGCGAATCACCGAGGAGACGGTGGCGTCCCGTGAGGAGACCTACCGGATCGAGCAGATTCGCTTCGACTCCGGCGAGACCGGTGAGCTGGCCCTGCGTCAGGCCCAGTCGGAGCTGGAAACCACCCGTGCCCAACTGCCCGGCCAGAAGCAGCGGGTCAGGATGCTTGAGGGTGCGCTGGCCATCCTGGTGGGAATGAGCCCGGCGGAGCTGATGGACGAGCTCGATTTCGGAGACACCCAGCTGGCGGATATCGTGCTGCCCGACAGTGTGCCTGCCGTACTGCCTTCCAGCCTGCTGCAGCGTCGGCCGGATATCCGCTCCGCCGAGGCGGGGCTGATCGCGGCCAATGCCTCCATCGGCGTCGCCGAGGCGAGCCGCCTGCCCACCCTCAACCTGGGCGGCTTCCTGGGCACCGCGGCAGGGGACAGCAGCGACCTGTTCACTACCGCCGCCCAGACCTGGGGGCTCTCCGCCACGGTCATGGGGCCGCTATTCGATTTCGGGCGCTCTCGCTCCCGGGTCGAGACTGCCGAAGCGCTGGCCGCCCAGGCCGAGGTTCAATACCGCGCTACGGTGAACCAGGCGTTCAACGAGGTCCGCAACGCGCTGGTCATCTTCGAGACCAGTGGCGAGCGCATCGAGGCGACACGCGCCCAGGTGGAGGCACTGGCGCGTACCCTGGAGCTGGCGGAAGTGCGCTATCGGGAAGGATTCGTCGGCTTTATCGAACTGCTCGATGCCCAGCGGGCACTGCTCTCGGCGGAGCTGGCGCTGTCGGAGGCGATGCGCGACCGCCTGACCGCCACCGCCACGCTGTTCAAGGCGTTGGGTGGCGGCTGGGAAGCCGAAGCCTGACGGTGGCGAAGACGTGAACGAAAACGGGCCGGATCCTCAGGGGATCCGGCCCGTTTTCATTGTGGTACCGCCAAACGTCAGGGCTCGCGGGCGAGCAGTTTCAGCAGCGTATCGACCAGCTCCATGCCGCGCTCGCTGATCGAGAAGTGTTCGTGGTTACGCAGCCAGTCGTGAAAAAGCCCGCCCAGGCTCGACTGCAGCAGCCGTGCTGCCAGTTCCGGTGTGATGTTGGGGCGCAGCAACCGATGCTCGCTGGCGACCGTGAAGTATTCGATGAGCGCGCCACAGGATTCCTCGGCCATCTCGTTCTGCATGGCCAGGGGATCGATTTCGCCAAACACTTCGCAGTGGTGGATCAGGATGGCGTGGACCCGTCGATAGCGGGGCTGCTCGAGCCGCGCAAAGCCCTGTCGGCAGGCCAGGCGAATCGCTTCGAGCGGCGCGTCGGCAAGTGCCGGATCATCTGCTTCGTCGACCAGTTCCTGAAAGGGCATGCGAACCCGATCGAGCATGGCGCGAAACAGGTCGGCCTTGTTGCGGAAATGCCAATAGACCGCGCCACGGGTCATGCCTGCCTGGCGAGCAATTTGTTCCAGCGAGGTACGAGCGACGCCACGTTCGAGAAATATCTCCTCGGCGGCATCCAGCAGGGCTTCACGGGTGGCAGCGGCTTCCGCCTTGGTGCGTCGGGCCATGGTAGTGGGCGTTTCTCCGTGACGGGGTATGACCATCATTCTACCGGAGCGGCCGGCTTTTTACATTCAACTCTGTATGGATGCGGCGTGAGGTCCGTCCTCGTCATTTTGCTGACATCGCGGTATAAGTGGGTGAACACTGTTCTGTTACAGGAAGCCTCAACATGGCTCGTGCTCCCTTCGAACTTGCTGGCGTCAAGGTGATGCCGGGAAACCGAATCCAGATCGATGTGCCGGTGGCACGCCTCTATACACACGCACCGTTGCACATTCCCGTGGAAGTGGTTCACGGGCGTCAGCAAGGGCCAATATTGCTGGTATGTGGCGGTATTCACGGTGACGAGATCAACGGCGTGGAGATTGTTCGCCGCCTGCTGCGCTCGAAACAGATACAGGGGCTGCGCGGTACCCTGGTGGCAGTGCCGATCGTCAATGTATTCGGCTTCATGCAGCACACGCGCTACCTGCCGGATCGGCGTGACCTCAACCGCTGCTTTCCCGGCAGTGAGTCGGGCTCGCTGGGAGGGCGTGTCGCGGCACTGTTCCGTGAGCAGATCGTCGACCACGCCACCCATATCATCGACCTGCACACCGGGGCCATTCATCGCACCAACCTGCCGCAGATTCGCGCCCAGCTCAGCCCCGGCAGCGAGACTGAGCGGATGGCCAACGCCTTCGGTGCTCCGGTGATTCTCAACGCCGAGCTACGTGAAGGCAGCCTGCGGCACTACGCACAGAATCGTGGTATTCCCGTACTGACCTATGAGGCCGGCGAGGCGCTGCGTTTCGACGAGTGGGCGATCACTCCCGGGGTGCGCGGTGTGCTGCGGGTCATGCGCCGGCTGGGCATGCTCACAGGAGAGCATCGGCGCCGGCTTCCGCCCGCGGCGGAACTGGCCAACGGCTCGAGTTGGGCCCGAGCGCCCATCGACGGCATCCTGCGCCCCAAGGTGCGTCTAGGAGCGCGTGTGGCGAAGGGCGAAATGCTGGGAAAGGTGGCTGACCCCTTCGGTAACGCTGAGGAGGCCGTCACCTCCATGGCCGACGGCATTGTCATCGGCATGAGCCGTCTGCCGCTGGCCAATGAGGGTGAGGCGCTGTTTCACATTGCCCGTTTCGATGAGATCGAAGAGGCGGAGAACGCCGTCGAAGGCTTCCATTCCAGCCTGGGGCCGCCGCCGGACTCGCTCTATTGAGGTCAGGCAGTCTCGGTCACCGGAGTCGTCTCCGGCACCAGGCTGAGCGCGTCGTCGTATACCCTCAGGCAGGCGCCGTCCAGGTGGCCGTTCTCGGATAAGTGGCGACGGAAGCGCCGCCCGCCCGGTCGACCCTGGAACAGGCCCAGCAGGTGACGGGTAATATGGTTGAGCTTGGCACCTTCCTCGAGCCGGCGCGAAATATAGGGACGAAAGGCACGGGCGGCGTCATGGCGGCTGGTTGCCGGACCCGTCACGCCGTAGAGCGCTTCATCCACGCCGGCCAGTAGCCAGGGATTCTGATAGGCCTCGCGGCCCACCATCACGCTATCGACCTGAGCGAGCTGTTCGCGGCACGCCTCCAGCGTCTTGATACCGCCGTTGATGCCGATATGCAGTTCCGGCCGACTCGCCTTGAGGCGATGTACCCGTGGGTAGTTGAGCGGTGGCACGTCGCGGTTCTGCTTGGGTGAGAGCCCCTGCAGCCACGCCTTGCGCGCGTGCACGATGAACACCTCGCAGCCGGCATCTGCCACCAGGGCGATGAAACGTTCCAAGTCGGCATCTTCGTCCTGGTCGTCGATCCCGATGCGACACTTCACCGTTACCGGAATCGAAACCGCCTCGCGCATGGCGCGCACCGCGGCCGCCACCTTCTCCGGATGCGCCATCAGGCAGGCGCCGATCAGATTGTTTTGGACCCTGTCGCTGGGGCAGCCCACGTTCAGGTTCACCTCATCGTAGCCCCACGCCTCGGCGATGGCCGCACACTCAGCCAGCTCGCCGGCATCGCTGCCGCCCAGCTGCAGCGCCAGTGGATGCTCCACTTGGTCGTAACCGAGGAAGCGCTCCCGCGGGCTGCCGTGGAGGATGGCCCCGGTGGTCACCATCTCGGTATACAGCAGGGCGCGCCGGGTCAGCGTGCGCACGAAGGCTCTCTGGTCCCGGGTAGTCCAGTCCATCATGGGGGCAACAGAAAAGGTTCGGTCAAGCTCAGGCATCGGCATCACTGGGTAGGGCGGAGGAAGGGCAATATTCTATCAGTTCTGGTCAATCCTTGACCATCTAAGGTACTGACCATCGCCGGGACAGCCTCATGCCGTGAACACCGCATACACCATCTGCAGCGCTAGCCCCATCAGCATGACGGCGAAGACCCGCTTGAGCAGCGCCACGGGGAGCTTGTGGGCGAGCCTGGCCCCGATGGGAGCGGTAAGGATACTGAAGGGCGCCATCAGCAGCAGGGCGGGAAGGTAGACGTAGCCCAGGGCGGCATTCGGCAGGCCCGGCGTGGCCCAGCCGTTGATGATGTAGCCCAGCGCCCCGCCACGGCGATGGGCAGCCCCACGGCCGCCGAGGTGCCGATGGCGCGGGGCAGCTTCACGTTGCACCAGGTCAGGAAGGGCACCGTCAGCGAGCCGCCGCCAATGGCCACCAAGGCCGAAATGCCGCCAATGCCGAGGCCGACACCGCTCAGGCCGACCGGGCCTGGCAGGCTGCGGCTCGGCTTGGGCTTCAGGTTTGCGAGCATCTGCAGCGACATCAGCACCATGAAGCAGGCGAAGAAGATGGCCAGGCCGCGGGTCGGGATCAGGGCGGCGATGAAGGTCGCCATGAAGGTGCCGATCAGTATGCCCGGCGTAATGACGCGTACGGTTTGCCAGCCCACGGCCCCGTGGCGATGGTGGGATAGCAGGCTGGCGGTGGCGGCGGGAATGATGGCAGCCATGGCGGTGCCCAGCGCCAGGTGGGCGAGGTGCTCGTGGGGCACCCCCTGCAGCACGAACAGTGAGGTAAGAATCGGCACCATGATACCGCCACCACCGATACCGAGCAGGCCGGCCATGATGCCGACCACGCCGCCCAGGGCAACGTAGGCCAGCCACCAGATGAGTTCCAAGGTCGCGTCTCCTGAAAGGGCTTCGCCAGAGTTGGCGGGCTATTGTACGGGAAGTGGGCTTCGGGCGGGGCCGGCGTGAGGCTATGCTATTGGCTGCACGGCCCGTCGATATAGGAAGTGCTTGCGGAGACATGGCACTGAGTGGGGCATGGCGTGAATGCAGGGGAAGGTGATGAGGATCGAGCGAGGGACCGATAGAGGGAATAAGAGAGAGCTGCCTGCTCATCGTGCCGTGGCTCACAGGGTGGCCATCGCCGGCCTGGAGGCCTTCAGCTTGGTCTCCGACAGAACGTTTCCCCGGCACGCCCACGACCAGTTCGGGGTTGGCCTGGTCGTCTCCGGCGGCCATCGCTCCTGGAGTAGCCTCGGCATGGTGGACGCCCGAGCCGGTGATCTGATCACGGTCAATCCCGGAGAGCTGCACGATGGCAGCCCGATGAATGGCATTCCCCGAGCCTGGCAGATGCTCTATTGCGACCCGGCCCTGGTGGCGTTCGGCTTGGAAGGAGCCCTGGATGGCGAGGGGAGCCGGCCGATCGAGTTTGCCAGGCCGGCTATTGATGATCCCCGGTGTGCGGCGCTGTTTCAAACCCTCATCGCCGTGGCAACGCGGCCTGGCAGTGAGCCGATGGCCATCGAGGAGGCGACGCTTCACTTCTTGGCCGAGGCGTTTCGTCGGCACGGTGCCTATCAGGCCCGCTGCGACGATCGTCTCCCCCGTATGGCAAGGGTGCGCCAGTGGCCGGACGAGGCGCCGGAGCAGACGGCCTCACTGGCAGATCTGGCTGCCCTTGTCGGAGTGAGCCGTTATCAATTGCTGCGCGGTTTTGTCCGCGAGACCGGCATGACGCCTCATGCCTATCGTGTTCAGCGGCGTGTGCGTATGGCAAGACAGTGCATCATCCAAGGCCAGACGCTGAGCCAGGCGGCGGCGGGGTCCGGCTTCGCCGACCAGAGCCATATGACCCGGGCCTTCACGCGGCAGTTGCGTATTTCACCCGGGCGCTACCGGGCGGCACTGGGATGACGTAGGAACCTGCAATTTCCTTCAAGACGCTCTACCCGATGGCGAGCACAGTGGTGGTGATCCAATGCTCGACCCACCTCAGCCATTGGGAGAGTCCTCTCGTGAGTATCGAATTTCTACTGATGTCCCTGGTCGTTGCCACCTTGCCTGGAACCGGGGTGATCTTCACTCTGGCTGCGGGAGTCACGCGTGGCGTGATGGCGGGGATCCTGGCGGCCGCAGGCTGTACCCTTGGCATCGTGCCGCACATGGTGGCCGCCACGCTTGGCCTCGCCCCCTTGTTGCATACCAGTGCCGTGGCCTTTCAGCAAAAATCCGCGTGAACCCTCGCCAGGGCGGGGAGCAGTCACCGGCTACGGCACTTTTGCGGCGGTCGTGCGCAACCATCTGTTTTCCAGGCCAGGGGTGTTGGCCTGGATGCGCCGAGGTTTGCGGCTGCCTTCGTGGCACTCGGCTTTCGGCTTGCCTTGATGGAGCGATAGCGGCGTGGCCGATGATCGTAGCTGATTTCCTACAGAGCGTGTAGGTGATTTCCTACAAACCTGGATAACCTGCGTTAAGCGTTTTTCCTGGCCAAGCTGGCATGGTGGAGGCATTGAGCAATGGAAGGCTCTACAGGGAAGATCGAGCCAGGAGGGCTCAGCAACCAGGGATGCGCGAACAGGAAGTTCGTGATGGACAGGAAAGGGAAGTGGAGATAGAAGCCCGGCCTTACGGCCGGGCTTTCTTGTGAGTGCCATGCGATTGGTGCCGGGCTCAATGAATAATCATCTGCTCTACGGAAAAGAAGGTAGGCTCGGCAGCAGCCATAGCCAATGCTGGTTACGCAGCGAATTTATTACCCATCTTGCGATCTTGATGAGCCATTCGGCGTTTCAGCAAAAATCCGCGTGAACCCTCGCCAGGGCGGGGAGCAGTCACGAGGAGGTGCAGTGCTGTTATTGCTGCAATTGCGTCGCCGTTGGGACGAACTGTTCAGGCTGGTGGTAGTCTAGAAGATCAATGTTCGGTTGGAGGAATTCATGAAGGTACGGCGTCGACTATCCTGCATTGGGTTGGTGGCTCTGCTGGCGCTGTCCGGCTGTGGTAACGAAACCGGGCCGGAAGAGGCCGGGCCGGAAGAAGACGCGGTGAATGAACAGGCGGAGGCGGTCGCGACCGATGAGGTGGGCATGGAGCCAGCCGAAGAGGTGGAGGAAAGAGAGCCGCTGGAAGTGGATGTCAGTCTGGCGGCCACTCTGCGTAACGATCGAAGATTGATGGTCGAAGGGGAAACCAACCTACCGGAAAGCGCGCGCCTGCTGATCGTGGTTGAACGTGAGCTGAGTGGTGTGCGTTGGCAATCTCGCACAGAGGTGCAGAATGGCCGTTTTGAAGCGGGGCCATTCGGTCCTGGAAGCGGGCTGCCGGATGGTGGCTATACCATTACTGTGAATCTGCCGGAGGCCAGTGTGCAGCCGCCGGCAATTCGTGAAGAGATCGGTAGCCAGGGGGAGTATCTGGCGGGCCCGCTGGTCCGGAGCTCGCGCCACGGCCTGGGGCAGGTGGCGACTTATTCACGACGCTATCTGATCGGCAACGAGCCTCGTCGGACAAGCGACGAGGTGGAAGTACTGGGAGTCGAGTGAACTGTCAGGGGTGGCTTAGCCCCCCTTCTGACACCAGTGCGCCAACAGCCTGCCAACCGGTTGGTCACTCTTCTGTAGCGGCGTGGCCTGGGTCGTTGTCGTTTTTTCTCCACTATAGAGCAACTCCCCGCTCCGGCTGCGTTCCAGCTGGCCGATGAACAGGCCCATTGCACCCTCTATCAAGTAGCGGCCAGGTTGGTCATAGTCTTTGATTGGCCCAAATGCGGCGAGATCGCCCGTGCCCAGATAGTCGAAGTGTTCACCTGGGGCAGGCGTGACCAGATAGCACGAACCTTGCCAGTTGGTACTGGCGAGAAAGGCCTCGGGTAGCGTGATGCGATTTGCGTTGGGGTCATGCCAGGGCGCTGGAGGTTGGCTACGCAGATAGAGTGGAGTGGGAAGCAGGTCGGCACTGTCATCTTCCAGCAGGCGGCGTAAGGGGCAGCCCAAGGCGTCGGCCAGGGCAACCAAGCGCTCGTGGCCGATCTGCTTGATGGCGCCGGACTCCCAATAGGAAATCGTCACATCAGAAACGCCGACTTTCCTTGCCAGTGCCGCCTTGTTGAGGCTCGCCTCTATCCGGAGCTGCTTGATGCGTGGGCCCAATGCGTGCATCTCTTGTTTCCTGCCAACGATGTAGAAAAGAAAGGGATAGTCAATGATCGGCATTAACTGTGCAAATTTGGCTGTTCAACGATAAAAAAACCTTCAAGAATCCCTCTGCAAGAAGCTTTAAAGAGCTGCTTGTCAAGCTTGTTTTGCGCTTGTACACAAGAAAGAGGGACGGGGCGGGCGGCGGGGGCGGTAGATCATGCTTGCGACGAAGTGTCTTGATCTTGGGCCCCTGATTTCTGGTATGGATTCTCGGGTACGGCTGCCTGTGTCGAGGCAGGTGCGTATAATGACGTCATGCTCATCCCTCAATGGATAAGGAAGACATGACCGTACGTACTCGTATTGCGCCGTCGCCCACTGGTGATCCTCATGTGGGAACTGCCTACATCGCCCTGTTCAACCTTTGCTTCGCGCGCCAGCACGGCGGGCAATTCATTCTGCGCATCGAGGATACCGACCGTGTCCGCTCCACGGCAGAGTCGGAGCAAATGATTCTGGATTCGCTTCGGTGGCTGGGCCTTGAATGGGATGAGGGTCCCGATGTAGGCGGCCCCCATGGCCCGTACCGGCAGAGCGAGAGGGGAGACATCTATGCCGAATATGCACGTCAGTTGATCGACGCCGGTCACGCCTTCAAGTGCTACCGCACCAGCGAGGAACTGGATGACCTGCGTGAGGCTCGCAAGGCGGCCGGCATGCATCTGGCATTGAAGCCCGCTGACCTGGCGTTGCCCAGCGATGAGCAGGAACGCCGCGAGCGAGAGGGGTGGCCCCATGTCGTACGCATGAAGGTCCCCACTACGGGTACCTGTCTGGTAGAAGACATGCTACGGGACACCATTGAGGTGGATTGGGCACAGGTCGATGCGCAGATCCTGCTCAAGTCCGACGGCATGCCCACCTATCACTTGGCCAACGTGGTCGACGACCATCTGATGGGCATCACCCATGTACTGCGCGGTGAGGAGTGGATCAACTCGGCACCGAAGCATCAGTTACTCTACGAATATTTCGGCTGGCAGATGCCGGTTCTGTGCCATATGCCGCTACTGCGCAATCCTGACAAGTCGAAACTTTCCAAGCGCAAGAACCCGACCTCGATCAATTACTATCGAAGGATGGGCTTCCTGCCCCAGGCCGTGACCAACTACCTGGGCCGGATGGGCTGGTCGATGCCCGACGAGCGCGAGAAATTCAGCCTTGACGAGATGATGACGCACTTCGATATCCAGCGAGTCTCGCTGGGCGGCCCGGTGTTTGATCTCGAGAAGCTGACCTGGCTCAACGGCCTTTATATTCGTGAGGACCTTGACGACAAGGCCTTCCTGAAGGCGTTGCTGGAATGGGCCTTCAACGAGGAGTACGTGGGGCAGATCCTGCCTCAGGTGCGCACCCGGGTGGAAACCCTTTCTCAGGTAGCACCCCTGGCCGGCCATTTCTTCTCCGGCCTGCCGGAGATCGAGGAGGGCGATTTCGACAGCGTGAAGCTTGGGCGGGAGGAGTTGGTCAAGCTGCTGCAATTCCTGGTCTGGCGCTTCGAGATCGCCCCGGCCTGGCACAAGGAGGTATTGCTCGGCGAGGTCAAGTCGCTGGCCGCGCATTTCGATCTCAAGATGAAGGACTTCCTGGCACCGGTCTTCATCGCCATTACCGGTTCTGCGGCGAGCACCTCGGTCATGGATGCCATGGCCATACTGGGCTCCGACATGACCCGGGCGCGCTTGCGCCACGCCATCGAGGTGCTCGGCGGGGTCTCCAAGAAGCAGGCCAAGCGCTTCGAAAAGGAGTACCGCGAGCTTGCCTGAGACGGGCCCCGGGAAATCGTCTTTATCTTGTTGACGAAGGCGAGGCTAATCAGTACCATACGCCTCGTCTTCACGAGATGCATGGGGCCTTAGCTCAGCTGGGAGAGCGCAACACTGGCAGTGTTGAGGTCAGCGGTTCGATCCCGCTAGGCTCCACCATCGAATACTTGAAATGCCGCCTTGCGCTCTGCGCCAGGCGGCATTTTTCGTATGCACTTGTCATATCCCAGATATTTCCCACACTCTATACGGACTCACTGGAAAAATTGGAGGTCCGTGTGAGCGATACCGATCTGGGGCTCATGGATGCCAGCCAGCTACGAAGTCTCTTCGAATCGCATGACGCTTCCGTGTCGGCGGTCATCCTGGCACTCTATACGCTGTTTATCGTCGCCTACCTGCTGTTCAATCCGGGACTCGACTACTACACCTGGAGCGGCCTGTTCGCCCAGACCTGGATGCGCATCTTTTCACTGCTGGCCTTTATCTCTCTTGCCGCTCACGCCTGGGTCGGTCTGTGGACAGTTACCACGGATTACATGAAGTCGACCGGTGCTCGTGTCGGCACCCAGCTCGTCATCATCCTGGCCATTTTCGTGTTCCTGGTCTGGGGCATTCTAGTTTTGTGGGGAGCCTGAATACATGTCAACCATGCGTAGTCTGACATTCGACGCCATCATCATCGGCGGCGGCGGCGCCGGCATGCGGGCCGCTCTCGAGCTGGCCAAGTCCGGCAAGAAGACCGCCGTGCTATCCAAGGTCTTCCCGACGCGTTCACACACAGTGTCTGCCCAGGGTGGTATCACCTGTGCCATTGCCTCCGCCGACCCCAATGATGATTGGCGCTGGCACATGTACGACACGGTCAAGGGCGGTGACTACATCACCGATCAGGACGCCGCCGAATACATGTGCTCCGAAGGCCCCAAGGCGGTCTTCGAGCTTGAGCACATGGGCCTGCCGTTCTCGCGCTTCGAGAATGGACGCATCTATCAGCGTCCCTTCGGCGGACAGTCCAAGAATTTCGGCGAGGGTGGCCAGGCGGCGCGTACCTGCGCTGCGGCCGACCGCACCGGTCATGCTCTGCTGCACACCTTGTATCAGAATAACCTGAAGAACAACACGACCTTTCTCAATGAATGGTTTGCGGTCGATCTGGTCAAGAATGCCGATGGCGACGTGGTGGGCTGTATCGCCATGTGCATCGAGACCGGCGAAGTGGTGCATGTCAAGTCCAAGGCCACCGTGCTGGCCACCGGCGGCGCCGGGCGTATCTACGCCTCCACCACCAACGCCCTGATCAATACCGGCGATGGCATCGGCATGGCGCTGCGTGCCGGCTTCCCCATGCAGGACATGGAGATGTGGCAGTTCCACCCCACCGGCATCTATGGTGCCGGGGTGCTGGTCACCGAAGGCTGTCGCGGTGAGGGTGGCTATCTGGTCAACAAGGACGGCGAGCGTTTCATGGAGCGCTATGCGCCCAACGCCAAGGACCTCGCCGGCCGTGACGTGGTTGCCCGCTCTATGGTCATGGAGATCCTCGAGGGCCGTGGCTGCGGCGAGAATGGCGATCATGTCTATCTCAAGCTGGACCACCTCGGCGAAGAGGTGCTCAACAAGCGCCTGCCCGGCATCAGCGAACTCTCCAAGATCTTCGCCCATGCCGATCCGACCAAGGCACCTATTCCGGTGGTGCCGACCTGCCACTACATGATGGGCGGGATCCCCACCAACGTTCATGGCCAGGCGATCATGCAGGATGCCGACGGCAACGACCAGATCGTGGGCGGTCTGTTTGCTTGTGGCGAAGCGGCCTGCGTTTCGGTACATGGTGCCAACCGCCTGGGCGGCAACTCACTGCTCGATCTGGTGGTGTTCGGCCGGGCTGCCGGCATGTTCATCGAGAGTGCGCTCAATGAAGGCATCGAGTACCTCGAAGCCAGCGAGTCCGATATCGACAATGCCATGAAGCGCATCAATCGCTGGAACGAGTCCAGCGGGGGTGAGTCGGTCGCCGACCTCAAGGTCGAGCTGCAGAGCATCATGCAGAATGCCTTCGGCGTATTCCGCCAGGAAGACAACATGCAGGAGGGCGTCAAGAAGCTTGCCGACCTGCGTGGCCGCATTGCCGAAGCGCACCTCGTCGACAAGTCCGGCGCCTTCAATACGGCTCGCATCGAGGCCCTTGAGCTCGATAACCTGATGGAAGTGGCAGAAGCTACCGCGATTGCGGCCCTGGAGCGCAAGGAGAGCCGTGGTGCACACTCTCGCTACGACTATCCGGACCGCGACGATGTCAACTGGCTGAAGCACTCCATGTACTTCCCGCTCGAGAAGAAGGTCGGTAAGCGCGACGTCAACTTCAAGCCGAAGACCGTTGACACCTTCGAGCCCAAAATCCGTACCTATTAAGGGGGAGTCACGATGTCCATGCTTCAGGTATCCATTTACCGCTACAATCCGGAAACCGACTCCGCGCCCTACATGCAGGAGTACCAGGTGGACACTCAGGGCCGCGACCTGATGGTCCTAAACATTCTGGAGATGCTCAAGGCCGAAGACACCACCTTGGCCTATCGCCGCAGCTGCCGCGAAGGCGTGTGCGGCTCCGACGGCATGAACATGAACGGCAAGAACGGCCTGGCCTGTATCACTTCACTTTCCGAAGTGGTCAAGAACAACAAGCTGGTGCTGCGACCGCTGCCGGGCCTGCCCGTGGTGCGTGACCTGGCGGTCGACATGGGGCTGTTCTACAAGCAGTACGAGCGCATTCAGCCCTACCTGCAGAATGACGAGCCGGCGCCCGCCATCGAGCGCTTGCAGTCGCCGGAAGAGCGCGACAAGCTTGATGGGCTCTACGAGTGCATCCTGTGCGCCTGCTGTTCGACCTCCTGCCCGTCGTTCTGGTGGAACCCGGACAAGTTCGTCGGACCGGCGGGGCTGCTGCAGTCGTACCGTTTCCTGGCCGACTCGCGGGATACCGCCACCCAGGCACGCCTCGCCGAACTGCAGGATCCGTTCAGCGTATTTCGTTGCCGCGGCATCATGAACTGTGTGGCGGTGTGCCCCAAGGGGCTCAACCCGACACGTGCCATTGGCAAGATCCGTGACATGCTGCTTGCGAATGCCACTTAAAACGTGGCCCAGGGCTTGCTATCATGGTTGCCGGAATCTGGCCGCGGCGAGTTGTCGCGGTCGTTCCCGTGCAGCAGGTCAAGAGCCGGTGCCATAGGTACCGGCTCTTGACCATGAAATTCAAGGATTCCGGCCTGGCGGCCGGAGCCGCCGGATAAGGAAGACGCCCTTCCGGCAGGGCACCAGCCAAGCCGTCACGGCTGGCCCGTGACGGCGCCGACAACACCCCATCAGTGTAGGGTGACCGAGAGATGCAACAAGGCATAATGGAGTTGATGTGGAACAGCTCCCACGTGAGCGGCAGCAACGTTCACTATGTGGAAGCGCTCTACGAGCAATACCTCGCCGACCCAGGTTCCGTCCCCGAAGAGTGGCGAACCTACTTCGACCAGCTGCCCAGCGTGGAAGGCGGCTCTACCCACGACGTTCCCCTCAGTCCCGTGCGTCATCAGTTCGAGCAACTGGGGCGTGCACGCCGAACGACGACGGCCGCCGCGGATAGCGGAGAGAGCAAGAAGCAGGTCAAGGTCCTTCAGTTGATCAACGCCTACCGCTTCCGTGGCCACCAGAAGGCCGATATCGACCCGCTCGACCTGCGTAGCCCGGTACCGGTACCCGACCTGGACCTCTCCTTTCATCAGCTTTCCAAGGACGACCTGGATACCGAGTTCCAGACCGGTTCTTTCTTTTTGGGGATCGACAAGGCACCGCTGCGTGAGATCGTCGAGGCGTTGGAGCAGACCTACTGCCGCTCCATCGGCTGCGAGGTCATGCATATCGTCGACACCGAGGAGAAGCGTTGGCTGCAGCAGCGTTTCGAGTCGGTTCGTTCGTCACCCAAGTTCAGCGACGACGTGCGCAAGCACCTGCTGGAGCGGCTCACCGCTGCCGAGGGGTTGGAGAACTACCTGGCATCCAAGTATCCGGGCACCAAGCGCTTTGGCCTGGAAGGTGGCGAGTCCTTCATTCCGATGATGGACGAGCTCATCCAGCGAGGGGGTGGTTACGGTGTCAAGGAGGTGGTCATCGGCATGGCCCACCGCGGACGCCTCAATCTGCTGGTCAATATACTCGGCAAGAACCCCTCCGAGCTTATCGACGAGTTCGACGGCAAGAAGCTGATCGAGCGAGGCTCCGGTGACGTCAAGTACCATCAGGGCTTCAGCTCCAATGTGATGACGCCGGGCGGTGAAGTCCATCTGGCGCTGGCCTTCAACCCCTCCCACCTGGAGATCGTCTCTCCTGTGGTCGAGGGCTCCGTGCGGGCGCGTCAGGATCGTCGCGACGACCTGGAAGGCACCAAGGTCCTGCCGATCAACATCCATGGTGACGCGGCCTTCGCCGGCCAGGGCGTGGTCATGGAGACGTTCCAGATGTCCCAGACTCGCGCCTACAAGACCGGCGGCACGGTTCATATCGTCATCAACAACCAGGTCGGTTTCACCACGTCGCATCCGCAGGATACCCGCTCCACCGAGTACTGCACCGACATCGCCAAGATGGTCCAGGCGCCGATCTTTCACGTCAACGGCGACGACCCGGATGCCGTGTTGCATGCGACACAGGTGGCACTGGACTACCGTCAGCAGTTCAAGAAGGACGTGGTCATCGACCTGGTCTGCTATCGTCGTCGCGGCCACAACGAGGCCGATGAGCCTTCCGGCACCCAGCCGATGATGTATCGCAAGATCAAGGAGCATCCCTCGTCGCGCACGCTCTACGCTCAGCGCCTGGTAGAGCAGGGCGTGCTCTCCGAGGACGATGCCAAGGCAATGATCGAGACCTATCGCGAAGATCTCATGGCTGGCAACCATGTGGCCAACGCCTTGGTGCAGGAGCCCAACACCTCACTTTTCGTCGATTGGCAGCCGTACCTGGGGCATGAGTGGTCCGGGCATGCGGAAACTGGCGTCGAGATGAAGCGCCTTCAGCGTCTAGCTGGCAAGATGTGCGAGATTCCCGACGGCGTCGAGGTGCAGCGCCAGGTGGCCAAGATTTACGAAGACCGCCGCAAGATGCAGGCCGGCGGTTTGGGCCTCAACTGGGGCTTTGCCGAAACCCTGGCCTACGCCACGCTGCTCGATGAAGGGCACCCGGTGCGCATCACCGGCCAGGACGTGGGTCGCGGTACCTTCTCCCACCGCCATGCGGTAGTGCATAACCAGAAGGATGGCAGCGTCCACGTGCCGCTGCAGCACATGGGCGACGGCCAGCCGCGCTTCACCATCCATGATTCCTTCCTCTCCGAGGAGGCCGTACTGGCGTTCGAGTACGGGTATGCGACAACAGCGCCTAATCACCTGGTGATCTGGGAAGCGCAGTTCGGTGACTTCTTCAACGGCGCCCAGGTGGTGGTCGATCAGTTCATCTCCTCCGGCGAGACCAAGTGGGGACGCCTGTGCGGCTTGACCATGCTGTTGCCTCACGGCTATGAGGGACAGGGGCCGGAACACTCATCCGCGCGGCTCGAGCGCTTCCTGCAGATGTGTGCCGAGCACAACATGCAGGTCTGTGTGCCGACCACGCCGGCACAGATATTCCATCTGCTGCGTCGCCAGGTGATCCGCAAGCTGAGAAAGCCCCTGGTGGTGATGACCCCCAAGAGCCTGCTGAGGCACAAGGAAGCCGTTTCCAGCCTGGACGACCTGGCCAACGGCCACTTCCATATGGTGCTGCCGGATCAGGGCAGTCTCGATGCCGGTCAGGTCAAGCGCGTCATCATGTGTGCCGGCAAGGTCTACTACGACCTGGCGGCCTGGCGTGAAGAGAACGAGCGCAATGATACGGCAATCCTGCGTATCGAGCAGCTCTACCCCTTCCCCAAGGAGGAACTCTTCGAGGCGCTCAAGGATTACGTCAACCTCGAGTCGGTGGTGTGGTGTCAGGAAGAGCCGCTCAACCAGGGGGCCTGGTACTCGAGCCAGCACCATATGCGGGCAGTCGCTGACATGCTCAACAACGGCCTGGGCGGAGAACTGAAGTTTGCCGGTCGCCCGGCTTCGGCGGCACCCGCCGCGGGCTACATGTCCGTGCATACAGAACAGCAGCGCCAGTTGGTGGAAGACGCCTTCAACGTCTAAGTAACACCACCGGGACGAGAGAGAACATACAAGGGAAACGACATGGCTACCGAGATCAAAGCGCCCACCTTTCCGGAATCCGTTGCCGAAGGCAGCGTGGCTGCCTGGCACAAGAAGCCCGGAGACAGCGTTGAGCGCGATGAACTGATCGTCGAGATTGAAACGGACAAAGTGGTCCTTGAAGTCCTTGCCCCCGAGGCGGGCACGCTAAGCGAGGTCATGGCCGAAGAGGGCGATACCGTCCAGTCCGAGCAGGTGCTCGGCAGAATCGGTGAAGGCAAGGCATCGGGTGGCGAAAAAGGCGGAAACAAGAGCGAGAAAAAAGCCGACGCCAAGGCCGACAAGGATGATGCCGCCAAGAGCGATGCGAAGGCGGAAAAGCCGGCCGGTGGTGGCAAGCAGCACCAGGTAAAGGCACCCACCTTCCCCGAGTCGATTCAGGAAGGCACCGTGGCCACCTGGCACAAGCAGGTGGGCGAGGCGGTCAAGCGCGATGACGTTCTGGCCGATATCGAGACCGACAAGGTGGTGCTCGAGGTGGTGGCACCTGCGGACGGCACGCTTGCTGAAATCAAGGCTGAAGAGGGCAGTCAGGTCGAGTCCGAGGCCGTGCTGGCAATCTTCACTGAAGGGGCGGCCGGTCCCGCAACAGCAGCTGACAAGACGCCGGCAGCTTCCGCCGATGACGGTGCCGGCGACGAAAAGGTGGGAGACAAGATTCTCGCGCCTGCGGCTCGCAAGATGGTTGCCGAGCACGACCTTGACGTCAGCAAGATCGACGGCACTGGCAAGGGTGGGCGTATTCTCAAGGAGGACGTGCAGCGCGCTGTCAATGAGGGCAGTGCCAAAAAGGCCGCGAAGCCGGCTGCCGCACCCAAGCAGGCCACTGCCGCGCCAGCCGTCGAAGGCGAGCGTCCCGAGAAGCGGGTGCCGATGAGCCGCCTGCGCAAGACCATTGCCAAGCGTCTGGTCGAGGCACAGCAGACCGCCGCCATGCTGACCACCTACAACGAGGTGGACATGGGGGCGGTAATGAGCCTGCGGGCCCAGTACAAGGACACCTTCATCAAGACCCACGATGTCAAGCTTGGCTTCATGGGCTTCTTCGTCAAGGCGGCTTCCGAGGCGCTCAAGCGCTTTCCGGACGTCAATGCCTCCATTGATGGTAATGACATCGTCTACCACGGCTATCAGGACATCGGCGTCGCGGTCTCCACCGATCGGGGCTTGGTAGTGCCGGTGTTGCGTGACACCGACAGCATGAAGATTGCCGATGTCGAAAAGGGCATCGTCGACTTCGGCAAGCGTGCGCGTGACGGCAAGCTCGGCATCGACGAAATGCAGGGCGGTACCTTCACCATCACCAACGGCGGGATCTTCGGGTCGTTGATGTCTACACCGATTATTAACCCGCCCCAGACCGCCATCCTGGGTATGCACAAGATTCAGGAACGTCCCATGGCAGTGAATGGCAAGGTGGAAATTCGTCCGATGATGTATCTGGCCGTCTCCTATGATCACCGCATGATCGATGGAAAGGACGCGGTACAGTTCCTGGTTACCATCAAGGAACTGCTCGAAGATCCGGCTCGCCTGCTGCTGGATGTCTGAGCGACGCCCGATTCAACGGACTCAAACGCGAACCGATCAAGGAAAACCACATGGCCGATAAATTTGATGTGATCGTCATCGGTGCGGGCCCCGGGGGCTACGTGGCCGCCATCCGCGCCGCACAGCTGGGGCTGAAGACTGCCTGCGTCGAGAAGTGGATCGGCAAGGAAGGCAAGGTCGTATTCGGCGGTACCTGCCTTAACGTGGGCTGCATTCCCTCCAAGGCGCTGCTTGAGGCTTCCCACAAGTTCGTCGAAGCCAAGCACGACTTCGCCGACATGGGCATTCAGGCCGGTGACGTCAGCATGGACGTCAAGAAGATGATGGCCCGTAAGGATACGATCGTGAAGAACCTCACCGGCGGTATCGCCGGGCTGTTCAAGGCCAACGGCGTGACCGGTATCGAGGGCACCGGCAAGGTTGTCGGTGCGAAGCAGGTTGAGGTCACCGATCAGGATGGCAAGGCCACCACCTACGAGGCCGACAATATCGTTATCGCCGCCGGCTCGGTACCGGTCGAGATACCCCCGACTCCGCTGACCGAGGGCCTGATCGTCGACTCCACCGGCGCACTGGAGTTCCAGGAAGTGCCGAAGCGCCTGGGCGTGATCGGAGCCGGTGTCATCGGCCTGGAGCTGGGCAGCGTCTGGAGCCGCCTGGGCAGTGAAGTGACGGTACTCGAGGCCATGGACAGCTTCCTGCCGATGGTGGATAGCGCCATCGCCAAGGAGACTCAGAAGCTGCTCAAGAAGCAGGGCCTGGACATCAAGCTGGGGGCGCGCGTCACCGGTTCCGAGGTCAAGGGCCAGGAGGTCGTCGTCAAGTACACCGACTCCGACGGCGAGCAGGAAATGACCTTCGACAAGCTGATCGTCTGTGTCGGTCGTCGCCCCTATACCCGGGGCGTGGTGGCGGACGGTGTCGGCGTTGGCCTGGACGAGCGTGGCTTCATCCATGTGGACGACCAGTGCCGTACCAGTGTGCCTGGCGTCTATGCCATCGGCGATTGCGTGCGTGGACAGATGCTGGCCCACAAGGCCTCCGAAGAGGGAATCATGGTTGCCGATATCATCGCCGGTCACAAGGCTGAGATGAACTACGACGCCATTCCCTGCGTTATCTATACCTTCCCTGAGGTGGCCTGGGTCGGCATGACTGAGCAGGATGCCAAGGCCAAGGGCATCGAGGTCAAGACCGGTTCCTTCCCGTTTGCCGCGAGCGGCCGTGCCATGGCCAATAACGCGACGGAAGGTCAGGCCAAGATCATTGCCGATGCCGAGACCGATAGGATCCTGGGCATGCATATCGTTGGCCAGCATGCGGGCGAGATGATCGCTCAGGGCGTGATCGCCCTGGAGTTCGGCTCCAGCGCCGAGGATCTGGCGCTGACCTGCTACGCTCACCCGACCATGTCGGAAGCCGTGCATGAAGCCGCGCTGGCGGTGGAAGGGCATGCCATCCATATGGCCAATCGCAAGAAGCGCAAGTAAGCCAGCTCGCGCACAGCTCAATAACAACACGGATTAGGCAACAACTAGCGTCACCCACGCGGGTGGCGCGTCGTACCCGGCCATGTATCGGGTACGAACGGGGGCAACCCGGGATAGATCGCATTCGGCGGTATTCCGCGGTTGCCGTTCGAGTCACATGCAACCAATGGCATGAATCGATGAACCTTCACGAGTATCAAGGCAAGCAGCTGTTTGCCGACTATGGTCTTCCGGTATCCAAGGGCTTTGCAGTCGACACCCCCGAGGAAGCGGCGGAAGCGTGCAAGAAGATCGGCGGCGAGATGTGGGTCGTCAAGGCTCAGGTCCACGCAGGCGGCCGCGGCAAGGCCGGCGGTGTCAAGCTGATCAAGAGCCCGGAGGAGGCCAAGGCCTTCGCCGAGAAGTGGCTGGGCAAGAACCTGGTTACCTTCCAGACCGACGAGAAGGGACAGCCGGTCGCCAAAATTCTGGTTGAGACCTGCACCGATATCGCCGATGAGCTTTATCTGGGGGCGGTTGTCGACCGTACTACCCGCCGAGTGGTCTTCATGGCCTCCACCGAGGGCGGTGTAGAAATCGAGAAAGTGGCAGAAGAAACGCCCGAGAAGATTCTCAAAGTCGAGATTGACCCGCTGGTCGGTGCGCAGCCGTACCAGGCGCGTGAACTGGCCTTTGCCCTGGGCCTCAAGGGCGATCAGGTCAAGCAGTTCACCAAGATCTTCCTGGGCCTCTCGCGCCTGTTCCACGAAAAGGACCTGGCGCTGCTCGAGATCAACCCGCTGGTGATCACCGACGAAGGCAACCTGCACTGCCTGGACGCCAAGCTCGGCCTGGACAGCAACGCGCTGTATCGTCATCCGGACCTGCAGGCCATGCGCGACCCTTCCCAGGAAGACGAGCGTGAAGCCGAAGCCGCTGCCTGGGACCTCAACTACGTGGCCCTGGAAGGCAACATCGGTTGCATGGTCAACGGCGCCGGTCTGGCCATGGGCACCATGGACATCATCAAGCTCAGTGGTGGCCAGCCAGCGAACTTCCTCGACGTGGGCGGCGGTGCCACCAAGGAGCGCGTGGCGGAAGCCTTCAAGCTCATTCTCTCCGACGACTCCGTGAAGGCTGTTCTGGTGAACATCTTCGGCGGTATCGTGCGTTGCGACATGATCGCCGAGGGCATCATCGGTGCCGTAGAGCAGGTCGGTGTCAACGTGCCGGTGGTGGTGCGCCTGGAAGGTAACAACGCCGAGCTGGGTGCCGAGAAGCTGGCCTCCAGCGGTCTGAACATCATCGCTGCTACCAGCCTGACTGACGCGGCACAGCAGGTCGTCAACGCGGCGGAGGGCAAGTAATGAGTATCCTGATCGACAAGAACACCAAGGTCATCTGCCAGGGCTTCACCGGTGGCCAGGGGACCTTCCACTCCGAGCAGGCGCTTGCCTATGGCACCAAGATGGTCGGCGGCGTGACACCGGGCAAGGGCGGCCAGGAGCACCTGGGCCTGCCGGTGTTCAATACCGTCAAGGAGGCGGTCGAGAAGACCGGCGCCGAGGCCAGCGTGATCTACGTGCCGGCCCCGTTCTGCAAGGACTCGATCCTGGAAGCCGCCAATGCCGGCATCAAGCTGATCGTCTGCATCACCGAGGGCATCCCTACGCTCGACATGCTCGATGTCAAGGTGAAGTGCGACGAACTGGGCGTGCGGCTGATCGGCCCCAACTGCCCCGGCGTGATCACCCCGGGCGAGTGCAAGATCGGCATCATGCCGGGTCATATTCACCAGCCCGGTCGCGTCGGTATCGTCTCGCGCTCCGGCACCCTGACCTACGAAGCCGTCAAGCAGACCACCGACCACGGCTTCGGCCAGTCCACCTGTGTGGGCATCGGTGGCGACCCGATTCCGGGCTCCAACTTCATCGACATCCTCGAGCTGTTCGAGAAGGATCCGAAGACGGAAGCCATCGTGATGATCGGCGAGATCGGCGGCACCGCCGAGGAAGAGGCGGCAGCCTATATCAAGGCCAACGTCTCCAAGCCGGTGGTATCCTACATTGCCGGCGTCACCGCGCCTCCGGGCAAGCGCATGGGCCATGCCGGTGCCATCATCTCCGGTGGCAAGGGTACTGCGGATGAGAAGTTCGCCGCCCTGGAAGACGCCGGCGTGCGCACCGTGCGTTCCCTGGCCGAGATAGGCGATGCGCTGAAGGAAGTGACTGGCTGGTAAGCCTCGCTTTCATCAGACGTGTAAAGGGCGCCTTCGGGCGCCTTTTTTCGTTGTGCGCCAGGCATGGCGCGCAGCGCCTGACTGGCGCTGTTCCCGAGGGTGGTGCCTCGGGATGACTCGGGGGTGAAAGTCCCCTACGGACCCTGATAGCGGGAACCGTTAGCTAAACAGCAAGGGCGTCCGTCGCGAGGCGGAGTCTGAAGGAAGCTGGAGGCAAACTCCCGGCCCGACGAACAGAAATCGCATATGAGGCTGTCGCACCTGGGCGAGAGGGCAATGAAACTCGAAGCCCAATAGCTATCCGGAAGGGGCGGCAGTAGATGCGGCGGGTAGATGGGAGGAAGGTCGCGCGTCTTACCCTGGGAGGTCTGGTGGTCTGCCACGGTGCTACCGGCGTCGAGAGGCGACGGGATGGGCCACCAGACGTCAGCCGAGGCCATAGTAAGTGCCGGTTCACCGCGGCACCAAGGGCCGAACATGAAGAACCGCGAGTAGGCGATGACGTCTCGAGGATCGATCATGAAGACAGCAATGGGCGCTAACACCGTCACCCACCCAAAGGGGCAGGGGCAGTACCCCGCGTCCCGGCCGGTGGGCGTCGAGACGGTCCCGGCGTCGTCATCGTGGACGAAAGCGGAGCCTGCCCCGCTCATGGAGGCCGTGGTAGAGAAGGCCAACATGGCGCGGGCTTACCGTAAGGTGGTCGCCAACCAGGGTGCGCCGGGTGCCGACGGCATGACGGTGCACCAGCTGGCGGATCACCTGAAACAGCACTGGCCGACGCTGCGCGAGCGGCTGTTGGCCGGTGAGTACCACCCCAGCCCAATCCGAGCCGTTGAGATCCCCAAGCCCAAGGGCGGGACGCGACAGCTCGGCACCCCCACGGTCACTGACCGGCTGATCCAGCAGGCGCTGCTGCAGGTACTGACGCCGATCTTCGATCCGGGCTTTTCCGAATCGAGTTACGGCTATCGCCCGAAGCGCAGCGCCCAGCAGGCCGTCTCGGCCATGAAGACTCATGTTGGCGCCGGCCACCGTTGGGTGGTCGACCTCGACCTGGAAGCCTTCTTCGACCGGGTGAACCACGACCTGCTGATGGCGCGGGTCGCGCGTCGCGTTCGCGACAAGCGGATGTTGCGCTTGATCCGCCGCTACCTGGAAGCCGGGATGTTCCAGCACGGCCTGACCACCCCACGTCGGCAGGGGACGCCCCAGGGCGGGCTGTTAAGCCCGTTGATGGCGAATATCCTACTGGACGACGTGGACAAGGAACTGGAACGCCGGGGCCACCGCTTCTGCCGCTACGCCGACGACATGCAGGTGTATGTCAGGAGTCGGCGAACGGGCGAGCGGGTCATGGCCAGCCTGAGTGATTTTCTCGAGAGCTCACTCAGGCTCACGGTCAATCGTGCCAAGAGCGCGGTGGACCGGCCCTGGCACCGTGGGTACCTGGGCTACACGCTGACCCGGCACAAGCTGCCACGACTGACGTTGGCCAAGGCCAGTCTGCAGCGCCTGCTGCAGCGTATCCGCGAGATCCTCCGGCGTGGAAGAGGGCGCCACATACGGCGAGTGATCGACGAGCTGACCCCGGTCCTTCGGGGCTGGGCCAGCTATTTCGCCCTCGTCGATGTGAAACGCCCGCTGGAAGCGCTGGATCAGTGGATACGTCGCCGACTGCGCTGCGTAATCTGGCGGCAGTGGAAGCGCCCATGGACCCGACGCCGCAAGCTTCTGGCGCTGGGTCTGGACGAGCAGCGTGCCTGGAAGTCAGCGGGGAATGGGCGAGGTCCCTGGTGGAATGCCGGCGCCTCGCACATGAACCAGGCCCTACCGCGGAAGGGGTTCGACCGGCTGGGTCTGATCTCGGTACTCGAAACGGTAAGAGGGGCTTAGTCGTTCTTCATGAACCGCCGTATACGGAACCGTACGTACGGTGGTGTGGGAGGGCGCCGGGGGTGACCCCGGCCCCTACCCGATTAATGGCAGAGGCTCGAAGCCAGAGACCGAATTGACTTCCATAATGGATTATCGTAGCAATACGGTATGCACAGCAAATTGCCTGGATACGTTTCGTTGGCACTCATGCCCAGTACGATTAAGTGGATGCAGAGACGATATGAACATACAGCCTATTCACACCGAAGCGGACCTCGAGCGTGCTTTTGCCCGTATGGAAGCCCTATGGGGGGTTGAAGACGGTACACCGGAGGCGGACGAGCTGGAAGTGCTCTCTATCCTGGTCGAGAAGTACGAAGATGCGCATTATCCCATCGGGCCATCCGATCCCATCGAGGCGATCAAATTCCGCATGGAACAGCAGGGGCTGACACAGCGCGATCTTGAACCCTATATCGGCTCGAGCGGACGAGTCTCCGAGGTTCTCAACCGCAAGCGCAAGCTGAGCCTTCGCATGATCAAGCGGCTGCACGATGGCCTGAACATTCCTTATGAAAGCCTGATGGAGCAATCTGCAGCCTGATGCAGGAGCGACAGTGGGAGGTCGTCGCTGAAGTGGCATAGCGCCTTGCTGGAAGTTCCATCTTGATGCAGCACTCGAGCCTCAAGTTATAACCCTCCCAGCCGATAGGTTCCTCACCGGAGCATAGGAAGCGCTGTGCAAATCGCCGAGCGAGGTGAAGCGCAAGGCGCACGGAGCACAGGAACCGGAGCATATGGGGTATATGTGAGGATTCCGACCGGGCTGGCGCACCAGCACCGCGCAACGCAGCGATTCGCTCGCACAGGCATTTGGGCAGTGTTTCCCTATCGCGCCCGGAAGAGGGCAAACCCGTGGCCATCATCAACACCAATATCCTTTCCCTGATCGTGCATGCCAACCTGCGTGGCAGCCAGCAGGCGATGCAAACCGCCATGCAGCGGCTGTCGTCGGGTTTGCGTATCAACAGTGCCAAGGACGATCCGGCCGGCCAGGCCATCGCCAACCGCATGACGGCGCAGATCCGCGGGCTCAACCAGGCGGCACGCAACGCCAACGACGGCATTTCCGTGTCGCAGACCGCCGAAGGGGCGCTGAACCAGGTCAACGACAACCTGCAGCGAATTCGCGAGCTCACCGTACAGGCGGGCAACAGTACCCTGAGCCCCAGCGACCGCACCTCTATCCAGAACGAGATCGACCAGCGCCTTGACGAGATCGATCGCATCACCGAACAGACGGCCTTCAATGGCATTCGCGTGCTGGGTGAAACCCGGGGGCTGCATATCCAGGTTGGTGCCAACGACGGCCAGACGATCCGCCTGGATCTGCGGGTCATGGACCGGCATGCCTTGGGCCTGGCGGGCTTTCGTATCGCGGAAGGTGAGGGAGAGGGTGCAGGTGTGACCGAATCGCCGCTGACGGCGCTCGACGAGGCGCTCAAACGCACCGATCGACAGCGTAGCCAGCTCGGGGCGGTACAGAACCGCTTCGAGGATGTGATTACCAACCTGCAGAGCACGTCGCTCAATCTCTCGGCGGCCCGGTCGCGCATCCAGGACGCCGACTACGCCCGGGAAGTCTCCAACCTCGTGCGCGCCCAGATTCTGCAGCAGGCGGGCTTCGCCATCCTGGCGCAGGCGAACCGAGTGCCGGAGACCGTGCTGGCGCTGCTGCGCTGAGGCGTTCTCCCTGCCTGCAGCCGCTTTACCGCCTCGCCGGTCAACATCCGAAGAAAAATTTTTCGCCCATTCCCTAAAGTCCTTCCGAAAGATGCCGTTAATCAGGGTAACGGCCAACGGCGCCGTTGCGGCGGGTCCGGTAGACAGGACCGCAACACCAAGATCAGCGGGCCCGCCAATGGAGCCCCCAACGCTAGGAAGGAACATCACATGTCCGTGATCAATACCAACATCACTTCCATGATTGGCCAGTCCAATCTGAACAAGTCCCAGAACGCCCTGCAGACCTCTATGGAGCGTCTCTCCTCCGGCCTGCGCATCAACAGCGCTAAGGATGATGCGGCCGGTCAGGCCATCGCCAACCGCATGACCAGCCAGATCACTGGTCTGAATCAGGCGCAGCGCAATGCCAACGATGGTATCTCTGTAGCCCAGACCGCCGAAGGCTCGCTGAACCAGATTAACGACAACCTGCAGCGTATTCGTGAGCTGACTGTTCAAGCGGCTAACGGCACCAACTCTGCTGACGACCTTCAGTCTATCCAAGACGAAATCAACCAGCGTCTGGATGAGATTAACCGTATCTCTGATGAAACCAGCTTCAACGGCGTTAATGTTCTCAAGGAAGACAATGCCCTGAAGATTCAGGTTGGTGCTAACGATGGTGAGACCATCACCGTCAATCTGCAGCAGATCAACTCTGAGACTCTTGGTCTGGAGGGTTTTTCTGTTAAGCAGGCTTCTTTGAATGTTAGTAGCCCCATCAGCGTTTTTGATGATGGCACTGGCGCTGAAGCAATTGACTTTGAGGTAATTGCTGACAATCTTTCTGTGGCGCTTGGTGGTGCTGCAGGCGATATCGACGCATCTGAAGTCAAGCTGCGTTCAGTGCTTGATGATGCTGGCGATGCGACGGGCAACTATGTTGTTGAGTACAATGGAGAGTACTACGCAGCAGACGTGACGGCTGCAGATGATATAGACATCGAAACTGTGGAGGTTGATGGTGAAGATTATGCCGTGAAAGTCTCCAATAATGCTGATGGCGATCCCACTGGCTATATCTCTACCGAAGTAGGTAATCTAGAGGTTGGGGAGTTTGGTGCTTTCGCCGCCGTTGCTACTTGGGACTTGGATGACGCCGAGACCTATGAAGACGATATTTTTTCCGGCGCAGCGACTGCTAACCCGTTGGCAGCTCTTGATTCAGCCCTGAACAAGGTCGACAGTCTGCGCTCCGAGCTGGGTGCCGTACAGAACCGCTTCGAAGACGCTATCACCAACCTGAACACCAACAGCACCAACCTGTCTGCCGCTCGTTCGCGCATTGAAGATGCCGACTATGCAGAAGAAGTCGCCAACATGACCCGCGCGCAGATCCTGCAGCAGGCTGGTACTTCCGTACTGGCTCAGGCCAACCAGATCCCGCAGAACGTGCTGTCTCTGCTGGGTTAATCTGGCACTTGATCAGGTGGGGCAGTCTCTGTTCCACTCATCAAGACCCTACAGGCGCCCTTGTGGCGCCTGTTTTTTTAGGAGCTGACGATGACGACGGATGACTACGAGCGAGTCATTGGTGAGTTGGAAAACCTCATCGTTGAGACGCGCGCCACGCTTGTTCGCTTCGAGGAGACCGGCATGGACGAGCAGATGCCGGCTGATTACCAGCGGCTCCATGATATTTATACCAAGGCCGTCAACGACCAGCGAGCCTATACGCTGGCGATGCTCGATCTTCCAGCGCCAATTCCAGAAACATTCCAGCAGCAGGGGAGGGGGCATGAATGAACCGCAAAAGATCACATTGCATGAACTGCTTTACGAGATACTGCCGAAGCTGAAGGCGGCGGAGGCGATGATTCAGAATACCCTGATGGCGATACTCGAGGCGACAGAGGAGCCATTGGAGAAGGCGAGGCGCCGGTAACAGCAGGATGAGATGGAACTCGAGCTGTTTACCATTCGCCTGAATATCAAACACCTGCTCATTCGCTATTCGCAAGACGTTCAGGCGATGCGGGACAGCCAGGAGAGCGGCGCCGCAATCGGCGATGGGCCGATATTGTCACTGGATGACGGCGAGGCCCAGGCAATAGAGAAGGCCAAGATGCTGCACGAGCGGCTGGTTGCTATGCAGAAGGAGCTGGCCAAAGGGTAGCTCCCAGCCTTGCGGCCTCACCCGGCCCTTGTCGGCGTCAGGCGCATAGCAGCTCAGAACAGTACGCTTTCCATTCGAAATGCCTGATCAAGAAATTTGACATTTGTCAAATTTCTTACTCCCTTGCTCTCAATCTTCACCTGCCCAGGCCGATAACGGGGGAAGGCAGGCAACATCTGCTTGCGTTGACAATAACGATAACGATAACGATGGCCTTATCGCGGCCTGGTTCACCAGGGTGGCTGAGAGGCAGGAGAGCAACGATGAATTCCATAACGCTGGGCCGTTTTCCCGACGATGCCGAAGCTGGGCCGTCGGCAGCGCAAACCTCCCATTCACCACAGCAGCGCCGCCCACGGCTGGGCTTCAGCAGCCGCTTGACGCTGATGATCGTCTCGCTGGTGCTGATCTCGGTGATGCTGGTGGCGGGGCTGGTCTATGCCCAGTATCGCCAGTCCTTTACCCAGGCAACGGTCGACCAGCTGCAGGGCACGGGCGAGATGATGGCCGGTTCCTTTACCCAGTGGCTGGATGCGCGTCAGGACGAGATCGGCTACGTGGCGGGTCTCGATCCGGTGCGCCAGGTGGAGATCGAACCGATTCAGCACCTGCTGACGCGTCTGGCCGAGCAGAGCGGCTACTACGATACGCTGTTCTTCGTTGGCCAGGATGGCATCGGCGTCGCCGGCGTGAGCTATGACGGTGGAGCGGCGGTGTTGTCCAGCGACGATGCCCGTGCCTTCAATGTGGCGGATCGAGCCTGGTTCCGCGAGGCGATCCAGGGGCAGCCGGTCTTCTCCCAGCCGCTGGTATCGCGGGCCACGGGCAATCAGGTGAGCAACGTGGTGGCGCCGGTCTTCGCCGACAACGGCGATGTCGTGGGGGTGGTGCGTGCCGCGGTACGCCTCGACGTATTGTTCCAGCGCATGGCTGATATGTCCCTGGGCGGCAGCTCCGACACCTACCTGCTGGGGGGTGATGGCATGCCGGTTACTCCGGTGGCGGCGTTGGCGGGCGAGAGCCGCGAGCTTGCCACCCAGGCGGCGGTTGCCATCGGCACCGGCGAAACCGGCGTGGGACGCTACGCGGATGTCGCCGGAACGCCGGTAATCGGCAGCTACACCTACCTCCCGATGCTCGACTGGGGCCTTGTGGTGGAGGTGCCCGAGGCGGAGGCGCTGGCAGGGGTAACGCGCCTGTTCTGGATATTGGTGGGTATCAAGGCGCTTGTTGTCTCGATTGCCGTGCTGGTCAGCCTTGGCATGGTGCGTTCGGTGGTGAAGACGCTGGGCGGCGACCCGCAGCGTGCCGCGGAAGTGGTGAGAAGGGTGGTGCAGGGCGATCTGACCATGCGGGTGCCGGTAAAGCGCGGTGATACCACCAGTCTGCTGGCACACATGCACGAAATGCAGCAGAACTTGCAGGCGATGATGGGTGATATCAGGCAGACGGCCGAGTCGGTTAGCGTAGCCAGCAGCGAGATCGCCCAGGGCAACGAGGACCTGGCCAGCCGCACCGAGCAGCAGTCCTCCTCACTGGTCGAGACCGCATCCAGCCTCGAAGAGATGACCGCCACCGTCCGGCAGACGGCGGAATCGGCTAACCAGGCCCGCGAGTTGACCACCGATCTCGATGGCCAGACCCGCGAGGCGAGTGGGGTAGGGCAGCAGGCAGCGGAGTCCATGGGCAGCATCAAGCAGGCCAACCGGCGCGTGGAAAGCATCGTTGAGGCCATCGACGGCATCGCCTTCCAGACCAACCTGCTGGCGCTGAATGCCTCGGTCGAGGCGGCCCGGGCCGGCGAGCACGGCCGCGGTTTCGCCGTGGTGGCCACCGAGGTGCGTCAGCTTGCCGGCCGCTGCTCGGCCGAGGCCAACAAGATCCGCGAGCTGGTCGATTCCAGCGTGGCCAGCGTGGACGAAGGCGAGCGCCTGGTGAATTCCGCAAGCCAGCAGCTATCCACCATTGCCGAGGGCGTGAAGCGGGTTTCGAGTTTCATCAGCGAGATCGCCACGGCAGCCACCGAGCAGTCGTCGGGCATCGAGCAGATCAACATGGCGGTGAGCCAGCTCGACGAGGTGACCCAGCAAAACGCGGTGCTGGTTCAGGAAGGTACCGCTGCCAGCCACTCCTTGAACGACCAGGCCCGCGAGCTTGCCAGGCTGGTGCAGCGTTTCAAAATTGACGAGGCAATCGCCTAGCTGCTCGTGTGGTGGGGAAAAGCCTCGCGTGAAAAAGCTGAGTGGCAAGTGCTTGCGCCTTCCCACTCAGTTTTCCGGTAACGCCGCTGGGGCGACCACCCGGTGAGCCTGGACGTATTGTTACAGACCGACCAACCCGGCTGCAGTCTGTGCAGCAGCGGGCATGTTCACCCATCAATTCAGAAAATGCTAAAGCCCCACATTTGCTGGTCGATAAGGATAATTAGGCTGCCAGCCTTCTCCGATGCTTGGTGACTGTGCTGCTAGTGCCTTCGTCAAACGGATTGGCCGGATGCCGGCGGGGAGGCTGGCGTTTAGCGTCGACTTAAGCAGGGTATCGAATAGCAAGGGGTTTATCATGTCTGAAACACACGTTCATAGCCTTGAGTCCTGGTGTTCGTGGTGTGGGGAGTTTAGTCGTCATACTCTGTTTGAGGAAAGTAGTATTGGTCGTTCCACCTTCAAGTGTTCAGCCTGTGAATTTCTGACGGTCAAGTGCCGGCACTGCGAGAACATGGCTCGGGCAGCGCTTGGCGATAGCGCGAAAACAGAGAATGATGACGAAGAGCAGGGCGGCAGCTTATTTGGTGATTCCATCAAGCGTGTTTCTCAACTCTTTACAGAGAATTGGCATAACGAACTCTGCGCCGAGCATGATGGGACGATGCCAGATTTTACCAAAGCAAAAGCTACCATACTTGAACTTGGAGAATTCAAGCATTTGATGCGGCCACGCAAGACAAACCTCTATGGCCTTACCAAACAGGTAGGTGTGGTTGCTGGGGGTATTGTGGCGGTGGGCACGGGGGCCTATCTGGCGGCGCCGGGTATCGCCGCCGGGCTTGGGTCGACAGGGGCGCTTGGGGCAGCCTCCACTGGCACGGCAATCGGGACACTCAAAGGTGCAACACTTGCGTCGGCCTCACTGGCAAAGGTGGGAAGTGGCGGTCTGGCGATCATCGCGGCAACAGGGGCCGGGCTTGGTGGAAAAACAGGCTATGGTCTGGCGAACGCCTATCTCAAGGATATTCCCGACTATCATTTTACACTAAAACGAGCCACTTCTAGTGATTGCGGACATAGAGTTGTCGTGGTTAACGGCTTTTTGTCCGAGGATGACTTGGAGGCGCATGACTGGTGTGATGGACTGGCAGATCACTACAAGGATGCCCCGCTCTGGTATCTTAACTGGGAGGCCAAAACGTTGCGTAAGCTGGGCGGTATGTTGAGTGGCACCAGTCGAAGCGTTTTCTCCAGCAGTATCTTGTCCAGTGGAGTCGGTCTGGCATCGAAAGCGTTGGCTAAAGGAGTATCTCACGGGGGCATGGCAATGACAGCAGTAGGGCTTGCTTCTAATCCTTGGCATTCCGCCATGTTGAATGCAGAAAAGGCGGGATTGCTTTTGGCCGAAGCGATCAGTCGTACCGAAGGCAAGACTTTCACTCTGATGGGGCATTCGCTGGGTGCGAGAGTGGTTTTCTTTGCACTGCTGGCTCTGGTGTCAATGGCCATCAGAAGTGACCCACCAGCGGTCATTAGTTTTGACCCACCCGTGATCGTCAGCTGAGCGTTTTCTGCTTCAGCCGGTAGCTCTCCCCGCCGAGCAGATAGAGGTGCGAGTGGTGGATGATCCGGTCGACGATCGGCACCGCCACGTTGTCGTCGTGGAAGAACTCCCCCCAACTGGTGAAGTCCTTGTTGGTGGTGATGATCAGCGAGCGGTGCTCGTAGAACCGGTTGATCAACTGGAACAACGCGTAGCGCGCCTGCCGGCTCATCGGCAGGTAGCCGAGCTCATCGATCACCAGGGCGTCGACCTTGGCGAGCTTGTGCAGCGTCTTCTTCAGCTCGCCCTTCATCTCGGCCAGCTCCAGCTCCTCGACCAGGTCCAGGGCATTGCGGAACAGCACCCGGTAGCCGGCCTCGATGGCCTTCTGGCCGATACCGATGCTCAAATGGGTCTTGCCCACCCCCGGCGGACCGATGAATACCAGGTTCTCGCGGTTGTCGAGGAAGGCGAAGTCGAGCAGAGCGTTGATCTGGCGCTTGGTAATGGTGGTCTGATGCCGGTAGTCGAACCCCTCCAGCCGCTTGTCGCTGGGGAACCCGGCCTGGCGCCGGTAGAGGTCGATGCGCTTCGCCTCGCGGGTCTGGCGCTCGTGCTCGACCAACATGTCGGCGAAGGCCAAGTAGGAGACCTCGTTGGCCTCGGCCTGAGCCAGTAGGTCGGTGAGGTTACCGGCGATGGCGCCGAGGCGCAGGCTACGGTAGCGCCCGGCGGTCAACTCAAGCTGCCCCATGGGTCACCTCCTGCTGACAACCGGAGCGGCCAAGTTGGGCGTAGGGAGCCAGCTCCGCCGGCGTTGTACCCGGGCTGGCAGGCACGTCAGCGTCGTGATCCCGGCCCCGCGCCTTGGCCAGCCGGGCCGCCGCCAACCGCTCCTTGAGCCGCCTAGCCGTGAGGCGCTCCCGGGTAACCCAGTCGCTGACCAGCGCCAGGTCCAGATCGGGCTCGCCTTCCAGCACCTTCCTGGCGCCGCGTAGCTGGTCCTTGTAGTGATGCGGCATGCTATCGCGCAGTCGGGCGCAGAGTTGCTGTCCCAGCGTTTCACCGAGGCACTGAGCAATGGCTTGCTCCAGGTCGGCCTCCTGCTGGCGGTGATCACGGTAATGGTCGCTGTTGCGTAGCGTGCGGCCCTTGCCCAGATGCAGGGTATGAGCGGCGATCTCGTCGCCGCTCTCCAGGTCGTGAACCGTCAGCCGGTCGCCCGCTTCTTGAACTCCGACACGGCCCTGCTGGTAGGCCATCGGCACCGAGTACTTGTTGGCCTTCCAGGCGATCAACCCGGTCTTGTCGACCCGGCGCGGGGCCAGGCCGTCGTCCTCGCGGCCCACGCAGGCCGGGGTCAGGTAGGGGCGCAGATGGCGCCGCTCCTCGGCGTCGCACAGAGCCCTCGGCTGCTGACCGGTGGTGCCGTGTGTCCGCACGTTGGCGACGTCGTCGAGCCACTGCCGCAGGTAAGCGCGCAGGTCGGCCTCGTCTCGGAACACCTCGCCATAGAAGGCATCCTGCTTGGCGTACTTCACTCCGGCCTCGACCTTGCCCTTGCTCTCCGGGTCGTAGCCGCAGCAGGCGCGGATCCGGAAGCCGGCGGTGGTGGCGTACTCATGGAAGCGCTGGTTCACCTCCAGCTCGCGGAACTGCTCGCTGATCACCACCATCTTGGTCTGGTCGTAGACGCACTCCTCGGGCAGGCCGCCGAAGTAGCGGAACGCCTCGTCGTGCAGGCGGATGAAGGTGGCGGTATCGAGCGGCGACAGGCTGACGCCGACATAGGACAGGCGCGAGTAGGAGAGCACGAACACCACGAAGTACAGAGGGCGCGGCTCGCCGTCGATCATCACCTCGCGCAGCTCGCCCGGATCCACCTGGCACTGCACCCCTGGCACCATGTCGAGCACCGGCTCGTAGTAGCGCCGCTGCCGGCTGGCCACCGTGCTCTTCACCTGCTGCACGTAGCGACGCAGGGTGCGCTCGGAGACCGCCAACTCGCCGACCTTCTCGCGCAGCTTGCGGGCGACCTTGACGCTGCTCAGCTTGGGAAAGGTGCGCAGCAGGTAGACGATGTAGTCGCGGTGGGCGTCGAGCTTCTTCTCGCGCTCCCGGTTCGACTGCGCCGTCTCGATGGTGGCCACGTCCTGGCGCAGGTACTTGCGGACGGTGTTGCGAGAGATGCCTAGCTCCTGGCCGATGGCGCGGATCGACAGGCCCTGTCCGTCATCGTGTAACGCTTTGATCTTGTGAATCATTCCCCAGTCCTTCACATCTCCGTCCCGACCCTTGGCTGAGCCGACACGGTAGGTGGATGGTGGCAGCGCTGCCACCTCGGGGGTGGGTCAAAAGCGTTGGCCGGTACTGGGTCACTTTACTTGGCCATTAACATCTGGCCAGCAAGGGAGGAGAAAAGTACGTCAGGAATGCTGTGCTGATGGGTGGGGCAGTGGGCAATGATAGTGAGGTGGACTGGACGACCGCGGCTAGTGCCACCTCGGAGGGAATATACAATTGCTACTCGGAGCAAGATGGAGTGCTCAAGTGGCTCTATCGTATGGCCAATGCCGGCCTTTCCACGCCGGCGGGTCTTGTCCCGGTGCCTCATGGCGTGGAAGGCGTCGTCAATAGTGATTTCAGCAACTTGATAGGCGGGCACAATGAGTGGAAAGCCAACCTGGGTGCCGTGCTCGACCGCCTTGATCTGGGCCGTGATACCTTACTGGAAGCATCGACCGTATCGGCCGCCATGGAAGCCGAGGAAAAATAAGCTACGCCTTCCCGCTCAACTTGCCCGTACCGCCGCTGGCAAAGGCGGCACGGGCGATGATGTCGTAGTTGGAGAGGGAGCTCTTGCTGGATTCGAGCGTGCCGCTGCCGCGCTGCTGGCTTGTACACTGGCCGAGGTTTCCGTGGTATTGGGTTCGGGGCGCTCGGCGCTATGTCTTGCGCTGGCCTGCTGGGCCATTTCCAGCTGGGCGGTGAGCAGGTACTGGCGGGCCTGGGCGGCGACCTGATGGTCCTTGGGTGAGGGGTCGGCCGGGGCGAGGGCGGCGCTGATCACCTGCTGCATCTTGCCGATGGTGGCGCGGGGGTCGCCGGGCACCGGGCCGTAGTCGATGGGGACTTCGCCGGCCACGGCATAGCGCTGGCCGTCCGGGCCGCGTTCGAACTGGTAGCTCACCGCACCGGTGTACTGTCCGCCGGCGATCTGGTGGGCCAGCTCATGCTGGCGCACTTCGCGGTCGGTGGTCTTGAGGTGTTCGAGGTGACGCAACTCTTCCTGGCTCAGCGTTTCACCATTGGGCTTTTGTGCGGCCTCGCCCTCGGCGACCTTGCCCTGGGCCGCATCCTCGGCGGCCCTGCCGGTTGCCTCGGCTTTGCCTGGTTCACCCACCCGCCGTGCGGCTTCGGCGTTGCCGACAAGGCCGGCGCCGGGCTGCCAACTGCTGGAAGAGAAGGGCACGGGGCCGATGACAGTGGATGCATGCATGGTGAATGTCCGTAGGGCGGGCCGAATAGAGTAGAGTATTGGCGACTTTTGCGTTGACGGCAACAATGGCCAGTGGCCGATTGCGAGTATGAATGACGAACCATGCCTACCATCGACGTGGTGATCGAGCTTTCCCATGATGCCTGTCTGGCCCATTACGAGGGCCGGGTAGGGCAGGTGCATACCCGCAGCCTGGATGGCAGGAAGGTGATCTTTCCCGCCGAGGCGCTGCGCCGCGTGGTGACCCGTGACGGGGTGCATGGCCGTTTCCGGTTGACCTTTTCCGAAGCGGGGCGGTTTGTTTCGATACAGAAACTCTAGCCAGCTCATATGGCTTGATGCAGGTCAACAATACGTAACATTTACCGCAGGCTACGCTGTTACCATTTGCACACTTGGGCACACTTTGTGCTGAATGGGCTGCTGGAGAAGCGCCTGCCAAACAGAGGTCATTCGATGCTCGTCGGTAAACTGAAGCTTAAGCGAGACTCGGAGCGCCGCACACGCCTGCTTGACAGGCTGGCCGAACCGCCCGAGGCGGGCCATGAGCTATTCGTCGGCTTCAGCTCGTTGCGCGATACCTTCAGTCGCCACCACCACTCCCGTGATTTCTCCTTCGCGCACGCCCGCTACCTGCGCAGCCGCGTGCTGGCATTGGGTATCATCTTCGCCATACTCTCCCCGCTGTGGATCGTGGTGGATGCTCTGGTGCTGCCCACCGAGCTGCTGAAGTACACCCTTGTCGGGCGGGTTGTGCTCATATTGGGCCTCGTGGCCGTGCTGCTGCTTGCGCTCTACAGTCAGGAGCGGATTCGTCGCATCCGCCTTTGTGCAGGCATGTTGCTGGCACTGCCCGCGGCGTTCTATACCCTCATCCTCGTCATGCTGCCGCCACATGAACTGCATAACCTGGTGGGGTACGGATTCATCCCCTTCCTGCTGGTGGCATCGCTCAGTGTTTTTCCCTTCACGATACTGGAGTCGCTGTTCGCAGGCATCGCCATGCTGGCCCTGCAGGTGTTTTCGCAGATGGTCGACGGCAGTTGGCTTACCGGGCGCGGTGCCGAAGCGTTCTGGCTGCTGTCGAGCCTGTTGGTGGTTTCCATGGCGGCCAACCATTTCCAGCTGAGCCTGTTGCTGCGTCTCTATCGTCAGGCCACACATGACCCGCTGACGGGGCTATTCAATCGCGGCGCGCTGGAGGAACACCTGGCCAAGATCCAGGCCTGGCAGCGCGACACCGAGGGGCTGGACAGCGCCGGTAGCGTGCCCTGTTCGCTGCTTATGCTCGATATCGATCATTTCAAACAGATCAACGATACCTATGGCCACTCCGTGGGCGATGGCGTGCTATGTCAATTCGCCGAGCTGTTGATCGGGCAGACGCGCAAGCATGACTGTACGGCACGCTATGGCGGCGAGGAGTTCGTGGTGCTGCTGCTCGGCAGTGGCCAGGCCAGGGCCATGGAGGTAGCCGACCGTATCCGGTTTGCCGTGGAGACCTTCGAATTCCGCGACCGCGAGCGACAGCGCATTTCGATTACGACCAGTATCGGTGTCACTCAGCTGATGCAGGATGAACCCGCCCAGGAGGCACTCAAGCGGGCTGACGAGGCGCTTTACCGCGCCAAGCATGCCGGGCGCAATCGAGTCATTGCCGCCGCGCCGCTCTCTCCGGGCTGACGGGTTCCCCCTGACGCAGTGTTCGCCTGGCTCTGTCGATTGGCGCCTGCCCCCTTGCTGTTCCTTCTCTATTTCTTCCCTGCTGCTCTCTATTTCCACGAGAGCCTCAAGAGTTTTGCCAAACGGCCGATAAGCCGACTATCAGGACTCATTCACGAGCAGGGGGCGATATGCCCAATAACTCTCAGCAGGTGGCACTTCATACCTGGCTGATTCTGGTGCCGATATTGCTCATGGTCATGGGGGTGTTCAACGGCCTGGCGACCTGGCAGCTGCCGCTTGACTGGAACCCTTCCAAGGCAAGCATGCCCTTGATGTTGCTTGTCGGCGGCGGATTGCTCGCAACCATGTTGAATCGCCCCCGCTGGGCTCGGCTTTGCGGTGCCTTGCTGCTGCCTTTCGGGTTGTATGCGCCCATGCTAGCCCTGCTGCCGGGCGGGCATTGGAGCTCGCTGGAAATCTGGCCGGTGCCGATGGCACTATCCACCAGCATTACCCTGTTGGCGGTCTCGGCGTGCCTGCTGGCGGGCAAGGCAACCCGGCGGGCACGCCTGGGCTGGGTGTTGGCAGGGCTGGTTGTGGTCTCCATCGGAGGCATCAGCCTGGCCGAGGTTCTAAGGCCAGGCGTTATCATGCCCGGCCCCTGGGGTACGGCATTTACCACGCCTTTTACCGCCTTGCCGGCCCTGCTCACCGGGGTGGCCATGGTCCTTGTCGGTCGTCGCGCCTCGGCGCCGCCGGTACTCAGTCGCGTCATGGTACTGGCGTTGGCGGGGGGGGTGATGGCGAGCGGTCTCGCCTGGTATGCCCTGACCTGGCAGCAGTATGACGCCAAGCAGCGCCATGCAACGGAGCTGTTGGCCAACTTCAAGATCACGGCGGAACGAGCAATCGATACGCAGCAAGTGACGCTTCAGCGCATGTCTGAGCGCTGGGCCCATTTTGGCGGACGCCCGCCTCTCCCTTTCCGCGAGACGGAATTCGACAGTTACTTTCGTGATATGCCTAGCCTGGTGTCGCTCTATTGGCAGGATGAGAGTGAGCGGTTCCGGTGGGGGCGTGATCGGAGCCATGAGCTGTTGTTTCATGGCTGGGTGCGACAGGACGACGCTTGGCTGCTGGATTGGTTGGCGGTGGGCGGCAGCTACCCGCGCTGGGTGATACCTGACCCCCTGAGCCCCGAGCTGGCAGTGGTTTCGCTGCCGCTACCCGGTGCGGGCTATGGTCAGATGGTCAGCGTGCTTGACCTCGAGCGCCTGCTGGGGGAGGAGCTTAACGCCATCGTGACGCCCTTGATGCTCTCGCTGTACCGGCAGGACAGGCAGTTGGCTGCCAATCATGCTGCCGAGCGCGAGCTAGGCTTGAGGCTCCATCGGGGGCTGATCGTTCTGCCGGGCGGGGCCACCCTGGAAGCGCGGGTATATGACGCCGCCGTGGGGCCGTTGGCCTTCGGCGGCATGATGCCGCTGAACGTGGCGATCGGCGGGTTGATTCTCAGCTACCTGCTGGCCTTCAGCCTGGGTATGGCAAGCTTGAGCCGACGACGCTCGGTCTCCCTGGCGAGAACCCAGCGACACCTGCGCGCCCAGCAGCGTGTACAAACCCTGATCGCCCGTGATCAGCCGTTGTCCGATACGCTCAGGGCGATCTGCCGAATGGTGGAGGCGCAGGCTCCCGGCTCCCAGTGCTCGATCATGCTCTGCGGTGACGACCACAACACGCTGGAGAGTATTTATTCGGTCAGTCTGCCCGAGAGCTACTGTGAAGCGGTGCGAGGGGTCGGCGTGGGTCCGGGGGTGGGTACCTGTGGCCGAGCGGCTCATATTCGCGACTTTGTGGTCTGCGCCGACATTGCCCTCGATCCCTACTGGGCCGGCTATCATGACCTGGCCGCCGAGCATGGGCTTCGCGCCTGCTGGTCCTACCCGGTGATTGCCAGCGATGGGCGCCTGTTGGGCGCCTTTGGCACCTACTTCAAGGAACCGGGAGAACCGACCCGAGCCGATCGTCGACGCATCATCGAGTCGGCAGAGCTGGTCTCCCTGGCAGTGGAGCGGGAGCAGAACCGCCGTGCCCTGCGCGAGAGCGAGCAGCGCTACCGCTCGCTGTTCACCTATCATCCGGATGCGGTCTTCTCGCTCGATCTGCAGGGCTATTTCCTGACCGCAAACGATGCCTGCTGCAAGATTACCGGCTATACCCTGGAGCGCTTGATCGGCTCGCACTTCTCCGACTTGATCGAGCCAAGTGAACAGGCGCGCATTGCTCAGCTCTATCAGGACGCCGGCAAGGGCGAGGCATTCCGCTATACGCTGGCTCTCAAGCGGCAGGATGGGAGTTCGGTCTACCTCGACTTGACCAACCTCCCCATCGTCGTCAACGAGCGGGTCATCGGCTTCTATGGCATCGCCAAGGATATGACCGAGCGCTATCGGCATGAAACCGAACTACGCATCTTGCAGCGCAGCGTAGAGGCGAGCATCAACGGCGTGGTTATCGCCGACGCCCAGGCGAAGGGCATGCCCATCATCTATGCCAATGGGGCCTTCGAGCGCATGACCGGTTATACCCGCGAGGAGGTGCTGGGGCGCAACTGTCGTATCCTGCAGGGGCGTGAGACCGACCCCGACTCGTTGGATCAGATTCGTCGTGCCCTGGCCGATTTCGAGGAGGTAAACGTCACCCTGTGCAATTACCGCAAGGATGGCTCGCCTTTCTGGAACAACCTCTACCTGGCGCCGGTACGCGATACGGCAGGGGTGGTGACACACTTTGTCGGCGTGCAGCACGACATTTCCGAGCGCAAGGCCTACGAGGCGAAGCTCTCTTTCCATGCCAGCCATGATGCATTGACTGGCCTGGCCAACCGGTCGCTGTTCGAGGACCACCTGCTGCACGATGTGCAGCTGGCAAGAAGACACGGCAGGCACCTGGCGGTGCTGTTCCTCGATTTGGATGATTTCAAGCCGATCAACGACAGCCTGGGGCATGAAGTGGGGGACCAGGTGCTGATCGAGGTCGCCCAGCGCCTGGCCGATGAGCTGGACCCCGGCGATACGCTGGCACGGTTCGGCAGTGATGAGTACGTGATCCTGCTGCCGGAATTGAGCCGGGAAGAGGCGGCCTTGAGGCTCACTGAGCGCCTGCTGGCCTGCGTCGCCCGGCCGTTTCGTATCGCCGAAAACGAGCTCTATATCGGTGCCAGTGTGGGTGTCGCCTTCCTGTACGAGGGGCTTAAGAATCCGGTGGAACTGATCCAGCAGGCCGACATGGCGATGTACCGGGCCAAGCAGAAGGGGCGCAATGCCTGGGAGTGCTTTACCAGCGATCTCAATGACGAGGTGAGTTCTCGCATGGCCCTGCGCAATGACTTGCAGGAAGCCATCGAGGCAGAGAACTTCGAGCTGCACTACCAGCCGCTGCTGAATGCCGCCGATGGTAGCGTGGTTGGCTTCGAGGCGCTGGTACGCTGGAAGCATCCGGTCAGGGGCTATCTCTCTCCGGGGCTCTTTATCCCGCTGGCCGAGGACACCGGTCAGATCGGCCCGATCAGCGAGTGGGTGCTGAGACGCGCCTGTCTCGACATGTGCTTGCTGGCAGCCCAGGGCTACGGACACCACCGGGTTTCGGTCAATCTTTCGCCGCTGCAGTTCCATCGCCCCAACTTCATGACCAACCTGCAGCAGGCGCTACTGGAGACCGGTCTCGCGCCCGGCTATCTCGAGCTGGAGCTGACGGAAGGCATCCTGATGAACGACACCGCTGCGGCCATCGCCACGTTGCACAAGCTGCGGGATATGGGAATCGAAGTTTCCGTCGACGACTTCGGTACCGGCTACTCCAGCCTGAGTTACCTGAAGCAGTTGCCGATCGGCAAGATCAAGATCGATCGCAGCTTCATTCGCGATGTCACCACCAACCCCCATGACAGCGCCATCGTCCAGGGGATCATCTCCATGGCGCATCACCTGGGGCTCATGGTGGTGGCTGAAGGGATCGAGGAGGAGGCCCAGCGTGACTTCCTCGCCGAACACGGCTGCGATGTCTTCCAGGGTTTCTATTTTGCCCGTCCCATGCCCCTGGATGGGCTCAAGCGTTACATGATCGAGCACCATCAGATGGCTCCCGATGCCTCTGACCCACAGGCTGCGTCCCACTGATCGAGTGGAAGACGCAACGGGCAAGCAATATGCGGACGTCATTAAGCGGACGCTGTCCGTGTCACTCTGGCCTGAGCGTGGTCGGGCCGTTGGATTGACACATTGATACAGTCTTGGGCTGGCCCGGCTAGGAAGGGTTGGCCTGTACAGAAGAAGAGGCAAGGATGGCGAAGGCGCTAGATGACTTTGTTCGAGTCGGCAGTCCGGCAGAAATCGAATTGCTGCTGGAGTCGATGATTCAGCCGGGTGGAGCATCGCTGCTGCTTGACAAGCCCGAAAGCACACCGCTTCCGGTGGTGCTCATGGAGCAGGTGCCCGCGGAGTCGCTGATCGTGGATATCACCGCGGTGCGCGAAATCGGCGGTGAACTCAAGCGCGGGGTGGGATTTCGCCTGCTGGGCCAGGCTCACGGCAAGATCGTGCGCACCCCGTTGCTCAAGGTGGTGGATTCTGAAACCGTGGCCGGCAGGGTGGTCTGCCACTGCGAATACCCCCTCTATCTTGAAGAGATGCAGCGTCGAGAGGCATTCCGGGCCCGGCTGCGGCTGGGCATGGAGGTGGGTGCCATCCTGCGTGGCGATGGAGAAGGCGAAGCGACCGTCCAGGGCGACCTCAAGGATCTCTCGCAGCAGGGGTGTCAGCTGGAGCTGCCAGCCTCGGCCGCTTCGCTGCTGTCGGCGACGCCGATGATCGAGATCGAACTCTGTTTTCCCAATGGCACACGCTTTGCGATCAAGGCGAGGGCCTGCCATACCGTGGCCGACAGTGATCGTCAAACCATACGCGTTGGTTTCAGGTTCGAGGATTGCAAGGCCGACCAGGAACGCAAGCTGTGGTTCTTCGTTCGCGAGATCGAGCGGGAATCGTCTCGTCATGCGGAAGAGGCGGATGTCGGTCGCCTGCCCTCCATGCTCTTCCAGAGCCAGGCGGCTGCCTCGGCACCGGTGGGGCGGCGCAACCTGTTGAGCTACCCCACGCCCATGGCGCGCCGGCTGGCAAGGGTTGCCGGATACCTGGACGGCCAGCTGCTGGAATTGCAGCAGGGAGGGCGTATCGATGCGGTTCAGCTCTCCCGGCATGCCGATATGCTGCTGATGCTGGCCGATGAGGATATGGAGTCGCTGCTCTTCGCCACCCGCTGCCTGTCTCGGGAGCCACTGCTGGTGAGGCATGGGCTTTCGGTGGCCGCTCATATCCTGGCCCTTGCCGATGGCACCAAAATACAGCGGGATGTGCGCAAGGCGTTGGCAGCCAGTGCCATGGTGCATGACCTGGGCAAGGGGATGATTCCCGGACACCTGCTCTCGGCCACCTCGCTGGACGAGGGCGGTTACGCTCAGTTGAAGATGCATGTTGCGCTGCTTGGCAAAGCCATGGACGGATGCCAGTGGCTTTCGGCGGGCGTGGTCAAGGCGGTGGTGGGAGGAATCAACGAGCGCCTGGATGGCAGTGGCTATCCGGCCGGGCATGATGGCGACCATCTGCAGGAGCTATCCCGCATGAGCGCGGTGGTGGATGTGGTCGATGCCATGCGTCGCGACCGGCCCGACCGTCCGGCCTGGCGCATCGATGCCGTCTACCGGCATCTGCTGAGCAGTCCCGGCCAGTTCGATCCGCGCTGGGTGAAGCGCTATATCCAGCATTTTGGCTTGCGCCCGATCGGTTCGCTGGTGCGCTTCGGCAATGGCGACATGGCCTGGATACAGCGACTGGACCAGCAGGGCAAGCCATTTCAGGTGCAGCTGACCGAAGCCATTGAGCCCCCGGGCGAGGCGCTGGGCGAGGTGCTGCGCGGCAATGTGGTTGCCCGCCTGGGTGAGCCCGTCGAGGAGATACCTGTCTCCACTTGATTCCGGCGTGGCCCTCGGGCGCCATCTGCAGTGTGGAAATGGTGCCGGCAGCGGGATGGAAATTGGGATGCGGCCCGACACTAAAGTTATGCGCCGCTGAGCCGATACAGGGAAATAACCCCAAGGTCGCGGGCTTTTCGCCAGAACCCCTGGCGCCGGGCCTGTCAGAATAGCCGGGATGAAAAAGGAACCATCATGACCACAATCACGTCACTGGGTATCGGGTCAGGGCTCGACCTGAATGGCCTGCTGGATCAGCTCAATGCCGCTGAGCGGGGCAAGCTCGAGCCGATCAAGCTGCAGCAGAAAAGCCATCAGGCCAGAATCTCGGCCTATGGCAAGCTGCAGGGCGCCCTGGCGACTTTCCAGAGCGCGGCGGCCAAGCTCAACGACTCGAAGTTTTTCCAGAGCGTGGGCAGCAATGTGACGGGAAGTGGCGTGAAGGCGGCAGCTAGCGCCGCAGCCCAGCCCGGCCGCTTTGATGTTGCCGTCAAGGAGCTGGCGCGTGCCCAGAGCGTTGCGACGGGTGGTTTTGCCGAGGGCGCCAAGTTTGGCGGTGAACTGACGATGACCGTCGGAACGGGTGACAAGGCGAAAGCAGTCTCTATTGATCTTGCACCGAACAGTTCGCTCTCCGATCTTCGTGATGCCATCAATGCCAAGAAAGCGGGAGTGACGGCCTCCATCGTCAATGACGGCGACCCTGACAGCCCCTATCGCCTGGTATTGACCGCCAATGCCACCGGTGAGAATGCGGCAATCCAGTCGGTTGCTCTGGGAGGCGAAAATGGCTTTAGCTTCGACCTTGGCGCCGAACCCGATGCAGCAGGTAGCATGTCTCAAGTCGTGGCAGCCCAGAATGCCGTGCTGGAAGTCAATGGTATCCGCATCACCAGCCAGTCAAACCAGGTAAAGGGCGCCATCCAGGGTGTGACGCTGGACCTTTCCGAAACGACTGCTGAAGGTTCCTCAGTCACCGTTGTTGTCGAGCGCAATACCCTGGCGATTCGCGAGGCAGTCAGCGGCTTCGTCAAGGCCTACAACGATATGCGCAGCACGATCAGCGGCTTGACGAAATTCAATGCCGATACCGGGGATGCGGGCGAGCTGCTGGGTGACAATACCCTGCGCACCGTTGAGAACCGCATGCGCAGCGTGCTGGCCGGCGGCGTGGGCGAAGGCGAGCTTCGCATGCTGTCGGATATCGGCATTTCACTGCAGCGTGACGGTAAGCTCAAGCTCGATGAGGATCGTCTGAGCAATATTGTCGCCAATCAGCCCGAGGCGCTGTCGGCCTTCTTCGCCGGGCAGAACAAGGCCGGGGGCATGGCCGGCAAGCTCAATGAATCCCTGGATCAGATGCTTGGTGATCGAGGCCTGCTGGACAATGCCAAGCGCGGCCTGGAGACACGTCTCAGCAGTTTGGCCGACCGCTTCGAGCGCATGGAGCGTAGCATCGAGAAAACCATCGATCGCTATCGGATTCAGTTCGGCCAGCTCGACAGCATGATCGCCACCATGAACCAGACCAGTGACTATCTGTTCCAGCAGTTCGACATGATGAACGCTCAGCTGGGCCGCAAGAAATAATTGGCTGGCGAGCCGGGGCACGATGCCCGGCAGGGCCGGTCTCGTGATACGACGGTCGACCACGACAGGAGAATGACTGCCATGAGTACCATGCGAGGAGCCGCCGCCTATGGCCGCGGGGCCGGAGCTTATGCCCGGGTTGGCGTGGAAAGCGGCGTGATGTCGGCAAGCCCGCATCAGCTGATCGTGATGCTGTTCGACGGTGCCCAGGGCGCTATTCGTGCCGCTCGCATCCATATGCAGGCCGGCAATGTGGCAGAGAAGGGCAAGTCCATCTCGAAGGCGCTGGATATCGTCAACAATGGCCTTCTGGCCGCCTTGGATACCGAGAAGGGCGGCGAGATCGCCGAGCGCCTCGGTTCGCTCTACGACTATGTCTCGCGGCTGCTGTTGGCGGCGAATCTGCACAACGACCAGGAGAGTCTCGACCAGGCAGAGCAGCTGTTGGAGGACATCGCCTCGGCGTGGCGTGAGATCGGCGTCACGGGAGCGCAAGGCTGAATGGCCACCACCACTGCACGCGCTGTTCTGGAGGGTTATACCCAGCTCAGGCGCCAGGTCGCTATCATGCTCGAGCTGGCAAGAGCCGGAGAGTGGGACGTGCTGATTGAGCGTCAGTCCGGTTACCTCCAGTTGGCAGATCGTCTCCGAGAGCTCGACAAGGCGGCCGAGCTCGATGATGAGGGCGTTCAGCGCAAGGCCGAGCTGCTCGAGTCGATCCTGGCCGACGACCTGGCGATTCGAGAGCAGCTCCTTGCGCGTCGCAACGAGCTGGGACAGCTGATGGACAGTTCGCGTCGCCAGCGTGACCTGCACCGCAGCTACGGCAAGCAGGCATCCTCGGTGGTGAGCAGCGCTGATGACTTCGGCCAAGGAATCTCGTGAGTGGTATCACGCCTCTGCTGATACCCTGCTCCATCAGGTGCTGGGCAAACGCATCGATACGGCGCCGCCGCGTGACCTGAACGAACCGGTAAGGGCGGTGGATCCCGGCGAAGGGCCCAGGGCGCTGCATAGCGATTCACGGCTGGATGGCCGTCGCCCCGCTGCGGCTCCTCTCTCAGGCACCACGACTCCGTCACAGCGGGGCGATACACCTGCCGGCCAGACGGATACTGCCCGTTCGCCAGCCTCCATTCAGACCCACTTCAGCCCGTCGGCCCGTACCATTGCCGATCTCTTGGTGCGCTTCCCGGCGCCACCTTCGGTACTCTCTGCCACATCACCCCTGATGGCGCTGGACGAAGCGCCGAGTGCCTCGACGCTGGCGAGCCGTCTGCAGGCTGGCGTGCGCGACAGCGGCCTTTTCTATGAATCCCACCTTTCGCGCTGGTATCGCGGAGAGGTCAGCCGCCAGCAGTTGGAGCGCGAGCCGCAGATGTGGCGAACCCTGCGCTTCTCTCCGGCATCTACGGCGCCTGGTGCAGCAGCGCCGGATCCGCGAGCTGCCCCCGGGGCGACGGGGGCGGGCAGCCTGACGGCAGCCGCTCCGGGTTCGTTGGCGCCTCCGCTGGCTGCCGGTAGCGGAACGCTCCAGGGCCAGGCGGCTCAGGCCGGCACATATTCCACTACCGCTGGGCTGCTGCCGGGTAGTGCAGGGGGTGGCCAAGGGGTCGGTACTCAAGCGACAGCGCATGGCGGAAGTGGCGCTGAGAGCTCGGCTGCTTCGCTGCGCGATACGCCGGCGCCCGGTCGTGGTGCCGCTAGCCCTCTGCAGGCTGCCGGTGATGCGGGAGCTGCTGTTCGGGAGCAGGGAGAGGGCCTGTCTCGGGCCCGGCCGGCCGGTGGCGAGGCCATCCACGAGAGTCTTCAGGGCCTGGTTCGGCACCAGCTGGAGATGCTGGTGACGCCCATGCTGCGCTGGGAGGGCGATGTCTGGTCAGGCATCTTCATGGCCCTGATGGTGCAGCTGCCTGCTGGCGCCAAACGCGAAGGTGAAGGTGAGCAGGGCGATGACGGACAGTCGGAGCGGGAAACCTGGCACTCCGAGCTTCAGCTCAGGGTGCCCAGTCTAGGGGACATCCGTGTTGCGATGTGGCTGCGCGACACGGACGTCAGGCTCGAGCTGAAAACGCATGATGAGGGCACCTTGGTGACACTGCAGCGGGGTGTCGTAAGGCTCGAGGAGCGCTTGAAAGCGGCCGGCATGTCGACGGTGCTGATCGACGTTCGGCACTTGGGCGAGGAGGGTCCCAGTGACGGAGAAAGGACCTGAGAAGCGTCGGCAGGCAATTGCCCTGGCGTACCGGGACGGTGATGACGCGCCCCGGGTCATGGCGAAAGGCTATGGCGATATGGCTGACCGGATTCTGGCCGAGGCTAAGCGGCAGGGAATCTATGTTCATGATGCCCCTGAACTGGTAGCGCTGCTGATGGGCCTGGACCTTGATGAACGCATTCCGCCGATGCTCTACCAGACCATTGCCGAGCTGCTGGTGTGGGTCTATGAGCTCTCGGATACATCACAGGAACGTTAAGAAATGTAAAAAAATGTTATAATATATTTCGTAAACTTTTGTCTGTCAGTTTGTCAAGATGCGATTGTTCTTTTTTTTCCTTGTCTGGCCAAAGGGTTAACAAAAGAATGGCAGAGGCTTATTTTTCTCATCATTGATGTTGACATTCTAATGCTTTTGGCTGGTTGGCAACACCGTTTCAAAACCTCACAATGGAGGCCGTAGAAAGAACGTCCCTTTTCGAGTGCTGTTTTGGCTTTTGCTGATGCGCTTTCTTCGGCAGCCCTTGGCACTTAATGGACCAACATAAAAATATAAGGACACGCGGCCACCGCGTGCAGGGAACCGACATGAAGACCACGAATCACCTGGATGATATCCAGGAGCTCAACCTAGCCTATCTGTTGCTGGCTCAGCGCCTGCTCAACGACGACCGGCCTGCGGCGATATTTCGCCTGAAACTCGATGATGAGACGGCAGACCTGATTCAGTCGCTGGGTGCCGCCCAACTGACCCGCCTGGCCCGCACCAACCAGTTGCTCTGCCATTTCGGTCTCGATGGGGCCGAGCAGTTGCGTCAAGTCGTCGATAACCCCCGTGACAATGGATTGTCCCAGTTCCATGCTTCTCTGCTGATGGCAGGGCGTGGTGCGGGATCCATTGCACGGGGGGGCGAGGCATGACGCAACAGAAAAGCCTTGTTACTGAGATGCAGCAAGTTCAGCTGGCCATCGAGCTGATTGAGCTGGGTGCGCGTCTGCAAGTGCTTGAAACCGAGACCGACCTGAGTCGGGCGCGTCTGATACGTCTCTTCAAGGAGGTGCGCGGCATGTCCCCCCCCAAGGGGATGCTGCCTTTCTCCACCGATTGGTTCATCACCTGGTTGCCGAATGTGCATGCCTCGCTGTTCTATAATATTTTCCGCAGCCTGCGGGAGGACCAGCAGTGCGAGCGGATGCAAGCCTTCGTTACCGCCTATCGACTCTACAGTGAGCAGGTGAGCATCGACCAGGTCGAGCCGGTACTGGGCTTGACCCGTGCCTGGACACTGGTGCGCTTCTTCGAAAGCGACCTTTTGCAACAGTCGACCTGTACCCAGTGCAGCGGCCATTTCGTGGCTCATGCTCACTCTCCCGACCATGACTACGTCTGCGGTATCTGCATGCCGCCTTCCCGTGCCGGCAAGACCCGCAAGCGTCGTGAAAGAGAGGCGGCGCAGCTGGCACCGGTTGACCTCGAGCTACCCGCCGCGCGTTGCGCCGGCTGACGGGGCAGCCTGAGCTCGGTTGGCGGCGGGTATTGTTCGAATACCGGCCGCTTCAGGCCGCGCCCTGTTGTCACCGATCTTGGTCGGACTCTCTTCGCCGCCTCGGCCCTGTGCCGGGGCGGCGTTGTTTTTATTCGCTCTTCTATGCCTTTTTCGGGTTCTGCCCTCAAGTCGGGGCGAGCCTGGCCGATAACTGAAATATCGACAAGTCGCGTCCCTATTAAGGATATCGGTTGTGCTGATTCTGCTTGGCTATCTCGTTGTCATACTCTGCGTCTTCGGTGGCTTCGTGCTCGCCGGAGGGTTCCTGGGCCCGCTCTACCAGCCGACCGAGCTGCTGATGATCGGCGGGGCGGGGGTGGGCGCCTTCATCGCGGCGAATAACGGCAAGGCGATCAAGGCTACCTTCAAGATCTTCCCCAAGCTCAAGCGTACCCGGAACTACAACAAAGAGATGTACATGGAGCTGCTGGCAGTTCAGTTCAAGCTGCTGAGCAAGATCCGCCGCGAGGGCATGCTGGGTATCGAGCGAGATATCGACACTCCCCAGGAGAGTGCCCTGTTCCAGGAGCATCCCAGGGTGCTGGCCGACCCGATGATCATGGATTTCCTGACCGACTACCTGCGCCTGATGGTCAGTGGCGGCATGGATCCCATGGAGATCGATGAGCTGATGCTCCATGAGATCGAGACCTTCGAGCAGGAGGCGCATATTCCCGCGGATGCCATCGCCAAGGTGGGTGACGCCATGCCGGCATTCGGTATCGTTGCGGCGGTCATGGGCGTGGTCAAGGCACTGACCTATGCCGATGCGGGGCCCGATCAGATGGGGGAGATGATCGCCCACGCTCTGGTCGGCACCTTCCTCGGCATCCTGATGGGCTACGGCTTCATCAACCCGGTGGCCAGCAGTATCGAGCGCCAGATCAAGGAGGCCGAGAAGATGCTGCAGTGCATCCGCATCACGCTGCTGGCCAGCCTGCATGGCTATGCGCCGCAGCTGGCCGTGGAGTTCGGCCGCAAGGCGTTGCACACCGCCGAGCGCCCAGGCTTCACCGAGCTCGAGGAGTATGTCCGTAACGCCAAGGCGGGTGCGGTAGGCGAATGAGTGCCGCCGGCGACAAGCGCCCGATCATCATTCGGCGCAAGAAAGTGGTCCATGGCCACCATGGCGGCAGCTGGAAGATTGCCCTTGCCGACTTCATGACGGCCCTGATGGCGCTTTTCCTGGTGATGTGGATTCTGTCGGTGGCAAGCGAAGAGCAGCGCCAGGGTGTGGCGGATTACTTCAGTACGCCACTGACTACCGCTATCGGCGGCGGCGATCGGTCGGGCAGCACCCGTGTCATCCCGGGCGGCGGTCCCGATCCGGTGCATAGCGAAGGTGAGCGAGCGCGGATCGATACTCGCAGCCAGACACGGCCCAGTGATCAGCAGCGGCGCTTCTTCATGGATCTGCAGCGTCGTATCGAGGCGGTGATCGAGGCGGACCCGGAACTGCGCGAGCTGCGCCAGCAGATGCGCTTTGATCTGACGCCGGAAGGGCTGCGGATCCAATTGCTGGATACCGAGCAGCGGCCCATGTTCAACATCGGTAGCGACCGCGTCGAGCCGTATATGCGAAACCTGCTGCGCACCATTGCGCCGTTGCTGAACGAGCTGCCCAACTATTTGAGCATCGGTGGGCATACCGACGGCCTGCCCTTTGCCGGCGGTTATCGCGGCTACAGCAACTGGGAGCTGTCCAGCGACCGGGCCAATGCCTCGCGGCGTGAGCTGGGCGCCGGCGGCTTCGACTCGGATAAGTTGCTGCGGGTGTCCGGTTTTGCCGACCGCGTACCGCTGCCGGATACCGACCCGTTTGACGCTGACAATCGACGGATAGAGCTGCTGGTCCTGTTGCCCGAAGTGGCGGAGTACATTCGGCGGCCCAGTGTCCTCAATGGCCCTGGCGTACCCAGCCCCATGAGCTCGCGTCTGGAAGGCGAGGTGGAGCTGGCACCAGTGGAACAATTTACGGAAAGCCTGCGCCGTTCGCTCAATCCGGAGTGAGCGGGGCTTGGAACACATTCTGACACCAGGTGGTAATGCGCATGGATATCACGGATTTCTATGACACTTTCTTCGAAGAAGCCGAAGAGCTGTTGGCCGACATGGAACGCTACCTCCTGGAGCTTGACGTGGACGAGCCGGATACCGAAGAGCTCAATGCCATCTTTCGTGCCGCTCATTCGATCAAGGGGGGGGCGGGTACCTTCGGCTTCGATGCGTTGCAGAAGACGACCCATCTGTTCGAGAACCTGCTCGATCATACCCGCAAGGGAGAGCTCACCCTGCGCCGGGATATCGTCGATACCTTTCTGGAAACCAAGGACATGCTCAGTGATCAGCTAGACGCCTACCGTAATGGCGACGAACCCGATCAGGAGGCCTTCGAGCGCATTTGCCAGATCCTGCAGCAGCTGGCACTCGAGGAGATCGGACAGGACCTGGATGAAGGGGGGGCGGCGGCACCGGCCGTGAAAGCCGAGCTCGAGCCCGCCGCCACGCCAACCTCTGCACCTGAAGCGGAGCCTGCCGCCGGTGCCGGGCAACGCATCGTGACCCTGCTCAATGTGGGGGAGAAAGATCGTCAACTGCTGGTCGAGGAACTGGGACAGCTGGGCAAGGTGGTCTCCCATCAGGGTGATGAGCAGCGCTACGAGGTGGTACTCGCCTCCACCGACAGTGACGACGATATCGAAGCCGTCATGTGTTTCATCATCGATGCCGAACAGTTTCAGATCAGGCCTGTCGATGCCGCTCAGCCGGATGTTCCGGCCGATTCCCGTGTCTCTGCTGAAGAGGGGCAGCGGGTCATCACGTTGCTGAACGTGGGAGAAAAGGATCGCCAGCTTCTCGTCGAGGAGTTGGGGCAACTGGGCGACGTGGTCTCCCAGCAGGGTGACGAAGTCCGCTACGAGGTCGTTCTGGCTTCCTCGGTCAGCAATGACGATATCGAGGCGGTGATGTGCTTCATCGTCGACGCCGATCAGTTGCAGATCACCACGGATGGCGGGGCCGCCTCCCCCGTGGTGAATAAGGAAAAGGCAGGCGCGGCGGCGGTCCCGGCTGAGGCCGCCCCCAAGGCGGAACCCACGCCCAAGCCGGCCGCCAAGGCGCCAGCGAAAGCCAGCAAGCCCAAGGCCAAGGGCCCCGAGACCTCTTCCATCCGCGTTTCCGTCGACAAGGTCGACCAGATCATCAATCTGGTCGGTGAGCTGATCATTACCCAGTCGATGCTCGACCAGACGGTCAGCGACATGGATGCCGTTGCCGATAGTGCCCTGCTCAATGGCATGAGCCTGCTGCAGCGCAACGCCAGGGATCTTCAGGAATCGGTGATGTCGATTCGCATGATTCCCATGGATTTCGTTTTCAGCCGCTTCCCGAGGGTTGTTCGCGAGACAGCCGGCAAGCTGGGCAAGGAGATCGAACTGGTCACCGAAGGCGAGTCCACCGAGCTGGACAAGAGCCTGACCGAGCGGATCATCGATCCGCTGACGCACCTGGTCCGAAACAGCCTCGATCATGGTATCGAGATGCCGGAGGATCGTGTGGCCGCGGGCAAGCCCCGTACCGGTCGACTTACCCTCTCGGCTCAGCATCAGGGCGGGAACATTCTCATTGAGGTGATCGATGACGGCGCCGGCCTGAATCGCGACCGACTGCTGGCCAAGGCGCGTGAGAACGGTCTGCCCGTCTCGGACTCCATGAGCGATGACGAAGTCTGGCAGTTGATCTTTGCGCCAGGCTTCTCGACTGCCAAGGCGGTCACTGACGTTTCCGGCCGCGGTGTGGGCATGGATGTGGTAAAGCGCAACATTCAGGGCATGGGCGGCCACGTCGAGATCATGTCCAAGGCCGGTGAGGGCACGCGAATTCGTATCGTGTTGCCGCTGACCTTGGCGATCCTCGACGGCATGTCGATCAAGGTGGGTGGCGAGATGTTCATCCTCCCGCTATCGGCGGTGCTCGAGTCACTGCAGCCAGCCAAGGAGGATCTCTATGCCATGGCGGGCGACGACGTCGTACTCAAGGTCCGCGATGAGTACCTGCCGGTGGTGGCCGTTCATGAAGCCCTCGACGTGCCCGATGCCAAGACGAAGCTGACCGAGACCATTGCGGTCATCGTTCAGGGCGAAGGGCGTCGCTATGCCCTGCTGGTCGATGATCTGGTCGGCCAGCAGCAGGTCGTGGTCAAGAACCTGGAAACCAACTATCGAAAGGTGCCGGGCGTTTCGGCGGCAACCATTCTGGGTGACGGCAGCGTGGCCTTGATCCTGGATATCACCGGCCTGCATCGCCTCAGCCGTGCCAAGAAGGAGGTGCGCCGTCCCGAGCGTACCTATCAATCTCTCGAAGCCTTAACCGACAAAGAGCTGGAGACTTCCTCATGAACCAGACGACCGAAGCAGCCATGACTGCGGCCGAAGCCCACAACCGTGAATTCCTGGTGTTCTCGCTGGGCGAGGAGGAATACGCGGTCGATATCCTGAAAGTGCAGGAGATTCGTGGCTACGAAAACGTTACGCGTATCGCCAATGCGCCGGATTTTATCAAGGGTGTGACCAATCTCCGTGGCGTGATCGTGCCGATCGTCGATCTGCGCATCAAGTTCCACCTCGACAAGGTGGAATACGGCGGCCAGACCGTGGTGATCGTGGTCAACGTCGAGGACCGGGTCGTGGGCATCGTCGTCGATGGCGTTTCCGACGTGATGACGCTCTCGCCGGATCAGATCAAGCCGGCGCCGGAATTCGGCGTCACACTGTCCTCCGACTTCCTCAGCGGGCTCGGCAGTCTCGAGGATCGCATGTTGGTGATCGTGGATATCGACAAGCTGCTCACCAGCGATGAGATGGAGCTTGTCGAACGCGTGGCCGAATAGCCTTGACGCCACTCCAGTTTTTCCATTTTGGCCGATAGCTCTTGATGAGACGGGGCTATCCGGGCGGCCTGGTTTGGCTTGCCAATAACGATAATCGGGCTTAGGCCCTGCCGAACACGAGGGAATGAAGTGAAGCTTCTCGACAACCTGACTGTGCGAGCCAGCTGGACTCTGGTGCTGCTGTTCTTCGGCGGCATGATCGTCGCTCTCAGCGCGTTGGGGCTGTATGCCCTGCAGCAGGGGCAAGCCGCGGTCACCGAGATGGCTCCCCATGCCGGTGAGTCTGGTGCCTTGCTGTTGCAGGGCTTCGACGTGGTAGCTGGTTGGATGCGTTTGGCCATCATGGCGGTGCTGGTCGGCTCGGCGCTGGTGATGGCGGTTGTGATGTGGGGTATCACTGTCAACGTGCTGCAGCCGCTTGCCAGGCTGGTTGGCTATTTCGAGGGGCTAGCCCGGGGCGATCTCTCCCAGCCTGTGGAGAACCGTGGCAACAATGAGATCGGGCGGTTGTTCACATCGCTCAAGCATATGCAGGATGGCCTCTCTGCCACAGTGGGGACCGTGCGCAGCAGCAGCGAAGGCATCTACCAGGGAGCCCATGAGATCGCCCGGGGTAATGGCGAACTCTCATCCCGCACCGAGCAGCAGGCCGCTTCGCTGGCCGAGACCGCTTCCAGCATGGAAGAGCTCGCCTCCACCGTGGAGCAGAATGCCGACAATGCGCGCCAGGCCAGTCAACTGGCGGCCGAGGCATCACGTACCGCTGCCCAAGGCGGCGAAGTGGTCAGCGATGTGGTGTCGACCATGCACGACATCAGCGCCAGCTCGCACAAGATGGCGGACATCATCAGTGTGATCGACAACATCGCCTTTCAGACCAATATCCTGGCCCTGAATGCCTCGGTCGAGGCAGCCAGGGCCGGTGAGCACGGTCGTGGATTCGCGGTGGTCGCCCAGGAGGTTCGTAGCCTTGCCGGTCGCAGTGCGTCTGCCTCTGGCGAGATTCGTGCCTTGATCCATGCGTCTCGCGAAAAGGTGGACGTGGGTACCGCTCGCGTCGACCAGGCCGGCCAGACCATGGAAGAAATCGTTGCCGCCGTTCAGCGTGTCAGCGACATCATGGATGAGATTGCGTCGGCGTCGCTGGAGCAGAGCAATGGTATCGGCCAGGTGAACCAGGCCGTCACGCAGATGGACCAGGTGACCCAGCAGAATGCCACGCTGGTGCAACAGGCCGCCGCCGGAGCCACGCAGCTGGAGGCCGAAGCCGGGCGTCTGCGTGAAGCAGTACTGCGCTTCCGCTTGGCGGGAGAGGCGGGCGCTGCGGCGCAGCCTGCAAAACCCGCTTCCAATAAGGAGCGCGCGGACAAGGTGCTTCCCTCCCCATCGGTGCGCGACCCCCTGCCAGCCTCTCGGCGCAATGCCCAAGCGCCGTCAACTCAGGCATCTCGTAAGACTACGTCACCAAAAGAGGAAGAGGAGTGGGCCTCGTTCTGAGGTAAGAAGCTCCCAATCGGTGGAGGCGCGTCATCTTGCCCCGCCCCTGATGAAGCCAAGTGGTCAAGGAAACAGGAACATGCGTGACAACCAGCCGGTAACTCAGCGTGAGTACATACTGGATGACAGACATCTGCTGATCACCCGCACCGATCTCGAGGGTCGAATCACCTATGCCAATGCGGCCTTTGTCGAAGCCAGCGGTTTCAGTCACGAGGAACTGATCGGGGCGAATCACAACCTGATTCGTCATCCCGACATGCCATCCGAGGCGTTTGCCGACCTGTGGCAGGCGCTTAAATGCGGCGAAACCTGGCAGGGTATTATCAAGAACCGGCGAAAGAACGGGGACCATTACTGGGTCAAGGCTACGGTCACCCCGATCATCGAGAATGGACAATGCCTGGGTTACACCTCAGTGCGCACTGCGGTTTCGTCGGATGTAGCCACCGCCACCGGCCGTGCCTATGAGCGCTTGCGCTCAGGTCGCACCGGTCTTGCCATTCGAGCTGGCCAGGTGGTGCGTCGTGGCCCCCTGGGCTGGCTTGGGCGTATCAACCTGCATAGCATCCGTGCGCGACTTTCCATGCTCACTGCCTCAGCGCTGTTGCTGCTGGCGATCAGTGGCGGCGTAGGACTTTATGGGATTCAGGCCTCAGGAGAGCGCTTGGCGGAGCTGAACCAGGATGGTCTGCAGGATGTGATACGGCTGCAGCAGCTTGACCAGTTGATCAATGACGGCCCGCAGCGGCTTTCCGGCGAGGAGCGAATGGCGCTTCTTGGTGAACGACATGCTATTGCCGACGCATTGGCGGACGGCCGCGCTCGTCTTGCCGAGCTATGGCAGGAGTATCTTGCCCGGGAGGTCAACCAGACCTCGGTGGCCATGGCGTTTGATGATTCGCTTTCCGACTATCTCAACGAGCGCTTGGAGCCTATGACGGCGGCGTTGGGTGGCCCCGAGTCCTTCGATGCCATGATGGCGCTGAACAACCAAACAGCCGGGCTGCGTGAAAGTGCCGAGGGATTGTCGGGGCTTGTCAATCAACTGGTGGAACAGCAGCGAATCGCGGCGTTGAGCATGGCCGAAGACGCCGAGCGGGGTCAGCAGCAGATGCTTGTTGGCCAAACGAGTTTCATGGCACTTGGTTTCGTTTTGCTGTTGGCCATCAGCGTATGGATCATGCGTGCCATTACCCGGCCGGTGCGTCGCGCTGCGGACTTCACCTTGCAGATCGCCTCGGGCAACCTCGCAGTGGCTACACCCAAGCAGAGCCATGACGAGATCGGCGCGCTGCTGGGCTCCCTGGATATCATGCGCCGCAGCCTTTATAGCACCACCCATAGCGTTCAGCAGGGCATTGCGGTGGTGACGCCGGCGTCTCGCTCCATCGCCCGCGGCAACGAGGATCTTTCGGCCCGCACCGAGCAGCAGGCCGCCTCGCTGCAGGAAACCGCTTCCAGCATGGAGGAGATGACCACCACCGTGCAGCAGAATACCGACAACGCCCGCCAGGCCAGCGGGCTGGCCCTGGACAACGCCGGACGCGTGCGGGACACCGGCGAACTGATGCACGGCGTGGTGAAGACTATGGAGAGGATCACCGCCAGTTCCAACAAGATGACCGACATCATCAATGTCATCGACGGTATTGCCTTCCAGACCAATATCCTGGCCCTGAACGCTTCGGTGGAGGCGGCGCGGGCCGGTGAGCAGGGCCGCGGATTCGCCGTGGTGGCCAGCGAGGTTCGCAGCTTGGCGGGACGCAGCGCGGATGCCGCCAAGGAGATCCGCCAGCTGATCGATGGTTCCTCCAGTGAAATCAAGGAGGGCGCGGCCCAGGTGCAGAAGGCAGAAAGTGCCATGGCGGAAGTGGTGTCCGCGTCCACGCGGGTCAACGACATCATGGGCGAGATCACCGCGGCCTCCGAGGAGCAGAGCAGTGGTATCGGCCAGATCAACCAGGCGATCACCGAAATGGACCAGGTGACCCAGCAGAATGCCGAGCGGGTTCTGGAAAGTGCGCGTGCGGCCATTGATCTGCAGCATCAGGCGGAGATGCTCGACCGGATGATCCGCGTGTTTCGACTGAGCGGTGCCGGCCCCGAGACGGTGCCAGCTGTCGGGGAGGCGGATGCGCTTCAGTCAGGCGGCTCCGGGTGGAGTCCGGCGGCCACAACAGACTTGCGGCATGATCCGATGCCCGCGAGGCGTGAGACAGGCAGAGCGGGGCGGCCAGTGACCGAGGAGGAGTGGGCTTCCTTCTGAGCGATGTGGTGAGGGTGCGGGGTTATGGGATTCAGGCACTGGGGTTAGGTATGGGTTTGGCGCCCCGGGCGTGGCTAGGTGACAAGGGAAAATAACTATGCGCGACAATCAGCCGGTAACACAGCGTGAATACAAGCTGAGCGATCAGCACCTTTTGATCACTCGAACTGACCTCGAGGGGCGAATCACTTATGCCAATGCGGCATTCGTCGAGGTCAGTGGCTTCACCCATGAGGAACTGATTGGGGCGCACCATAATCTCGTCCGTCATCCCGATATGCCGCAGGAAGCCTTTGCCGACCTGTGGCAGACCCTCAAGCAGGGAGAAACCTGGCAGGGGGTGATAAAGAATCGTCGCAAGAACGGCGATCATTACTGGGTGCAAGCCACTGTCACTCCGATTCTCGAAGAGGGGAAGTGTCTCGGCTACACCTCGGTACGCGTCAAGGCCGATCCGGCGACAGCCGAAAAGGCCGCGCACGATTACGCCCGCCTGCGCGAGGGGCGTACAAGGCACCTGGCCTTCCGCCAGGGGCAGCTGGTTCGGCGCGGTCCGCTTGGGCTCATCGCACGGCTCAATCTGCATACCATCCGCGCCAAGCTGGTCATGATGACTCTGGTGCCCGTTCTGTTGCTTATGCTCAGCGGCGCGGCCGGTCTCTATGGCCTGCAGGTATCGGGGGACCGAGTTGCTCAGCTCAACAATAATGGCGTGCAGGATATCGCCGACCTCCAGCGTATCGATCAGCTTCTGAGTCAACTGATGATTGACCTGGAGCGCCCGGTACGCAATCCCCGTGCGCTGCGTCTGGAGCAGATCCATGAACTCGATGATGAGGTCAATGTCGTCATCGAGCGTGTCGAGAGCTCCTGGGAGAGTTTCCTGGAGGGCGAGGACGCCACACAGCCGGAGATTGCCTCCCTGGACGGGCAGCTCGAGGTTGCCGTTGAAGAAGGCATTCGACCCACGATGCTAGCCCTGATCGAAGGTAGCGGTTTCGCTGCCTACGAGGCTTTCAATGATGTGCTGCGCGCGCAAGTCGAACTGATCGGTCAAAGCATCAATGTATTGGTGGAGGACAAGCTGATCTTTGCCAATGCGCTGGCCGAGGAGGCGGCACAGGGTCAGGCGCTGATGCTGAAGGGGCAGGTCATTGCCGTATCGCTCGGCGTTGCCTTCCTTATCATGCTGGGACTCTGGACCATGGCCTCCATTACCCGGCCGCTGCGCCGGGCCGTGGACTTCACCCTGCAGGTCGCCTCCGGCAACCTGGCGGTGCGCTCGCCGGAGCAGCGGCGCGACGAAGTCGGGATACTGCTCAAGGCGCTGAATATGATGCGCAAGAGCCTCTACACCACGACCCATAGCGTCCAGCAGGGCATTGAAGTTGTGACACCGGCCTCGCGCTCCATCGCCCGCGGCAACGAGGATCTCTCGGCCCGAACCGAGCAGCAGGCCGCCTCGCTGCAGGAAACCGCCTCCAGCATGGAGGAGATGACCACTACCGTGCAGCAGAATACCGACAACGCTCGCCAGGCCAGCGGACTGGCCCTGGACAACGCCGGACGCGTGCGTGACACCGGTGAACTGATGCACGGCGTGGTCAAGACCATGGAGAGGATCACCGCCAGTTCCAACAAGATGACTGACATCATCAATGTCATTGACGGAATCGCTTTCCAGACCAATATTCTGGCCCTGAATGCCTCGGTGGAGGCGGCTCGGGCCGGTGAGCAGGGCCGCGGTTTCGCCGTGGTGGCCGGCGAGGTTCGCAGCCTGGCGGGACGCAGCGCGGATGCCGCCAAGGAGATCCGCCAGCTGATCGATGGTTCCTCCAGTGAAATCAAGGAGGGCGCGGCCCAGGTGCAGAAGGCAGAAAGTGCCATGGCGGAAGTGGTGTCCGCGTCCACGCGGGTCAACGACATCATGGGCGAGATCACCGCGGCCTCCGAGGAGCAGAGCAGTGGTATCGGCCAGATCAACCAGGCGATCACCGAGATGGACCAGGTGACCCAGCAGAATGCCGAGCGCGTCCAGCAGAGTGCCCGAGCGGCCAGTGACCTGCAGTATCAGGCAGAGCAGTTGGCTCAGGCAATCCGGGTATTCCGCTTGCGAGGTGCAGGGCCTGAGCAGGTTGAGGCGATTGAATCGGTGCAGCCAGCGGCCAGGGCGGAAGCCCCGCGTGCCAATGTGCCACCTCTGCAGCATGATCCCCGGCCGGTGAAGTCGTCACCATCGAAGCAGGGCAAGGCTGCGTCATCCATGGATGAAGAGTGGGAAACGTTTTGACGACTACAGAGCCAGGCTCCGGCGCAGACCCGGGTCAGTGGTCCGGTCTCGGCCAACTCGAGCGTGATCTGGTCCTGACCGACGAGGACTTCACCCAGATTCGCAAGTTGATCTATCAGCGAGCGGGCATCGTGTTGGCCGAGCACAAGCGCGAGATGGTCTACAGCCGTCTTGCAAAACGCTTGCGTCATCATGGACTGATCCGCTTCAGCGATTATCTTGCCAGGCTGGCGCGCCAGCCTGAGGCAAGGGAGTGGGAGGAGTTTACCAACGCCTTGACCACCAATCTCACCGCGTTCTTTCGGGAGATGCACCATTTCCCGCTACTGGCCGAGCATGTCCGCCAGGCCAGTGGGCCGGTGCGGCTCTGGAGTGCTGCTGCGTCATCGGGTGAGGAGCCTTACTCGCTCGCCATGACCCTGCTGGAAAGCCTTGGCCCGAAGGCATCCGATGCTCGCGTGGTGGCCACCGACATCGATACGGAAGCCCTCGCAAGGGCCAGGGCGGGGGTCTATCCCATCGAGCAGGTGCGCAAGCTCGATGAAGCGCGAGTGAAGCGGTTCTTCCAGAAGGGCAAGGGACGGCATGAGGGGTTCGCCAGGATTCGGCCCGAAGTCTCCTCGCTGGTGGATTTTCAGTCAATGAACTTGCTGGCGCCCCAGTGGCCGGTCAAGGGGCCCTTCGATGCGATCTTTTGTCGTAACGTCATGATCTATTTCGACAAGGAGACCCAGGCGCGAATTCTCGAGCGCTTTGCCCCGTTGCTCAAGCCCAATGGGCTGCTGTTTGCCGGTCACTCCGAGAATTTCTCCTATATCAGCAAGGTATTCCGGCTGCGGGGGCAGACCGTCTACACCCTTGCCAGCCACCGTTGAGTTTTCACTTCATCCTTTCGGCCTGCCAACGTTGATCGCCTGAGCGCTAAAGTTCTGGCCGGCCAGGCCGATGGTAGACCTATACATCATTCGCCCTGGGCCGTGTCGAGCGGCCCTTGTCATCAAGGAGGCCTCGTCTTGGGATCGAACAGGATCAAAGTGCTGTGTGTCGATGATTCAGCCCTGATTCGCGACCTGCTGAGCGAGATCATCAACTCCCAGCCGGATATGGAAGTCGTAGCCGTGGCGCCGGATCCCTTGGTGGCACGTGATCTCATCAAGCGTCACAATCCGGATGTGCTGACGCTGGACGTCGAGATGCCGCGCATGGACGGCCTCGATTTCCTCGAGCGTCTGATGCGCCTGAGGCCCATGCCGGTCCTGATGGTGTCTTCGCTGACGCAGGCTGGGTCTGAAGTCACGCTTCGAGCCCTGGAGCTGGGGGCCGTTGACTTCGTCGCCAAGCCGGCGCTGGGGATTCGCAACGGCATGATGGATTATGCCAACGATATCGCCGAGAAGATTCGCGCCGCCGCCAAGTCACGACCAAGACAGGCCCGGCGACCAGAGGCGGCCACACGGCCAACGCTGAAGGCACCGCTGGTCTCCAGTGAAAAGCTGATCATCATCGGGGCTTCGACGGGTGGCACCGAGGCGATACGCGCCGTACTGGAACCGCTGCCGGCCAACAGTCCTGCCATCCTGATCACCCAGCACATGCCGGGTGGCTTTACCCGTTCCTTCGCCGAGCGGCTCGACCGGCTGTGCCAGATCACGGTCAAGGAGGCCAGCGACGGTGAACGCGTGCTACCGGGCCACGCCTATATCGCCCCGGGTGACTCCCACCTCAAGCTGGCTCGCAGTGGAGCCAACTATGTCGCTCGGCTGGACGACGGCCCCCCGGTCAACCGTCATCGTCCATCCGTGGACGTGCTCTTCCATTCCGCCTCGACCCAGGCGGGGCGCAATGCCATCGGTGTGATTCTGACCGGCATGGGCAAGGACGGTGCGGCCGGGCTGCTCGAGATGCGTCAGGCAGGGTCTGCCACGGTTGCCCAGGACGAGGCGAGCTGTGTTGTGTTTGGCATGCCTCGTGAGGCCATCGCCTTGGGTGGGGCAGCCGAGGTGCTCGGCCTTGACGACATACCGGAACGCTTGATGGCTCTGGTGGCGGCCTCTGGCCGTGCACAGCGGGTCTAATCATAACAATCAAGACTGAAGACACTAGCGTCACAGAGCGCGAGGAACTGCCGATATGAGTCGATTCATCCGCAACATCAGCATTCACGTATCCGTGATTGTCGCACTGATCAGCTTTGCCGTCTTGATTGGCCTGGTAGCGACGCTGTCGGCACTCTCGGATCGCCAGGCGGGCCTGATACTGGCCGACCTGGACCGGATCAACGTGCAGCAGCTCAATGAAATCAATCGGGCCGATGCATTGCTTAATCAGGCACGGGTGAGCCTCGAGATTGCCTCCAACCAGGTCATGCTGGGACGTATGGCCCAGGCCAATGAGCAGCTTGCCCAGGCGGACGATTATCTCAACCGCTCGGAGCGGCGCCTCAGCAACTTCGCTGACGCTCCCAAGTCGTCCCAGGGCGTGGCCCTCGCTGGTGAGGTGGAATCGAACTTCACCAACGTGCTGGAGCTGGTGCGTCAACAGCATGTTGCTCTCGATGAACTCAATACCCCGGAGTTCGGGAATCTGCGCGATGAGCTGATCGAGCCGGCAGAGGCCCTGAGCGCCAGCATGGCGGCTTTCGTCGCCTACGGGTTCGATAGCGCTTCAGCGATGGTGGCAGACTTCCAGCAGCAGGCGGATCGCTTCGAGCTGATCAAGCTGGGGGCTCTCCTGCTGGCCGCTGCGGTGCTGCTGCTTGTCTATCTGGGGCTGCGGGCAACGGTCGTCCGGCCCCTGAACACGGCGGTCCAGCACCTGCAGACCATTTCCAAGGCCGACCTGACCGGGAAGATCCCGCAGGGGAGCCAGAACGAGATCGGCAAGCTGTTCAACGCCATGCGCAATATGCAGCAGAGCCTGGTGCGTATCGTCGGACAGGTGCGAGACAGCAGCGGGTCGATACATATCGGCACTCGCGAGATCGCCGGTGGTAACGCCGATCTCTCGTCGCGCACCGAGCAGCAGGCCGCATCGCTGCAGGAGACGGCGGCAAGCATGGAGGAGATCACCGCGACCGTTCGCCAGAACGCCGACAACGCCCGCCAGGCCAGCGGCCTGGCCCTGGATGCCTCAACCACCGCGGAGCGGGGCGGCGAGGTGGTCGATCGTGTCGTGCAGACCATGGGTGGTATCTCGGCCAGCTCGAAGAAGATCAGCGATATCACCAGCGTGATCGATTCCATCGCCTTCCAGACGAACATTCTGGCGCTGAATGCCTCCGTGGAAGCGGCAAGGGCCGGCGAACAGGGTCGAGGCTTTGCCGTGGTGGCCGGCGAGGTGCGCAATCTCGCCAGCCGCAGTGCCACTGCCGCCAAGGAGATCAAGGAGCTGATCGATGGTTCGGTAGCCCAGGTCAAGGAGGGCTCGACGCTGGCCGAACAGGCCGGGGAGACCATGGATGGGGTGGTGGCGGCGGTTCGTCGTGTCACCGACATCATGGATGAGATCTCCGCGGCCTCACAGGAGCAGAGTGACGGCATCGAGCAGGTCAGCCAGGCGGTGGGGCAGATGGATCAGGTGACTCAGCAGAACGCGTCGCTGGTCCAGCAGGCCACCGTGGCGGCTTCCTCACTGGAGGAGCAGGCCAGTCGACTGGAGCAGGCCGTGGCGGTATTCCGCCTGGCTGGAGACGCCCTTCAGGCCTCACACCAGACGCAGCCGGCGGAGAATGCCAAGGTCGGTACGGACCAGAGCCGTGCCGACCTGGCGGCCCGCACCCGCGTGCCGGCACTGGCGCAGCCTGCACAGCGACAGGTCGCTGAGGTGGACCCCAAGCCGCAGCGCAAGGCACGCAACGAGCCTGTGGCCGAGGGCGAGTGGGAAGAATTCTGAACTATGGCGGCGGAGAGTCCCGCCGTCAGTCAACTATTGCATGACACAAATGAGGAATCCCGATGGCTGACAAGAACATGAGCTTTCTGGTGGTCGATGACTTCCCGACCATGCGGAGGATCGTTCGGAGCCTGCTCAAGGAACTGGGTTACACCAATGTCGAGGAGGCCGAGGATGGCCAGGAGGCGTTGAGCAAACTCCGTTCGGGTGGCTTTGAGTTCGTGGTGTCCGACTGGAACATGCCCAATCTCGACGGACTGGAGATGCTCAAGCAGATTCGTGCCGACGACGGGCTCAAGGAGCTGCCGGTACTGATGGTCACTGCCGAAGCCAAGAAGGAGAATATCATCGCCGCTGCCCAGGCAGGCGCCAGTGGCTATGTGGTCAAACCCTTCACGGCCGCAACCCTGGAAGAAAAACTCAACAAGATATTCGAGAAAATGGGCAAGTGATTGCCGGGGATAGTTACCTGGCGAAGGAGACGACAAGATGAGCGCAAACGAGCAGCCCGGTGAGGCGCAGCCGTCCAGCGCCGCCGGTGAGGAACTGGTGCAGCGTATTGGTCAACTGACGCGCATGCTCAGAGAGAGCATGCGCGAGCTGGGCTTGGACAAGGAGATTGAAAAGGCTGCGGAAGCCATACCCGACGCCCGGGATCGTCTCAGCTATGTGGCGACAATGACCGAGCAGGCCGCCGAGCGTGCGCTGAATGCCATCGACCGGGCGCAGCCGCTGCAGGATTCCCTCAGCGATGATGCCGGGGCGCTGGACAAGCGCTGGGCAGAGTGGTTCGCGGAGCCCAAGGAGCTCGATGAGGCGCGCGAGCTGGTCAACGAGACGCGGTCCTACCTTGCCGGCGTGCCTGACAAGACCCAGGCAACCCAGAAGGAGCTGCTCGAGATCATGATGGCTCAGGATTTCCAGGACCTGACGGGCCAGGTCATCAAGAAGATGATGGATGTGATTCGCGAGATCGAGCACCAGCTAGTGCAAGTGCTCATCGACGCCGTTCCCGAGAACATGGACCGGGAAACCATGCAGCAGAAGGCCAACGATCAGTGGGAAAACGACCGCAAGCGTGAGGAGAGCCTGCTCAATGGCCCTCAGATCAAGCCTGCGGCTGATATCGTCACCGATCAGGACCAGGTCGACGATCTTCTCGATCAGTTGGGGTTCTAGAAGCCTCTCGAACTTAACGCTGGTTTACCGAGAACGGTCAAATCCGAAAGGCTCCTGGCCACTTACGTTTTCTCCGTTACCGCTTCCGCGTCGAGGGTCATGGTCGATAAGGCCACGATCATCGGCGCTTTTTGGCGTATTACCCTTCCCTTGAAGCCCCCACAATAGCCAGCGTGCACACGAACGTCCGGATGCCATGGCTGACCAGAGCAGTGATCAGGAAAAGACCGAAGAGGCCACGCCTCGACGACTCCAGAAGTCGCGCGAGGAGGGGCAGGTTGCCCGATCCCGTGAATTGACCACGTTCATGCTGCTGTTGGGCGGTGTGGTGGGCATGTGGTCGATGGGTGCCATGCTTTATGACCAGTTGGGTCTGGTAATGGAACAGGCCTTTCTCTTTGAGCGGCAGCAGGCCTTCGAGACGGGCCCCATGCTGGTCAACGTGCTGAACCTTGGGCAGCGCACGCTGTGGACGATGCTGCCGCTGTTCCTGTTGCTGGCCCTGATCGCCCTGGTGGCCCCGGCCCTGCTGGGTGGCTGGCTGATATCAGCCAAGTCGCTCAAGCCGCAGTTGTCGAAGCTGAACCTGTTCAAGGGCTTGAAGCGGATGTTCGGCGTGCAGGCCCTGGTCGAGTTGTTCAAGGCGATTGCCAAGTCGACGCTGATCGGTGGGGTAGGGATGGCATACCTTTACTTCAATCGGGGTGAGTACCTCTCGCTGCTCGATCAGCCAACGACACAGGCCCTGGCACGTGCCCTGATGATGGCGGCCCAGGCCTGCGGACTGATGGTGCTGACGCTGCTGGTGGTCATCCTGATCGACGTGCCTTATCAGCTATATAGCCATGCCAAGAAGCTGCGCATGTCCAAGGAGGAGGTCAAGCGGGAGCACAAGGAGAGCGAGGGCGACCCGCACGTCAAGGCCCGCATTCGCTCCCAGCAGCAGGCAATGGCCCGAGGCCGAATGATGAGCAAGGTGCCCGAAGCGGACGTCATCATTACCAACCCCACGCACTACGCGGTGGCGTTGCAGTACGACGAGAAACAGATGGGCGCGCCACGTGTCGTGGCCAAGGGGGCTGACATGGTGGCAGCGCGTATCCGGGAAGTGGGCCAGGAAGCTGGTGTACCCCTGCTTGAGGCCCCACCGCTGGCGCGGGCTCTGTATCATCACGTGGATCTCGACAGGGAGATCCCATTGACTCTGTATACTGCCGTGGCGGAGGTGCTGGCCTGGGCCTTCCGCCTCAAGCATGTGTCACTTGAGGGGGGAGACGTGCCACCTACGCCCGAGGATCTACCCATACCGCCAGAGCTGGCCGTGCCCGGTGACAATGACGAGGCTGATCGAAATGCATCACAGCGCAATGATTCGACCGGGGGGCGTCAATGAAGTCCCTTAGTCATATTATCGGTCGCCGCGACTGGATGGGCGACGTGCGCATGAAGCTGCTGGCAGGGCCGATCCTGATCCTCATGATCCTGGCCATGATGATCCTGCCGCTGCCGCCTTTTGCGCTGGACATGCTGTTCACCTTCAACATCGCACTGGCAATCATGGTCCTGCTGGTCAGCATGTTCACCCAGAAACCGCTGGATTTCGCCGCCTTTCCGGCGGTGCTGCTCTTTACCACGCTGCTGCGGCTTTCGCTCAACGTGGCTTCTACCCGTGTCATCCTGATGGAGGGGCATCAGGGTGGCGATTCCGCCGGCAAGGTAATCGAGGCCTTTGGCACCTTCCTGGTGGGGGGTAACTTTGCCGTCGGCCTGGTGGTCTTCCTGATTCTCGTCATCATCAATTTCATGGTAATCACCAAGGGTGCCGGCCGGATCGCCGAGGTGGGCGCTCGCTTCATGCTCGACGCGATGCCGGGCAAGCAGATGGCCATCGATGCTGACCTGAATGCAGGGCTGATCGGCGAGGAGGATGCCCGTAAGCGGCGTGCCGAGGTTGCCCAGGAGGCGGACTTCTACGGCTCCATGGACGGCGCCAGCAAGTTCGTGCGCGGCGATGCCATGGCTGGCCTGGTGATCATGGTGGTCAATATCATCGGCGGGCTGCTGATCGGCATGCTGCAACACGGCATGGGCTTCGGCGATGCGGCAAAGACCTATACGCTGATGACCATCGGCGACGGCCTGGTGGCGCAGATCCCGGCGCTGGTGATCTCCACCGCCGCTGGCGTTACTGTCTCCCGGGTAAATACCGAGGAGGATGTGGGTCAGCAGATGATAAGTCAGCTGTTCGTCAATCCTCAGGTGTTGATTCTGGCCGCGGTGGTCATGGGCCTTCTGGGCATGGTTCCGGGTATGCCCAACATGGTGTTCCTGCTCTTTACCGGCCTGCTGGCAGGCCTGGCCTGGATGCTGACTCGGCAGGCGGAGCAGCGGCTGGTCGAGCAGGAAATCAGCGCCGAACCGCCACCACCTCCCGAGGCCCCCGAGGCGAGTTGGGACGACGTGCAGCTGGTCGATACACTGGGGCTGGAAGTGGGGCACCGGCTGATCCCGCTGGTCGATCAGCGCCAGGCGGGCGAGCTACTGGGGCGCATCAAGAGTGTGCGCAAGAAATTTGCGCAGGAAGTGGGCTTCCTCCCGTCAGTCGTTCATATTCGTGACAACCTTGAGCTGGGTGCCAATACCTACGTGATTACGCTCAAGGGCGCAGAAATCGGCCGGGCCGAGGCATTCCCGGGCCAGTGGCTGGCCATTGATCCCGGCCAGGTGACGGGCCAGCTGCAAGGCACCCCCACTGAAGACCCGGCCTTCGGCTTGCCAGCGGTATGGATCGATTCCGGGCAGCGGGAGCATGCTCAGGTCTATGGGTATACGGTGGTCGATGCGGGGACCGTGGTGGCGACGCATCTCAACCACGTGCTGCACCGTCACGCTGCCGAGATGCTGGGGCGTCAGGAAGTCCAGAAACTTCTCGACAAGCTGGGCGAGGAGCAGAAGTCCCTGGTTGAGGACGTGGTGCCCAAGGCGATCAATTTGACCACGCTGCAACGTATCCTGCAGAACCTGCTGGAAGAGGACGTTTCGATTCGCGACATGCGTACTATTCTCGACACCTTGGCAGAGTATGCCCCTCAGCAGCAGGATGCCAATGAGCTGACCGCCCTTGTGCGAATCGCCCTGGGCCGGTCGATCACTCAGCAGTGGTTCCCGGGTCAGGACACGCTCAATGTCATTGGCTTGGAGGCACAGCTCGAGCAGGTACTGATGCAGGCGATGAACGGTAACGGTGCCCTTGAACCAGGGCTGGCGGAGACGTTGATGAGTCAGGCGGAGCAGGCGTTGACTCGCCATGAAGCAAGCGGGGAGCCCCCTGTCATGGTGGTGCAGCACAGCCTGCGGCCGCTGCTGTCTCGCTTCCTTCGTCGCCGGCTGCGTCATCTCGTGGTCATGTCACAGGCGGAGATTCCCGATGATAGGACACTGCGCGTCACGACGCTGGTGGGAGGTCGATAAGCGATGAGTGTCATGCGATTTACCGGCGTGAACAGCCGGGATGCCATGCGCCAGGTGCGCGAAGCTCTGGGCGATGAGGCCCTCATCCTGGCCAACCGGCGAGTAGATGACGGCGTCGAGATTCTGGCCATGGCCGAGTCGGCGGCGCCGGGTGGTAGCGACGATCCTCAACGGCACGCGCAGACGAACGCTTCTGCGCCTCCGGCTGCTGGACAGGGTGCGTCGAGTGCCTTCGAAGCCATGAGTGCGAGGCTGCTCGAGGAGATGCAGGATATGCGTGCGCTGTTGTCGCGCGAGCAGGCGCCGGCGGCGCTCGGTGGCCTTCGCGAACAGCTTCAGCATCTTTTGCTTGAGGCCGGCTTCCGTCAGGAGTTGGCCGGTGAGGTGGTCTCGGCCTTGCCGGAAGAGCTGGTCGGCCAGGATATGGATGCACGTGCCATGAGCTGGCTGCACCGCCAGTTGGTCAACCGTCTGGAGGGCCTCGACGACGAGGACGCTTTCCTGGATCGTGCCGGCATCGTGGCCCTGATCGGACCGACAGGCATCGGCAAGACCACTACTACCGCCAAGCTGGCCGCTCGCTACGTCATGCGTCACGGTACCCGCCCGGTCGCCCTGGTGACCACCGACAGCTTTCGTATCGGCGCCCACGAGCAGTTGCGAATCTATTCGCGGCTGCTCGATGTCCCCATGTATGCACTGAATGCCGACCAGCCGGTCTCCGACCTGCTCGAGCGCATGCGCGGCAAGTCTTGGGTCATCATCGATACGGTTGGCATGAGCCAGCGTGACCATCGTGTCATTGAGCAGGTGGCACACCTGCGTGGTGGCGATGCCCCGGTGAGACTGGTGCTGCTGCTCAATGCGGCCAGTCAGCCCGAGACACTGGAAGAGGTGGTGATCCGCTATCGCCAGGCGGCACAGGCGGCGGGTGCTGAACTCAGCGACTGCATCATTACCAAGCAGGATGAAGCCGGGCGCCTGGCGCCGGTGCTGGATATCGTGATGCGCCATGGCCTGCGCCTGCTGTTCGTCTCCCATGGCCAGCGCGTGCCGGAGGATATGTCCGTGGCCGACGTGCCGGCACTGGTTGACCGCGCCCTGGAGGCCCGCGTTGCCATGGCGCAATCCACGCCCCGTCAGGGCGCCGTGGAAGCGCCGGCGCGCTCCCCCAACCTGCTGGGGCAGGGGCGCCGCCTCTCCAGTACGCTGCTGGCCCTGCGGCAACGGCTGACAGGATTTCAGCAATTGGAAGCGGTCTGGGATCTGCTCGGCCTGCCGGCAGTCGTCCAGCAGCGGCGGCTGGAGTCACTGCTGTCCTCTTATCCAGCGTCCGAGCAGGCGCTGGGCATGCTGTGGAGCGAGCGTCGGCGAGTCAAGGGCGAGCGCTGGTCCATGCCGGATATCGCCATCGACCCGGAGGGGGGCTGGTTGGCGTTGCCACTGCTTCAGCACCGCCAGGTAGCTGGGCAACAGGCGCGACTGGAGGATGCATTGCAACGCTTGGCGGTCAGCGTGCATCTGCTACAGGGTTTGCCCGATGGCGAAGCGGCTGACTGGCTGGAGGAGAAGGCCATCACCTGGTGCAGCCAGGTGCGTGGCAGCCAGCGCGTCGAGCATGCCGGCGAGCGTCTGTCACTGTCGACGCTGGGTGAGCTGGCCGAGCCGCTGGGGGATGTGGCCTGTCGCTTTCGTGGGTCGCCGGGGCGCCTCGCCCTCTCGAGCCTGCCGGTGGCAGTGGCTCTCAAGGCAGGGAAGGGCGTGCAAGCGGTCTTGGTGCAAGCCTGGCTTGGCGATGTGCGTGATACGGAGAGCGGGCGCGTTCTGGCCAAGCGCTACTGGGTGACGCCGGCACGACTGGGGCGTGATCCGCAATCGTTGCTGGTGGCGCAGCTTCAGGGTGATGCGCTGCCGCAGTTGACGCGGCGGGCCTGGCAGCGGCTGGCCCCTTCGGAACTGGGGGAGGTGAGGCCCGATGTGCGTCTGCTGATGGCAAGTGGTCTTGCGACAGTTGCGGCGCATCTGGACCTGGCCGAAGACGAAGCGGCAATGGACCTGCGCGCCGAACTGTTGGGCCTGTCTGGAGGACGTCAGCGTCGCCGTGACGTGGCGCTGCTGGAATCCCTCATGCAACTGTTCATGGTACGTGATGCGATTCGGCATCTGGGTCTCGGTGAAAGGGAGTCAGGCTAGATGGGTATGGATCAGGCCGCCGGGCTACGCAAGTGGTCGAACATGACGCCAAGAGCTCCCCAGGAGGCGTGCCCCGACCACGTTGCTGCGATGCTGGTATCACTGGGAGGAGGCGCCGCTCCAGCTGGCCATGTCGGCTCGGCTCCCACGTCCTCTGCACAGGCCTCGGCGCAGCGCCCGAGGCGGCGTTTGGAATCGGACACGACCCTGATGGTATTGGGGCTTCCCGGCACCGGCGCGCATCATACCGGTAAGGTCACAGAGCTGTTCGAGGCCTGGGCCAACGAGGGTCGTGACTGGGTAGGCAATCCCCGGGCATGGCGGGTGGTGTCACTGCCTGCAGGCAGCCCGCATCTGCCGGTGCTTGCCGGCGAGCAGGCGCGTTGGGCGCTCTGGGTCGATGCAGATCCGGAGGCATTCCGTCGCGCCTATCGCGTGTTGAAGCAGGTAGCCGAGCGTGGTGGGCCGCAGCGGATGCTGCTGGTCCATCCGCCGAGCGTTGGACGACAGGGGCTGCTGAGTAATCTGCGTCATGCCGCGTCAAGCTATCTTGGTATCGAGCTGCTGGTATTGGCAAGATGAAGCTAATACAGCAGTCGTGGGCGAAACTGTTGCTGGGGCTGGGAGGCACACTCATTGCCAGCCTGGCACAGGCATCGGGCAGTTGGGTGGCCAGTGCCCCGGCAGTGCAGGTGGTTATGTCGGAGCGGCAGGTCCAGTCTGCGGATATGGTGCCGCCCACGGCCGAACTGGCCCGGAATCAGGTCATGGGGCGGGTGAGCTGGCAGTTCCAGACCTCGTCCGGCGCCGAGGTGAATGCCCGGCTATGTCACGCCGGTGGGTGTGTCACGTTGGCAGGGCCGCGGGGACACACCGAAGCATTCGCGGGCATACCGGCGGATTCGGCGCTCTACTTCCAGTTTGCGCTGCGGGAGCGCGGACAGCGAGCCATGACGTTGCAGGGGCTGCAGGTCATCGTGAACCACCATGAACAGGAGCGTGCCGCAGCGGGTTCATATGACGGCAGTCGGCGGGGTAGCGGGCGTTGTGACAGTTAACGGTACTGAAGCAAGCGAAACCTGTTGAGTGAATCAGCACCCTTTGAAATGGGCTGGCAGCCACGAGAGCAAGCGTATGTACACAGCACGAGGCAAGATAGATCAGGGGGACATGCTGGCGGAGTATCTTCCGCTGGTCAGGCGACAGGCGCTCTCCCTACAGGTGCGCCTACCGGCGAGCATCGAGCTGGATGACCTGATCCAGGCGGGTACGGTCGGGCTGCTTGAAGCCATGGGGCGTTTCGACTCCTCCCAGGGAGCAAGCTTTGCCACCTTTGCCAGCCAGCGCATTCGTGGCGCCATGCTGGATGAGCTCAGAAGCCGGGACTGGCTGCCCCGCAGCGTGAGGCGCAATGCCAGGGCGGTCGATGAGGCCGTCAGGCGGCTGGAGCAGCAACTCGGGCGACATGCCGAGGAGACAGAGATTGCCGCTGAGCTGGACATGGATCTGGCGACGTATCGCCAATTGTTGAACGATACCAACAGCGGGCACTTGCTGCCGTTCGAGGCGTTGCTGGCGGAGGGTGTGGAGCCCGGTATTGCAGACGCCACGGCGGATACGCCTTACAAGCAATTGATCGACCAGCAGAAGCGACAGCAGCTGGTGGAGGGGATCGAGGCGCTACCGGAGCGGGAAAAGCTATTGATGGCGCTCTACTACCAGGAGGAACTGAACCTCAAGGAAATTGGTGTCGTCATGGGCGTGACCGAGTCACGGGTCTGCCAGCTCCACAGCCAGGCGGTCAGCCGGCTTCGCAGCCGGCTGGGCGAACAGGCAGAGTAGCCGGCCCTTTTTCGATAGAGGCATGGCTCTACAGATTGTTCATCAAGGCGCGTGCGCTGGCCAAGGCATCCATGTAGCAGCTGTGCAACTGGTCAGCCGGGATGTCGTTGATGGATTCCTCCACCTGGCGCTCATGATTCTCGCAGAGCGTCAGTACCGCCCCCAAGGGCCCCGCACGCTCCTTTAATGCAGCCAGGATGTGAGGGTTGAGCGGTAGCTGCGCGAGCAAGGTGTCGCGATCTTCCTCGAGCAGGGCATCCATCATCGAAAAGAGACCGGTGGTAAAGGCGTCTTCGGCATCCAGGGTGGGGAAAGGGGCCGACAGGTTGCGGCACATGAATGCTCGGATCAGCGCCATGCGCAGGATGATCCTGGACGACGGCTGGAGGCTGGCTAGGGTCAGTGTAAGAATGAGCCGCCTTAGCTCGATCAGGCCGAGCACCTGCATCGCCCGATATAGATCGATCTCCTTTCCGCCGCGGTTGTAGTAGTTCGAGTTGGCACGCCTCAGTACGGCCACATGAAGGTGAGGTATCTGTACCACGAGTTCCTGAAGACGATGAATGTCACTGTCTTCCTCGTACAGCGCCCGAATCAATCGTATCTGTGCCGCGCGGTTACCGTGTCTCCCCCGGGGAGGGGAGGCGATGAAGCTGGGGCGCGCCAGATAGTGCCCGTTAAAGTAAGCGCAGCCGATCTCGCGATAGCGCTCGAGCTCTTCACGGTCATCGATGTTTTCCACCAGCAGCTTGATGTTACGGGCGGGGAGGCGTTCGAGAGTCTTGGCATCGATGTCATGGGGTGTCGTCACCAGAATGATGTCGGTTCTGGGGAGTAGCGCCTCGAGATACTGCATCACCAAGCTGGCGGGCAGGACGATGCGATAACCCCGTTCCCGCATGTCGTCCAGGCGGACGAGCAGCTTCTCATCCACCTCCGGCATATCGGCGATGCCGATGGCCATGCGCGGTGCCGGGGTAGGAAGCAGCTCCGGGCTGGCGAGCCATGCCATCGGCAGGTCGACGAAGAGCGTTCGCTCAGCCAGAAGGCCGGCATCACCGAGTTCATAAACTGCGCTGGACAGTGCCCGGGCAGTGTCGGCCATCGTGTCATCGGATTCGTTCATGCCACTTTGCCGATAGACCAGGCGGTCCGCCACATGAGCGTGCTCCGTGTCGTGAATCGGATGAAGTGCAATAGTGCAAGGATTGAAATCCGCTTGCTCTGGCATGTTGCTGGGCTCCCTGCTGAGTGAGATCTCACTCAGGACTTTGTCATGATGCGACTTCTGCGCGTATTCGATCGATTGAGGGTCTTGCCACCCAGCTACAGTTCCTGTCTCAGGGTGTGAAGCCGGGGCTCCAGGCCGGTAACCAGGCTCGCCAGGCTGGGGCGGGCATAGTAGAAGCCTTGTTGATGCGTCAATCCGTTGCGCCCCAGCCACAGCGCCTCTTCACGGGTTTCCACGCCCTCGGCGATGAGAGAGATGCCCAGCTCACTGCCAAGCCCGACGATGGCGCGCAGGATGGCCTGCCGGCGTGGGTCGCTGTCGCAGCCATCCACCAGGACACGATCGATCTTGAGTCGGTCCGGGCGAAGGTCGGTGAGCAGGTCCAGGTTGGCGAAGCCATTGCCGAAGTCATCGAGGGCGGTGGCAAACCCCATGCTGCGGTAGGCCTCGATGATGCCACGGAGATGCTCCTGGCTGCGGACCTTCTCGGTCTCGGTGATTTCAAAGACCAGCCGGTCGGTCGGCCAGCCCACCTTGGCAGCGATGGCCAGGGTCGCCTGGATACAGGCGGAAGGTTCGTAGACGGCATTGGGCAGGAAATTGATCGACAGGTCCTCGCTCATGCCCAGTTGGCTGGCGATCTCGATGGCCCGGACGCGGCAAGCCTGGTCGAAGCGGTAGAGCAGCTTGGGCGTGACCTGGGACAGGATGCTGTAGGCTGACTCGCCCGCTGGGCCGCGCACCAGGGCTTCATGGGTGGTGACGCGGGCGCTGGCAAGGTCCACGATCGGCTGGAAGGCCATGGTGAATTCGAATGGAAGCGGTCCGTCGCAGATGACGCAGCGTCCATCCTTTTCGGCGCATTGATGCATGGAGACTCCCATCGTCTCTGTCGGCTGTGGGGACCGGATTCCCCGTTACCTGTTACATCGGCAGACACGGCCGAAACTTGAGTCCCGTGTCTGCCCATGCTGAACGCTGCATACTTTGGAGGGTCAGCGAATTGCTTGACATAGATCATGTGCGGCCCGCTTCTCTGCAGCTCGCACCTCAAGTTTCGGCCTATCCCGCCGATTGATGCCCTAGACTCGAAGCCCCTATCAGGAGCCTGCATGAATCCTTCAACCATCATCGGTATGTTCGCCAGCGTCATTCTGCTGGTCAGCGTACTCTTCTTCACCGCCGAGTCGCCACAGAGTTTTCTTAACCTTCCCGGGCTTGCCATCGTATTGGCCGGCACCATGGCGGCCACCTTCATCAGCTATCCGCTGAAGGAGGTCGTTCGGGTGGTTCGTCTGGTGGGGCTGGTGTTTCGGCGCGAGAACACCTACATGCGAGATGACATCAAGGAGCTGGTGGATATCTCGCGGCTGTGGTTCAAGGGGGATGTCCGAGCCGTGGAGGAGGCTCTGGAAAAGGCGCGCAACCCCTTCCTGCGTACCGGCATCCAACTGGTGATAGCCAACACCAAGGAAGACGAAATCTTCGACCTGCTGCGCTGGCGCATCGCCCGACTCAAGGCGCGCGAGCATGCCGAGGCGCAGATATTCCGCACAATGGCCACTTACGCACCGGCCTTCGGCATGATCGGCACCTTGGTGGGGCTGGTGAACATGCTGGAGGTCATGGAGGCCGGCGATCTCCACGTCATCGGCCCTCGCATGGCCATCGCCCTGCTCACGACCTTCTACGGCATCCTGCTGGCCAACCTCGTCTTCAAGCCTATTGCTGTGAAGCTCGAGCGACGCACAGAAGAGCGTCTCATCGCCATGAACATGGTCTTCGAGGGCATCTCGTTGATCACCAAGCGGCGCCTGCCCTCCTTCATTGAAGAGACGCTCAACTCCTTCGTTGCGAATTATCATGACGAGATTCGCGATCCCATTGTCTCCGATCGTACGCGTGGAGAGGGCGAGGGTACCGGAAAAGGAAAGGGGCAGAATGCTTGATCGCGGTATGCGTGACATGCTCGCCCCTCCGACGGTAGAGGGCGATAGCGATGGCTGGCTGATGAGCTATCTCGATGTCCTTACGCTGCTCATCACCCTGTTTGTCTTGCTGCTCTCACTGGCAGGGAACGGTCTGGCCATCCAGGGCAGCCGGCATGGCGGCGATAGCGCTGCTTTCATCACCCCCCAGGCCGAAGCGGCGGCTCGCATGGTGGCAGGCTCCGGACTCAAGCCGCGCCATGATGGCCTGCAGCCGCAATTCTCCGGACTCGATATCGAGGGCATCAGCATGGCAGAGGGGCAGCAGGGCATTACGCTGCGTATCGATGACAACCTGCTGTTTTCCAGCGGCCAGGCGGACCTGACTTCTCAGGGGCGCGAGGTGCTGGGTCGGCTGCGTGAGCTGCTGCAATCCTTCGATGGCGACGTCTCGGTGGAGGGGCATACCGACAGCATTCCCATTGCCACGGCACGCTTTCCCTCCAACTGGGAGCTCTCGTCGGCGCGGGCCATCGCCGTGCTGCGGTACCTGGCCGAACTGGGCGTCGATATCGAGCGCCTGCGCGCGGTGGGCTATGCCGAGACCCGTCCCCTGGCAAGCAACGAGACGGCGGAGGGGCGCGCCGAGAACCGCCGGGTGGAGCTCCTGCTGAAGCAGGAGCTGGGTGCGCAGTGACGGAAGGCGAGACGATCTTACGGGCTCTCGAGCAATGATTCATGCTCGAAATCAGCCACGGCGGCGCTGGTCGGCATTGCAGGCCTCCATGATCTATACCATGGCGGTCACTCTAGTGCTGCTTGTCATTGTCTGGGCCTTGAAGGAGCGCCATGACCGCGAGCTGGATGCTGCCGAGGGTCGTGTGCTGGCACAGGCAGAGCTTATGGCGGAGTGGGCTTCAGGCACCTTCAACAGCACCGACAACACGCTGAGCGGCCTGGCCAACCTCTTTGCCCTCTCCATCGATGGCGATATCGATCAACGCTTCGCCAGGGCCTTTGAATCCCTGGTCTCTCAGCGCCAGCAGAGCCTGCCTTTCCTGGATGCGCTCGGCATCATCAGTCATACCGGTGAGACACTCTATACGATTGGAAACCCTGGGTTCCCGGGACATGACATGGAGGAGCGTGCCTTCATACGCAGGTTTCTTCAGGACTACGACCAAAGCCACTCCGATAGCTATTGGAATCCGGAGTCGGGCGATCATCGCATGCTCTACCTGAGGCGCATGTTCGATGCCGACGGGTTTTTCCTCGGTGTTGCGGCGGCACGACTGGATCTCTTCTTCTTGACCCATGCGCTTCAGCGGCTGACGCTTGATCCTGGCGAGAGTATCGCCTTCATCGACGGCAACCTGCGCCTGATCGCCCGGCGGCCGGATCTGGAGAGCCTGCCCATGACACAGGCGCTGGGCATGCAGGTCGATGCTCCGGCGGTAGCTGAACTCATTGCCGGCGATCGAAGTGGGGCCGTTACCATTCGCTCGCCATTGGCCGGGGACAGCCGGATCTTCGGTATCGGGCGAGTCGAGGGCATGCCGATCGTGGCCGCCGTGGGCTTCAGCGTACGCAGCGTGCTCGCTTCGTGGTATCAGCAAGTGGTGATACTGACCTTCGGCTGGCTACTGACTGCGGCACTCGGCCTGCTGATCTTGCTTCACTACCTGCGCCTTTCTCGCACGGAGGCAGAGCTTCAGTGCAGCGAACAGGCGCTGCGGCAGATCAACCACTCCCTGCAGGCGGAACTGCGCATCGCCGATATGGCGTTCGAGACGCACCTTGGCATGTTCATCACCGACGCCGACGGCATCATTCGTAAGGTCAATGTCACCTTCGAACGCATCACCGGTTACAGTGCCGATGAAGTGCTGGGTGAGAATCCGCGGCTGCTCAACTCCGGTCGCCATGATGCATCTTTCTACCGTGAGATGTGGGGCAGCATTCATGAGAAAGGCAGCTGGCAGGGTGAGGTCTGGAACCGGCGCAAGAACGGCGATACCTACCCGCAGTGGGTCACCATCAGTGCGGTAAAGGATGTGCAGGGGGAGGTCACCCACTATGTGGCGACGATCAGCGACCTGACGCACCGCAAGGCGGCCGAGCAGGAGGCGCATCGGCTGGCCTTCTTTGATCCGCTGACGGGGTTGCCCAATCGTCGCATGTTGCTGGACAGGCTGGCGGAGGCGCTCGAAGCGTCACGGCAGAGCGAACAGCAGAGCGTCTTGCTGTTCATCGACCTGGATGGTTTCAAGCATATCAATGACAGCCTGGGCCATCAGCTTGGCGACGAACTCCTGCAGCTCATGGCCAGGCGCATCCAGGCGGTCAGTCGCGATGTCGATCTGGTGGCCCGCCTTGGGGGAGACGAGTTCGTGATCCTGGCGGAGAGCCTGGGCGAGACTATCGACGGAACCTCGCAGGCGGCGGAGCGCCTGGCAACCAAGCTGCTGGGCAAGCTGACACAGCCCTGCTGGTTGGGCGAGCGTCGACACCTGCTCTCCGGGAGCATCGGCATCACCCTGCTCGGCGATGGTGTCGGGCGAGCGGAGGAGTGCCTGCAGCAGGCGGAGATGGCCATGTACCAGGCGAAGCAGGCGGGCCGCAATACGCTGCGTTTCTTCGATCCCGTGATGCAGGCGGTGGCGGTGCGACGCGCCATGATCGAGTCGGACCTGCGCCAGGCAGCCAGGCGCGATGAGCTGAAACTCTTCTATCAGATCCAGGTGGACGGCAAGTCGCAGGTGACCGGAGTCGAGGCGCTGCTGCGCTGGGAGCACCCGGAGCACGGCATGATTCCGCCGAATGATTTCATCCCTGTGGCTGAAGAGAGCTACCTGATCGTTTCCATCGGCAATTGGGTGCTGGAGACGGCCTGCCGACAGTTGGCGAGGTGGGCCAGTGATCCCCGAACTGCCGAGCTGACCATGGCAATCAATATCAGCCCGCTGCAGTTCCAGCAGCCGGATTTCGTGGCCAGTCTCTCGGCGGTACTCGAGACCACCGGTGCGCGGCCGGAGCGGTTGAAGCTGGAGCTGACCGAGACGCTGTTCATGGAGGAACCCGAGGCGGTGCGCGAGACGATGCGGCGGGTTCAGGCCATGGGGGTGTGCTTCTCGCTGGACGACTTCGGCACCGGCTACTCATCCCTTTCCTATCTCAGCTGCCTGCCGCTCGACCAGCTCAAGATTGATCAATCCTTCGTACGCACCCTGTTCCAGGATGTGTCGAATGAGATGATCTGCGCCACGATCATCAGCCTTGGGCGCAATCTGGGGCTGGAGGTCATCGCCGAGGGCGTGGAAACCCAGGCGCATCGCGACTGGCTGGAGGCCCACGGCTGCCATGCCTACCAGGGCTATCTCTATTCGCGGCCACTGCCCATCCATGCGTTGACAGGGCTGCTCGAGTCATCCACCTGTGCCGCCGGGCGCTGAGCCGGCGGCACAGGCGGGCCGGTCAGTCCTCCCCCCGCCCCAGCAGCAGGAACTCGATCAATGCCTTCTGGGCATGCAGGCGATTGCCGGCTTCCTGCCATACCACGCTGCGCGGGTCATCTAGCAGGGTCTCGCTGATCTCTTCGCCACGGTGGGCCGGCAGGCAGTGCAGGAACAGCACGTCGTGACCGGCCCGGTCGAGCAGGGCCTCGCTGACCTGGTAGCCGGCGAAGTCCGCTTCACGCTTGGCCTGTTCCTCCTCCTGACCCATGGAGGCCCAGACATCGGTGGTGATCAGGTCGGCATCGACAACGGCCTGCTGGGGGTCATGCAGAACGCTGACGCGATCGCCGGCGGCATCGAGAATGTCCTGGCGTGGTTCATAACCTTTGGGGCAGCAGATGCGCAGCTGGAAATCGAACTGCCGCGCGGCGTTGATCCAGGAGTGGCACATGTTGTTGCCGTCTCCGACCCATACGGCGGTGCGCCCCTTGACGCTGCCGCGCAGTTCGGTCCAGGTCATCACGTCGGCCAGCAATTGGCACGGATGGTAGTCGTCGGAGAGCGCATTGATGACCGGCACCGAACTGGCGGCAGCGAAAGCCTCCAGCCCCTCATGGGAGAAGGTGCGGATCATGACCGCATCGACCATTTCGGCCAGTACCCGTGCGGTATCCTCTATGGGCTCACCCCGGCCAAGCTGGGTATCGCGGGGAGAGAGGAACAGCGCATGGCCGCCGAACTGCGCCATGGCGGTCTCGAAGGAGACGCGGGTGCGGGTCGAGGATTTCTCAAAAATCATCGCCAGGGTGCGGTTGGTGAAGGGTGAGTAAGTTGGCCCCTGCGCACGCAGGCGGTTCTTGATCGTGATGGCGCGTTGGATCAGGTAGTGGAGCTCTTCCGGGCTCAGGTCCAGCAGGGTCAGGAAATGGCGTGTCGCCATGGGGATCTCTCCGCGCGAAAAAACCCCCATCCTATCCAGCCCGTAGGGGATGCGCAATGCGCCCGTCATCAGTAGAATGAGGTCATGAGCAAAAGCTGAGCGTCGTGGTCGGGTATTTTGCGGCGCCGTCAGTACCATTGATCCAACAGGAGCGCACATGAGCACCACCCTCGAGAACATTCAGCGCCAGATCAGCGAAAACCCCATCCTGATCTACATGAAGGGCACCCCGCAGTTGCCCCAGTGCGGCTTCTCCGCCCAGACCGTACAGGCACTGATGGCCTGCGGAGAGCGTTTTGCCTTCGTCAATATCCTGGATAACCCGGATATCCGCACCGAGCTGCCCAAATATGCCAACTGGCCGACCTTCCCGCAGCTGTGGGTCGAAGGCGAGCTGGTCGGCGGTTGCGACATCGTCGGCGAGATGCACCAGAACGGTGAGCTGGAGACCCTTATCAAGGCTGCGGCGGCACGTGCCAAGGAGCAGGAAGAACAAGGCGGTAACGCCTGATCGGTTAGTGTCTTGGACAGTCACTTGGGATAGTCGACAAGGACCCGCGAGGCGAACTCGCGGGTCCTTGACGTTCCGGCCGGGCCTGTGTGGGCGCTTTCTCTGCAAGCGCCCTACGTTGACGATCCGGGGATACGTACGCTCACCAGCCCAGTTCAGTCAGCCATGCCGTTCTGCCAGTTCACCTGGTTGCGACCTTGCTCCTTGGCCAGATAAAGCCCCCTATCGGCACGCTTGATTGCCGGCTTCAGTGAAGGCTCATCGGCCATCACCAACGTCACGCCCAAGGAGGCGGTGTAATTGAGCTTCCTCCCTGCGTTGAGTTCGTGGTCAACCTCTACCGGTGAGGTCTCAAGTGCCTGGCGGAGTCGCTCGGCTACCTGAAGGGCCTGATGCTGGGTGGTATCAGGGAGCAGGACGGCAAATTCCTCGCCGCCCATCCGGCACAGCACATCGCCCTCACGAAGCTGTTCCTTGGCCGTCCTGGCGAAAGCCTGCAGGACAATGTCCCCTACGTCATGGCCGTATTCGTCATTGATACGCTTGAAGTGATCCAGATCGATGACGATCAGGCCAAGCGGAGCTCCACTGCGTCGTGCTCGGGCTATCTCCATGGCCGCCTGATCTTGAAGAAAACGGCGGTTACCCAGCCCTGTCAGTGGGTCTGTCATGGCCTGTTGTGCCAGTGTCTCTTCCATCTTCTTGCGTTCGCTCAGGTCGAAGACCATTGCCCTAGAATGCACGAAGCCGTGAGCAGCGATGTACGCCGTGGCCTGGATGATAACGGGAAGCCGCTCCCCGCTACGCGTGAGCAGTGCGCATTCGGCCGATCCCTCCTGATCCGGACCCAGGACGCCCTGAAAGGCAGTGTCGAAGGCATCGCGAGTCTCGGGAGTGATGAAATCCCGATACAGTCGCTTGTCTATTACCTCAGCAGCGCTGTATCCCAGCCAATTGAGTTCGGTTCGATTGATTTTGACCACCCGGCCATCACTATCCAGTGAATGGTAGCCACAGGGCGCGTTCTCGTAGAGATCTCTGACATCATGAGCATATTGATGCGCCTCGTGGGAAAGCCGCTGCGTTCGGTGCCTCAGCCTCTGCTGCCGATGGTAGCTGATTGCCCAGAACACACCGAAGGTGATCGACAGTACGTAAAGCAGCAGGGTGATCAGTAGTGGTGTGACATCTTCCGCGAGAAGCTCGCCAAGGCTGGGCTTTTCAATGATGACGCCGAGTTGCCAGGGATCCCGCCCCGGTTGGCTGACTACCATGCCGGCCAGGCTTTGGTAGTGGTAGGTGCGGGTATCGTACGCACTGAATATGACCAGTCGGTTGCTGAGTGTTGTTTTGCCACGATGGCGTAACTGGAGGGCTTCCCAGACCTCGGGTGAGTCAGTCGCGAAGCTGCCGCCGAAGGAGAGCGGCCCCTGTGTTTCGGTAAGTAGCCAGGATCCCTCTGAATCCACCATAAAGGGATGACCCCAAGCATCCATGGCCAGATTCTGTTCAATGTCGGCGGCCAGGTACTCCCAATCCAGCGTGAATCGCAGAACACCTTTGCGAGTGCCCTCCGTATCGAAAACCGGCGTCGTGATATCCATCACAGCGATGCCAACCGTATGACCACTCTCATGTGGCAAATGACGGCGAGGTGGGGAGATGTAGAGATCACGAGGTGCAAGTGTCATCGCCTCCTGGAAGAAGATAGCGGTGACATGGTTTTCTGCCTGGGCTAGTGGATCATGGCCGACGCGCAGCAATTCTCGCCCGTCGAGGTCTATCAAGCTGAACTGGGTGTAGCGGACATAATGAGGCAACAACGTATCGAGCAAGGTGTGAAGTTGGGCTGCGGTGATCTGTTGCATCTCCTCCTGAAACGGAGACCGGGCGACTCCCACGCCACTGAGGTAACGCTTGAGCAATGGCATTTCGGCCGTTGCCAAAAGATGGTTGATGCTGGCGTTGACTTCTCTCTTCAATGATCTTTCGCCAGCTTCAATCTTGGCGTTGGCTATGGATATCGTGCTATCGAGACGAGCATCAAGGTGTGCCTGGAAAATTGGATACAGGGTGGCCGTTACGAGAATCACTGGCACCGTGACAGCCATGATCAAGCGGGCGGCAAGCAGCTTGAATGTCACCGGCGAGTCTCCTTGGCGATAGCTTGAAAAGGGAAAAGCGATACATGCTTCTTATAGGGAAAAATACCGTTTCCCTTGATTTTCCGTGACTTGGTCCCGTGTGCCATCAAGCAGGGTCAACGGGTAGAAGGTCAGGCAGGGCTCGGAGGCTTTCCAGCGGCATTGGCTTGGCGAAGTGGAATCCTTGAAGCAGGTCACACCCGCGCCGGATAAGATCTTGCTGCTGTTCATGTTCTTCGACACCTTCGGCCACCACCACCAGGCCCATGTGATGGGCCATGGCGATGATGCCTTGAACGATGGCCGCATTGCTGTGGTTGGTGAGCATGTCACGAATAAAAGCACGGTCCAGCTTGATCTTGTGGATAGGCAGGTCCCGCAGGTAGCTGAGACTGGAGAAACCAGTGCCGAAATCGTCGATGGCAACCGTGATGTTCATGCCACGAAGGGTCCGGATCATTTCGATGGCCTGTTTGGCCCCCCCCAGAAGAATGCTCTCGGTCATCTCCAACTCCAGCAGTTCGCTCGGGAGGCCGGTCTCGTCCAGAATGCGTCGTAGCTCATCGAGGAAACCGTCACGGCGGAACTGCAGCGACGAGATGTTGACGGCCACTGGAAACACGCGTTCGCCTTTGGCGTGAAGGTCGGCCAGGTTCTGGCAAGCCTGTCGAAGTACCCAGCGGCCCAGCGGTATGATCTGGCCTGTCTGCTCGGCGATAGGGATGAAAATTCCAGGCGACACCAGCCCATGTCTTGGATGGTGCCACCTGACCAACGCTTCGACGCTGCGGATCCGACCACTGACGGCATCCACGATGGGTTGGTAATAAAGCTCGAACTGGTTTTCGCATAGCGCAGTATAAAGGTCATGACGTAGCAGCGCGTGCTCGCTGATGTTTCGCCTTTCATCTCCTTCATACCACTGCCAGGTGTTGCGTCCCTGCTGTTTGGCCGCTTCCACAGCAATATCAGCGTGCTGTAGCAACTCATGGGCCTGATGAACATCCTCATCATTACTGGCAATCCCAATGCTGGTGCTGATATGCAAGGGACGCCCTTTGATGTCGAACGGGCGCTCCAAAGCTGAAAGTATCTGCTCAGCGGTGGCTTCCGCTTCGTCTCGGCACTTGAAGTCGGGCATCAGGAAGACGAACTCGTCTCCGGTGAGGCGTGCCAGGGTGTCGTTGGCGCCAAGCAATAGACGAAGACGATCGGCCACCGCCATCAGCAGTTGGTTGCCGATGGCGTGGCCCAAGCCGTCGTTGATTGCCTTGAAGCCATCAAGGTCGAGATACATCACCGCCAGCAAGCTCTGATCGCGCTTGCTCAAGCGAAAGTCCTGCTCGAGGAGAACCTCCAGCGCCGACCGGTTGGGCAAGTCAGTGAGCAGGTCGTGGGTGGCTTGATAAGCAATTCGGGCTTCCTGGTTTCGGTCTCGGGTGATGTCTACCATGGTGCCGATGAAGTGGGAGCAGCTGCCTGTCTCGTCGAAAACTGGGCTGATAGCCAGCCGATTCCAGAACGGCGTACCATCCTTGCGATAATTGACCAGCGTGACTTGAACGCTATTGCAGCTCGACAGGGCTTGCCGGATCGCCTCGACGTCGCCAGGGCGGGTATCATTGCCTTGCAGGAAGCGGCAGTTCATGCCGAGCACTTCGTCCAATGCATATCCCGTCAGCTGACTAAAGGCCTCATTGGCATAGACGAGGGGCATGTCTGGCTGGGTGGCATCAGCCATGAGAACCCCATTGGGGCTGGCCTCGATGCCCCGCTGGAGCAGACGTAGCTCGGATTGCTGACGCTTGCGCTGAGTGATGTCATGGCAAATGCCGTAGACGCCCACGATTTCGCCGTCGACCATCACTGGGAAGTTGGTCACTTCGAGGTGATAAGGGTGTCCTTCCGCATGGGTGCCCACGGTTTCGTATTGACGTGAAGTACCGGCCATGGCCGCATCGAAGGCCTCCTGGGTCAGCTCGCGGTGGTCGGCATCCACAAATTCGTTGAAGTGACGGCCAACAAGGGCCTTCTCGGGATAGCCCGTGATCCATTCCAGGGCGATATTGCCGCGCTGGAACTTGCCCTCTAGATCGAATTCATAGACCCCATGGGGATGGTTCACGAACAGCGAGCGGTGCCACTCGGACAGCGTTCGGTGATGACGGCTGTCGCGATCCTTGATAATCGCCAGGGCGACCAGGGCCGCGGCTTGGCGAAGTCGTCTCTTGCTCATTTCGCTGGGAGCGCTGGCCTCCTTGAAATACGTGCCGAATGTTCCCAGAAGTTCGCCCTTCGCGGTGACCACCGGGCTCGACCAGCAGGCACGAAGTCCCTCGGCAGAAGCCGCACTGCGGAAGCGCTCCCAACGCGAGTCAGTCTGGATGTCCTCCGTGATGACCTGCCGGCAAAGATAAGCGGCCGCCCCGAAAGAGGCCGCTGCAGTGCCGATAGGAACATTCTGGAGCCGCTCGAAATAGTTCCGAGAGAAGCGATGACTGGGAAACAGGCTGAGAGAGCAGCGCGTCGGGTCGTAACGCATGAAGGCCACCACCGCCCCGGGGAACTGGATGGCGATCCAATGGGCAATCGCTTCAAGGGTCTTCTCCAGCGGGGCCTGCTGGGCAATGAGTTCATGGACGCCCTGCTGGGCTTCCAGCAGGCTGAGTTCGTCGGTCACTTCAATATCTCCAGCAGTGTTAATGCTCTCCCTCGGGTGAGCATCCCAGGGGGCCCCATCAGGCCTCAGGGTAAGCAAATTGTGAGGTCAAAAGATCCTCTAATACTGCATTGGAGAATGAGTAAAGTAGGAATCACTTAACTGTGCCAACGTTCCTGTGACTGAGAAAAATGCCTTCTTTCAGTGCGTTGGTCAGGAATGGATTGTTGGCGTTATTGATGAGGGTTTCATTCGATTCAGGTATGAAATGAAATTGCAACAGTCAATTGCTGGGCTTATTGTCATTGCTGGTTTAATTAATGCTTATTAAGCGTGGTGTTCTTGGGTGTTTTTCTAACTTAACTTTGGCTATGGTAGATGCTAGACGATTTCAGAATACTCTTAATCAAAGTGACCTGCATCAAATTAATGTCAAATATATCTATGAGTGTATTGAACTGATGGCGTTTTAAGTGTTTGGCTCGGCCTTCGTCGTTGCGACAGCAGGAAGACAGGGTGGCAACGGCTGACCTGCCGGCTGACACTTTGGGCAGTCGCTTTGGATCGTCGACAAGGACCCGCGAGGTGAATTTGCGGGTCTGTGTCGTTTCTAGAATTCCTCCAGCCCCTGCTCCCGCTGTGCCAGGGCCCAGCCGCCGAGATCCTTGTAGCGATTGACGATGGCGCAGAAGAGTTCGGCGGTACGCTCGGTATCGTAGCGCGCCGAGTGGGCTTCCTGGTTGTCGAAGGCGATGCCAGCGGCGCGACACGCCCTGGCCAGTACCGTCTGGCCGTAGATGAGGCCTGACAGGGTCGCGGTATCGAAACTGGAAAAGGGGTGGAAGGGGTTGCGCTTGATGCCGCAGCGAGCGACGGCGGCATTGAGAAAACCGTGATCGAAGGCGGCATTGTGGCCCACCAGCACGGCCCGGGTGCAGCCATGGGACTTGATCGACTTTCGCACCGGCCTGAAGATCTCACCCAGTGCGTCGGATTCGCTGAGAGCGACACGCTGGCGCAGCGGGTCGTCGAGCTTGATGCCGGTAAAGTCGAGAGCCGACTGCTCCACGTTGGCGCCCGTGAAAGGCTGCACATGAAACGCGTAGGTGGCGTCCGGGATCAGGTTGCCTTCCGGATCCATGGTCAGCGTTACCGCGGCGATCTCGAGTATGGCGTCGCGTTCGGCATTGAAACCACCGGTTTCCAGGTCTACCACCACGGGCAGGAAGCTCCGGAAGCGCTGGGCCATCAGCTCGCGGGCGATCGCTTCACTCATGCGCCTCTCCTTATCGTGAGCATCGTGTTCCTTATTGGTCGGCTCGAAAGAAGTCGGGGCCAGGCCCCGCCGAATCCGCGAAAGTCTAGCAGTTTGCCGCTCGCACGTCCCGCCGCCGGTATTCGCCGGGCAACAGCCACGCTATACTTGACGGCTTATGATGCTTACCAGAAAGGAGCCCCGAATGTCCGATGTCAAGAAGGTCGTGCTTGCCTATTCCGGCGGGCTGGACACATCCGTCATCGTCAAGTGGTTGCAGGAAACCTACAGCTGCGAGGTCGTGACCTTTACCGCCGACATCGGTCAGGGCGAGGAAGTCGAGCCGGCACGCACCAAGGCCGAGGCCCTGGGCGTCAAGGAGATCTACATCGAGGACCTGCGCGAGGAGTTCGTTCGCGACTACGTCTACCCGATGTTCCGTGCCAACACCATTTACGAAGGCGAGTACCTGCTGGGCACCTCCATTGCACGACCGCTGATCGCCCGGCGCCTGATCGAGATTGCCAACGAGACCGGCGCCGACGCCATCTCCCACGGCGCCACCGGCAAGGGCAACGACCAGGTGCGCTTCGAGCTGGGCGCCTACGCGCTCAAGCCCGGGGTCAAGGTCATTGCACCCTGGCGCGAGTGGGACCTGACGTCCCGCGAAAAGCTGATGGCCTACTGTGAGCAGCACGACATCCCGGTCGATTTCTCCAAGAGCAAGAAGAAGTCGCCGTACTCCATGGATGCCAACCTGCTGCACATCTCCTACGAGGGCGGCATCCTCGAAGACCCCTGGGCCGAGGCGGAAGAGGACATGTGGCGCTGGAGCGTCTCGCCAGAGGCGGCGCCCGACCAGCCCACCTACGTCGAGCTCACCTATGAGCGCGGCGACATCGTCGCCCTCGACGGCAAGGCCATGATGCCCCACGAGGTGCTCGAGACACTCAACAAGCTGGGTGGCGACAATGGCATCGGTCGTCTCGATATCGTCGAGAACCGCTATGTCGGCATGAAGTCCCGTGGCTGCTACGAGACACCGGGCGGCACCATCATGCTCAAGGCTCACCGGGCCATCGAGTCGATCACCCTGGACCGTGAAGAGGCGCACCTCAAGGATGAGCTGATGCCCAAGTACGCCAAGGTGATCTACAACGGCTACTGGTGGAGCCCGGAGCGCCGCATGCTCCAGGCCGCCATCGACGAGACCCAGAAGAACGTCTCCGGCGTGGTGCGCATCAAGCTCTACAAGGGCAGTGCCAGCGTGGTCGGGCGCAAGTCGGAGCAGTCGCTGTTCGACGAATCCATCGCCACCTTCGAGGACGATGCCGGCGCCTACGACCAGAAGGATGCCGAGGGCTTCATCAAGCTCAACGCCCTGCGCCTGCGTATCGCTGCCGGTAAGGGCCGCAAGCAGGACTAAGGAAACGCTGATTTATTACTGCGCTCGATATCTTGGCCGCCAGCGGTGCTCGAAATCCTCACCTAGTACTGCATAGGCTCCGGTTTCTGTGCTCCGGTGGCGGCCAACCTCTCTTCGCTCGCAACATAAATCAGGCGTTCCCTGAAAGGATGCCTGTGGTGGCGCCGGCTTGGCCGACGCTCCTGTCTTGGGAGGTTGTATGTTAAAAAAACTGTTCTCTGGCCTGTTCGGTTCAGGTGACGATACGCCCAAAAGCGCGCCGGCTGCCGAGGCCGTCGAGTACAAGGGCTACCAGATCATTTCCGAGCCGGCCGACCAGGGTGGTCAGTGCCGCGTCAGCGGCTGGATCCGCAAGCCGGGCGCTGACGGTGAAATGCTCGAGCACCGCTTCGAGCGTTCCGACCTGGTGCCCGGCCGCGAGGCCTGTGACCAGCTGATGGTCAGCAAGGCTCAGCGCTATATCGATCAGGTCGGCGACGAGATGTTCAAGTCGCGCTGATTGCTCTTATCCATTAGGACAAGGGAAAACAGCACGGTGCAGTCGTAAACTGTGGGTAGCCTATTTTGGGAGCCTCCATGCGCCTACTGCACCGTGCCTCGCCTTGGCGTGAACTCTTTGCCGCCGACACTTTGCCCGCCCCCGAGACGCTTTCTACCTTGCTTGCCCCCCTGCGTGATGCGCTGACCGAGCTGGGCTCCGCCCCGGACCTGGCGGTGGCTCATGCCTGGCAAACACGTCTGGTCGAGGCGCTGCAGCGGCTCGATATTCCCGCCTGGCGCATCAGCCAACTGATCAGTGACCATAACGAACTGCTCTACCGCCGGGCCATCCAGCTTTCGCTCAACGAGATGAAGGGGCTGGGTTGGGGAGTGCCACCGGTCGCTTATTGTGTATTGGTCCTCGGCTCCGGTGCCCGCCATGAGAGCCTCCTGGGCCCGGACCAGGACAACGCCATGATCATCGCCGACTACCCCGATACACGGCATACCGAGATCGATGGTTTCTTCCAGTCACTGGGGGAGCGGTTCACGGCACGGCTGGATGAGGCGGGGATCCCGCTATGCACCGGCCATGTCATGGCGCGCTGGCCGATGTGGCGAAAGCGGCTCTCGGAATGGCGCGATCAATTGACGCTGTGGACCAGCGATCGGCGCATCAAGCGCGTCCAGCAGAGCAATATCCTGCTCGATTTCCATCCGGTGCATGGCGACGCTGGCCTCGTCGAATCACTGAGCGACCACGTTCAGCAACTGATGCCTCGCTCGAGCCTGTTCCTCGATGAGATGGCGGCACTGCTGAATGAGACACCCGTGGCTCTGGACCGTTTCGGGCGCCTGGCGGGCAACGGTGAGGGAGCGCCCCACGAGAATGCCATCAACCTGAAGCTGCAGGGTTTGATTCCGCTGGTCAATGCCGTACGGCTGCTGGCGCTTCGCCATGGAGTGAGTGTCATGGACACGCGGCTGCGCCTGCCCGCATTGGTGCTGAAGGACGCACTGACAGCTGCCCAGGCCCGCGGTCTTATCGCCGCACTGGATCGACTTCAGGACATCCTGTTGACAGCGCAACAGGCCAGCGTCAAGGCCGAGTCCACTCCCGATGGGTGGATCGATCTGGCGCGTCTGGAAGATGACCAGCGCCTGTTGCTTCGCCATGACATGCAGGCGATCCGCAGCCTGGTCAGGCTGGCACAGAGCCAGTGAGCAGAAGTGAGAGAAGGGCACCCCCCCGCATATGATCGGCTCATGAGCCATGAGAATATCGGACATGGCGGTACCTCATGTCAGGCTATGGGCAGCCCCGCCGCTTTCCACTCGGGGTACCCCTCCTCGAAGCGTCGAACTCGATAGCCGAGTTGACGCAGGCGCTGTACGGCCTCGTGCGACAGGACGCAATAGGGGCCTCGGCAGTAGGCCACGATCTCCCTGTCTTTAGGCAGCTTGCCCAGCATGTCTTCCAACTGCTCCAGTGGGATGTTGATTGCCTCGGGCAGATGGCCGGCCTCGTACTCCTCCTCGGGGCGCACATCCAGCAGTGCCACCTTGCCGCTTGCAAGCGCTGCCAGCAGTTCGTCCCGGCTGACCGCCTCCATAGCGCTATCGGCGTCATCATCCGCGAATAGCCGACCGACGAGACGCTCCATCTCGGCCAGGTTGGTCTCGGCCACCTGCCTGAGCAGGCCCAGCAGGTTGACGATCCGTTCATCGGTCAGGCGATAGATCATCTGCTTGCCGGAACGCTGGGCAGTGACGAGCCCCGCCCGACGCAGGTGTTGAAGGTGCTGGGAGGCATTGCCGATGGTCAGGTCGGCGGTGTTGGCCAGGGTTTCGACCGAGGCATCACCCTGGGCCAGGCGCTCCAGCAACGCCAGCCGATGCCCGTTTCCCAAAGCGCGGGCGACCAGGGCCAGCGTATCGAGCAGATCCTGTTGTGAGGTCATGGCGTCTCTCCGGGGGTGTGCATAAGCAACACAGCGTACGACTTGACAGGTGATGATATCTCTATCCATCATTCTATCAATTAATTGAATCATAGCAAGGAGGCGCTATGCAGACGCTAATCATTATCAACGATCCTCCCTATGGCACCGAACGCCTCTACAACGGCCTGCGGATGGCGCATGCACTGATGAAGCGCGAGGGTGAGGTTACGGTCTTCCTGATGGGGGATGCCGTGTCAGGCGCCAAGGCTGGGCAGAAGACCCCGGACGGCTTCTACAACGCCGAGCGCATGATCAAGCGCGTCACCACCAAGGGCAGCGTGCTGTTGTGTGGTACCTGTATGGATGCCAGGGGCATTACCGACGAGGAGGTGGTAAAGGGCGCCGAGCGCAGCACCATGGACGCCCTGGCTGAAGCCACCGAGCGGGCTGACAAGGTGCTGGTGTTCTAGTCCCACCCAAATAATCTCATTCTTCACGACCCATGGAGAGCATTGCTATGGCGCCGGTAAGCCGGGAAAAACAGAACGTGGCCATCCTGGTGACCAGCCAGGTGTTGTTCATGGTGGCGTCGATCACCGTGATGACGCTGAGTGGGGTGGTCGGCCAACAGCTGAGTCCCGATCCCGGTCTGGCCACGCTGCCCATCGCCATGATGATGCTGGGCACCGTGGTTTCGACCCTGCCAGCGTCCCTCTACATGAAGCGGGTGGTCAGGGTCGCCATGGGGCGCTCGGTCAGCCCGGAGAGCCAGGGCGGCAGGGGCCCCAGCCGCTCCACCACGTCGCTCTGGTTCAAGCGAAGCGGCAGCTGCAGCTCGCCATTGGTATCCGCACTGCCGGCCAATCGGCGTACCTCATGATGGCGTGGCACCGGGCCATCGGGGCCGATCTGCACGATCGTGGCCGACACACGGGACTGCGCCGGGTCCAGCTCCCACGCCGCCAGCAACGGTGACAGCAGCAGGGCCAGGCCGCTCGCCAGTCCAGCCGCTCGGCTCCTGTTCACACCCAGGCGATGGCATCGTTTCATCAGCGTCTCTCTCCATGGGCGATATACCCAATCATCGAGACACGGGAACCGGCCGGAAGTGCCCTGCCCGGCAGCGGAAAAGAAGGAACAAACGGGGAGCTTGCCTCTGGCCTCCTCCAGCCGCTTTCGCTATCATACGGCGGCGCAAGCAAGGGCCTATAGCTCAGTTGGTTAGAGCAGGGGACTCATAATCCCTTGGTCGCTGGTTCGAGTCCAGCTGGGCCCACCAAATTCTCTTCCCGCTTCATCCCAGAACATGTCAAAAACCCCGTCGCCATGGGCTTCATGAGATAGGCGACGTTTCATGACATGTCAGAAAGATTCTTGACATGCCCCCGCCAAAGGGGGCATCAATGGGGGCACAACCACACGTTGCCCATTTGGTGCCCCCATGAGCCAACGCCAGACGAACAAACTGACCGCCACCGCCGTTCGCAACGCCAAACCCCGCGACAGGACCTATCGCTTAGCCGATGGGGGCGGTCTCTATCTGGAGGTGACTCCGTCTGGTGGGAAATATTGGCGGCTGAAATACCGCTTCCATGGGAAGGAGAAGCGCCTGGCCATAGGCGTCTACGGCAATAAGGACGGCGATGTGTCGCTTGCTCAGGCTCGTGATGAGCGTGACAAGGCGAAAACGCTCTTAGCTCAAGGCTCTGATCCCAGCACCGTCAAGAGAATTGCGAAGCTGGAGGGCCGGGCCGGTGTGGCGAACACCTTCAGGGCCGTAGCGACTGAATGGCTGGAAGACGTTCACAAGCATAATGTCGTGCCGATGCACTACAGCAAGAACAAGAGGCGCCTGGAGCGCGATGTCTATCCCTACCTGGGCAGCCGTCCTGTAGCGGACATCGCTCCTCTCGAATTGCTGGAGTGTCTGCGTAAGGTCGAGAAGCGGGGGCATCTGGAAACCGCGATTCGCATCAAGACCGTTGTGGGCCAGGTGATCCGGTATGCCATCACCACGGGTCGAGCTGAGCGTGACCCAACGACCGACCTGCGAGGCGCATTGCGCCAGCCAACAGTGAGTCATTACGCGGCCATCACTGATCCCGAAGAACTCACCGGGCTCCTTCGGGCAATCGATGGCTATCGCGGCCACCCTGTCACAATCGCTGCTCTGAAGCTGGCTACTTTGCTGTTTGTTCGTCCTGGGGAATTGCGTCATGCGGATTGGAAGGACTTCGATCTCGATGAAGCAACCTGGAGCTTCTTGCCTAGCAAGAACTCACCGCCGCTGATCGTGCCGCTTCCTCGGCAGGCCGTGACGATTCTTCGTGAACTCTATCCTCTCACCGGTCGCGGGCACTTTGTTTTACCTGGCCTGCGCAGCAGTAAACGTCCGATGTCCGAGAATACGATGAAGGGCGCCTTAGACTCCATGGGATACAAGGGCAAGCAGACCGCCCACGGGTTCCGGGCCACCGCGAGGACAATCATCGCTGAGCGCTTGGATTACCCCGAGCATTACGTTGAGCAACAGCTGGCGCATAAGGTGCGGGATGCCAACGGCCGTGCCTATAACCGGACCAAGTTCCTGGATCAGCGGCGCGAGATGCTGCAGACCTGGGCGAACTACTTGGACGAACTGCGTGTGGGGCTGGATAACGCTGAGCAGTATCGTCATGGCAGAGAAGACGAGTCACGCAGAAACGCAGCTCCTGCGGCTGGCTAGGGCGCCGCTGATGGAGTCGTTGCACGCTAGCTCTGCTCTGCAGCAAGCAGCTACTGCCTTGCGCCTGAGGATGAGGCCTCGCTGAGCTGGCTGAAGATCAAAACGACGAGTTAGAAAGCGCTGTACCCCTTATAGGAGGTGGATCAATGAAATTCACCAGTATGAGGAACATGCCATGCGACTGATTCGCCGTCCCGAGGTTCTGCAGCGCTGCGGTTTCAGCAACTCGACCATGCATCGTCTTATCAAGGCCGAAGAATTTCCATCACCAGTACCGTTAGGGATCCGGGCTGTGGCCTGGGTCGAGGAGGATGTCGATGCCTGGATCCGTGAGCGTATCGATGGGCCGGATGACGATTAATTGTGCCCATATCTGCATGTAGGGCTAGATCACCTGCGTCACGCCGGGACACTATAGCAGGGCTGTCGAGATCGGCCCCGGCCTAGCGGCCCCGGCCTAGCGGCCCTGGCCGAAATACATGCCAGATTGTCTAGCCAGCCCCAGTCCTCTGCCGCCATGCTTGCTCCAAGCATGGCGGCTAGCCATCTGACCACCCGCTCGACACCAGCATCCATCTGATCGTGACCTCCCACTACGTGTACTTCCACCCCGCGTGCCTTTTGAGACCGCTGACCAACCGCTGGCTACAAAATCTATATGACTTCGCATCACATCTTGTTGCTTGCGTTGACCTGGGAGGCTGGTGCAACCCTGGCCTAGCGTATAGGCTGAATGTATTCGTTTGTAAGCTTTAGTGGTGGCGGTCGAATTTTGCGTAAGCCCATGACCTCAGTTTCTGAGTACCGAGACCTTCCGCATGGGTTGGGGTGCGGCTGGATTAGGTGCGTGAGTTGAAAGTGCATGGCTGACGGCCGGAATCGACCCAAAGGAGACGTGCCAGACCATGCTACGCACGGCAAGAAAATGCTGGACAGTTAACTTTTCAACGCACAAAGCTGTCAATCTATTTAGAGCGTGTGCAATATTTATTTAAAGGAGGCTCAACATTGTCAAATCTCCACCGTTATAGACTTTTTGTCAGTCACGCGTGGCGGTACAGTGAGCGCTACGAGCGTATGATAAATTTTCTCGATGCTTCTCCACGATTTATTTATGCGAATCATTCTGTTCCCGAAGATCGCGCATTTGATCGCATGAGCGTCGCGGAACTGAAAGAACAACTTCGCGAGCAGATCCGGCCCGTAGAGGTTGTCATCATCATTGGTGGGATGTACGTAGCCCACAGCGACTGGATACAGTTCGAGATCGATTATGCTGAGCTTCTTGGAAAGCCGATATTGGGCATCCGGCCACGAGGGGCTCAAGTTATGCCAGCAGCGGTTACGCAGGCTGCTGACGAGATAGTCAACTGGAATACTGACTCTATTGTTAACGCCATTCGAAGGCTGGCCTGATAATGGAGACGAATGACTATCCCGCCTTGTATCGTTCGGCCGATAGATCCTCGAGCACAGAACAGCACGAGTACCTTTCCCTTCTACGGACTGAGTACGGACTGCTCATTTTCGCCGCTATACTTAGTATGGGGTTTAGCGAGCATTCGCTCTACCATGTCTTATATGCATTAGTATTTGTACTAGCTGCCGCAGTCCTTCTTTTTCGAGCTGTGCGTAAGCCAGAACAGGACTGGTATCGTTGCCGCGCCCTCGCTGAGTCCATCAAGACATCCACTTGGCGATACATGATGCGCGCCGAGCCGTTCGTAGACGCTCCCACAGTCCAAGTACCCCGTGCGGAATTTCGCAATTTTTTGGCAGAGATACTTCGTGCCAACCGCCATATTGGCTCGGGAATCGCTGACGAGTTAGCAGCTGAGCATCAAATCACGCCGCGGATGGAGGAGATTCGGTCGCTCGATCTTGAAGCGCGTAAGAAGATGTACAAGGAGCAAAGGATTGATAATCAGCGTAAGTGGTATGCAAAAAAATCCTCTGATAATAGGGAGGCATCAAAAATATGGGTCGTCGCTACTATTTTAGTCTACATCGCTGCTACTGTTACAGTTCTTTTGAAAATTGCAAAACCTGAGTGGATTTTGCTTCCTACAGAGCCATTAATAGTCTTAGCAGCATCGTTCATTGGTTGGATCCAGATCAAGAAATTCAATGAGCTTGCTTCTGCCTACGCTCTCACAGCTCACGAAATTGGAATACTCCAACCACGCCTAGACGAGATAAATGATGAGGTTTCCTTTTCCGACTTCGTTAATGAGGCAGAGCTGGCATTTTCAAGAGAGCATACTCAATGGGTTGCGAGGCAGCATCAGGAATAGGAGAAGCATGATTGATGTTTCAGAATATCAAAAATATCCAGAATGTTAATTGGTAGGTTTGCATGTTTAATTTGCTGATGTTTAATGTTGACTGGACGTCTGGAAGAGTTAATGTTCCGGTCGGAAGAATTTTTGAGTATACAGAAGACCAGTTATCTACCCAGTTTCGTGACAGTAGCGGCAATCTCTTGCTGGACAGTTTAACATCCTTGCCGTGCATTTTTTGCGAGGAAGGAACTGAGGATGAGCTGGTTTATGTAGGGAAAATAATTAGAGCGCGAGTTGTTGGAAGAGACTTATCGTTGGAGATTGGCTTTGATAGCGAGGTCCCTAGCCTTAATAATGAATTTCTCTATACGAATCGTATTGAATTGAGTATGCCGCATGAGTTTGAGTTTTCAAGAAACCACTGGGCTGTTAAGGATGTTGACCTTTACCGTTTCTTGCTCCGCAATGTTCGGCCTCGTCGCCAACGACCGACAGTTTTTCAAATTACGGAACACGAGAATATTGAGCCTAATCTTGCCTCGGCGATGATGCCATTTGATGCAGCATTCGATGCGGTCTATGACAGTATCCGAGAAGCTACGGGTGATGTAGGTCTACGTTGCAGACGGGCTGATAACATTTGGGAGAATGCCGCGATCATCCAAGATGTGGTTTCTCTCATCGACCGCTCCCGCATAGTTATCTTCGATTGCACGGGTAGAAATGCGAACGTATTCTACGAGGCTGGAATTGCGCACACGCTCGGTCGTGATGCCATCCTAATCACACAAAATGAACATGACATTCCATTTGATCTTCGGCATCTCCGCTATGTGAAATATCTTAATAATTCTGAAGGACGTGCCTCGCTCACTCAGGCATTACAGACAAGGATGCGGACCTTGCTCGGGCACTAGCATGTGGCGCCTGTCTTGATAGTTGGTTGAATGAATAAACTTTGCGAGCCGACAGAGAATGTATGAGAAGGGATTACAATAAAGCGTTATAGCCGACGTTGTGCAATTTCTCAGTTGGACATTTTCGTTACCTGAGGATCATTACATGGCCGCTCTTGGTCGCTTGTGGAGTGCCAGTCTACTCTGATATATAATGTGTCTTCCGCTGGCGACACAAAGCGGCCAGTCAGATAATGGCGGCAGATACTCTCATAGGTATTAGGCCGCAATACCTTGTGGAGGTTAGTGTGATCGACATCGCGATTTTGCGCGAACTACGGGAGGAAGTTGAAGACATCCTCTCCAGTGTTACCGAAAATGCTCTCTATTCACGGTTCTCGTTCATGCGGAAAATGCCCGAGGCTAAGGGGCAATTTTGGGAATACGAACTTGTGTTTTGGACTGAAGACGATGATTTCCGATCCTTCCCTTGCGGGTGTTTCGTCGGTCCTGGAACCTTCCGTAACGTCTCAGTTGATATAAACACGTTCTTTGATAATAATGATAAGTTGTTGGCGGAGTTTATTGATTCAATCCAGTCTGGTTTCTTTAAAGAGCTGGTTCCTGTATTAAATCGTATTGAGGGTGAGCTCAATCGTGATAGGGAGTCAAGAAAGGATGGCAGTGGAGTCGCACTGAATTTATGCTCATACGTGACAACAGATGATGCATGGATCCGTGGAGTCTGTGAGGAATATATATTAATTTCCCACCAAAGCGAAGAGCGAGTCGGTGAACTTGAAATCGGATGTCAACAGAATGAGCGTTACCGGATTAAAGTGAAATCGGACATGGGGGATACGTATTTTTACGTGCCTTTCGATAAGGTGAAATGCTTCAAGAACCATGAGCGTGTTGAGGGGGTGCGAAATACTCCGTATAGAAAGTACCAGGTCGCGCTGTCCTTCGCTGGTGAGGATCGTGATTACGTCTCGGAGGTAGCCCGTATCCTCCGGCAGAAAAGGGTGCGCGTGTTCTATGATGAGTATGAAACAGCGTCACTATGGGGTAAGGATTTGTATGCACACCTTGATGACGTTTATCGTAAACAAGCTCAGTATTGTGTTGTCTTTCTTTCTCAGCACTATGCCAAGAAGTTGTGGACGAACCATGAGCGCGAGAGTGCTCAAGCGCGAGCATTTGAAGAGCAAAACGAGTACATACTACCTGTCAAACTTGATGAGATCGAGATTCCAGGGATTAGGCCGACACTTGGATATGTGGAAAAAACGCCCCCTGAGAAGCTTGCAGACTTGATATTCAGGAAAATTAATGGATTCTGTGAGGATTAGTTCTCTTTAAAGCTTGCGCTAAAAAGCGTATCAGGTGTGTTCATGGAAGGCTGAATGCCAGAAATGGGAGTCGGATTTTCCATGTCTATATGCGCCAGCGCAAAATCAGCATGATCTAATTTTTCGCTTCTGGCCGAATGGGGAAGGTCAGGCTATGCTGATGGAGCTGTTGAGACAGCTGGCGACCCAACACTATGCTTCCGGTGAAGACTTTGAGAAGACCCTGAAGTGCTATTGTGGACTATATAATCACCACATCCCGCAGAAGGCACTGCATCACCAGCCATCTATAACTGCGATGAAAGACTGGCAAGCCAATCGACCAGATTTATTCCACAAGTGGATAATCAATCACCCGGGCCCCGACATGATTAAATATGATGTTTTTATAAGCCACGCCAGCGAGGACAAAGACGATGTGGCTAGGCCGCTTGCAACTTGCCTTGACGAAGTTGCTAACCTAGTCGTTTGGTACGATGAATTTTCCTTAAGTGTATCTGATAGCTTATCTGAAAAAATAGACTATGGCCTTGCCAATAGTCGCTACGGTGTAGTCGTCATAAGTCCAGAATTTATAAACAAAAAATGGCCAAAGAAAGAGTTAAGAGGTTTAAATGCTGTGAATGTCGAGGGAAAAAACAAGATTATTCCCATTTGGCACCAGGTGACCATTGACGATGTTTTAGCTCTCTCCCCAACTCTTGCCGATATAGTGGCACTAAACACACGGGATGGCATAGAATATATTTGCAAAATAATATCTCAAAAAATTGTACCACTTGCGACAACAGTGGATTCTTTAATCGCCGAGGCACAAGGGTTAATTGAAAAGGGGAAGTATGATTTAAGCGTAATGGCTGCATCTAGAGCTCTTCGCGAAATTCTTGAAATATTAGCTTATAAAAGACTTACGGCACAGTATTTTAAAAAGAGAGGAATCAATAGATACTCTTTGTCGGAGCTGCTAGATCGTTTACATGCTACAGGAGGGATTGTTCCTCGTGATGCCGGCGCGCTAATTGATAGGAAAAAATTGAATTCCTTGCGAAACATAGCTGTGCATGGATCGAAGAAAAGGCGAATTAGTTTCAAAGATGCGGACAGGTTCCTAAAAGATGTCAGATTAATCAGATCCTCTAATGACATCTAATGAATAAGGGTAGATTGTGGTTTGCTTCGCTCACACAATCTACCCTTATTCATTAGGAGGCGTTCTCCGCAATCCGAGCCTTCACCACCTTCTGTACGAGAGGAGGCGGGATCGATCAGGCTTTCTGACTTGAAACATATGGTGCCTCTGATCGTGTTGTAACCTTAAAGTTGCAAAGCCCCCCCAGTGATCTTGCCCAGGAAGAGTACTCTCTGATCGTCCGCTTCTGGCCGATAGCTGCTGTATGCAATGTGGTCGTTTTCTTTACGCATGCTGACCGCCCCTCCAGGAGGCCATGGAGGGTCGGTTTCGCGTAAAGAAATTGCGTAAATTTTTCTATGCAAAGAAAACGTACGTTTTGATTTCACGTTAGAGCTGACTGAGCACGGCTCTCTTCGAAGTGGAAGGCGTTCTGCTGAGTGCTCCATCCGCACAGGAGGTATCGGCAGGGCGACCCATGCGGGTAGACATCGATGGACTCTTTCAGCCGCTCGAAGACAGCCTCGACCTCTTCCTGGGTCTGTACCTGGAAGACCATCAGCTTGTGGTCAGCCTGGGCCTGGAGGAGCTTGTTGAAGTCGTAGCGGATGCCCCAGAGACGGTTGTCGGACATCTCGATCTCCACCGCCAGCGGCATTCCGACCAGGTTTCGATTGGCATCCAGGCGACGCCACACCAAGTCATAGAGCCATTCTCCTCGGCTACCAGCCGGTAGCACCTGAAACCCGAGGCGCTGACCTTCTTCAGTCAGAGCGGTCTTGATGGCCCTGTTCTTGTCGGGGCTCAGCCAAATCTCGCGCTTCCATTGCGACGTATCATCTTTGTGCTTCTTAGCAGCTTGGGCCTTCTTCCGCTCGATAGCCTCGTGCTGCACAAGGCCCAATCGCTCGATCAGCCATGGGATCAGGTCCCAGTCATCCCGGCGCGCATCGGCCGCATCGCGAGAAGCGCCTTCAGGCAGCCACTCCAGCACTACCTTACCGCTCCCCAGACGCAGGATGCCGTCATGGGCCTGCTCGGCACCATAGGCCGAGCGCTCAACCATCATGTCATCCAACAGGCCGATCAGCGCGTCACGCAGGCCGTTAGCCTTGAGCGCTTCATAGTCCGCGTCTTCGAAGAACGGCGTGGCGACATCGAGGCGTCCATCGTCATTGATGGCACCAAAAATTAGCTCGCCGCGTAGCGCTTGGTGTTGGTCGTACTGAGCAATCAATGCTTCCAGTCGGCTCAGCTCTTTGTCCTTGGCGTTCATCTTCTAGCCCCTGCCTGTTCACGTTGCTGACATGCTACCACTACGGGTCTGTGTGGGAGGGGCCAGTCCTTGGCAGAGCCTACGGCTTGGATCACCATGTAAAGAAAACCAAGGTTTGTTTTCGATGGAGTGGCACGATGACACGAAAAGACGGAGAGCCGCGGCCGTACGGCCCTCATGCTTGCCAGCTGAGCCGTAACCGGTCACTATTCGGCTCATATTGTGAGCCGAATATCGTTGCCATTCGGCTCTTCCCCGTCTTGGAGCTCTGTCATGACCGATCACGCCTCAACATGGATCTGGCAGCATCCCGGCTGGCCGAACTTCACCTGGCAAGTGGCCGACGTTCAGCCACGGGTCCAGGCATGCTGGCGGGATCTCGGCATCTTGCTGGGACGATCGGGGGCCCTGATATCCGCGGATGACCAGGACGCTGAGGCGAGAGCCGCCCTGGATACGCTATTGCAGAATATCGTCACCTCCTCGGCCATCGAGGGAGAGCGTCTGAATGTGGCGTCAGTTCGCTCCTCCTTGGCCCGGCGCCTTGCCGTGGAGGAGCCGGAGGGCGCTACCTCACCACGCTCTGAAGGCCTGGCGGAGTTGATGCTGGATGCCACCTTCAAGCCTGACACGCCCCTGGACGACCAGAGGCTGTTTCAGTGGCATCGCTGGTTGTTCCCAGAGGCTGACGCCGCGCTGACAACGCTGCGGCCAGGGCAATGGCGCGGGGTGGAGCCAATGCAGGTGGTGTCGGGTCGCCTGGATCGTCCCAAGGTACATTTCGAGGCGCCGCCGCGAGAGGGGTTGGAACACGAGGTTGACCAGTTCCTCGTATGGTTTGAATCCAGCCGTCATGACTCGGCACTGGATCCCCTGGTCCGGGCCGGCCTGGCACACTTCTGGTTCGTGACGCTGCATCCGTTTGAAGACGGCAACGGCCGGATTGCCCGAGCCATTGCCGATCGTGCCTTGGCGCAGGCAGACCAGCAGAGCATTCGGCTGTATGCCATGTCGGCCGGCATCCTGGAGCGCCGCGCCGACTACTATCGCTGCCTTGAAGCGAGCCAGCGTGGCACGCCAGACCTGACGGCTTGGCTTGTCTGGTATCTGGAGACGCTGGATACCACCTTGCTGGATGTCTTGGCGCAGGTCGAGCGGACGCTGGCCAAGGCCCGCTTCTGGCAGCGCTTCAGGTCGGCCGGCCTGCTCCCCGAGCAGGTGAAGGTGCTGAACCGCCTGCTGGATGGAGGCGAGAGAGGGTTTGCGCACGGCATCAGTGCATCGCAGTACCAGAAAGTCGCCAAGGTGAGTAAGGCAACGGCCACCCGCCACCTCGTCGGACTGGTCGAGAAGGGGTGCTTGGTGAAACTACCTGGAGGAGGCCGCAGCACGCGCTATCAAGTACCGGACATGCACCGTCAGGACGACGGAGGGTAGGCGTCTTCTATGACGACGGAGCGCTCCTGAAGATACTTATCCTCTGCCTTCGGGAGCTCCAGGAAGGTCGTCCAGGAGGGACGCACAGGACGCAGGGTGACCACGTCTCCCTCCCGAGAGATGGCCTGTCAACGTCAGCGAAGGTTGGCCGGATTTCAGCGCTTAGCTGCAACTGGCTGCGACTGGGTGGAACTGGCTGCAACTGCTGGTGTGGGAAGCTGTGCTTGGCGCAATCAGGCTGGGCTTCCGAGTAGCGAGTAGATAGCACCATAACTTCCCTTAGGGAACCACTGAACAATTCGGTTCTGGCCTACTGAAGACTTCAGCATGGCCAGATCATCGTCTCAGTGGTCATTACATGACCACCTCAAGTGGCCTGTTTCACCTGGCAGCCGGGATATCCGGTTGCCAGGCCAGATTCAAGACACATTGGCCCCATCAGCATGGCCCCGGCACCGTCCCGCCAGCACCAGATTGCCGAGGGCAAACAGGGTGAACAACTGCGCCTGGTTCTTGGCCAGCCCCTTGTAGCGAACCTTCCGGTAGCCGAAGAGGTTCTTGATGACATGAAACGGGTGCTCCACTTTGGCGCGGATGCTGGCCTTGGCCTTCTCGAATGCCAGCAGCAGCGTTTTCATGGGACTGGCTTCCATCTGCTTGATGGCGCCGCGCTTTGCGGCGACACAGCACCGGGAGTCCGGGTCATCTTTATCTTCGCCTAGGTACTTCCACATGCCGAGGTAACCCGCGTCGCCGTATACCCGCTTGTCGTCATCCCGGACCAGATGGTCTGCCATGGTGACATCGGCCACGTTGGCCGAGGTGGCAGCGACACTGTGGGTCAGTCCAGTGACCGCATCGACGCCGATATGGGCCTTCATCCCGAAATGCCACTGGTTGCCCTTCCTGGTCTGCTTCATCTCCGGATCGCGTTGCTTTGCTTGGATCTTGGTGGAAGGGGCCGCGGCCACGATGGTGGCGTCAACGATGGTACCCTCGCGCATGAATAGGCCCTGCTCGGCCAGGCTGGCGTTGATCTCCTCGAAGATCCGCTGGGTCAGCGCATGCTTTTCCAGCAGATGGCGGAAACGCAGCAGCGTGGTGGCGTCCGGCAAGCTTTCGATGGCCAGGTCGATACCGACGAAGTCGCGCATAGCCTGGCTGTCGTAGATGGCATCTTCCAGCGCCTCGTCGGCGAGTGCATACCATTGCTGAAGGAAATAGATCCGCAGCATGCGCTCCAGGCCAATGGGCGGACGGCCCCGCTTGCCCACCGCGTTAGGGAAGTAGGACAGCGACAGCGCGTCTATCAGTCGTTGCCATGGCACCAGGGCATCCATCTGGGCCAGGAATCGCTCTCGGCGGGTGACCTTCTTCTTGCTCTGGTGCTCAGCCTGGGCGAACGAGATCTGCTTCATCGGGTGGCTCTATCAGACAGTGGCAGGAAGGTCAGATTCTACCCCCCGGTGGGCTGCCAGGCAGCTGCGCCGGGATTTATGCAGCGTTTCCCTAGGGGGGGGCTTGTCTGGCTATCGGGTTGCCGTAGCGGTCAATTAACGGTTCGGCAGGTACCAGCCGCCTGTTGAAAGCCCAGCCCTGGTCTCTCTCGGCAGAGTACGGCCTGGCCCCGCAGAGCCTAAAAAATGAGTCCAGATCGCGAAACAGTTTGCGATCCCGATGACTGTTAGGTAGCCAGCGATCCAGTTCCTGCAGCAGCCTGTACATTTCCCGGCCGCTTCCCCTGGCCCGATTCAGCACCATAATGCCGACCAGCATCTGACGACGAGCTTCCTCTTTTCGAACCCGGTTGCGTAATAGGTTCCGACGATACTCTACATCAGCCAACTGCTGCTCAGTGGTTTTACGTCGTTTGGCCATTTCAATCCTCCTAAGGTGTGGTAACGGCTGTATCAGCCCGAGCCATGAGGAACAAGGTGCCCTCACCTATCTATAAGGGGTACCGAGCACGCGTGCTCGGTACCCCTTATAGATAGGTGAGGGGCCCTTGTTCCTCATGGCTCGGGCTGATACAGCCGNACCCGACGCCGCAAGCTTCTGGCGCTGGGTCTGGACGAGCAGCGTGCCTGGAAGTCAGCGGGGAATGGGCGAGGTCCCTGGTGGAATGCCGGCGCCTCGCACATGAACCAGGCCCTACCGCGGAAGGGGTTCGACCGGCTGGGTCTGATCTCGGTACTCGAAACGGTAAGAGGGACTTAGTCGTTCTTCATGAACCGCCGTATACGGAACCGTACGTACGGTGGTGTGGGAGGGCGCCGGGGGTGACCCCGGCCCCTACCCGATTGAAGGAGTCTGGCGTCAGAGCTTGCGTTGAGACAAGTCGTCCAGATGAACTGGTTACCAGTGGAGGGTGAGCGTAGAGTTCATTGGGCGGATAAGCTCCTCGTTCTGTACGGGGTGCGTCTTCAAGGAGTGAGTCGCAGATGACGAATCACCATGGTCCGCCCAAGAGCCTCAAGGCCGCAACACCTGGCTGGAAGCTGGACTGCCAGCGGGGGTTGATGGCCTTCGTGGGCTGGTGGCTGGCTGCGCTCCTGGTCAGCGGGCTGCTCCCGTCGATGTCGGATAATTTGCCGATTTCTCCGCTGTGGGTGGCCAATTCACTGGCCTATGGAACAGTTCTGGCTATTGGGGTCAAGCCAGTCCCTTATTTTACCATGGCAGCCCTGACCTGGAATCTGGCACGCGGCGATACCCATCTTGAAGTACTCGTAGGTACCGCTGCCTTCGTGTTGTTGATGTTTTTTGTGGTGGTATTTTCCAGTTTGTTAGGACGGTATGTCGAGCGTGATCGGGCTCGGCGCCTGTTGCGCGTGCCCATCATTGCCTTAATGAGCGCTACGCTCTTTACCTTCGTTGGGGTCTGGCAGTTTTCCAATGGCCGACCAGCGCCGGAACTGATTATTGGCCTGTGGCTTTCCGAGGCGACGTCGGTATTGCTCTTCACTCCTTTGGCGAGGCAGTGGCTTCGTCATGGGGTTCAGACCTGGGCGCTGCCCGAAGTGAAGTCACGTCAATTGCCGATGATGTTGGCCTGGTCTGCTTTGGCAATTGCAGTGCTTGTGTTGATCTCGGCTATGGAAAACATGCCATGGGTACTCTCCAGTTGGCTTCCCTACTTGGCGCTGGTGATGCCGATCCTGGCCGTCTATCTGTTGCCGGTAGGGTTGCCTCGCCTGGTGGCACCATTGTTCATGCTGGCCTGGACGTTAGTGAACCTCAACCTGTACACAGATGCAGCAGGCGTATTGGATGAAACTGCCATGCTGCAGGGTCAGATGATCCTGTTCACGGCCGCGCTGGTTGGATTTCTTTCTATCGAGGCCGTTCACTCCTATCACCGGGCCAATCGGCGCCTGCAGCAGGCCAGTCGCCAGGATGGCCTGACAGGACTCAACAATGATCTCGGCATGACGGAGTCATTGGCGGGACGGAAGGTCGATGAACCTCATGCGTTGATCGGCATTCAGGTGCCGGACATAGATGATCTCGCCACGCTCATAGGGCTGGATGAGGTGCATGCCCTCGAGTGTTGCATTGCCGAGACATTGCGGGAAACGGTACCCACAGGATGTGTGGCATCAGCGCGTCTGCAGCCCGGTCTGTTTGCCCTGCTGGTGCCTATGAACGCGGCTCCTGCGACGGTCGCCCATGACCTGCGCGACGCCTTGCACAGTGCGGATCAGGATGGGGGGCTTAGTGTGGCACGGCTCGAGCTGCGAGTAGTCCTTGTGGAGAGTATCGAGAGCCACGATGCCCGACACCTGACTTCAATCTTGTTGATGGCTAGCGCCAGGGCGGCAACTCGGAAGGGAGAGCACTTTTATCACCATCATGGTGAGCCGGAACAACTGATCGAAGCCCATCGGGATGCCCTGTACCTGGTCGGCTATCTCCGCGATGCCTTGGCCGGTGAGACGCACAGTGGAAGCTTTGAAATCTTCGCACAGCCAATCCTCGATCTCCGGCAGCCAGAAGTGATTCGTGCTGAAATACTGCTGCGTTGGCGCCATGCCGATGGACGACTGCTTGGAGCGGGGGACTTTCTACCTATCGCCGAGCGTTTTGGTTTGATGCCTCGCCTAGATGCCTGGGTGCTGTCAAAGGTGCTGTCGATACTCAGCATGCACCCGGGTGGTGAAAGGCTTGATGAGGTGGCCATCAATATTTCCGGGGACACCCTGGCCGGCGCCGATCTGGTTAGTTTGCTGAGTGAGTGTCTGGCCCGCTACGGTTGGCCTTCGGATCGCCTCTGCCTTGAAATCACAGAGTCCATGGTGATTCACGATGTTCAGGTGGCGCGCGAGAATGTCAGGCAGCTTCACACGCTGGGAATCTGCCTGGCCATAGATGATTTCGGTACGGGGCATGCCAGCTTTTCTTATCTTCAGGATTTTCCTGTCCAGAAATTGAAGATAGACGGCCGATTCACCAAGGGTATCGTGCAGCGGGGTATCGATCGGGAAATCGTGCGTTCCACGTGCGCTATCGCCGATTACCTTGGGGCGAGAGTGGTCGCCGAATTTATTGAAACCTCTGATCAGATGGAGGTGTTGTCGCAGCTTGGTGTCCACTGTTTCCAAGGCTATGGCATCTGCCGTCCCATCCCGTTGGAAGTGTATCTGGAAGGGTTACAGCAAGGTCGCAGCATGATAGGCATGGAATTCGCCCAGGCACAGCAGCAGTGCCAGACCCCGGGCGGTTAAGCCCTAGGGTGGTTTTCATGACGTGTGCTGCATTGCACGTAGCAACAACTCGACAGGAGGCCTGCATGGCCAAGGTACCCGCCGCCTACCAGGCGACCCGCGGCTCGATTCTCGATGTCGATCGTGACTTCTATGCCCGCCTGACCGATCCCGCTGGCCGCGAGCGGATCGAACAGCTTACCGTGCCAATCCGCGATGGCTTGGCCTGGACGGTGCCGGCGGGGCACGTGATACGGCTCTCGACCCAGGATGGCCCTCAGGTCGGCGACTTCAACCTATGGAGCCTGCACAATCCCCGGGAGCGTTTCTGGGCATCACGTACCCGGCAGCTTCAGCGCGCCCATGTCTCGACATTCGACCGGCTCTGGTCGACGCTGCCCTACCTGCGCCCCATGGCGACCATCATCGATGACACCCTGGCCGGCTACGGCGTCGATGGCAGCGGCGTGGACGAGGAGGGCGGGCGTATCCACGACCTGCTAGGCACCCGCTGTGATCCCTACGTCAACCGGCTGCTGACTGGCGAGGATTTCGACCACCATTGCCACTCCAATCTGGTGCGCGCCGTGGCGCCTTTCGGCCTGACCGAATTCGACGTTCACGACGTACTCAACGTCTTCCAATGCACCGGGCTGAACGATGACGACCAGTACTTCATGAAGGCGTGTCCCGCGCAGGAGGGCGACTACCTCGAGCTGTTCGCCGAGATCGACCTGCTCTGTGCGCTCTCCTGCTGCCCCGGTGGCGATCTCTCAGTGGACCTATGGGGCCCCAATGCCCGTGATCCACTGGAGACCTGTCACCCCATCGGCGTGGAAGTGTTCCGCCTGGACGCTTCGCTACTCCAAGGTTGGAGGCCGGCGGAGCCCTCTCCCTATGCCGGAGGCCATGGCATGCGTGGGCCAGGCATTGATTGGGCTGAGAAAAAACGTGATCTGGCGGCCCGGAAAACAGGTCGCTGACAGCGGGAGGGGAGCCTAGAAAGCGTCGCTGAGGCTTCGGTCGCGGCCCGCCTGCTTGGCCTTGAGCAGTGCCTTGTCGGCACGCTTGAGGGTGGTTTGATGTGGCTCGCCGGGCCGGTGTTGGCATAATCCGGCACTTACCGTGACCGAGATCTTCTCGTCGGCGGCACGTATCGTTACCTCAGCAAGATGTGAGCGCAGCCGCTCCACAATGGTGCTGGCTTCGTTGCGGTCGGTATCGGCCAGCAGGAGCAGGAACTCTTCTCCTCCCCAGCGGGCGCACACGTCGTAGTCGCGCAGGGCTTCGCTCAATGCATGAGAGATGGCCATTAGAAGCTGGTCCCCGACATCATGGCCGTGGCAATCATTGATGCGCTTGAAGTGGTCGATATCCAGCAGTGTCAGAGTGAAACGGCGACGCTCCCTGACAAACGCCTCCAGGCGTTCGAGGATCAATCGGCGATTGGGGAGGCCGGTCAGCGGGTCGTGGGTCGAGGCTTGGTGCAAGGCCTGATTGCGCTCCTGTATGAGCGCTTGAAAGCCATCTGAGATGCGCGATAGCTTTTGCTGGCGGCGCAGGGTGCGTTGGTAGCGTTGCTCGGTGACCTGGCGAGCCTCCATGGCCAGCGACTGATAGCGGTCGGAGATGTCGATCAGACGCTGTATCTGCACTTGTTGCTCGCAATGGCGTTGATATAGGCGCTGCAGGGCGTCATGGAGCGGGTGTCCGGCATGTTCGCTTGCGTCGATCAGGGCGGCAACCTGTGCCAAAAACGCTTTGTCCTCCTTGTCTTTCATGGCTCCCCCCTTACAGGTGTGATGGCGAAGGGATAGCTGCAATCTTCGCGAAACTCATCGGCCAGCTCAGCGATACGCTCGTTGCGCGCATCGTAGTGCCAGGTGACCGAGACCTCGCGGCCGGTTTCGAAAGCTTCCTCGAGCAGGTCGAAGATATCCATCATCGCCTTTACCGAGCTGGTATTGAGGTAGACCAGTGCCAGCTCCAGATGAAGGGGGCGCTGCTCATGGGTGAGGAAGTGACGAACCCATAAAATCACCTGGTCGAAGAGTTCGTAGGAATTCTCCGGATAGGAGTCGCCTTGCATCGTCAGGCGCCCGGCTTGCCAATCGCTGCGAATAGCTGGCGTTGACAGGCTGCCGGGAATGTCGAGATCGGAAATCGTGGTTGTCATGGCAAGAGTCAAATCGTGGCTGTCAGGCTGAAGAAGCTGCGTTGATTCGGCAGCGGCTGTAACGCGGCTTGCAGGGGACGGCTGGACTTCCGGGCCATGTCGAGCAGGCCGAGGCCGGCGCCTCCATGGACTTCGGCATTCCTGGGGCGGCGCAGCTGCTGCTTGTAGGCCTGCTTGAGCGCTTGCTTGTCCAGCAGGGCGAGTGCCTCGATCGTGGCAACCAGGTGCTCACCGTCGGCCCGCTCGACCAGGTTGCCGGCACTTACCTGGTAGTGTCCTTGGCCGCTGTGTGCGACTGCCACCGTAGCTGCGCCCAGTTCCTCGTCATAGCCCTGGCGACGGGCATAGTGACGGATGTTCTGGGTCATCTCAATGTAGACGGAGAAGACGTCCATGGCCGCAGAGGGGGCAGCTTGCTGGGTGTCGAGATAGTTGCGCAGTGCCTTGCCGATCTCTTCGATCAGGCTACGTGATATGGGGCCATTGAAGCACAGCATGATGCGATCATGCTGATAGCTCTCCCTCATGCTCAGTAAATCCATGGCAATTCCTTGGCTTGCAATGCCTCCCCTACCCAGGATCAGGGGGGCGTGATGAAGCGGGCTCAGGGGCTTCCAGTGGCGCGCAGAATATCAGCAAGGTGATATCGTCTCGTTGGCTGTGAGGGCCTCGATAGTCGTCCAGGGCCTGTTCGAAAGCCGCCAACTGGTCATCGAGTGATGCCAAGGCATGGGCTCGCAGGAGTTCCTCGAAGCGGCTGTTACCGAAGCCGAAGCCATGGCGGCCTCCTGCTTGATCGAGCAGCCCATCGCTGCACAGATAATAGCGCCATCCCGAATGCATCGGAATGTACTGGTTGCTGTAGAGGGCCGGGCGACGATGCCCCAGTGCTCGTTTGTGGCCCTTGATGCGCTCGAGCCTGTCGCCGTCGCTGGCGTAGAGATCGAGCTTGGCTCCGGCATAGGTCAAGCGTTGCCGGGTCGGGTCGACCCAGGCCAGGCCGATATCCATGTTGGTGGCGATGGAGGAGGGCAATTGCGCTTCAGGCAGCAGCAGGCGTGTCTGGCGATCGATCTCATTGAGCACGGTAGCCGGGTCGTCGGCCCCTTCCTGGGCAATGGCGTGGTCGATGATGGCGCGTGCCAGCATGGTCATCATGGCGCCGGGCACGCCGTGGCCGGCGCAGTCTACGATACCGATCAGATAGCCCTTAGGCGTGGCGCGGAAGACGTAGAAATCACCGCCCACGGTGTCGCGTGGTTTCCACAGTACGGCGTGACAAGAGGCAAGATGTTCGCTGAGCTGGGTGTCGGGCAGGATGGCGCGCTGAATGATACTGGCGTACTGGATGGAATCGCCAAGCTTCTTGTGGGCGGCCGCCATGGCCGCATTTGCGGTTTCCAGCTCTTGCGTGCGCTGGCGTACCTGGGATTCGAGGTTGCGCGTATGATCCTCTACCTGGTGCCCCATGTGCGAGAAGGCCTGGGAGAGCTCGCCGATCTCGTCGCGACGTTCGGTGGGGAGTCGCGGGCGATAGTCGCCGTTGGCGATGGCGCGAGCCGACAGGGTCAATCGGTGGAGCGGCGACAGGATCAGGCAGTGTGTGGCATAGGCAAAGGCCGCTGTCAGGATGGCAAGTATCAGTAGCAGGCCCCCTACCAGGGGCCAGAACCAGCGCCCTTCGAGGATGCTGGCGGCCTGCATGTCCAGTGACGTGACCAGTAGCCACTGCAGCTCCGGGATGTAGCCCACCGAGAGCAGTCTCGGTGCGCCACCGATCTCGACGTGCAGGGACCGGATATCGCCGGGACGACGTATCGCTCCCTGCATCGCCCGCCTGAGATCGTCGCGCTGATCGGCGTTTTCTACCATGGACTGGATATGCTGCTCATTGTCGGTATCGAATGGGTTGCCACCCGCGCCGAGCGCCACGCGGGCTTGGTCGGGGTGGGCTTGAATCATGCCTCGGGGGTCGACAATCATTGGCGTGACCCCGGGGGCGCTGGCCCGGATGAAGTGTGCCAGGAAGTCGTCCAGGTCGAGGGCGCCACCGGCCAGGCCAAGCAGTTCCCCGTTGTCGCGCACCTTGACGTTGACCCTCAGCATGCTGCGCTGCAGGACATGATCGACGCTGATATCGATATCGTAGGTGGACGTACTGGTCATGGTGGCGAAATACCAGGCGTCCTCGGTCTCATCCCTGGAAAGACGATAGCGGGGAAGCGGCTCGGCGTCGCGTCGGTCGGCGAAGTAGTAGTCGTGAGTGGCGTGATCGATGATGAAATAGGCGTTGCTGCCGAACTGTTGGCGGAAGCCTTCGGCCTCAGCGAGAAAGCGTGCCCGGCGCTCGAGATCATCCGGTTGGCGTAGCCACTCGCGGGTGACCACCGAGTTGGCGAAACGTCGTGACAGCGCCAGTTCGCGGGATACGGGGGCAGAGATGCGATGCATCTGCAGCAGTGTGTACTGCTCGGCATAGGCCGTGGCGAAGTGGCGGCGTACCTCATCGACGGTCTTCCAACCGATGAACAGGGCTGGGATCAATGCCAGCAGGCACGCCAGCAGCAAGGTTGCGACCGACTTCCCACGCAGTCCGAGGTGTACTGCCATCGCGTTGGCTTCCCTGATCGGGTGGGCTCAGCCCCCATTGTCATGCTTTTTCATTGCCTTACCTTAAACCCTGAGTACACGCGGTTCCTCATTTCTCCATCTCCGCTTCGACAAGGTACTGGCAAGGGGCTCAGCGGGGCACCGCCATGCTAACGGGTCTGGCGTTTCCATGGGTTGCTGGCTCGACATCAGGGGAGTCGGCTTTTCCATGCATGTTGACTATCCATTCAGCTGGAATTCAGTTACCATCCATATGGATGGTATATGGAGTTCATATGGATTCCATTTGGATGGTTTCGCTGAGTGCTCCACCCCTTGGTTAATGAGGTAAAACATATGAGCGTGCATGAGCTACGGCGCAAGTCCGGCGACTCCAGCGAGAAGATCACCATTAACCTGGGGGTGGTCGACCTGGGGCAGATCGACCTGCTGGTCCAGGAGGGGTTCTATTCCAATCGCACCGATCTGATCCGCACGGCCATCCGTAACCAGCTGTCGAACCATGCCGAGGTGGTCAGGGAGACCGTGTCTCGCAAGGCCTTCGTGCTGGGACTCGAGCATTACAGCCGCGCAGATCTGGAAGCGCTGCAGTCGGCGGGAGAAACACTGCAGATTCAGGTCCTGGGCATGGCCAGCATTGCGGACGACGTATCGCCGGAACTGGCCCGTGCCACCATCGAGTCGGTGGTCGTCCTGGGCGCCCTGCATGCCAGCAAGGCGGTCAAGGCGGCCCTGGCGGATCGAATCCACTGAATCACTGAATAGGGTCATTGACGATGATCGACGCGCGACGAATGGAAGAAGCGACGCGGCTCACCCGCGCCGGGAAGCTGCATGAGGCCATGGCCATGCTCCAGGGCGCGATGCCCGGTGGGAAGAGCGGAACGGGGGACGAAGAAGCGCGGGATACCTGCGGCTCTGCGCGTAACGTCTATGAGGGGACCTGCCAGGTCATCGACGAGGAGGTGTCGGTGTCGAAGCCAGCGTCTGCGGAGTCGGGTTCGTCCCGGACAGGTGCAGCGACTGGGGGAGGGGCGCCATCCTCGGCGTTTGGCCATACCCGCCAGGCTGCCTCTGGGACGATACCGGGCGGTGAAATCGGGCTGCCTTCTGCCTGGCGCGAGAAGTGGCGCCAGTTGCGTGATTCCATGGCCCAGCCCGAGCAGGGGCGGGGCTCCAGCGAGACAGCACTGCCTGGCGCGTTCACCGCTGGCTGCTTTACCAACCATGCCGGCTCGCGCGATTACAAGCTGTATCTACCCAGCGGCTATCATGGTCAGGCACTACCGCTGGTGGTCATGCTGCATGGCTGCACGCAGAACCCCGATGACTTCGCCGCCGGGACCAACATGAACCGGCTGGCCGAAGAGCAACTTTTCTGCGTGCTCTATCCGGCCCAGCCGATGACCGCCAACAGTAACAAGTGCTGGAACTGGTTCAAGGTCGAAGACCAGCAGCGCGATGGAGGTGAGCCGTCGATCCTTGCCGGCATGACCCGCCAGGTTATCGACACGTACGGACTCGATGCTAGCCGGACCTATGTCGCTGGACTGTCGGCCGGTGGCGCCATGGCCACGACAATGGCGATGACCTATCCGGATCTCTATGCGGCGGTGGGCATGCACTCGGGGCTTCCTCACGGCGTGGCCCAGAGTCTCCCCGATGCATTGGGGGCAATGCAGGGAGGCACAGGTCCACTGGCCTCGTCGACACGAGTGTCTACGTGGGAGTCGCGGGTGCCTGCCATCGTCTTCCACGGTGATCGCGACACCACGGTGCATCCCAGCAATGCGGATCGCGTTGCCGCTCAGTACGCCGCCTCGCGTGCGGCTGGCGAGTCGACAAACAGCCGTGAGGGCAGTGCAGGGAAGACGGTGGAGCAGGGACAGGTCCCCAATGGCTACGCTTATACGAAGACCAGCCACCAGGATGCGGATGGGCGGTCGTGCCTGGAGCAATGGGTGATTCACGGTGCCGGCCATGCCTGGTCGGGTGGCGATGCTCGCGGTTCCTACACGGACTCCAAGGGGCCCGATGCGGCCAAGGAGATGCTGCGTTTCTTTCTTTCCCATGCCAAGTCCGCGGATCGGTCAGGTCGCAGCACGCCCTGAAGGGCAGCCTCGTGTGACATCGTCACCAAGGAAAACGCCTCGACACTGGTCGAGGCGTTTGGGTGTTGCAGCAGGAACTGTTCCTAGGTAGCAGGTCGTGCCACCAGCGAGCGGGTCTCCTCGCGGGCCTCGACCAGTTCCACGCGGGTGACGTCACCGAGCTTGTAGCGCTCTTCGCCTTCCACCTGGATACGGCCTTCCTTGTCGTCGATGACCACCTTGTCGCGGTCGCTGTGGATCATCGGCGCAGGAACGAACGCGGTCGCACCGTTGGCGGTCAGCCGGACGCGCATGCCGCCGCGGTTGATCGCGATGATCTCCGCCTCGAAGGCTTCCTGGGCCTTGGCAGCCGATGTCAGGTAGCGCACATAGAGCCAGTCCTTGACGTCGCGCTCGGCCATGCGATTCAGGCGGCGACGCTCGGTCAGCTGTTCTGTCAGTGCCAGGGTGGCTTCCGCCGGCGCCTGCTCACCCTTGAGCACTCGCTTGATCAGGCGGTGGTTGACCATGTCGCCATACTTGCGAATCGGCGAGGTCCAGGTGGCGTAGGCGGCCAGGCCCAGCCCGAAATGCGGCCCTGGGCGAGCTGACATGCTGGTGAAGCCCTGAAAACGGCGCAGGCGGGCATCCAGCCAGGCGTCGTCGCGGCTCTCCAAGGCACGCTTGAGCTCCTTGTAGCGGGGTAGCTCGGAGAGGGCCTCGAGTTCGACCTCGATCTCCTGGGCGGTGAGGAACTCGTGGGCGGCTTCGGCCTTCTCCGGCTCGAAGGCACGGTGGACATTGAAGATGCCGTGGCCCACCTTCTCCGCGAGCAGGTCGGCACAGCAGGCGTTCGCCGCGATCATCGACTCCTCGATCATGCGGTTGGCGATGCGTCGCTGCTCGGTGCGGACGTTGAGCACGTTGCCGGCCCGATCCAGTTCGAAGACATAGTCCGGACGATCCTTGAATACCAGGGCGTGCTCGGCGCGCCAGGCGCTGCGCGCCTCGGTCATGTCACGCAGCGCCTTGAGCTGAGGGGCGATCTCATCCGCCGGTGCCCAGTCGCCCTGGCCCTCGATCCAGTCGGAGACTCGGTCATAGGCCAGCTTGGCGTGGGAGCGCGCGGTGGCGGCAAAGAAGCGGTAGTCGCCGAGGCTGCCGTCGGCTTCCACTTCCAGGGAGCAGGCCAGCACCGGACGATCCTGGCCTTCCCACAGCGAGCAGAGGTCATCGGCCAGCTGCTCGGGCAGCATGGTGACGTTCTGGCCCGGCAGGTAGACGGTGAAGGCGCGCGTGCGAGCCTCCAGGTCGGCGGCATGCCCCTCCTGAACGTAGGCGGTGGGGTCGGCGATGGCCACCGTCAGTCGCCAGCCGCCATCCTCGCGGGACTCGATGCGCAGGGCATCGTCCATGTCGCGGGTCTTCTCGCCATCGATGGTGAAGAACGGCTCGGCGGTGAGGTCCTGGCGATCCAGGCCCTCGTCCAGTAGCGGCCATTCGGTGCCGGCGTCGGGGCACTCCTGCTCCAGAGCGTGTCTGGCCAGGGTGACGCGCCACGGCACGGCCGGGTCGTCGGTCTTGGCCCCCAGCTCGTCGATCTGGGCGAAGAAGCCGCGATCGTTCTCCTTGAGCGGGTGCCGCACCAGCCGCGACACGACCCAGTCGCCGTCGCCGATGCTCTCTTCGTCGAGGCTGTTCTTGATCCGCGACTTGAGCACGTTCTTGATCGAGGGGTGGTCGGGGACCACCGCAAGGCGACCTTCGCGCTTCTGCACCCGGGCAATGAAACGTGTCAGCCCGGGTTCCAGCAGAGCGTCGGGCTCGACCGAGGTCTTGTCGCCATTTTCGTGGATGGTGGCCTGGACGCGGTCGCCATGCAGCACCTGCTTCATGGCAGGCGGCGGCACGAAATAGGACTGGCCATCATCGGTTTCTAGAAAACCGAAGCCCTTGTCGGTGGCTTTGATCACGCCCTCGGCACGGGGCGTGGTCTTGCGAATCTGTTGCTTGAGCTGAGCGAGCAGCGGATTGTTCTGCAGCATGGTCACGAACGTGTGGCGGGGTAGGAGAGCCACTATACGGACTCCCGTGGCCGGCGCCAAACGCCACTATGTCCAGCGACGAGGAAACAGCAGGTTGTGACCAGAATAAGCCGACGACTGTGGCATTTGCTAGGCTGATAGCCGCCTTGAATACTGGACTCACTATGACGCCCCACCTCATCGTCTCCGACCTCGACGGCACCTTGCTGGATGCCAACCACGATCTCCATCCGCACACCATCGAGACACTGCGGGTCCTGGCGGATAGGGGCCACCACCTGGCCTTCGCCTCTGGGCGTCATTTCCGCGACATGCTGGCCTTCCGTGAGCGACTCGGGGTGCCGATCCACGTTATCAGCACCAATGGCGCTTACCTGCACGGCCCCGATGACCGGCTGCTCTCCGCCCGGCACCTGGAAGCAGAACTGGCTCTCGAGTTGATCGCCATGGAGCGCCATGACAGCGTACGGCTCAATCTCTACCGGGAGGAGGAGTGGCTGATCGACGCGGCTGAGCCAAGGCTGCTGGCCTATCACGCCCATACCGGCTTCGGCTACCGCATCTTCGAACCCGACGAACTCGATGGGGAAGGGGTGGGCAAGGTCCTCTACATCGGGAAGCCCGAGCGCCTGGCGGGGCTCGAAGCCCTGGTGCGGGAACGCCACGGCGAGCGGCTGCACGTGACCTATTCCACCGTCAATTCGCTGGAGATCATGGCCGGCGGGGTGAACAAGGGCACCGCGCTGCAGGCCCTGTTGGAGTCGTTGGGGGTCGAGTCGCGGCACTGCCTGGCCTTCGGCGACAACCTCAACGATACCGAGATGCTGGCCCTGGCCGGCGAGGCACATGTGATGGCCAACGCCCATCCCGAGCTCGCCGGGCGTGTTCCCCACGCGCGCAGCATCGGCCACCACGCCGAGGTGGGCGTGGCCGCATTGCTGCGGGAGCGGTTCGGAATATAAGACCTGTGGTCGATTACTACCTTGGTCTCAGATGACTTGTCGGGATCGCCGCACTTGACCATTATCGAAGCCCGACAATGACAACAATCACGGGCGTAGCCACGACACCGCCCCTTCCCATCGGACGACGATGACGACGACACCTGCCACCCTGATCGTGGTCGACGACGACCCTGAAATCCGTGAGCTGCTGGCCGACTATCTCGGACGCCACGGCTATCGTGCCCTGGTCGCCGAGGATGCCGAGGCGCTTCGTCGTCTGCTGATCCAGGAGACACCCGACCTGCTGATCGTCGACATCATGCTGCCCGGCGATGATGGCTTCACCATCTGTCGTGACGTGCGCCGAGACAGCCAGGTACCCATCATCATGCTTACCGCCAGCGCCGACGAGACCGATCGGATTCTTGGCCTCGAACTCGGCGCGGACGACTATCTCGGCAAGCCGTTCAATCCCCGGGAGCTGCTGGCGCGAATCAAGGCGGTGCTGCGACGTGCACGGGGCAACCAGCAGCCCCAGGACCCGGCACGCGCGCGGCTGGTCAGCTTCGGTGGCTGGCAGCTGGACCGAATGACCCGAGAACTGATCGATCAGGAGGAGCGGCGTATCCCGCTCTCCGGCGCCGATTTCCAGCTGCTGCAGGTGTTTCTCGAACACCCCGAGCAGATACTTTCCCGGGACGCGCTGTTCGAACTGACCCGTGGCCGGCCGGCGCCGCCGCTGGACCGTTCCATCGACGTGCATGTCTGCCGCTTGCGCCAGCGGCTTGGTGAGGATGCCCAGTACCATCAACTGATTCGTACTGTGAGAGGGGCTGGCTATGTACTTACCGCCCGGGTCGAAGCGCTGACGTGACGGATACCCGCTGGCAGCGGTGGCGTCGGTACCTGGCCCGCGGCCTGCCCAGGACGCTGCGCGGTCGCTTCGTGCTGATCATGATCGTCGGTGTGCTCGCCGCCCAGCTCGCTAGCTACGCCGTCTGGACCTCCCAGGTACGCTCCAGCCAGCTGGAGCAGCTCGACGAGCTGTCGCAGAATGTCGCCTACAGCGTGGCCTCGACCATGCGCTTCTTCCGCTCGTTGCACGTCGAGTATCGCCACATCGTGCTCGATCAATTGCGCAACATGGGGGGCACCCGATTCTTCGTCAGCGTCAACGAGCGTCGCATCCCCGTCGATGACATCGGCTCGGGGGCGGAGAAGGCGCTGGTGGTCGGCAATTCTCGCGCCATCCTCGGGCGCGAATTGAATATCGACGAGGTTCTGGTGGAGTTCTCCCGGGCAGAAACCCTGCGGGTCTACAACAATGAGGTGCTCCTGCACGACCTGCCGCCGCGTTGGGGCTAGCGCAGTCTGCTGATGGAGCCGTTGTCGCCGCCGATCCTGGTGGTGCAGCTGGAGCTCGAACCCGGTACCTGGCTCTACGTGGCGACCCTGCTACCGGTGGCAGACCTGTTCAACGAGTATCGCTGGCTCTCCGGCGAGCGTCTGCTGGCGGGGCTGGTGGTGCTGCTGACGGTGATCGGGCTCTCGCTGCTGGGCATCCGCAGCGTCACCCGGCCGTTGGCACGCCTGTCCCGGGCGGCCCGCCAGCTGGGCGACGACCTGGATGCGCCGCCGCTGCGTGAGAGCGGCCCCAGGGAGGTGATGGCCACGGCGATGGCCTTCAACCGCACGCAGGAGCGCATCCGGGAGCAGGTCGACGAGCGTGAGCGGCTCTTCTCGGCGATCTCCCACGACCTCAAGACGCCTATCACCCGCATGCGGCTGAGGGCCGAGATGCTTGACGACCCGCTTCAGCGCGAGCGCTTCTGCGCCTCCCTCGATGAGCTCGATCTGCTGGTCAAGGGTGCGCTGGCCTCGGTCAAGGGCTTTGATCTTCAGGAAGCGGTCGAAGAGCTCGAGCCGCGAGCGGTATTGGAAGAACTCGCCGACGAGCTCGCGCTCCAGGGCGGAGAGGTGACGATCCGGGGGGAAGGCCGCACCGCTCGCCGTCAAGCCGCTGGCGTTGAAGCGCTGCCTGGCGAACCTGCTGGAGAATGCCATCTTCTATGGCCAGCGCGCCGACGTGACGCTGGAAGACGATCCCTCCCGCCTGACGATCACCATCCGCGACCATGGGCCGGGCATCCCCGAGGGGCAGCGCGAGCGGGTCTTCTCGCCCTTCGTCCGTCTCGAACCGTCCCGCAGCCGCAATACCGGCGGCAGCGGCCTGGGGCTGGGCATCGCCCGGCATATCGCCCGGGCCTTGGGCGGCGATATCGGTCTCGACAACCACCCCGAGGGCGGGCTGCGGGTGAACGTGACGCTGCCCCGGCCGCGGAATATTACAGGGCTGTAATATTCCGGCAATACGACGCCAACACTTCGCAGGACTAGGTAACCCCTCCTGTCGCGCTTCCTGGGTTAGCGTGTCGTTATCCGGTGTCACGCCGGAAACATAACAACTCGAGGAGTTACGCCATGCCTTCCTTCAAGCGTAATTGTTTCACCGCAACGCGTTTCCCCAGGACCGGGCTTGCCCTGGCCACGGCCCTGGCCGCTTCCGTGTCACTGACCAGCGCCCATGCCGCCGGTGAAGTCGAGGTCCTGCACTGGTGGACCTCCGGCGGCGAGGCCCGGGCCGCCAACGTGCTCAAGGATCTAATGGAAGCCGAGGGGTACGGTTGGCAGGACTTCGCCGTCGCCGGTGGCGGCGGTGAAACCGCGATGACGGTACTCAAGTCCCGGGCCATGTCAGGCAACCCGCCCTCGGCGGCCCAGATCAAGGGGCCGGAGAATGAACCGCTCTCCAACCTGGATGCCAAGCTGCGGATGGACATGCGCACCGAGATCAAGAAGCTGCATCAGCGGCTCGGCACCACCATCGTCTATGTGACCCACGACCAGATCGAGGCGATGACCCTGGCCGATCGCATCGCGGTGATGCGCGACGGCAATATCCTGCAGCTGGGCACCCCCGACGAGGTCTAAAACGACCCGGTGGATATCTTCGTGGTGGGATTCATGGGCTTACCGTCGATGAATTTCATCACGGCTAGCCTGGGGGGCGGGGCAGGGCAATACCGGTTGCGTATCGTCACCGAGGGCGAAGAAGCGCTGGTGCTGCCTTGGCCTGTCTCTCGGGAGACCCCGGCCAGGGTCAGCGTGGCCGAGCCCACCGGAGCCGATATCCTGCTGAGGCTGCCGCTGGGGGATGGAGAGGTCACGGCCCGGGTCGGCCCCAAGTGTACGGTCATGCCGGGAGCGCGCCTGAATCTGCGCGTCGACATGGGGCGCGCCGTGCTCTTCGACAGCCAGTCCGAGCAGCGCCTGGCCTGAGGCGCGGGGTTCCCCGGTCGGTGTTGTTCGATAAAGGCCTGCTGCCACTGGTCGGGCAGCAGGTCAACGGTCGGTGATGCCCTTGCGCTCAGCGAACGGTAATGACGGTACACTCGGCGGCGTGGCTCACCTTGTGGGAAACGCTGCCCACGACCAATCCGCGCAGGTCGCTGAGCCCCCGGCTACCCATGATGATGGCTTCAACCCCGCGTGTCTTCGCTTCGCTGATGATGGAGCGGGCCGGGTCGCCACGGCCGATGGCGGTCTCGACCTTGGTCACGCCCTTGTCGCGCGCCGCCTGGGCGGCCTTTTCCACCACCTGCTGTCCGATGTCGTCGCGCTCCTGGCGGGACGCCTCGATGGCGATGGCGCCGATGCCCCAGACCAGCGTCGTCTCGTGGGAGAGCTCTTCGGGGATATGCAGGATGTGCAGGGTGGCGTCGGCCTGGTTGGCCAGTTGGCAGGCAACGGAAAGGGCTTTCTTGGCGTTTTCGGAGCCATCGACGGGAACCAGGATGGTATTGAACATGACAGTTTTCCTTCTTGGCAGGTAAGGGCTGATCCTTATGTTAGAGACTAGCGGCTCGGAGCCGAGCTGTCATGACCGGGGTCAAGAAGCGCGTGGCTACGACGCTTATTCCTTTACCTCGAGGCGACGCAGCTGCTGCCAGAGTTCGCTGCGCAGGTCGGCCATGCGCGGTGCGTCGCCAGCGTCGAAGCCGATCGGCCGCGTCAGTCGCTGGGTTCGCAGGCCCAGCCGCGCACTGAGCAGGCCCACCCCCATGCCCTGGCCGGCACGGGTCGAGAGCCTTCCGGCCAGGTTCAGCGAGAGAATCTCCATGCCCGCTTCGCTGGCCATCTCGGTCGCGCCGGCGAAGGCCATGTTGTAGAGCACGCTACGCAGCAGGCGCAGGCGGCTGGCATAGCCGAGCTCCAGGCCGTAGAGGCGGCATATCCGGTCGATCATTGCCAGGTTGCGCCAGGCGACCAGCGCCATGTCCACCAGGGTCAGCGGGCTCACCGCCACCATCACCGCGGTCTCGCCGGACATTCGAGAGATCAGGCGTCGCGCCTCCCGGTCGCGGGGTGCCAGCAGATGATGTGCCAGCAGCTGGCGCACCTCCGCCCCGCTATGGTGAGACTGGTGAGCGGACAGGAAGGCCTGCCAGTGAGGGTGGTCCTCATGAAGCTTCAGCTGTGTCTTGAGCAGTCTGGCCAGGCCCATGGCCTCGGCGGTGCCGACTTCCTGCAACTTGCCCAGTCTTGCACGCAGGGGGGCGTGGCGACGCGGTCGACGCAGCCGCCAGGCTTCCCGCAGCAGCGCACTGGCGCCCAGGCCGATGGCGCCCAGTCCCAGCAGGGCCCAGCCGCCGTTGAGCCAGTAACCGCCGGTGAGGGCCGCCGGTAGCCGCAGGGCTAGCTCTGCCGTGCCCAGGGCCAGGCTGCCGCCCAGCAGCGTAAGGAGGCCCCAGCGGCGCTTGCGTGGCCGGCCGAGGCTGGCAGCGAGGGCCTGCTCGGCAGGGCCATCGATGGGCTCCTCGATGGGGCGAGTCGGCAGTTCTGTGGCGAAATCCTGGCGCGGCCGTGGGGTGTCGCCACCGGGCGGCGGGGTTGGCTCATCCAGGGTGAAACGGCGACCGGGTCGGGGATCGGTGGGGCCGGGTGCTTCGTGGTCCTGGCCGGGGTGGCGGTTATCGCTCATCGCAGTTTGTCTCCGATCAGCCAGTCGAGGGCGGCGTCCAGGCGAATATGGGGCAGGGCGCCGCCTTCCCGCGGGGCGGGGCGGAAGGCTCGGAAGTCGAAGCCCTGCCGTGCCCAGAACTCCGCTTCGGGCAGCTGTGAGGGCACCTCGCCGGGAAACACCAGGACTTCCTCGCCTTCCAGGGTGGTGCCGCGCAGCGCCGGTGTGCGCTGCTTCTGGTGCTCCACGGCATGGGTTTCGGTGGCGCGAATCGCCGCCAGTGACAGCGCCTTGACCGGCACGTCGGCATAGCGCAGGTCCTGCAGGGGCTCGGCCAGCAACGCTTCCAGCAGCGAGGTCAGGTTGCCGTGCTGCTCCGGCGTCACGTGGTCGGCCTTGGTCGCGGCAATGGCCAGGCGATCGATGCGCGGGGCGAACAGGCGCGACAACAGGCTGCGCTTGCCGTAGTCGAAGCTCTGCATCAGCGTGGTGAGCGCCTGGGAGAGGTCCTCGAAGCGCTCGGGGCCGGCATTGAGCGCGCCCAGCACATCCACCAGCACGATCTGTCGGTCGAAGCGGCGAAAGTGGTCGCGATAAAACGGCCGCACGATGTGCTGCTGATAATGGCGAAAGCGGGCGGCCAGGGTGGCGTAGACGCTGTCGGGTGGCAGCTTGGCCAGTCTGGTGTCGTCGTAGTCCTTCAGCGCGGGCAGGGGAAAGAACTGCAGCACCGGCGCACCTTCCAGGTCGCCCGGCAGCAGGAATCGACCCGGCTGCAGGTTGGCGAAGCCCGCCTCCCGGGCGGCCTGCAGGCTGCGGGCATAGAGGCTGGCGATGTTGGCCAGCTCAGCCTCGTTGGCTTCGGCGGCGGGGTCGAGCCCGGCGGCGACGCTTTCCCACTCGGCGAGCAGGGCGCGGCGCTGTTCGCCGGCATTGGCCAGCATCGCCCGGCTCCAGCCGGGGTAATCATGGCCCAGCAGGGGCAGATCGAGCAGCCACTCGCCGGGGTAGTCGAACAGGTCCAGGCTCAGCTCGGCGGTTTCGCCCCGCAGCAGTCCGCGTCGCGCCGGACGATAGCGGATCGACAGGCGCAGCTCGCTGATACCGCGGGTGGGCTGCGGCCAGAATGGCGGGTCGGCGTCGAGGGCCGCCATGGCCTGGTCGTAGGGAAAGCGCGGCACGCCCAGATCTGGCTGGCTGACTCGCCGGGCGCCCAGCAGGCGACCCTCCCGAGCCACCGGCATCAGGTCGAGTCGGGCCTCCAGGCCGGCATGGCGAAGCTGGTTGACCAGCGAGGTGAGAAAGGCGGTCTTGCCGGCGCGCGACAGGCCGGTGACCGCCAGGCGAAGCTGGCGATCGCGTCCGCGCTCGATCAGGTTGGTCAGTTCCCGGGCCAAAGGCTGGCGCATCAGTGAGGATTCCCTTCGCAGCAAGCTCAGCCGCTAATGTGAGGGCGTTGGCGACGTCTGGCAAGGCGTTGCCGGCCCGGCAGGAGAGTGCAGGCGAGTATTGAGACAAGCGGTTGCGGGATGCCCGGCATCAGGGGGCCGTGGCCAGCATCTTGTAGAACAGCGGCAGGGCGGCAACCAGAAAGCCGATGACGGCCAGTGAATAACCCGGCCAGCGATGGCGCATGCGCTGGGCCAGGGTCAGGCCGACCAGGCAGATCGCCAGGCCGATCAGGTTGAAGACCAAGGTGAACATTTCGATCAGTTCCTGGGGGGACATGCGTGCTCCTGCAATTGACGACGGCTAACTGGGGGGATCGCCCTCAGAGTGCTACTGTCATCATATCAGGCTGCGATAACCGAACCGAATGCGGCCAGGGTGCGCGTTATCTGAACAGCGAGGATGTGACATGGGCGATACGCTACCGAGTGCCGACGACGTGGTCGGCTACTGGTTTGATGAGCTGTCCCCCGGACAGTGGTTTCGCAAGGATATCGAACTCGATACAGAGATCGGCCAGCGCTTCTTCGGCTTGCACCGGGCGGCCGCAGCAGGGGAGCTCTGGCAGTGGCGCCGGTCGGCCACGGGGCGTCTGGCCGAGATCCTTGTGCTCGACCAGTTTTCCCGAAACCTTTTCCGTGGCCTGCCGGGGTCCTTCACACAGGACCCCATGGCGTTGGTGTTGGCCCAGGAGGCAGTGGCGCAGGGCCAGGACCAGGAACTCGACATGAGCGAGCGCGCCTTTCTCTATATGCCCTACATGCACAGCGAGTCGCTGAAGATTCACGACGAAGCCCTGCGTCTGTTCGATCAGCCGGGTCTGGAGGATAACCTGGGCTTCGAGCAGCGACACCGGGATATTCTCCTGCGCTTCGGCCGCTACCCCCACCGCAATGCCATACTGGGTCGCGAGTCGACCGATGAGGAACTGGCTTTTCTCATGGAGCCCGGCTCGTCATTCTGAGCGACGCTTTCCCGTGGCCTCGTACTGAGGCACCATTGGGAACATCCGAGCATTCGGGCATCACAACAAGGAAGGAGAGACGATATGGGTTTGATCGCTTGGCTGATTATCGGTGGTCTCGCTGGCTGGATTGCCGGCAATATCATGCGTGGCGGTGGCTTCGGTATTCTGGCCAATATCGGCGTGGGTATCGTGGGTGCGGTGATCGGGGGATTTCTGTTCAGCTTGCTGGGACTGCAGGCCGGGGGTTTTATCGGTTCGCTGGTGACTGCGACCGTGGGTGCCGTGGTGCTGTTATGGATTATCTCGAAGGTCAAGGAGGCGTAGCGCGGTAAATGCCCTGACTGGAAGCAATACGGCCCGGTAATTACCGGGCCGTATTGCGTCTGGCCGTGACATTACCCACCGTGACATGGCTCGTCCGCTGGGCCTGTCCAAAGCCGAATGGGAAGGGCGGTTGTCGCCAGGCTTCCTCATCGAGTGGCGGCCATCGACGGACGGACTTTAACGCGATAAACGTTATCTTTTGTACGCATAACCTGAGCTGATTGGCAGCGAGTCGATGCCGGACTACCTTTCAATCGAAGCAGGTAGAAACCGATGGAACGATACTGCCACAGGAGCGTGACATGGCGAAAAATCCCCACACCAATCCCAATAGTGGCGAAGCCAACGATACGGACTTCAAGACCGACGAACAGAGCAAGTCGGAGAACCTGGAAAAGTACCGCAGCGATGCCACGGGGCATGACCTGCGCACCAATCACGGCACGCGGATTGCGGACAACCACAACTCGCTGAAGGCCGGCGAGCGTGGCCCCACGCTGATGGAAGACTTTGCCTTCCGCGAGAAGCTCAACCATTTCGACAATGAGCGCATACCCGAGCGTATCGTCCATGCCCGGGGTGCCGCGGCCCACGGCTATTTCCAGCCCTACGACAACGCCGCCCAGTACTCCAAGGCGGGGCTGTTCCAGGACCCCGGCAAGAAGACACCGGTATTCGTGCGCTTCTCGACGGTACAGGGTGCCCGCGGCTCCAACGACACCGTGCGTGACGTGCGCGGCTTCGCCACCAAGTTCTACACCGACGAAGGCGTCTGGGACCTGGTCGGCAACGATATGCCGGTCTTCTTCATCCAGGATGCGATCAAGTTTCCCGATTTCGTGCATGCGGTGAAACCGGAGCCGCACAACGAGATTCCCCAGGGCCAGTCGGCCCATGACACCTTCTGGGACTTCGTCTCGCTGATGCCGGAGTCCACCCATATGGTGCTGTGGACCATGTCTGACCGGGGCTTCCCGCGGCACTACCGCAACATGGAAGGCTTCGGGGTTCACACCTTCCGTCTGATCGACAAGCAGGGCACGTCGCGCTTCGTCAAGTTCCACTGGAAGCCGCTGGCCGGTACCTGTTCATTGATCTGGGATGAGGCGCAGAAGCTGTGGGGCCGCGACCCCGACTTCAACCGCCGCATGATGTGGGAGGACATCGAGAACGGCGATTTCATCGAGTTTGAACTGGGTATCCAGGTGGTGGAAGAGGAGGACGAGCACAGCTTCGATTTCGATATCCTCGACCCCACCAAGCTCATTCCGGAGGAGGTGGTGCCGGTTACCCTGATCGGCAAGATGGTGCTGAATCGCAACCCGGACAACTACTTCGCCGAGACCGAGCAGGTGGCCTTCAATCCCGGCCATGTGGTACCGGGCATCGATTTCTCCAACGACCCGCTGCTACAGGGGCGGCTGTTCTCCTACCTCGATACTCAGATGCTGCGTCTCGGCGGACCGAACTTCCACGAGATTCCCATCAACCAGCCGGTCTGTCCGTTTCACAACAACCAGCGTGACTCGATGCATCGTCAGACCATCAACAAGGGCCAGGCCTCCTACGAGCCCAACTCCATCGATGGTGGCTGGCCAAGCGAGACTCCGCCGGCGCCGGAGAACGGTGGTTTCGAGAGCTATCACGAGCGCATCGATGCCCACAAGATCCGTGCGCGCAGCGACTCCTTCGGCGACCACTACTCCCAGGCCACGCTGTTCTGGAACAGCCAGACCGACGTGGAGAAGGAGCACATCATCGCCGCCTACGCCTTCGAGCTTTCCAAGGTGCAGCGGCCCTGGCTTCGCGAGCGGGTGATCCAGGAGATCCTGCCCAATATCGATCTGGAACTGGCGCGTCGGGTCGGCGAGATGCATGGCGTCGAAACCCCGAGCAGCAAGCCCGCCCCGGCCGAGCAACTGGGCAAGAGTTCGCTTGCCGAATCGCCTGCCCTGAGCCTGATGGCGCGCCTGCCGGGCAATATCCGCTACCGCAAGGTCGCCATCCTGGTGGCGGATGGCGTCGATGCCGAGCAGGTCGAGGCGGTCAAGCAGAAGCTGTCGGCCGAGGGCGCCGAAGGCCTCGTCGTCGCGCCCAGCATGGCGCCGGTCAAGGGTGCCAATGGCCAGACCGTGACGCCGGACGCCATGCTCAACGGCATGCCGTCGGTGGCGGTAGATGCAGTGATCGTGGCAGGTGGTGACCAGAGCGCGACAGCCCTGTCCGAGTCCGGGCTTGGCCGCTACTACGTGCAGGAGGCCTACAAGCACCTGAAGGTGATTGCCGCCGTGGGTGAGGGACAAGAGCTGTTGGCAGCCGCCAATGTGCCCACCGGGGAGGAGGGCATCGTGCTGGGCGGCACGGTGGACGATATCTTCACCCCGTTCAGCCAGGCCTTGGGACAGCACCGCGTATGGTCACGCGACGGCAAGGCAAATGATATGCCGGCCTGAGCCTAGTTGAGCTAGACAGTAGATAGAGCACGCAAAAAACGCCTCACCGGCCATGGGCGGTGAGGCGTTCTTTTGAGGTCAGTCGTCGATCAGGCGGTGGCCTTGCTGCCCACCAGCTCCTTGAGCGACTCCTCGACGATGGCGAGGCCTTCCTCGAGGATCTCGTCCTCGATGGTGACGGGCATCAGGAAGCGGATGGTGTTGCCGTACAGGCCGCAGGAGAGCAGGATCAGGCCCTTCTCGCGGGCCTTCTTGCACAGCGCGCCGGCGAGGTCGGCATCCGGGGTGTGGTTCGCCTTGTTGGACACCAGGTCGAGTGCCGCCATGGCGCCCATGTTGCGGCCGTTGTCGACACAGTCGAAGTCCTCCTGCCATTGGGCGAAGCGCTTGGCCAGCTTGTCGCCCAAGGCCTGGCTCTTGCCCAGGATATCTTCACTCTCGAAGCCCTCGAGCACCGCCAGTGCCGCGGCACAGGCGGTGGGGCTGCCGGTATAGGTGCCGCCCAGGGAGTTGGGGCCGGAGGCGTCCATGTGCTTGTCGGTGCCCACCACGGCGGAGATCGGCATGCCGTCGGCCATGCTCTTGGCCATGGTGATGATGTCCGGCTCGACGCCGCTGTGCTCGATGGCGAACATCTTGCCGGTGCGCCCGAAGCCGCTCTGGACCTCGTCGACGATCATCAGCATGCCGTGCTCGTCGCAGATCTCGCGGATCGCCTTGAGGAAGCTGGCCGGTGCCGGATAGAAGCCGCCCTCGCCGAGTACCGGCTCCAGCACGATGGCGGCGGTGTCCTTGGGATTGGCGTCGGTCTTCAGTGCCATCTTCAGGCCGCGCAGCGCTTCGTCCTCGCTGACGCCGTGATAGGGCACCGGGTAGGGGGCGCGGAAGACGTTGCCCGGCATGGTCCCGAAGTCGGTGGCGTAGGGGGCGACCTTGCCGTTCATCGCCATGGTCATGAAGGTACGGCCGTGGTAGCCGCCGTCGAAGCAGATCACGTTGTTCTTGCCGGTGGCGGCCCGGGCGATCTTGACGGCGTTCTCCAGTGCCTCGGCGCCGGAGTTGGCCAGCATCACCTTGGCGTGGCCGCGCACCGGGGTCACCTGGCTGAGCTTCTCGGCCACCCTGACGTAGCCTTCATAGGGCATCACCGTCTGGCAGGTATGCATGACCTTGTCGAGCTGCGCCTTCACTGCCTCGACTACCTTGGGGTGACGATGTCCGATATTGAGCACGCCGATGCCGCCGGCGAAGTCGATGATGCGATTGCCATCGGCATCCCAGATCAGTGCATTCTCGGCGCGATCGGCGAACTGGGTCGCCGGGCTGGCGGCGCCATTGGCGACATAGCGCTGCTTGAGTTCGTTGAGCTGTGCGTTATTCATCAAACCTGTCTCCTTGGAAAGACGTTGCGGGCGATCAAAGGCCGCCGACACAGACGTATTTTAGTTCAGTGAATTCATCCAGGCCGTGGTGAGAGCCTTCCCGGCCCAGCCCCGATTCCTTGACGCCGCCGAAGGGAGCCAGCTCCGTGGAGAGGATCCCTTCGTTGATAGCCACCATGCCATATTCCAGGCCCTCCATCACATGCCAGATTCGCCGATAGTCTCGGGCATAGAAATAGGCCGCCAGACCGAATTCGGTGGCATTGGCCATGGCAATGGCCTCCTCATCGCTGTCGAAGCGAAAGACCGGCGCCAGGGGGCCAAAGGTCTCCTCCGTGGCGACCCGCATCTGGGGGGTGACATCGGCGATCACCGTGGGCTCGAAGAAGGTGCCGCCCAGGCCATGGGGCTTGCCGCCGCAGACCAGTCGGCCACCCTTTTCCAGGGCATCGGCGATGTGTGCCTGGACCTTCTCCACCGCGGCCCGGTTGATCAGCGGTCCCTGCACCACGCCGTCGTCCAGGCCGTTGCCCACCTTCATCTGTGCCACCTTGGCAGCCAGCTTGTCGAGGAAGGCGTCATAGACGCCATCCTGCACCAGCAGCCGGTTGGTGCAGACGCAGGTCTGGCCCGAGTTGCGGTACTTGGAGGCGATGGCGCCCTCCACTGCGGCGTCCAGGTCGGCGTCATCGAAGACGATGAAGGGGGCGTTGCCACCCAGCTCCATGGAGGCCTTCTTGACGGTGCCGGCGCACTGGGCCAGCAGGCGCTTGCCTACCGGCGTGGAACCGGTGAAGGAGACCTTGCGTACCCGCGGATCGGTGGTGAGCACCTCGCCGATCGCGGCGGGGGAACTTGCCGTGACCACGTTGAGCACACCGGCGGGGAAGCCCACGTCCTCGGCCAGCTTCGCCAGGGCCAGGGCGGTCAGCGGGGTGGCCTCGGCGGGCTTGATCACCACCGGGCAGCCCGCGGCGAGTGCCGGGGCACACTTGCGCGTGATCATGGCCAGGGGGAAGTTCCACGGCGTGATCGCCGCCACGACACCGATCGGCTCGCGAAACACCAGGATGCGCTTGTCGGTGCCGTGGCTGGGCAGTGTCTCGCCGGCCATGCGCTTGGCTTCCTCTGCGTAGAACTCCACGAAGGAGGCGCCGTAGGCGACCTCACCCATGGATTCGGCCAGCGGCTTGCCCTGCTCCAGCGTCATCAGCCGGGCAAGAGCCCCCTGGTTGGCCATGATGGCGTCGAACCAGGCCCGCAGGAGAGCCGCGCGCTGCTTGGCGGTCTGCCTGCGCCAGGCGGGCCAGGCGGCATCGGCAGCTGCCACGGCATCCCGGGCGGCGTCCGCGTCGAGATCCGCCACCTCGGCAAGCACCTCGCCGGTTGCGGGGTTGGTGACGGCAAAGCGATTAGGGCCTTCGCGCCACTGTCCGGCGATGTAGGCCTTGTCGATGATCATATCTGCAGGGAGTGGCATGGGGGCTCCAGGGGGAGTGGTGTTGATTATCTTGTCGCCTGAGTGTGCATTATTTAAAACGTTACGCCAAGCACTCTACTGTGGCGTGCTTTTTTTCCTGCTCCGTGTCATCGGCGCGAGCGGCACTTTCCGCTACACTAGGCGCCGATTTCCTGTTGGCGCGACATGACTGCGCCCTTTCCGTCGCGGCTGAACGTCGAGGTGAGCCTTGGTCGATCCCCTTTATGCCTGGTGGGCCCAACAGCTGGTGCTGTGTGATTGGGCCTTCGAGCCCGAACCCGTCAAGGTCGAGGCCGATGTGGCGACCTCGAGGCTGAGGGAGTTGGGTGTCACGGAGCGCGGCGAGCTCGGCTGGCGCCTGATCGAGGCATTCGGTATCAATAGCCCCGATCCGGCAGGACTGCTGGCCGCGCTCGAGCTCATCGCCCTGGCTGGCTCCGCCGGCTGGCTACCCGAGTCGCGTGTGCGCGACTGGGCGCTGCGACTTGCTGACGAGATCACTAGCCAGTACGCCAGCCTGGATGACTGGCACGAGGCGTTGCGCCATGCCAAGCGAGCCGAGGGCTGGGTGCGTGGTGACGATACCTTTGCGGAGGCCTGTGACGCCCTGGCGGTTCTTGAACACGATGGCGAGGGCATCACCTGGGACCGTATCTCCGAATGGGTGGTGGGCCGTAGCAAGACCCTGATGCTGTGGCCCGAGGCCCCGGAGGAGCGGGCATGGCGTCTGCGGGCAGCCTTCGCCCCGGTACTGGCTGCCCCGGCGGGTGTGGCCGACTGGCCCGAGGCGAAGGAGTGGCTGCTGGAGTATTGGCAGCTCGAAAGTCGCGAGGAACTGCTGCAGAGCCTGCTGTGGCTGGCAGGGCAGGGGCATCGCCAGGGCTGGGATCTGGATGCCACGCGTCTGCTGGATTCGGACGCTGCCGCACGCCAGGGCTGGCTCGATGGGCTGGCCGCCAGTGAGCGTGGCTATGGCAAGCTCATGCTGACGCTGGTGGAGCAGGGCGAGCCACTGGAGTGGGCCGCCTGGGACTGGCTGAGGTTGGTCGACCTGGCCTGGGCCGGGGCCTGCGTGGGCTGGCTCGACGAGACGGAAGCACGGGATTTTGCCACCCATGGCGCCGATCTGGTCCAGCGCCGATACAGCGACTGGTCGGCGGTGGCACGCGCCTATCAGCGTGGCCGCAGCCTGTTCGAGGGGCGAAACCGGCTCATGGACATGCGGGCCGACTGGGAGCTGCTTCTCCAGTCGCCGGTGAGCCCCTGGCGCGTGGCGCTGCAGGAGCTGCTGGACGAGGAGGTGCGTGAGGCGTCGCGCCATGCCATGACCGCCTGGCGTCGTTCTCCGCGCCACTGGGTGCTGGCGCTGGCCTCTGTGCGCGAGCCCGAGCTGGGAACCCGACAGGGGCCGCCCATGGCGGTCACGGTCGAGCGGCGCAACGATGCGCTGCGCTACCTGGACGAGACGCTGGGGCTGCACCCGGACGAAGGGGTGGAAGCCCTGTCCCGCTATTGGTTGCCCGCCCAGGCACATCACCTCAACCAGCTGGCCGCCGACGCGGCCCACGATGCCTTGCCGCAGGCCTTGACGCCTTTCGGCCGGCCCGAGGCCGCCGACCTGGCGACCCTGGTGAGTCTCCGCCAGGGCAGCCGTCATGCGGCTACCATTCATATGGCCGAGAAGTACGCCTTCTATCTGCAGATGGCCATGGACAGCGAGAGCTTTCAACCAGCCGCCCTGGAGGCACTCGCCGAAGCGTTGCGTGGCACCCTGTGCCGCTTCTATCCGGATATTCGGCGCCTGCTCGAGGCCTGGGCGCACTGGGAATCGCTGCTGCCCGAGGGCGAACACCCCCCATTGGTGGCCGAGATCCGTTGGCACCTCGACGACCCCGGCAGCCCTTTTCACTGGCTGGATTGGCAAAGTTCCGAATGGCAGGAGCCGGGGCCTCGCCCAACGCTTTCGCGCTTCACCGCCATGTCACTGGTCGGTCCGCTCAACAGTGCCGCCTGGAGTGAGCCTCATGTGGAGAGCGCACGGGAAGCCGTGTCGATCCGTGAATGGATCGACGGTCATTACGGCCTGCATGGGGAGTCGGAGCTGACCGAGTTTCTCGATTTCCTTCTCGAGGCGGGCGATCGGCAGGAGTACCAGATCAACTACGCGCCCTATACCCTCAATGAGCAGCGGCTCGCGTCAGAGATCGCCATGCTCGAATCCGGCGATTGCAGTGAGGAGGATCGCACCCACCTGCTGCGACTGCAGCGGGTGCGTGACAATGAGGATGGCTGCAACGAGCTGGACATGACCGCCTGGGACCTGGCCCAGGTGGTGGATCTGGCCATTGCCGGACGCCAATTGGGTTGGCTGGATGCTGCCGCCTTCAGCGTTATCCTGGATCGCGCCCATGCCCTGGCCGCCGGACACTACAGCGGTTGGGAAGCCTATGCTCACGGCCTCTATGCGGGCTTCTCCTTCTTCATGGGCGAGACCCCGGAGCGTGAGGCCTTCCTGGCCGGCTTCCGCCAGGCGCTGGTGGCCTGGCTTTCGGGTGCGCCTCCGCTGGCCGGACCCTGGGCGAGCCTGGACTTCCCCGGTGCCCGGCCACGCCACTGGGCGCCCCTGCATATCGATACATTGCCGGGTGATGGCAGAACATTACATTAGGGGCTCGCCATTTCAGGGCGATGTGGCTTATAGTCGTAAAGTTTGTTGAAACGGCTCCTTATACAGGGGCCTAAATCATGATAATAGCCAGTCGCCTCATAGGCCGCTCTGGCAGTGGTACAGGCAATGAAGCAAGATGCCGACGCACCACTACCACAGCGATTCCTGCGGGTTAATCAGGTAGAGCTCATGCTCGACCCGGGGAGGCGTGCGGCTCAGGGAACGAGGACGTTACCAAGATGGTAGCCACGAGATCGAGTCGTATCCTGATGCTCGGTGTGTCGCTGGCCCTGCTGGCCGGTTGCGCCAGCAGCACGAAGCAGTCGCAGAGCGGGGCCGACGACTACTTCGCCCTTAACCTGCCGGGTATGCCGGGATCCTGGAACCCCATGATGTCGCCGGTGGACAATCCCATTCTGCAAGCTCGAAGCCTGCATAATCCGCCTCCGGAGCTGGTTCGCCAGGCGCTGCTCGCCCAGCATGAGCGCTGGGCCGGAACGCCCTATCGACTGGGCGGTACCGGTGAACGGGGCATCGATTGCTCCGCACTGGTGCAGAATGTCTTCAGCGAAACCTTCCGCCTGGATCTGCCGCGCTCCACCGGAGAGCAGGTACATGCAGGGTCGCCGGTGTCGCGCGCGGAGCTTCAGGTCGGCGACCTCGTCTTCTTCCGCCCCCCGGGGCCCTACGATCACGTGGGCATCTACGTGGGTGACGGCTATTTCCTGCATGCCTCCACTTCTCAAGGCGTGATGCTCTCCGAACTCGACAATGTCTACTGGCAGCGCCATTTCTGGCAGGCTCGGCGGACGCTGGAGCCCACTACGCTGGCGCGGCGTGTCGCTTCGGCAGATGAAGGGTAGGATAGGTCGGGCCGGTTGGTGAATCACTAGAGCGAGTGTCGGTTCGCCTCGATGAACTCGGCGAAGGCGCTTTCCGCTCGGGAAAGGTAGGCCCCTTCGGCCCAGGCCAGAGACAGATCGAGCCAGGCCGGTGGGTCGAAGGAGACCGCCGCCAGCTCGGGTTCGTCGATCACCCGGCGCAGGAAGGTGGTGATGCCGAAGCCCTGGCGCACGATCGCCTTGGTCAGCGGAATCAGGTTCGACTGGAAGGCGACATTTGCCGAGTGGCCGGTCTGCTGTGACAGGGCATCGACGAACTCGCGATGAAAGTAGCCGTCCTGGAACAGCACCAGCGGCTCGGCGAAGAACTCCTCCGGACTCACCCCCTGCCTGCCAGCGAAAGGGTGAGTCCGTGGCACGCAGACCACCATCTCCTCGTGTACCAGCGGGCGTCGCTCCATTCGACGGCTCTGCTCGTCGTCGATCACCACCCCGAGATCCAGCTCCCCCGCGGCGATCATGTTCTGTAGTCGTCTGGCGCCGGCTTCCACCACGGTCAGGCGAATTCCCGGATGGCGCGACTTGAAGCCCATCAGCAGCGGCGGAAAGTAATAGGAGCCGAGCATCGACGGGATGCCGATGCGGACCTCGCCCTTGACCAGGCCGTGCAGCTCGCGCATGGCGAGGTGGGCGGCATCGGCGCGATCCAGCAACTCGCGGGCGTGACTCTGCAGGGCCTGTCCCTCCGGGGTGAGGCTGATGCGCCGCTCATGCCGATGAAACAGGGTCAGGTCCAGGTGGCGCTCCAGGTTGGCAATGGTCTGACTGATTGCCGACTGGGCGACGTGGAGCTCGCGAGCCGCGGCGCTGAATCCGCCCCGGTCGGCAACGGTGAGGAAAACGCGCAGTGCACGCAGGTCGAAGGGGAGTGACATGGTAGTCTCCTGAGACAGGCAGCTATAAGAGGATCAGATGGAAGTCATCTTTTTATGCTGTTTGCCTTATTATAGGCCGCAAGCGATCATGCCCGACAAGCCATCGCTGCAGGACATCGCATGATCACCGCACGTACCCCCGCCTGGTGGCGCGCCACCCTTGCGCTCTGCCTGGGCTCCTTCCTGGTCTTCGTCAACCTCTATGCCCCACAGCCGCTGCTGCCGGAGCTGCGCGAGGCCTATGGCGTCTCCACGCTGGGCATCAGCCTGATCATGTCGATCTCGACACTGGCCCTGGCGGGAGCGCTGCTGGTCTTCGGCCCGCTGTCGGACGCCATCGGTCGCGATACCATCATGCGGGTGACGCTGCTGCTGACGGGGCTCTGTTCGCTGGCACTGGCCTTCGCGCCCAATTTCGAGAGCCTGCTGGCGTTGCGCGCGCTACAGGGGTTCCTGCTCGGTGGTCTTCCGGCGGTGGCCATTGCCTGGATGGGGGACGAGTTCGACCGCCCCGCGCTGCTTTCGGCGGTGGGGCTCTATATCGGTGCCAACACCCTGGGGGGCATCGGCGGCCGCCTGATCGGCGGCGGGGCGGGAGAGCTGGGCGGTGCCAGCGCGGGCTTTCTGTCCGTGGGCCTGCTCACCCTGGTCGGCGTTGCCCTGTTCTGGAAACTGCTGCCGAGGGCGCGGGCGTTCACGACCCGGCGCTTCGAGCTGCGCGGTGCGCTGACAGACATTGCAGCACATCTGCGCCATCCGCTGCTGCTGGCGGCCTATCTGCTCGGTGGCATCAACTTCCTGATCTTCATCAACCAGTACAGCTACATCACCTTCCGCTTGGCCGATGAGCCGTTCGGCCTGGGCGCCCGTCTGCTGGGCATGATCTTCCTGACCTACCTGGGCGGCACCCTGAGCTCCATGCTGTCGGGGCGGCTGGCCGGCCACCTGGGGCAGCCGCTGTGCATGGTGCTGGGCATCCTGATCCTGCTGGGGGGAACGCTGGTCACCCTGTCGGCGTCGTTGCCCTGGATCATCGTCGGGCTGACGATCAATGCCGTGGGCTTCTTCCTGGCCCACTCCATGGCCTCGAGCTGGGTCAGCCGCCATGCCGAGAAGGCCCGGGGAAGCGCCTCTGCGCTCTATCTGGTCTTCTATTACGTGGGTGCCAGCCTGGGTAGCGCCTGGCTGGAGCCCTTTTGGCAATACGCGGGCTGGTCCGGCGTGGTGCTGGGCTCCTGGCTGCTGCTCGGCGTGACCTTGGGCATCGCCGTCTGGTTATGGCGTCGGGAGCGCGTGGTACAGCCCCTCGGCGTTGCCGGCTGAGGCGACCACTGGCCGAGCTGGCTCAGGGCTGGCCGAGGCCGCCGGCTTCAGTGCCCCAGACCTCTTCCAGGCGTCGTTCACGGCCGCAGGCGGCCTTGTAGTACTGGTAGCGCACCGGGTTCTTGCGGTAGTAATCCTGATGGTACTCCTCGGCCGGATAGAACGACTCGAAGGAAGCGATCTCGGTGGCGATGTCGCGCTCGAACCGTTCGGCCAGCTCGTCGCGGGTGCTCTCGGCCAGCTCGCGCTCCTCCTCGCTGCCATAGAAGATGGCGCTGCGGTAGGCTTCCCCCTGATCGCAGAACTGTCGGTCCACCGCAAAGGGGTCGATGTTGCGCCAGAACACATGCAGCAGGGTGGCATAATCGACCTGGTCGGGCTCATATTCCACCTTTACCACCTCGGCGTGGCCGGTGCCGCCGCCAACCACCTGTTCGTAGGTGGGGTTTTCCACATGACCGCCGCTGAAGCCCGAGGTGGTCGCGACGACACCCTCCACCTTGTCGAAGGCCTCCTCGACGCACCAGAAGCAGCCACCGCCGAAGATGGCCGTGGCGGTAGCCTCGGCGTCATCGCCCAGGGCGGGGCTGGCCATTGCCAGTGGCACTAGCGCAGGAATCAGCCATGGGAACCTCAGTGGCATTTTCATTATGGTGCACTCGCTGTAGCAGGGGGATGTCAGCCTTAGAGGGTGCGCTCATCGTCGGGGTTCCGTCTACCGCGAGATTACCGGATCGTGTAGAAGCCGTGTAAGGATAGCGGGCGGGCGCCGACGCAAGAGGACCGTACGACTCGATACAACGACTCGATGAATCAAGGGAGTGGAGCAGGTGGCAAAGCGACGTCTGATACTGGTGGCACTGATCGTCCTGGGGGTAGGGGCTTTTTTTCTCAGCGGGGCAGCTGACTTCCTGACCCTTGAGAACCTCAAGGCCGAACAGGCCCGCTTCCATGCGTGGCTGGCCGATGACCCTGTCACCGTCATTGGGGGCTTCTTCGTGCTCTATGTGGTAATGGCAGGGCTATCGTTGCCCGGTGCCACCCTGCTCACGGTACTCGGCGGGGCGCTTTTCGGCCTCGGCTGGGGCCTGCTGATCATCTCCTTCGCCAGCACCATCGGCGCCACCCTGGCGGCGGCGCTGGCCCGGACCCTGGCCCGCGGCCCCCTGGAAAAACGCTTCGCCCCGCAGCTCGAGCGCATCAATGCCGGTATTCGACGTGAGGGCGCCTTCTATCTGTTCACGCTGCGCCTGATTCCGCTGTTTCCCTTCTTTGTCATCAACCTGGTGATGGGGCTGACGCGGATGCGGCTGTGGACCTTCTACTGGGTCAGTCAGCTTGGCATGCTGCCGGGCACGGCGGTATTCGTGAATGCCGGCCGGGAACTGGGCAACCTGGAGAGCCTCTCCGGCATCCTGTCGCCGGGCCTGCTTGGCTCCTTCGTGCTCATCGGCCTCTTCCCCTGGCTGGCGCGGGGGGTGGTGGCCGTTGCCAAGCGTCGCCGGCTGGCGAGCCGCTACGACCGTCCGGCGCACTTCGATCATGACATCGTGGTCATCGGCGGCGGCTCCGCGGGCCTGGTGGCAAACTATATCGCGGCGGCGGGCAAGGCGCGGGGCGTACTGGTGGGGCGCGACAGGCTTGGCGGCGACTGCTTGAATACCGGCTGCGTGCCCTCCAAGGCGTTGATCCGCGCGGCCCGTGTCGCCAGTGAAGTGCGTGAGTCAGCACGGTACGGTATTCATGCTGGAGAACCACGGGTGGATTTCACGCAAGTGATGGGGCATGTCCATCATGCCATTCGCGAGGTGGAGCCCCACGACAGTCGTGAACGCTACGAGGGGCTGGGAGTCGAGGTGATTGCCGGCGAGGCCTGCCTGCTGGACCCATGGCGGGTGCAGGTCACGGGCGAGGAGGGAGAGCGGGTGCTCACTACCCGCCATGTGATCATCGCCAGCGGGGCGCGTCCTCGGGTGCCCGACCTCCCAGGGCTTGGCGATATCGAGGTGCTGACCTCGGACAACCTGTGGCAACTCGAGACCCTGCCTGGCCGCCTCGTCGTGCTGGGGGGCGGGCCTATCGGCTGTGAGCTGGGACAGAGCTTCGCCCGCCTGGGCAGCCAGGTGAGCCTGGTCGAGATGGGCAGCCAGCTGCTGCCGAGGGAAGATGTTGACACCGCTGCGGCGCTGCGTCAGCGGCTCGAGGCCGAAGGCCTGTCACTGTGGCTCGACACCCGGGCTGTCCGGGTGGAGGCGGGTGCCGGCCAGCAGGGGGGCCACGTGCTGGTGGTCGAGCGAGAGAGCTCGACAGGCGAGACGTTGACCGAGCGGCTCGACTTCGACGAGCTCCTGGTAGCGGTGGGGCGAGCGGCCAATGTGGCGGGGATGGGCCTGGAGGCGTTGGGGGTGGAAACCCGCAAGGATGGTACCCTGGCGGTGGATGAGAGCCTGCAGAGTGTGCTGCCCAATGTCTGGGCCTGTGGCGACGTTGCCGGCCCCTTCCAGTTGACCCATGCCAGCGCTCACCAGGCCTGGCACGCCACGGTCAATGCCCTGTTCGGTGAGTTCAAGCGCTTCCGGGTCAGCTACCGGGCGCTGCCGGCCGTCACCTATACCGATCCGGAGGTGGCACGGGTGGGGCTCAGCGAGAAGGAGGCGAGGGCGCAGGGCACCGAGTTTGAGGTGACGCGCTATGACCTCTCCGAGCTGGATCGGGCCATTACCGAAGGGTTGACGGAAGGCTTCGTCAAGGTTCTCACGGTGCCGGGCAAGGATCGTATCCTTGGCGCCACGGTGGTGGGGCATGGGGCCGGTGAACTGCTGGCGGAGTTCACCCTGGCGATGACGCACGGGATCGGCCTTAACAAGCTGCTGGGAACGGTGCATCCCTATCCCACCTGGTCGGAGGCGGCCAAGGCCAGCGCCGGGGTGTGGAAGAATGCCCACAAGCCGGAGCGGGTGCTGGGCTGGCTTGAGCGTTATTTCGCCTGGCGGCGGAGTGACTCGGCAGGGGCGCGAACGCCGGTGGCACCACGGCAGGCCGAGAACGAAACTCGGGACATGAGGAGCTGAGATGCTGGATCGCTGGACCATGCCTTTGGCTCAAGGACCCTTGAACCGCCTGGCTGCGAGGCTGGCAAGGCGTCGGATTCGCCCCGATCAGGTAACGCTATGGGCTTTCCTGGTCGGCATGCTGGCGTTGCCGCTGTTGATCTTGGAGTGGTATCTGCCGGCGCTGGTGGTCATATTGCTCAATCGCCTGGGCGATGGGCTGGACGGCGCCCTGGCACGGATGACGGGGCAGGAAAGCGATGCCGGTGGGTTTCTCGATATCGGCCTCGACTTCGTCTTCTACGCTGCCGTGGTGCTGGGATTTGCCCTGGCCGATCCGGAGGCCAACGCCCTGGCAGCGGCATTTCTGCTGTTCGCCTTTATCGGCACCGGAACCTCCTTCCTGGCCTTTGCCATCATGGCGACTCGCCACGGACTGGAGCGGCCAAGGTTCCAGCAGAAGGCCTTCTACTATCTGCACGGGCTGACCGAAGGTACCGAGACGGTTCTGGCTTTCGTCCTCTTCTGCCTCTTTCCGACTCACTTTGCGCTGCTGGCCACGCTCTTTGCCATGGCGTGCCTGGTGACGACCGCCACGCGGCTGTGGGGCGGTTACCGGACCCTGGTGGCGCTCCGATCACCCGGCCAGGAATGACGAAGGGGCAGCCGTGGGGCTGCCCCTTCGCTATCAGCAAAGCTGCGTGCTATAGCGGCCCGCGCTGGTGAAGTCGGCTCAGTGCTCGACGCCGCCTTCGCCATGCACGTGACCGTGCTCGATCTCTTCCTGGCTGGCCTCACGCACGTCGGCGATCTCGACGTCGAAGTTCAGCTTCTGGCCGGCCAACGGGTGGTTGCCATCGACGGTGACGGTATCGCCTTCGATCTTGGTCACGGTAACCATCAGCGGGCCGCCCTGGGTCTGAGCCTGGAACTGCATGCCCGGCTCCACGGCCTCGACACCCTGGAAGGCATCACGCGGCACTTCCTGAACCAGCTGCGGCTGCACTTCGCCGTAGCCTTCTTCCGGGGCAACGGTGACATTGAGTTTCTCGCCGCTCTCGCGACCCTCCAGCCCCTTCTCCAGACCGGGAATGATATTGCCGGCGCCATGGAGGTAAGTCAGCGGCTCGCGACCTTCCGAGCTGTCCAGCACCTCACCTGCATCATTGGTCAGGGTGTAGTGGAACGCGACAACAGAGTTCTGCGCAATCTGCATTGATTAACCTTTCGGTGAGTGCATGTACGAACCATGGTAACGCGCCATCCCCGGGCTGTCAGGGGGGCGGGACAATTTTCAGGATCTCGCACAGTATCCTGAACAGCATTCACGCCATTTGGCGTGTTGCGTACTCAAGGAACCGAGGCTACCCTAGCGGGATTCCTTTTTTCGGACCCTACACCAACCTTCCGTGGAGCACGTCGCATGACCGAAATCGTGATCTGGTTGATCGCCTTTGCCCTTATCCTGTTCTTCAGTATCAAGCAGTGGGATGACTCCGTCAGCGCTGGCCTGAACAAGGTGCTGCCTCGCATCATCAAGAGCGGCGACGAGAACCGCTGGATCTGGAGCGTGGCGCTTGCGATCCTGGGCGCGACCACCCTGGTGCGTCCGGTCGACATGCTGCTGACGGTGATCGTGATCGCAATTCTGGCGCTGATCGCCAAGAAAGTCGTCTGCTGGGCGATGGGCAGGGCCAACTTCCACTGAGCCGAGCCACTTGACAGCATACTGAAAGACAGAAGGCCCGCGGCAAATGCCGCGGGCCTTCTGGTTGGTGGGGCCGAAGTCGCCATCGGCTCCCAGGCGTGGCGTCGCTCAGTATGGCGCCACGCTGACGTTGGCACCGCTACCGATCATGCGCACGCGCTGTCCGGTCTGGAACTGCCGATCGGCCTTCTGTACCACGACGATGTTCTGGCCATCGTCACGACGGATCTCCATCTCCCAGGCGCGAACCCGGTTGGCGGACTCCTCCACCGCGGTGCCGGCCACCGCACCGCCAAGTGCGCCGGCAACGGTGGCGAGCTGTCGGCCGGAGCCGCCGCCTACCTGGCTGCCCAGCAGGCCACCGACCACGGCGCCGCCACCGGTGCCGATGGCCCCGCCCAGGCGACTGTCAGCCTGAATCTGGACCTGGCGCAGGGCGGTGATGGTGCCGAATGTCACGGTCTGGCTGGTCTGTGCCTGGCTGCCCCGGTAGACGTCGCCGCCCATGGGAGCGGTATTGGCACAGCCCGCCAGGGTCAACGCGCCAAGGGCCAGTACGGGAAGAAGACGCTTCATGAAAAACCTCCTGGGGAGCAGCACGGTGGGGGCTTTCCTGCCCGTTCTCGATACCGCCTTGTTATGGAAACGCTGTTTGCTAACTAGCTTACCCAGTCATCGATCCTTTGACCAGTATGAGCTGTTCTAGTGCCTTGTAGTATAGAGAGGAAGCGGTCAAACAATGTGCAAGTTTGCCTGATGTAATCAAGGGTAGTCGCCATGAAGATGGCTGCCACCCACAAAAAAGGGAGGCGCGAGGCCTCCCAAGGGTTCCAGTCGTTCTACTGCAAAGGGTGATCAGCCGAACTGATTCATGGTGTTGTCCTTGCCACCAGCCTTCAGTGCTGCTTCGCCGTGGAAGAACTCCTTGTGGTCGTCGCCGATGTTGGAGCCAGCCATGTCCTGGTGCTTGACGGTGGCGATGCCCTCGCGGATCTCGCGGCGCTGTACGCCCGCCACGTAGGCCAGCATGCCCTCGTCGCCGAAATAGCCCTTGGCCAGGTTGTCGGTGGACAGGGCCGCGGTGTGGTAGGTCGGCAGGGTGATCAGGTGGTGGAAGATACCGGCTTCCCGTGCGGCGTCACGCTGGAAGTTGCGGGTCCACTCGTCGGCCAGCTTGCCAAGCTCGGTGTCGTCGTACTCGGCGCTCATCAGGCTGGCGCGATCGTAGGCCGACAGGTCCTTGCCTTCCTTCTCCCAGGCATCGAATACCTGCTGGCGGAAGTTCAGGGTCCAGTTGAAGGAGGGCGAGTTGTTGTAGACCAACTTGGCATCCGGTACTTCCGCACGGATGCGGTTGACCATGGCGGCGATCTGGCCGACGTGGGGCTTCTCGGTCTCGATCCACAGCAGGTCGGCGCCGTTCTGCAGGCTGGTGATACAGTCCAGCACCACGCGGTCCTCACCGGTCCCCGGCTTGAACTGGAACAGGCCTGAGGCCAGGCGCTTGACCTTGACCAGCTTGCCGTTCTGCTTGATGACCACGTCGCCGTTGTCGATGTCGGAAGCCGAGGTGATCTCGTCGCCGTCCAGGAAGCTGTTGTACTGGTCGCCCAGGTCACCCGGCTCCTTGGTCACGGCAATCTTCTGGGTCAGGCCGGCACCCAGGGAGTCGGTACGGGCGACGATGACGCCGTCCTCGACGCCGAGCTCCAGGAAGGCATAGCGCACGGCGTTGATCTTGGCCAGGAAGTCTTCATGGGGCACGGTGACCTTGCCGTCCTGATGACCGCACTGCTTCTCGTCGGAGACCTGGTTCTCGATCTGGATGCAGCAGGCACCGGCCTCGATCATCTGCTTGGCCAGCAGATAGGTCGCCTCGGCGTTGCCGAAACCGGCGTCGATATCGGCGATGATCGGCACGACGTGGGTTTCGTGATTGTCGATCTTGGCGATCAGCTCGTCGGCGCGGGCTTTGTCCTCGGCCTTCTGGGCCTCTTCCAGATCGCGGAACAGGTGGTTCAGCTCCCATGCATCGGCCTGACGCAGGAAGGTATAGAGCTCTTCGATCAGGCCCGACACGGTGGTCTTCTCGTGCATGGACTGGTCGGGCAGCGGGCCGAATTCGCTGCGCAGGGCGGCGACCATCCAGCCGGAGAGGTAGAGATAGCGGCGCTTTGTAGTGCCAAAGTGCTTCTTGATGGAGATCAGCTTCTGCTGGCCAATGAAACCGTGCCAGCAACCCAGGGACTGGGTGTACTGAGCGGTGTCAGCGTCATAGGCGGCCATGTCCTCGCGCATGATCTTGGCGGTGTAGCGGGCGATGTCCAGGCCGGTCTGGAAACGGTTCTGAGCACGCATCCGGGCCACGTTCTCGGGGCTGATGCTCGCCCACTTGCCTTGCTGGGCTTCGCGCAGTTGAGCCAGAGCCTTGATGTCGTCTTTGTAGGACATGGGTACCATCCTTCCGATCAGAGGTGTAGTGATCGGCCTCGACTGCCGTATGAGGCGTATCGCTGCCTTGTCGATCGCTCGCTTGCGGCATCTCGCCGGGAGGGGCGCGATATGCTGCAACTGCGAAGTGATGTCAGGTTCCACCAGGGAAGAAGAGATGTCTCTACGGCCTTGGTCGAACCGATCACGAAAAGAAAACATCTGTTGGAATAGCCATCATTTGGCGATTACCGAACGTTCGTTTTAATTTCGTCCTGGTACCACTATGCGCCTTGAGCCGGGGGTTTCGCAATTGACACTTGGGGGGAGAGAGGGTTGTAACTCGACTACAAGAGCTGCGGGGAGGGGGCGATTCCTGTAGTCGAATTCCGGCACTGTGTCCGGCCGGTATGATGAGGTCAGCGCAGTGCCAGGCGCATGTTGCGGTGCGGAATACCGGCATCCATGAATTCATCACCGTAGGCGGTAAAGCCGAGGCGCTCATAGAAATCGAGAGCGTGGGTCTGGGCGGCAAGCTCCACTTGCTCATGGCCCAGATGGCGGGCTGCCTCGATGGTGGCTTCCATCAGGGCCGCGCCGATGCCCAGCCCGCGGGCCTCGCTCAGCACGGCGACGCGGCCGATATGTCCATCGGGTAGCAGCCTGGCGGTGCCCAGGGGAATGTCATGGCGCAGGGCGAGGAAGTGGCGGCAGGCGCCGTCACGGCCGTCCCACTCCTCTTCCCACGGCACCTGCTGCTCTTCGATGAACACCACGCGGCGTATCTCGGAGGCGACCTCCCCCAGCTGGTCCCAGTCGCCATCCAGTATCTGGATATCGGCCATGCTATTGTTCCTCCTCGTATTCCTCGGCCCAGCCTAGGCTGCCCGCGTCGACCAGGGCGACGAGCAGGGCGGCCGCGCCTTCTTGTTCAAGCAGGTCGGCATCGATAGGCGTGATGTCGGCCAGGGCGCGTGCCAGCGGCAGGGGGCAGTCGATGCCGTCGCCATCGACGAAGAGCGTCGTCCGGTCGCCGTCTGTCCGCCAGGCGAAGCGAGAGCCAGGGCTGCGGACCAGTTCCTCGCCGTCCTGTAGTGCAGCAACAAGGTCTTCGACCTCGGTGGGCTCCTCGCTGGGCACGAGCTGGTCGACGTACTTGGGCTGCGTCATGACACGACCGAACCACTGTGCCAGTTGAGCCGGGTCGTCGAGCGTGTCGAGAATCAGTGCGCGCATGCGGGCGACAGCGGCATCGTCGAGTTCCGCCGGGTCGGAGGGTGGGGTCATCCCCGCATCCGAATAGCGCAGCGAGGGGGGTAACTGCTCCCCCAGGTAGTCGGCAAAGGAGGTGATCGCCTCGTCCGCCGATGGCGCGCGAAAGCCCACCGAGAGGGTCATGCAGTCGCTGGATTCGCTGACCCCGTGATGGGCCCAGGCCGGCGGCAGGTACAGCATGTCGCCGGGCTCCAGTACCCAGTCGGCGCCGGCCTCCACCGAGAAGCGCTCGAGAATGCGCAGGTCGATGCCGTCGAGGATGGGAGCATCGTCGGCGACCTTGCCGCCCAGCTGCCAGCGACGCTGCCCGCTGCCCTGGAGCAGGAAGACATCGTACTGGTCCACGTGAGGGCCGACGCTACCGCCCGGGGGGGCGTAGCTGATCATGATGTCGTCGAGGCGCCAGCGCGGCAGGAAGTCGAAGTGCTCGAGCAGTTCGGCCACTTCGGGGACGAAGTGGTCCACCGCCTGCACCAGCAGCGTCCAGTTGCGCTCGGGCAGCCTGGAGAAGGTGGCCTCGTCGAAGGGGCCGTGGCTCACCTGCCAGGGGCCTTCGGCGCCGTGCTCCTCCACCAAGCGGGATTCGACGCCCTCCTCGCAGGCGAGCCCGGCAAGTTCGTCGGGCTCCAGCGGGCACTCAAGGTCGGGAAAGGCACCGCGGATCAGCAGCGGCCTGCGCTGCCAGTAGTCGCGCAGGAACTCGGCGGGGGAGAGGCCGCCAAGCAGGGTAAGGGGGGGGGCACTGCCCATGCTGTTTTCCTCGAGAAAGCTCATCGGTTGGCACCGGGTACCCACAGCACATCACCCGCGCCGTTGTCGTTGGCCTTGCGGGCTGCGACGAACAGCAGGTCGGAGAGGCGGTTCATGTAGCGCAGCACCTCGGGGTTCACCGGCTGCTCGATCATCAGCAGTGTGACCAGGCGTTCGGCGCGCCGGGCGACGGTGCGGGCCAGGTGGAGGTGAGCGGCCAACGGGGTTCCCCCCGGCAGGATGAAGGAGCGCAGGCTGGCGAGATCGGCGTTCATGGCGTCGATCTGGCGTTCAAGGAACTCCACCTGGGTTGCCGTGACCCTCAGGGGAGGATACGTCGGGTCTTCCTGTTCCGGCGTGCACAGGTCGGCGCCCACGTCGAACAGGTCGTTCTGCACGGTGGCCAGCATCTGCTGCAGTTCGCCTTCGGCATGCAGCTGGGCCAGGCCAATGGTGGCATTGGTCTCGTCCACGGTGCCGAAGGCTTCCACGCGACGGTCGTGCTTGGCCACGCGGCTGCCGTCGCCGAGCCCGGTGTCGCCCTTGTCCCCGGTACGGGTGTAGATCCTGTTGAGTTTTACCAATGCGCGTCTCCGATAAACCGTTGCAACTGCCTCAGAGCCTTCTGGCCTGAGCCTCGGCGTTGCCGATATAGGTGGCCGGCGTCAGCGCCTTGAGCTCGCTCTTGACCTCGGCCGGCAGGTCCAGCGTGTCGATGAAGGCGGCAAAGCCGGCCTGGTCGATGCGCTTGCCCCGGGTCAGCTCCTTGAGCTTCTCGTAGGGCTTCTCGATGCCGTAGCGGCGCATCACCGTCTGGATCGGCTCGGCGAGCACCTCCCAGCTGGCGTCGAGATCCTCGGCCAGGCGAGCCGGGTTGGCCTCGAGCTTGGAGATGCCCTTGAGTGCCGCCTGGTAGGCGATCAGGCCGTAGGCCAGGCCCACTCCCAGGTTGCGCAGCACCGTGGAGTCGGTGAGGTCGCGCTGCCAGCGTGAGATCGGCAGCTTCTGCGCCAGATGGCCGAGCACTGCGTTGGCCAGGCCCAGGTTGCCCTCGGAGTTCTCGAAGTCGATGGGGTTGACCTTGTGGGGCATGGTCGAGGAGCCGATTTCGCCCTCGACGGTACGCTGCTTGAAGTAGCCCAGCGAGATGTAGCCCCAGACGTCGCGATCGAAGTCGATCAGGATGGTGTTGAAGCGGCACACCGCATCGAACAGCTCGGCGATGTAGTCGTGGGGCTCGATCTGGGTGGTGTAGGGGTTGAAGGTCAGCCCCAGCCCCTCGACGAAGGTACGGGCGTTGGCCTCCCAGTCCACTTCGGGGTAGGTGGCCAGGTGGGCGTTGTAGTTGCCCACCGCGCCGTTGATCTTGCCCAGGATCTCGACGCTCTCGATCTGCTTGAGCTGGCGGCGCAGGCGATAGGCGACGTTGGCCATCTCCTTGCCCAGGGTCGTCGGGCTTGCCGTCTGGCCATGGGTGCGGGAGAGCATCGGCTGGGCGGCGTGTTCATGCGCCAGGCGTGCCACTTCGTCGGCGACCTGGTGCATTACCGGCAGCAGGCTCTTCAGGCCATCGGTGAGCATGACTCCGTAGGAGAGGTTGTTGATGTCCTCGCTGGTACAGGCGAAGTGTACGAACTCGGTGACGGCATGCAGCTCCGGCTGGCCCTCGATCTTCTCCTTGAGGAAGTACTCCACCGCCTTGACGTCGTGGTTGGTGGTGCGCTCGATTGTCTTGATGCGCTCGGCGTCTCCCAGGGAGAAGTTGCGCAGCAGGGCGTCGAGGAAGGCGGTGGCTTCCGCGGAGAGTGGCGGTACCTCGGTGATCCCTGGCTGCTCTGCCAGGCGCTGGAGCCAGCGGACCTCGACGACGACCCGGGCGCGGATCAGGCCGAATTCGCTGAAGTGTTCGCGCAGTGCCTCGGCCTTGCTGCCGTAACGGCCATCGACAGGGGAGAGGGCGGTGAGTGCGGAGAGTGGCAGGGGTGCGGCTTGCATGGTCGGGTTTCCGGTACGGTGGTAAAGGAGTGGGGAAGTGGGCAGTCAGCCCAGCTGATCCAGGGTGTTCTTCAGGGCGCCACGCTGGAAGACCAGCTTCCAGCGCCGTCCGCCCTGCTGGTGCCAGAGCAGGGCAAAACGGATGCCGGCGAGCAGGATGGCGCGCACCCGCTCGGGCATCATACGGGACTGCAGCAGGGAGGGGTCACCCTGTACCACGATGCGGGTCTTCAGCGTCGACAGCGTTTCCTGATAGGCCTCGCCGAGGCTGGCGATGACATTCTCGTGGGTGGCACCGAAGTGCTCGGCCTGGCCCTGAATGCGGGTCAGGCGCTGGCCCAGTCCCGCCATCATCTCGTCATCCTGGCGCAGCTTGTTCATCAGCAGCAGCAGGGTGAAGCCGTAGCGCAGTACCACCGGGTTGGACTGTTTGCGACCCACCACCGCTTCCAGTACGTCGAGTCCGCGGCGCAGGTTGTTGGGGTGGCCACCATAGATGGCTTCGAAGCTGTCGGGGTTAGTATCCAGCGTGGCGCGAATCAGGGTTTCCCAGGCGCGCGGTTCGACCTGGCCGGTGCGTGCCAGCTCGTCGACCAGGCTGGCGGACTGAAACACGCCGGCCAGTGCCAGGGCCTGACGGGCAGTGGGTGAGTCCGGGATTCGGTGAATCGGGGTTGCAGTCATGCGGCTGGCTCCGTGGCTTTCCAGGTGGCGCGGATCACGCCGCCGCCGAGGCAGATATCACCGTCGTAGAGTACCAGCGACTGTCCCGGGGTGACGGCACGCTGCGGGTCGTCGAAGTGTACCTCCACGCCGCCGTCGGCGAGGGTTTGCATCCAGCAGGGCACATCGGCCTGCCGGTAGCGGGTCTTGGCGGTAAAGCGTCCTTCTCTTGCCGGGGGCTCGCCGGCCACCCAGTCCATCGCTTCGGTCGCCAGGTTGTCGCTGTACAGCAGCGGATGGTGCTTGCCCTGCACGGCGACCAGCACGTTTCGCTCCAGATCCTTGGCGGCCACGTACCAGGGCTCCTCGGGGAAGTCGGCGAGCCCGCCGATGCCGAGCCCCTGGCGCTGCCCGAGGGTGTAGTACATGAGGCCCATGTGCTCGCCGATGACGTCGCCCTCGGGGGTCTCGATCACCCCCGGCTGGGCCGGCAGGTACTGCTGCAGGAAGTCGCGGAAGCGGCGCTCACCGATAAAGCAGATCCCGGTGGAGTCCTTCTTCTTCGCCGTGGCGAGCCCGTGGCGCTCGGCGACGGCGCGCACCTCGGGTTTTTCCAGCTCGCCCACCGGGAACAGGGTGCGTGCGATGGCGGCCTCGGGCACGGCATGCAGGAAATAGCTCTGGTCCTTGTTGATGTCAATACCCTTGAGCAGGCGCGGCTGGCCGTCCCGAACCCCCTGGCGAACATAGTGACCGGTGGCGATCTTCTCGGCACCGAGCATCTCGGCGTATTCGAGGAACACCTTGAACTTGATTTCCCGGTTACACAGGATATCCGGATTGGGAGTACGCCCGGCCTTGTACTCGGCCAGGAAGTGCTCGAACACGTTGTCCCAGTACTCGGCGGCGAAATTGGCGGTGTGCAGCCGGATGCCGAGCTTTTCGCAGACGGCTTCGGCATCCGCCAGGTCGGCCTTGGCGGTGCAGTACTCGGTGCCATCGTCCTCGTCCCAGTTCTTCATGAACAGGCCTTCGACCTGATACCCCTGCTCCAGCAGCAGCAGGGCGGAAACGGAGGAGTCGACGCCGCCGGACATGCCGACGATCACCTTGCCTGGGGTGGCGGTCATGGGCGCTCTCGGATTGAATGGGTCGCAAATGGGCGGGGATTATACCTTATCTTGCCGTGAGGCTTCGACCATCCCCCGTCACGGGCAGCAGCGGCAAGGGCGCAAAGCTTATTGACCGGTCGGCCAGTTAGCATTAAATTGGCAACATGAACAAACCAGCGACGACACGAGATCCCGAACAGACCAGGCTGCGCATCATGGAGGCGGCGGAGTCCCTCTTCGTGGAGCAGGGCTTCTCCGCCGTCAAGCTGAGTGAGCTGGCGCGTTCAGCCGATGTTACCAAGAGCCTTATCCATCACCATTTTGGCAGCAAGGAACAGCTGTGGGAGGCGGTCAAGAATCGTGCCTTCGAGCGCTATTACACTGGCCAGATGGCCATGCTGGAGGGGGCAGGCGAGCCGGATGCCATGCTTCTGCGGAATTCGGTGGAAGCCTACTTCCACTTTTTACGCGACAACCCCGGCGTAGTGCGGTTGTTCGCCTGGACCCATCTGGAAGGGGACAGTCATTGTGGAGAGCTCGACAACCAGCTCGTCGGTGCGGGTGCGGAATGGGTTCGCCAGGCCCAGATGCGTGGCCTGCTGCGTAAGGACATCAACCCAACCCATGTGATCGCGCTGTTCGTGATGACTTGCACGCAATGGTTCGAGGCCAAATGTCATCATCAACACTGGCCGGGGATGGGCAGCGACGAGGCTTTTCTGGAAGATTTCCTGAAGATCTTCATGGCCGGGGTCGCGCCGCAGAACTGAGTTTTTTTGCGCCAGTAATTGACTGGTCGGCCAGTTTGTTAAGGAGGAAAACAATAATATGAGGCATAGTCGAAGAGTGGGCGTGGCAATGGCAGCGCTGGGGCTGTTGGCGCTGCTGGGGGGCTGCGACAGGGCGCCGGCCGCCAGTCAAGCGCTGAATGCAACGGTCGATGCTCGGGCTGCCGTTCGCGTCAGCTCGGTGCGAAACAGTGCCGGCGAAGAGCAAATTCGCTTCCCCGGCATCGTCCGCCCGAAGGAGCGGGTGTCGCCGGCTTTCCTGCATGCCGGCGTGCTTCGGGAGCGCCTCGTGGAGCGTGGTCAGCGTGTCGAGAAGGGCGAGCCCCTGGCACGCCTGCATAATCCGGCCCTGGAGCCTGCCCTGGCCGGAGCCGAGGGGCGGGTGAGGGAACTCGATGCCCATCTGGCCAGGCTGGGCAGGGATGTTGAGCGGGCCCGGACGCTGCGCGAACGCAACCTGGTCGCCCAGGAGGAGCTGGATCGGCTGCTGTCGGAACGGGAGGCCACCGTCCAGGCCCGGGAGCAGGCGGTGGCCTCCCGTGACGACGCCCGGGCCCAGGTCGATGAGATGACGCTGCGGGCACCCTTCGCGGCCGACGTGGCCGACCTTTTTGTCGAGGCGGGTGACTTCGTGGCCGCTGGCGAACCGGTGCTGGCGCTTTCCGGTGTCGATGGCGTGGAGGTGGCGATTCGCGTCCCGGTGATGCTCGGCGCCCGGCTGAACGCGGGGCTGCCGGCTCAGGTGTCGCCGACGCTGCATGAAGGCCGCTTCCAGGGGCGGATCAGCAGCGTGGGGAGAGCCGGTTCGGCGCTGGTGCCGGTGGTGGTCGAACTCGATCCCGACACGCGTCTGGCCCCCGGCGAGTCGGTGCAGGTATCTCTTTCCGTTGCCATGAGGTCATTGTTGCAGGTGCCACTCTCAGCCGTGCAGGACCCCGGGGGGCATGCGCCCTATGTGCTGGCCCTGACGGATGACGAGACCGTGCGAAGGGTGCCGGTGGCACCGGGGCGACTGGCGGACGGCTGGGTGACCATCTCGGCCCCGCTCTCTCACGGCGACCGGGTGGTGGTGGCGGGCCAGGGGCGCCTGCAGCAAGGCGATAGCGTGCGGGTACTGCCATGAAGTGGCTGCATGCGACGCTGCACTTCAAGCGTCTGGTGCTGACCGTGACGGCACTGCTGGCGCTGATCGGGCTGGCCGCCTGGCTGACCATGGATCGCCAGGAGGATCCCTTCTTTCCCTACCGCTTCGGCCAGGTGCTGGTACCGTATCCCGGCGCGGAGCCGGAGCAGGTCGAGCGTCTGGTGCTCAACGCGCTGGAAGAGGAGCTGGCCCAGGTCGAGGAGGTCAACGAGCTCATTGGCACGGCGCGGCTGGGGGTGGCGCATGTCAACATCGAGATGCACGAGCATGTCTATGACACCGACGCCGCCTGGGAGCAGATCCGCATTGCGGTGAATCGGGCGTCGAGGAAGTTTCCCGACGGGGTGGGTGACGCCGAGATCAGCGATCGGGACTCCGACGCCCACGGCATCGTGCTGTCGGTGACTGGCTCCGATGACCTGCTTGAGCTGCGCGAGGCAGCCGAGCGGCTGCGGCGGGATCTGTTCCGACTCAAGGACATTGCGCGCATCGATCTGCTCGCCGACCCCGGGCAGCAGGTCATCGTCAGTTGGGACGATGCCCTGGCGGAACTGACCGGGCTCGATGCCCAGGCGCTGGGCGATCAGTTGGCTGCCCGCAACCTGACGTCCTCGGGAGGCAGCCTCTCCAGCGGCGGGCGCTCGGTGGTGCTCGACCCGGTGACGGAGTTTGGCAGCCTCGAGGATCTGGCCATGACGCCGATTCGCACGCGGCGTGGGGACGTCATTCCGCTGGGTGAGCTGGCGGATGTGCGGCTGTCGCCACGGGAGCCCGCCACCGAGCGGATCTGGCATGACGGTGAGCCCGCCGTGGCACTGGGCATCATTCTCGCCAAAGAGCGGGTCAATGCCGTCCGATTCGGCGAATCCCTGCGCAGCCTGCTCGACGAGGTGCGCCCCACCTATGCGCCGCTGCAGATCCAGGAGATGTTCTATCAGCCCCGCTGGGTGGAGCAGCGGCTGGCCGAACTCGGCGTCTCGCTGCTGCTGGGTATTTCCATTCTCGGCGTTCTGCTGTTCCTGACCATGGGGCTGAGGCTGGGATTCGCGGTGATGCTGATCGTGCCGCTGGTGACCTTTTCGGCCCTGGCCATCTATGCCATGGGAGGCGGCATCCTGCACCAGATCGCCGTGGCCGGCATGGTGATTGCTCTGGGTATGCTGGTGGACAACGCCATCGTCATGGTGGAGAACCTGCAGTGGCATCGCGACCAGGGGCTCTCGGCGGCGGAGGCTGTGTCGCGTTCGGTGCGAGAGCTTGCCGCGCCGCTGCTGGCGGCGACCGGCACCACCCTGGCCGCCTTCGTGCCGCTGCTGCTTTCCAGCGGCAATACCGCTGACTTCACCCGGGCGATTCCAGTGATGGTGATGCTGACCCTGGTGGTGAGCTATCTCTATGCCGTCTTCGTCACCCCCGTCTTCGCCGCCGCCATCCTCAAGCCCGGCGGCGGCTCACAGCGGCGCAGCCTGTCAGGCGCCGGTCGGCGGATCGGGCGCTTCGCCGTTCGCTGGCCCGGCGGCATACTCGCCGGAGCCGTGGTCCTGCTGATGGGCGCGCTGGCCATGGTGCCACTGCTCAACCACGACTTCTTTCCCGATACGGACCGCAACCAGCTGGTCATCGACCTGCACTTCGCCGAGGGTACGCATCTCGATTACACCGCCCATGAGGCGAGCGTGCTGGCCGCGGACCTGCGTGAGCGGCCGGCGGTGACCGGCGTACACCTCTTTGCCGGCTTCAGCGGCCCACGGTTCTATTACAACCTGGTCGAGCAGCCCCGTCAGGCGCATCTGGCGCGGCTGGTGGTCGAGGCAGAGCATGCCGACGATCTGGCCCCGCTGATGGCGTGGGTCCGGGACGTTACCCCGGAACGGTTGCCGGAGGCCGATGTGGTGGCGCGACGCCTGGGGCAGGGTCCTCCCGTCACCGCCCCCATCGAGATTCGCGTCTTCGCCGAGGAGCGCAGCCGGCTCGCCGAAGGCACAGAGCGCATTCTGGCGCTGGTGCGGGGTGCCGAGGGCGCGCGGGATGCGCGGCATACCCTGGGTGAAGGGCTGCCCACGCTGCGGCTGGAAGTGGACGATGCCCGTGCCGGCGAGTTCGGCCTGTCGCGGCGCGAGGTCGCCATGGCGGTGGCGGGTGCCAGTCGCGGCATCGAGGTGAGCACCTGGCGCGCCGAGCGGGAACCCGCGGCGCTGTTGATTCGCTCCCCGGAGGGTGAGCGTTTCCCCCTGTCTGCACTCGAAGGGCTGCGCCTGACAGCGGACAACGGCGACTCGGTGCCTCTCGGCGAGGTCGCCGCCCTGCGCACGACATGGCAGCCGGCGGTGATCCAGCATCGTGGCCTGCGCCGCATGACCACCGTGCTGGCCGAGGTGGCGGATGGCCAGACCTATGCCGGGGTGCTGGACGGACTATTGCCGCGGCTGGCGGAACTCGAGCTGCCGGAGGGAGTGACCTACACGGTGGGTGGGGCGGCCGAGTCGGCGGGGGATGCCAATACGGCGCTGTTCCAGACCCTGCCATTCGGCATCCTGTTGCTGGTCGTCTTCCTGCTGGCGCAGTTCAACTCCTTCCGCCAGCTGGGCATCGTATTGACCACCGTGCCGCTGGCGGCCATCGGCGTGATTCCCGGCCTGTGGCTGACCGGGCAGCCGTTCGGCTTCACCGCCATGCTGGGCGTCGTCGCCCTGGTGGGGATCGTGGTCAACAATGCCATCGTGCTGATCGACGTGATGAATACCAATCGCAGGCAGGGCATGCCCCTGGACGATGCGGTCGTCGGGGCGGTCGCTCGGCGCACCCGGCCGGTGCTGCTAACCACGGCCACCACCGTTGCCGGCCTGGTGCCTCTGACCCTGACCCAGTCCACGCTGTGGCCGCCCATGGCCTGGGCGATCATCTCGGGGCTCATCGCCTCGACCCTGCTCACGCTACTGGTGATTCCGGCGCTCTATCGGCTGGTCATGAAATGGTAAGCAGCAACTACCGGCCTTGTTGGAGCGCTCGGTTCGGCGCCCCGACTATGCGTCGCGACTGGCGCCGTCAGTTGCCCCGGCGAAGGATGCTCTGGTTAGCGCTGGCTCAGCATTCGTGGATGACGTCCATGGGATAAAAACGGCTGGCCAGGGCGTCGCGGATGCGGCGCAGCACCAGGGGGCTTCTCAGCCGGCCCTGGCGATCCAGCGCTTCGATCTCCTCCAGAGTGAGCCAGTGAACGGCAATGATCGCCGGGTCCAGCTCATTGCCCAGGTGGGCGAGGGCCATGCCGAAGAAGCCGTGGCTGTGAAAGGTCTGGCCGCCGGGCGCTTCGTAGACATAGAGCCCCAGGTAGTCGGTGATGCCGACCTGCCAGGCGCTCTCCTCGCGCAGTTCGCGCAGGGCGGCTTCGCGGATGCGTTCGCCGGGCTCGAGATGGCCGGCGGGCTGGTTGAAGAGCGTCTGTCCGCCATCCGGGGCTTCCTCCACCATCAGGAAGCAGCCGGCGCGCTCCACGACGGTGGCCACGGTGACATAGGGTTGCCAGCGGCTCATCGGTGACCTCCTTTGCGGCGAGGCATGTGCCGCGATGCGGTGCGTGGGGCGTGCAGGATCTCCCGGCGCCACTCTCCCGGCGCCAGGCCGTCGAGCTGCCATGGGCCGATGGCGACGCGCACCAGTCGCAGGGTGGGATGGCCCACATGGGCGGTCATGCGCCGCACCTGGCGGTTGCGCCCCTCGCTGATGGTCAGCTCCAGCCAGCTGGTCACCGGGTGGCGCTTGGGGTCCAGCGGCGGCGCGCGTGGCGGTAGCCCGCTCTCTTCCAGTCGTCGCACCCGGGCCGGTCGCGTCATGCCATCCTTCAATTTTACGCCATGGCACAGCGCCCGCAGCGAGGCTTCGCTGGGACTTCCCTCCACCTGCACTCGATAGGTCTTGGGCTGCTTGTGGCGTGGGTCGCTGATGCGGTGTATCAGCGCACCATCATCGGTGAGAAGGAGCAGGCCTTCCGAATCATAGTCGAGCCGGCCGGCGGCATAGATGCCTGGCACGTCGATCACATCGGCCAGGGTGGCGCGGTGCCCTCTTTCGCCGCCCTCACGGTCGGTGAACTGGGAAAGCATGCGGTAGGGCTTGTGCAAGAGATAGAGGGTGCTCATACAGCAAGCTTACCGGTAAGCCGGTCGGGATGGCAGGGGGAGTCGGGCCGTACGTCAGCCTTATTGCGCATACGCCATGGCGGGGTGGCTGGTATAATGCGCTCGCTCGCCGGAAGCGGCCTCGTCGTTACGGGGCCTGTCGTGACTTCGCCACCGGGGGTGGTGCCCAGCGCATTCCCCGCCATACAAATGAAAATAGAGAACCGTAGGTTGAGCACGCCGGGTCCGCCGTTCCAGACATCGTGAGCGCGCGCAACCGTTCCAGTTTCCTGCCACCGCAGTGACCAGAGAGATCAAAGCCAACATGTCAAAAACGCCGAAGATTATCTACACGTTCACCGACGAAGCGCCTGCGCTGGCGACCCATTCGCTGCTGCCGATCATCGACGCCTTCACTGACGCAGCCGGCGTCGACGTCGAGATCCGGGACATCTCCCTGGCGGCTCGGATTCTCTCCCAGTTCCCCGATTATCTTACCGACGAGCAGCGCGTCGAGGATCACCTGGCCGAGCTGGGTGCTCTGGCCAAGACGCCGGAAGCCAATATCATCAAGCTGCCCAACATCAGTGCCTCCATGCCGCAGCTGCGGGCGGCGATCAAGGAACTGCAGGGGCAGGGCTATAAGTTGCCGGACTACCCGGACGAGCCGAACAGCGACGAAGAGCGTGAGATCAAGGCGCGCTACGACAAGACCAAGGGCAGTGCCGTCAACCCGGTGCTGCGCGAGGGTAACTCCGACCGCCGCGCGCCCCGGGCCGTCAAGGAGTACGCCCGCAAGTATCCCCACCACATGGGGGAGTGGAGCCAGGCATCTCGGACCCATGTGTCGCACATGCATGGCGGCGACTTCTACCACGGCGAGAAGTCGATGACCCTGGATCGCGCTCGCGACGTGAAGATGGAGCTGATCACCAACAGCGGCCAGACCCTGGTGCTGAAGCCCAAGGTCTCGCTGCTCGAAGGCGAGATCATCGACAGCATGTTCATGAGCAAGAAGGCGCTGTGCGAGTTCTACGAGCGGGAGATCGAGGATGCCCGCAAGACCGGCGTGATGTTCTCCCTGCACGTCAAGGCGACGATGATGAAGGTCTCGCACCCGATCGTGTTCGGTCACTGCGTCAAGATCTTCTACAAGGAAGCCTTCGAGAAGCACGGAGCCCTGTTCGATGAGCTGGGGGTCGACGTCAACAACGGGATCGGGAACCTCTACGACAGGCTCGCCACCCTGCCCGAGAGCCAGCGTGAGGAGATCATCCGCGACCTGCACGCCTGCCACGACCAGCGTCCGGAGCTGGCCATGGTGGATTCGGCGCGGGGCATCACCAACTTCCATTCGCCCAGCGATGTGATCGTCGACGCCTCGATGCCGGCGATGATCCGCGCCGGCGGCAAGATGTACGGCGCTGACGGCCGCCTCAAGGATGTCAAGGCGGTGATTCCGGAGTCCACCTTCGCCCGCATCTACCAGGAGATGATCAACTTCTGCAAGTGGCACGGCGCCTTCGACCCGGCCACCATGGGTACCGTGCCCAATGTCGGCCTGATGGCCCAGAAGGCGGAGGAGTACGGCTCCCATGACAAGACCTTCGAGGTGCCGGAGGCCGGTGTCGCCAATATCACCGACCTGGAGACCGGAGAGGTACTGCTGTCCCAGGACGTCGAGCAGGGCGATATCTGGCGGATGTGCCAGGTCAAGGACGCGCCGATCCGCGACTGGGTCAAGCTGGCGGTGGAGCGTTGCCGCGATTCCGGCATGCCGGCGGTATTCTGGCTCGACCCCTACCGCCCGCACGAGAACGAACTGATCAAGAAGGTGAAGTCCTACCTCCAGGATCATGACACCACCGGTCTCAACATCCAGATCATGTCCCAGGTCCGGGCCATGCGCTATACCCTGGAGCGCGTGATCCGAGGCCTCGACACCATCTCGGTGACCGGCAACATCCTGCGCGACTACCTAACCGACCTGTTCCCGATCATGGAGCTGGGCACCAGCGCCAAGATGCTCTCCATCGTGCCCCTGATGGCCGGTGGCGGCATGTTCGAGACCGGGGCCGGTGGCTCGGCACCCAAGCACGTGCAGCAGCTCCTCGAGGAGAACCACCTGCGCTGGGACAGCCTCGGTGAATTCCTGGCCATGACTGCTTCCCTGGAGCACCTCGCCAAGCAGTATGGCAATGCCCGGGCGGCGCTGCTGGCGGATGCCCTGGACAAGGCCACCGGCCAGTTCCTCGAATCCAACAAGTCGCCCTCACGCAAGGTCGGCGAGCTGGACAACCGGGGCAGCCATTTCTACCTGGCCCTTTACTGGGCCCAGGCACTGGCCGCCCAGGACGAGGATACCGAGCTCAAGGGGTTGTTCGGCCGCCTGGCCGAGGTCCTGGAGGCCAAGGAGGCGACCATCCTTGAGGAGCTGAACGGCGTCCAGGGGCAGCCGGTGGATATCAAGGGCTACTACCATGCCGATCCCGAGCTGGCCCGCGCTGTCATGCGTCCGAGCAAGACGTTGAATGACGCCCTGGCGCTGGTTGCCCGGGATTGAAGGTATCGCGCTGAGCGTGTCGCACCGCCTTTTCCGGGTGGGCCCTCCGGCTACCGTCCGCCGCTCGGCGGACAGTAGCCTTTATGTGGAGGCGTCTGTTATGGGCCGGGTGGGGTGGTCGATGCTATACTCCGCGCTCCACTGAATAGACCAGACAGGGGAGTTCTCAATGGGGTTCCAGAAAATTGTCGTACCTGAAGGCGGCGAAAAGATTACCGTCAACGCTGACAACACCCTGAACGTGCCGAACGAGCCGATCATCCCGTTCATCGAGGGTGATGGTATCGGTGTCGACGTGACACCGGCGATGAAGATTGCCATCGATTCAGCCGTACAGCATGCCTACAACGGCGAGCGCAAGATTCACTGGATGGAAGTCTACGCCGGTGAGAAGGCCACTCAGGTCTACGATGCCGACACCTGGCTCCCGGAAGAGACCCTGGAAGCCGTCAAGGACTACGTGGTTTCCATCAAGGGCCCGCTGACCACCCCGGTGGGCGGTGGTATTCGCTCCCTGAACGTCGCCCTGCGCCAGAAGCTCGACCTCTATGTCTGCCAGCGTCCGGTTCGCTGGTTCGAGGGCGTGCCGAGCCCGGTGAAGAAGCCCGGCGACGTCGACATGGTCATCTTCCGCGAGAACTCCGAAGATATCTATGCCGGTATCGAATGGAAGGCCGGTTCCGCCGAAGCCGACAAGGTCATCAAGTTCTTCCGTGAAGAAATGGGTGTTACCAACATCCGCTTCCCGGAAAACTGCGGTATCGGCGTCAAGCCGGTCTCCGTTGAAGGTACCAAGCGTCTGGTGCGCCAGGCCCTGCAGTACACTGTGGACAACGACCGCGAGTCGCTGACCCTGGTGCATAAGGGCAACATCATGAAGTTCACCGAAGGTGCCTTCAAGGACTGGGGCTACGAGATCGCCAAGGAAGAGTTCGGCGCCGAGCTGCTCGACGGCGGCCCCTGGATGCAGTTCAAGAATCCCAAGACCGGCAAGAACATCGTTGTCAAGGACGTCATCGCCGACGCCATGCTCCAGCAGATCCTGCTGCGTCCGGCCGAGTATGACGTCATCGCCACATTGAACCTCAACGGCGATTATCTGTCTGATGCTCTTGCAGCGGAAGTGGGCGGTATCGGCATCGCGCCGGGTGCCAATCTCTCCGACACCGTAGCCATGTTCGAGGCAACTCACGGCACCGCGCCGAAGTACGCCGGCCAGGACAAGGTCAACCCGGGGTCGCTGATCCTTTCCGCCGAGATGATGCTGCGTCACATGGGCTGGGTCGAAGCTGCGGATCTGGTCCTCAAGGGCATGGAAAAGGCGATCTCCAAGGGCGAGGTCACCTATGACTTCCATCGCCTGATGGACGATGCCAAACTCCTGAAGTGCTCCGAGTTCGGCCAGGCCGTCGCCGACAACATGTAAGCGGCTCGGCGAGTACCCGGGGCCCTCGCCCGCCGCCTGGCGGGCGAGGGCCTTTTGTGTCAGCACCATTTCCGTCAGAACCATGAACCCTGTCGGCTCAGTGGCGTCCAAAGATATCCGAGATGCCTCGTGTGGCCGACTTGTCGAGATGGTAAGTGGCTTTTATGTTCAAGACAGAAGAACCGAACGCGTGGAGGCTGGTCGGTAGTGTTGCCGGCATGACTCGGCCGCCACGCCACGACGACCGCCCCGAGGAAGAGGGGGACGATGATCTTGCCGTCCAGTCCTCGGATCCCGAGGTGGCGCGTCCACCGATGTACAAGGTGGTGTTGCACAATGATGACTTCACCCCCATGGAGTTCGTGGTGGAGGTGCTTCAGAGCTTCTTCCGCATGGACAGTGAGACTGCGGTGCAGGTGATGCTGACGGTTCACACCCACGGAAAGGCCACTTGCGGCATATTTACCCGCGACATTGCGGAAACAAAAAGTCACCAGGTCAATCAATATGCAAGAGAGTGTCAGCACCCGTTGCTCTGCGATATCGAGGCGGCGGACTGACTCCCGGACATGGTCGAAGCGGGAATAGATTGGCAGTCGTTGAGGAAGAGACTTGCAACGGCGGCGTTTGTGCCCGATGTTGATGATGCCGGACCACGAAAGATCCGATGCAAGCCCTAAGCGGCGAGAAGGGGACTGCCATGCTGAGCAAAGAACTTGAACTGACCCTGAACACGGCGTTTACCGTGGCCCGCTCCAAGCGGCACGAGTTCATGACCGTGGAGCACCTGCTGCTGGCTCTGCTTGACAACGCCTCCGCAGCCGATGTGCTGAGAGCCTGCGGGGCCAACCTCGACAAGCTGCGGTCCGACCTGCAGGATTTCATCAACTCCACCACTCCGTTGATTCCCGAGGATCAGAACGACCGTGAAACCCAGCCGACTCTGGGCTTCCAGCGCGTACTGCAGCGGGCTGTGTTCCACGTGCAGTCCTCGGGAAAGAGCGAAGTCACCGGTGCCAATGTGCTGGTGGCGATCTTCTCCGAGCAGGAGAGTCAGGCGGTCTACTTCCTGAAGCAACAGAATGTGGCGCGGGTCGACGCGGTCAACTACATCGCCCACGGCATATCCAAGGTGGCCGGCCATGGCCACAGCCCCTCCTCGCCGCCGCCGGACTCCGAAGAAGCGGAAGAGGGCGGCACGGAGAACGGTACCAATCCGTTGACCGGCTATGCCACCAACCTCAACGAGCAGGCCAGGATCGGCAAGATCGATCCGCTGATCGGGCGCGAGCATGAGCTGGAGCGCGTCATCCAGATCCTGGCCCGGCGGCGCAAGAACAACCCGCTGCTGGTAGGTGAGGCCGGCGTCGGCAAGACAGCCATTGCCGAAGGTCTGGCCAAGCGCATCGTCGAGGAGGACGTTCCTGAGGTCATCGGTGACGCGGTAGTCTATTCGTTGGACATGGGTGCCCTGCTGGCCGGCACCAAGTATCGCGGCGACTTCGAGAAGCGCTTGAAGAGCCTGCTGGCAGAACTCAAGAAGCAACCCAATGCCATCCTTTTCATCGACGAAATCCATACGGTGATCGGTGCCGGGGCAGCGTCCGGTGGCGTCATGGACGCTTCCAACCTGCTCAAGCCGCTGCTCTCTTCCGGTGAGCTGCGCTGCATCGGCTCCACCACCTTCCAGGAGTTCCGCGGTATCTTCGAGAAGGATCGGGCTCTGGCGCGCCGTTTCCAGAAGGTCGATGTCCTAGCGCCCTCGGTGGATGACACCATCCGCATCCTCAAGGGGCTGCGTTCGCGCTTCGAGGAGCATCACCAGCTCAAGTACACCGATGCGGCCCTGGAGAGCGCGGCTCGGCTCGCGGATCGCTACATCAACGATCGTCATCTGCCCGACAAGGCCATCGACGTGATCGATGAGGCCGGCGCACACCAGCGGCTCTTGCCGCCGGAGGTGCGCATTGGCACCATCGACGTCGACCAGGTCGAGGCGGTGGTGGCCTCCATCGCGCGGATTCCGCCGAAGAGCGTCTCCAGCTCCGACCGCAAGCTGCTCGAGAACCTGGATCGCGATCTAAAGATGCTGGTGTTCGGTCAGGACGAGGCGATCGACAGCCTTTCCGCGGCGATCAAGCTCTCTCGTGCCGGCCTCAAGTCCCCCGACAAGCCGGTGGGCAGCTTCCTGTTTGCCGGCCCCACAGGGGTGGGCAAGACCGAGGTGGCACGCCAGCTGTCACGCATCATGGGCATCGAGCTGGTGCGTTTCGACATGTCCGAGTACATGGAGCGCCACACCGTGTCACGGCTGATCGGTGCCCCGCCGGGCTATGTCGGCTATGACCAGGGCGGCTTGCTCACCGAGGCGATCACCAAGCAGCCCCACTGCGTGCTGCTGCTCGACGAGGTCGAGAAAGCGCACCCGGAAGTCTTCAACCTGCTGCTGCAGGTCATGGACCACGGGCGGCTGACCGACAATAACGGGCGTGAGGCGGATTTCCGCCATGTGATCGTGATCATGACCTCCAACGCCGGGGCCGAGCAGCAGGCACGACGCTCCATCGGCTTCCAGTCCCAGGACCACTCCACCGATGCCATGGAGGTGATTCGCAAGACCTTCTCGCCGGAATTCCGCAACCGGCTCGATGGCATCATCCAGTTCCACTCCCTGCCAACCTCCGTGGTGCGCAGCGTGGTGGACAAGTTCCTGGTGGAGCTACAGGCGCAGCTCGACGAGAAGCGGGTCCAGCTGGATGTGGACATGGCAGCCCGCGACTGGCTGGCTGAGAAGGGCTACGATCCGAGCATGGGCGCGCGCCCAATGGCCCGTATCATCCAGGAGCGACTGAAGAAGCCACTGGCCGAGCTGATCCTGTTTGGCGAGCTGGCAGAGCATGGCGGGATCGTGCATGTCAGCGTGGAGGATGGCGAACTGCACCTCTCCACGGAGGCGGAGTTGGCCGACGCCCCTTGATGGGGCAAGGCTAGCACCCGCTCGACACAGCGCCCTGTCTTCGGACGGGGCGTTGTCGTGCGCGGGGAGCCGTTATCGTGCGAAAGGGTGCCCTGGCGCTATCAGCGTGAGCGGTAGACGATACGTCCCTTGGTGAGGTCATAGGGGGTCAGTTCGACCTTGACCTTGTCACCGGTGAGAATACGAATGTAGTTCTTGCGCATCTTGCCGGAGATATGGGCCGTCACGACGTGGCCGTTTTCCAGCTCGACGCGGAAGGTGGTGTTGGGAAGGGTATCGACGACGACGCCTTCCATTTCGATATGGTCTTCACGTGCCATATAGGCGGTTCCTCGCTGATGGTTACGATGACTTCCACTGACCGTGCCGGACGGCCCGAAGCCTCACTCGACGACAGCAGGCAGGCTGCTGTGCCGACAGATAGCGCGGTATTGTGCCGCAAGCTGGGCGTCAAGGCAAAGAAGGCCTTACTTCGAAGACACATTTGCGATGGGAAGCGTGCGCCGCCAATGTCGGCCGTCGAGTATCTCCAGGGGCTGGTATGCTTCCTTGTAGGCCATCTTGCGACAATTCCGGATCCAGTACCCCAGGTAGACATGGGGTAGATCCCGCAGGTACGCCTCCTTCACCAGGCTGAGAACGGCATAGGCGCCCAGGGAGCGGCGATACCACTGCGGATCGGGGTCAAAAAAGGTATAGATGGCAGAAAGGCCGTGTTCAAGATGGTCGAAGGCGGATACGGCCAGCAGTTGATCGCCGAGTCGGAATTCCAGCAGCCGTGAGTAGTCCTCGTCCAGGGTCAGGAAGGTGCGGTACTGTTCATGGCTTGGCGGGAACATGTCGCCATCGCTGTGGCGGGCGTATATGTAGCGTTCGTAGAGCGCATAGTGCTCCGCATCGAACTGCGCAGGTCGCTCGATCAAGCGAAGGTCCGTGTTGCGACGGCGAATGCGGCGCTGACTGCGGCTGGGCTGGAAGTCCTGCACCGGAATGCGAACCGAGAGGCAGGCGCTGCAGCCCTCGCAATGCGGGCGATACAGATGGCGCCCGCTGCGCCGGAAACCGAGCAGGGCAAGCGCATCGTAAACGCCCTGGCTATGGGACTCCTGGGGATCCAGGAAAAGCGTCGTCGCTTCGTGGCCTTCGAGGTAGCTGCAGGCGTGAGGCACGGTCAGGAAGAAGCGCAGATCCCGTACCGGGTGCTGAGGCGTATTGCTGCTCACTTCGGTCGCTCCCTATGTGCAAGCGGGTGTAGTCTCGGCGCAGGAGTCGTCTTCGGGCAGCGGCCAGTCGGGTAGCGGGTGGTCGCCGCTGGTCGAATGCGGTTTCGCCAGGCACTCTTCAAGATAGCCGATGAATTCGGCGCGGGCGATGTCGCAAGCCCCCAGGCTGGCTAAATGACGAGTATGCATTTGGCAATCGATCAGTCGACCATTGCCTTTTTGCATGGCGCGTACCAGATGGACCAGAGCTACCTTGGAGGCATCTCGGGTCATCGAGAACATCGACTCGCCGAAAAAGACCGGACCCAGGGCCACACCGTAGAGTCCGCCGACCAGTCGCTGGCCTTGCCACACTTCCACGGAGCGGGCGTAGCCCAGCCTGTGAAGTAGCAGATAGGCGTTACGCATCTCCCGGGTGATCCAGGTGCCGGGCTGGCCCGGCCTGGGGGCGGCACAGGCATCGACGGTCTCGAGGAAGGCACGGTTGAAGGTTACCCGGAAATTGCCATTGCGCAATCGCTTGGCCAGGCTGCGGCTGATGCGTAGTGCGTCGGGAAAGAGCACCATGCGAGGATCCGGGCTCCACCACAGGATAGGCTGATCATCGCTGTACCAGGGAAAGATGCCGCGCCGATAGGCGGTCAGCAGCCACTGGGGCGTCAAGGCGCCGCCAGCTGCCAGCAGGCCATCCGGGTCACGCAGCGCCTGTGACACGGGGGGGAAGCTAACCGGTTGTTCGGGAAGCCAGGGCAGCATGCTGCGGCGCTCCTTGTCGTTAGGTTGCATCTAGTCTGACGGTGGAGCGACTCTTCCTCAAGCAAAGGCCACGGCTACTGTGCCGAGGCCTGCTGTCCCGGTATGATGAGCGGCTGAAACCGGCAATACGAATGCTTCTGAAAGGCGCCGCCAGGTGCGGCGCGAGGGGGTTGGCGAGTTGAGTGCAAAGGAAAAGGGCGTGCCCCGGCGCGCGACGGCGGAGAATGCCCGGCAGACGGCAAGGCGCATGGGACTCCACCTGCACGGCGCAGCCCGCGAAGGTGCGATCATCCTGCTCCTGGCAGGCTGTGTGTTCCTGCTGCTGGCGCTGTTCAGCTATGAGCCGGCAGACCCCGGATGGTCCCATCGCGGGCCGGAAACCGGCGTCGACAACTGGATGGGGCCCATCGGGGCCTGGCTGTCTGACGTGCTTTACTCACTGTTTGGGGCCAGTGCCCTCTGGTGGCCCGGCATGCTGGGGTTTGCCGGCTGGTGGCTGATCCGTTCGCGCAAGGTTCGCATCGAGTGGGATGCAACAGGTGTCGCAGTGCGCCTGGGGGGGCTGGTGCTGCTGCTGCTTGGCACGACCACCCTGGGGGCGCTGCATTTCTACAGTCCCGAGAGCAAGTTGCCCTATGCGTCCGGGGGTATCCTCGGGGAGGGGCTGGTGGGCGCAATGATGCCGCTGGTCGATACCGGTGGCACGGGGTTGCTCGCCCTGTCGGCGATGCTCTGCGGCTTTCCGCTGTTCACCGGTCTGTCATGGCTGACGGTGATGGATGAGCTGGGGCATCGTGCCTTGCAGCTCTGGCGCTGGGCCGCCACCCCTTTTGGCCTGGTTCGGGAGCGCCAGGAGGCTCGGCGTGCCGAGCGCGATCACGACGAGGTGTCGAACGACGAGGAACCGTTTGACGAATCGGCAGCGGACGAGGGGGATAGGGTGTCGTCACCCGGCCGGCGTGGCTGGCGACGGCTGCTGCCCTGGGGCGGCGGTGGGGTGGAGCCGGCCATTGGCAGTGCCGCATCCCGTGAACCCAGCCTGTCATCCGGTTTCGGCGACGATGGCGAAACCGATATTCCGTGGGAAGTGCCCGAGCGGACGCCATCGGCAAAGCGGCCTGAAGCCGCCTATACCGCTCGTGAAGCGGCGCATGAGCAAGGCGCTGGTCCAGCGTCGGTTTCTCCTCCGGAGCCCTCCCTGGGGGCCGTTTCGGCTGCTGCTGCGGGTTCCTATCCCCTGAGTGCCAGTCGTCATGACGAGCCGGCATCGGTTTCCATGCCGCTGCGGGCCACGGAGGGTAAGGCCCCGATGGCCGATAGCGATACTGCGCGCAACGATCAGCGGGATGCTCCTGTCGAGGCGACGACCTCCATTGACGACCCACAGAGTCCCCGGCCGGAACAGGAGAAGGCAGGGGCGGCGGGTACGTCACGGCGTGAGCCGGGGCTCAGTGACTGGCAGCCCGATGAGCGGCAGGAGGCGAAGGAGCCGCGCTTAAGTTGGGACAGCCTGGTCGATGATCAGAATGAGAGTGGACCGGCCTTGACCGAGCCTGAGGCCGGGTCAGGTACAGAACGGGCCGGAGGCTATCCCGATCAGGCGGCCGGCCTGCGAGCCTGGCAGGAGGCGGCTACATCAAGAGAGGGGATTGCTCCCCCGGAGCCCTCGACAGACGAGCCTGGCGATGCTGCGCCGAGCGAGGAGCCGCAGGGCGAGGGACGTGTCGCCACCGCCGAACAGGCCCGCGCCGCGGCGGCCCAGCCTGATGGGCCCACGCTATGGACGGTGGAGCACCTGCAGAGCCAGCGTCCTCAGTTCGACGAGTTGGCCGAACCGGATGGTGAGCTGCCGAGCCTGCGCCTGTTGACGCCGGCGGAGCCGCACCAGCAGAACTATACGGAGCAGCAGCTGACCGACATGGCAGAGCTGCTCGAGACCCGGCTGCGCGAATATGGTGTCAAGGCCGAGGTCGTCAATACCTGGCCCGGACCGGTGATCACCCGCTTCGAGATCAAGCCGGCCGCCGGGGTCAAGGTCTCCAAGATCAGTAACCTGGCCAAGGATCTGGCGCGCTCGCTGATGGTCAAGAGCGTGCGGGTCGTCGAGGTGATTCCCGGTAGGCCAACGGTGGGCATCGAGATCCCCAACCCTCATCGCGCCATGATCCGCCTGCGGGAGGTGATCGACTCCGATCGCTACCAGCAGGAAGCCTCGCCGCTGACCATGGCGCTGGGGCAGGACATCGGCGGTGGCCCTGTCGTTGCCAACCTGGGCAAGATGCCCCACCTGCTGGTGGCCGGCACCACCGGTTCGGGCAAGTCGGTGGGGGTCAACGCCATGCTGATCTCCATGCTGCTCAAGGCCACGCCGGAGGAGCTGCGGTTGATCATGGTCGACCCCAAGATGCTCGAGCTCTCGGTCTACGATGGTATTCCGCACCTGCTGGCGCCGGTTGTCACCGACATGAAGGAAGCTGCCAATTCGCTGCGCTGGTGTGTGGCCGAGATGGAGCGCCGCTACAAGCTGATGGCAGCCATGGGGGTGCGCAACATCGCCGGCTTCAATGGCAAGCTGGACGAGGCGGAGCGGGCGGGCGCCCAGGTGGCCGACCCGCTGTGGGACCCTCAGCCCTGGGAGATGCACGAACCGCCCCCGGTACTGGAGAAGCTGCCCTACATCGTGGTGGTGATCGACGAATTTGCCGACATGTTCATGATCGTGGGCAAGAAGGTCGAGGAACTGATCGCCCGCCTGGCCCAGAAGGCGCGGGCCGCCGGTATCCACCTGATACTTGCCACCCAGCGCCCCTCGGTGGACGTGGTCACCGGCCTGATCAAGGCCAACATACCCACCCGCATGGCCTTCCAGGTCTCCTCGCGGGTCGACTCCCGCACCATCCTCGACCAGGGCGGTGCCGAGAACCTGCTGGGTCACGGCGACATGCTCTACCTGCCAGCCGGCTCCGGCCTGCCGACCCGGGTTCATGGCGCCTTCGTCGACGATGACGAGGTGCATCGCATTGTCGAAGACTGGAAGCGCCGCGGCGAGCCCGTGTATATCGAGGAGATCCTCTCCGGTGGGGTCTCGGCGGAGGCATTGACGGGCCTGGAGGCAGAGGGCAGCGAGGGCGGCGATGCCGAGCAGGACGCGCTCTACGACGAGGCGGTGCAGTTCGTCACCGAGTCCCGGCGCGCCTCGATCTCCGCGGTGCAGCGCCGCTTCAAGATCGGCTACAACCGGGCCGCGCGGCTGGTGGAGGCGATGGAGGCGGCCGGCGTGGTCTCTTCCATGGGCACCAATGGCGCTCGCGAAGTGCTGGCACCACCGCCGGTGGGGAACTGATGCCGGTTTCGTCCAAACATGCATCAAACGTGAAAGCGCCGGCGGCCATGCAACCCGCCGGCGCTGATCGGGTCCGATTGACAGGATTCCACATACGGACCCTGCTTAGGGAGATAGCGCTAATGACTGTAAAGAAGACCCTTGCCACACTGGCCATGACGCTTGCACTGCCGGTTGCCGCCCTTGCCAGTGAAGGTGCGGATCGCCTGGCCACGATGCTGGAGCCACTGGAGACATACCAGGCCAGCTTCGAGCAGCAGATCCTCGACGGCAGCGGCCAGCGCCTGCAGCAGGCGAATGGCACCATGTGGCTGTCGCGCCCCGGCAAGTTCCGCTGGGAGGTTGACGCCCCCTATCAGCAGGAGGTTATCTCCGATGGCAGCGAAGTCTATCTCTACGACCCCGACCTCGAGCAGGTCACCGTGCAGGCGCTGGATCAGAGAGTCACACACACGCCGGCGCTGTTGCTCTCCGGCAGTGCCAGTGAGCTGACCGAGAATTACGACGTGACGCGCCAGCAGCAGGGCAGCAACGAGGTCTTCCGGCTGGTGCCGAAGTCGCCCGACACCCTGTTCGAGGAGCTGGAGATGACCTTCCGCGGCGAAGAGCTGCGGGGGCTGGAAATGACCGACAGCACCGGCCAGCGTACCGCCATCGAGTTTCGTGACGTGCGCTTGAACCAGTCCATCGATGACAGCCGCTTCACCTTCGACATTCCTGACGGCACCGATGTGATCCGCGACACCCACTGATCGCCCTTCAGGAGCCCATGATGCAACCGCGCCGCCCTCGAGGCGGCGCGGCTGTTTCTGGCTCATTTTCTATCGCTTCTCTTCTGTCACCTGTCCGCGCGCTCACGCTCCGCTTTCATCGGCCTGGGCATCCAGCGCGGCACGCCAGGCCATCAGTTGGGCGTAGCGCTTCTCCTGGCCGTGATCGCTGGGCTGGTAGAACGGCTGGCGGGGCAGACCGTCGGGCCAGCAGTCGTGGGCGCTGCCCGCCGGGTAGCCTTCCGGTTCGCCGTGGGCGTAGCGATACCCCTGGCCATGGCCCAGCGACTCCATCAGCTTGGTCGGTGCATTGCGCAGGTAGCCGGGCACCTCCAGGCTCGGCTGGGCGGCCACGAACGCCTTGGCACGATGCCATGCCTGGTCGATGGCGTTGCTCTTGGGGGCCACGGCGAGATGAATGGCGGCGTGGGCAATGGCACGCTGGCCTTCGTAGTCCCCCAGGCGCAGGTAGGCGTCCCAGGCGGAGATGACCAGCGGCAGGGCGCGAGGGTCGGCGTTGCCCACGTCCTCCGAGGCGATGGCGGCCAGCCGGCGAACCACGTCCAGCGGGTCGCCACCGCCCTGGATGAAGCGGGCGATGTAGAGCAGGGCGGCGTCCTGCCGCGAGGAGCGGATTGACTTGTGGATGGCCGATAGCAGGTCGTAGTAGTAGTCGCCCTGCTTGTCGAAGGCGCTGGCCTGATGGCCCATCACCGCCTCCAGCGCTTCCCGGGGCAGGCGTTCGTGATCGCCATCGGCGACAGTGAAGTCGCAGGCCGTCTCGAGCAGGCCCAGGGCGCGCCGGGCATCGCCGGCGGCGGCCCGGGCGAGTATGCCGAGAATCTCGTCATCGACCGTGATATGGCGGCTGCCCAGGCCGCGTTCGTTGTCGCCCAGGGCCTGGCGCATCACGGTGATCAGTTCGGCTTCGTCGAGGGGCTTGAGCACGTGAACGCGCGCCCGAGAGAGCAGCGCCGAGTTGACTTCGAAGGAGGGGTTTTCGGTAGTGGCGCCGATCAGTGTCAGCAGGCCCGACTCCACGTGGGGCAGCAGGGCATCCTGCTGGCTCTTGTTGAGGCGGTGAATCTCATCGAGGAACATCAGCGTCGGCTGGCCTTGCCCCCGCGCCACCTCTGCTCGGGATGCCGCCTCGCGAATATCCTTGACCCCGGCCATTACCGCCGAGAGCCTCTCAAGCCGGGAGCCGGATTCCGTGGCAAGGATATCAGCCAGGGTGGTCTTGCCTACCCCCGGAGGGCCCCAGAGAATCATCGAGCGAACCGTGCCTGTTTCTGCCATGCGCCGTAGCGGCTTGCCGGGGCCCACCAGAGCCGGTTGGCCCACGTAGTCCTCCAGGCGGCGTGGCCGCATGCGGTAGGCGAGTGGTGCCGTGTCGTCATCGGCCTGGCCGAACAGGTCCATGGCGCTCTCCTTGTGGCTGGATGTTTCATCAGTGGTTACGATGATTCAAGAATTATGCAATACGACCTTGGGGGATATGCGGTGTTAGTCCAAAGGTACTAGGGTGATATGGCACCTTGCCCGACCGGTCGCCAGGGATTAAAGCGGCCCCGACAATGAACCTGTGTTCGTTCCGCGCATCCAACGCGTATTGCCCGCTTCATTCGATGGTAGAGGAGGCTTCGACATGCCCATGCTGACCCAGCTGCGTCAGGATCATGCCAATATGGCGCGCATGTTGCACGTCCTTCAGCTAAAGCAGAAGGCCCTTGCATCCGGCGAACGACCCAATTTCCAACTGGTCCGGGAGGTTGTCGACTACATACTCGACTACATGGAAGGATTTACAGTTCCGCTGGAGCGAGTCTGCACCGAGCGTCTCAATGTCCTGGCTCCTGAGAGCGGGGCCCTGACCGAGCGCCTGTCCAGCGACTATCAGGCCTTGCGCCAGCGCCTGTTACGGCTGTCCAGCGATATCGACATGATCCTGATGGATGCCGTGGTGCCCATGGATCGCTTCGCCGGGGACCTGAAGGCCTACCTCGATGCGCATCGGGCCTATCTGCGTGACGAGCGGGAGCTGCTCTTCCCGCTGATTCGCGAGCATTTCAACGATGAGGACCTGGAGCGACTGGCGGAAGCATTGCCCGACGGTGCAGCCGCTCAGCTTGAGCGGCTGCAGGCCGCCTACCCCGAGCTCTATGCCGAACTGCGGGAGATGCCCGAGCCGGCCACCTGACGGCTTGGGCCGGATGGGAGCCTGTCCCGCTTGCTGCTAGAATAAGCGCCTCACAGCAGCCGAGCGACCCCCACATGTTGGCCTATTTCCCATGTCCGGCCCAATACTGATCTTCGACTCCGGCGTCGGCGGCCTGTCGGTCATTGCACCGATGCGCCGCCGGCTGCCGAATGCCGCCCTGGCCTACGCCTGCGACAATGCCATGATGCCCTACGGCACGCGGCCAGATGACTGGCTGGTGACGCGCATCCTGTCGGTCTGCAGTGCCGCGGTGGCGGCCAGTGGCTGTAGTGTGCTGGTGCTGGCCTGCAATACGGCCAGCACCCTGGCACTCGATGCGTTGCGCGACCGGCTTGCGGTGCCTGTCGTGGGCACAGTGCCGGCCATCAAGCCCGCCGCAGCGTCGAGTCGCAGTCGACACATCGGCCTGCTCGCCACCAGTGCGACGGTGTCCCGACCCTATACCGATCGCTTGATCCGGGAGTTCGCCGCCGACTGCCGGGTCACCCGCGTGGCGGCCGATGCCCTGGTGGGCCAGGCGGAACGGCTGCTGGCGGGCGAGACGCCGGATCGGCGCATTGTCCACGACGCTACGGCACCGCTTTGGGCAGCCGAGGATCTGGACACGGTGGTACTTGGCTGCACACACTTTCCCCTGCTTGGCGCCTATATTGCCGAGGCGGCACCCCTCGGGGTGCGCATGATCGACTCCGGCGAGGCCATCGCGCGCCGGACGGCCCAGGTGATCACTTGCCCTGCGCCTCGCGGGGAGCGTGACCGCAGCTTTGCCACTGCCCTGGATAGTCGCCTGAGCCGGGCCCTCGAGGCGTTTGGCTTCGACGCGCCGCAGCTGCTATCCCTCGATTGATACTTTGTTCCTTGCCACGCCCACGACAGGAGTTGCCGTGTCCCTTCCCGTTGTCGATCCCGCGCGCTATGACCAGCAGCTCGAGGCCAAGCGCGAGCGTATCGTTCGCCAGTTCGGTGCAGTCGGGAGACTCCTGCGCGTCAATCAGCTCGAAATCGACACCGGGCTTCACCGGCAGGCCCAATTCCTCGATGCGGGCCTCAATGACCGCACGGCGGCCGATCAGCACCGCCGGCGCTGTGGGCCAGTGCGCTGACTTCTCTCTCGAGGGAAGCCGTTGCAGCCTGATAACTTTGCATGCTGTCGGCGCTGGTCTGGGTTGCCTGGTCTATCACCGGCCGCTGGATGAGGCCTGGGAGAGCGAAGCGCGAGCGCTTCAGTCCCAGTTGGGCATCTTCATCATCGGCCGCTCGCGCAAGCAGCGGCTGGTGCTCGAGCGCGACCACGTGTGGGAGCGCCTGGACGTGGACGGGCGTGCCTTCGTCTACCAGCAGGTGGAAAACAGCTTCACCCAGCCCAACGCCGAGATCTGTCGCGCCATGCTGGCCTGGGCCCGTGAGGTGACCCGCGGGAGCCAGGATCACGACCTGGTCGAACTCTATTGCGGCAACGGCAACTTCACCGTTGCGCTGGCGGAGAACTTTCGCCGCGTGCTGGCCACTGAAATTTCGCGCACCTCGGTGGCCAGCGCCCGGGAAAACCTGTCGGCCAATGGCATCGACAATGCGGTGATCGGGCGGATGTCCGCGGAGGAGTTTGCCGAGGCGCTCAAGGGGGAGAAGGGTGGGCGCCGGGTGGCGGAGATGGGGCTGGAGACATTCGACTTCGCCACGGTCCTGGTGGACCCTCCCCGGGCAGGCCTCGACGACGCGAGCTGCCGGCAACTGAGCGAGTATCCCCGTATCGTCTATATTTCATGCAGCCCCGATACATTGGCGCGGAATCTGGAAACGCTATGCCGCACGCACAGGGTCACGCGTTTTGCGCTGTTCGACCAGTTTCCCTGGACCCATCACTGCGAATGCGGCGTATTACTGGAGCGACACGCCACCTGAAGCGGTCTGTGAAATTCTTTTCTCTCGGGAAAGTCAAGTAGCAGATCGTCATATGGCGATGCCCAAGCGACATGCACCATGAGAAGGCTGGCAAGTCAGTAGGGTACGCGCCGGGGCTGCAGTAAGCTTGGCACCACGAGGCCAGTTGGCCGCGGTGAATCTACCCCAGGGCCGTAATGCTACGGCTCCAGGCAGCCGAGGTGAGGGATGCAATACGAGACGATCGAGACAGGCAGGCAGGATATTCTCAAGCAACTGCGTGAGCGCCTGGATAACCGTCTGGAGAAGGAGCGGGCCGAAGAGGTGGAAGCCTTCGCCCGCTATTTCTACGCTACGGTACCGCTGGAGGACCTGGCCGATCGTCGGCTGGACGATCTCTATGGTGCCACCCTGTCGGTCTGGCACTTCATCCAGCAGCATGACCCTGCTTCGCCCAAGGTGCGGGTCTTCAACCCCGACTTTGAAGAGCACGGCTGGCAGTCGTCACACACCTTCGTTGCCGTCCTGCATGAGGATATGCCGTTTCTTGTCGACTCGGTGCGCATCGAACTCAACCGTCGTGGCCTCACCGTGCATGCCATCCATAATGCCGTGATGGCGGTGGAGCGGGACGCCGGACACAAGTTGAAGCGGGTCTGCTCCCCACGGGAAGAACAGGCCCCCGACCATCGTGAATCCCTGATCGCCATAGAGATCGACCGTCACTCGACCCCAGCCATGCTGGCCGATATCGAGAACGCGCTGCACGATGTACTGCGCGACGTGCGCATCGCCGTGGGTGATTACGAGGCGATGAGCGGTCGGGCGCGTGGTGCCATTGCGGAACTACAGGACCGCTGTCCCGATCAGGTTGATCCCGGCGATCACGAAGAAGCCATTGCGTTCCTCGAGTGGCTGGTACGAGACAACTTCACCTTCCTGGGCTATGACGAGTACACCATCGAATCCGGCGCCGGTGGAGATCGCCTGGTCAGGGTCTCCGGCAGTGAGCTGGGTGTGTTTCGTCTCGACCTGCCGCGCTACCAGGAGCGCATCCGTACGGAACTGGGCGTCGAGGGCAATCGCTTCGTGCTGGTGCCCCAACTGCTGTCGTTCGCCAAGAGTGCCCACCATGCCCGTGTGCATCGGCCGACCTACCCGGACTATATCTCCGTCGATCGTTACGACGACCAGGGCCGGGTCATCGGCGAGCATCGCTTCCTGGGGCTGTTCACTTCTACCGTCTACAATGAGTCGCCGCGCAACATTCCGCTTCTGCGGCGCAAGCTCAAGGCGGTAATGGATATCGCTGGTTTCAACCCCAAGGGTCACAACGGCAAGCAGCTGCTGCAGATCCTGGAAGTCTATCCGCGTGACGACCTGTTCCAGATCGAGACCCAGGAGCTGGCCAGGACGGCGCTGGGCATCCTCGACATACGCGAGCGCCGTCGGGTGCGCATCTTCGTGCGTACCGACCTCTCGGGCCGCTTCCACTCCTGTCTGGTCTTCGTGCCGAGGGATGTATTCTCCACGGACCTGCGCCTGCGCATCCAGCAGATGCTCTGCGAGGAGCTCGACGCCACTTTCGGGGATTTCAACACCTATCTCTCCGAGTCGGTGCTGGCCCGAATCCAGTTCATCCTGCGTTTCAACAGCGACGTGCCCCGGGAGGTCAACCTCAAGCGCCTCGAGTCCAAGGTGGCTCAGTTGGCGCGTAGCTGGCGCGATGAGCTGCAGGAGGCGATGGTCGAGGGCTTCGGCGAGGAGCAGGCCAATGAGCTGATGGAGCGCTTCCGCGATGCCTTTCCCGTCAGCTATCGGGAAGATTTTGGTTGCCGCACGGCCGTCTTCGATATGCAGCATCTGTTCGAGCTGGATGAGGGTGAGCCACTGGCGCTCTCGCTCTACCGTCTGGTCGAGGAGGAGGGCAGCGGTGTCAATCTCAAGCTTTTCCAGCGTGACCGCCCGATTCCGCTCTCCGACGTGCTGCCGGTGATGGAGAATCTGGGGCTGCGCGTGATTGGCGAGCGTCCCTATGAAATTGATACCCCGGAGGTGCGCTACCTACTGCATGACTTCGACCTCGAACACCACACCAGCACCGAGGTCAGCCTGCAGCAGATGCGTGAGCCTTTCATCGAGGCTTTTCGGCGAATCTGGGTCGGTGAAGCAGAGAATGACTCGTTCAACCGCCTGATTATCGTGGCCAATCTGGATTGGCGCGAGGTGGCGATGCTGCGCACCTACGCACGCTATTTGAAGCAGATTCGCTTCGGCATGTCCCAGGACTACATCGCGGCGACCCTGGCCAATCATCCGGAGATTACCCGTGAACTGGTCAGGCTCTTCGCGCTGCGCTTCGATCCGGCTCATCGTCCCGACGAGGAGGAGGTGAATGCGTGCATCGAGCGTATCGTCCGCCATCTCGACGGTGTGGCCAGTCTCAACGACGACCAGCTGCTGCGGCGCTACATGGAGTTGATCCAGGCAACGCTGCGGACCAACTATTATCAGCGCAGCACCGAGGGGCGTGAAAAGGATTACATCGCCTACAAGCTCGATCCCCGGCAGATTACCGGCATACCAAAGCCATGCCCGGCCTTTGAGATCTTCGTCTGCTCGCCGCGGGTGGAAGGGGTCCACCTGCGCGGCGGCAAGGTGGCCCGGGGTGGTCTTCGCTGGTCCGATCGACATGAGGATTATCGCACCGAGGTGCTGGGGCTGGTGAAAGCCCAGCAGGTCAAGAATGCCGTGATCGTCCCGGTGGGGGCCAAGGGCGGCTTCGTCTGCAAGCGCATGCCCGAGGGTGCCGATCGCGACACCCTCCAGCAGGAGGGCATCGCCTGCTACAAGACCTTCATCCGTGCCCTGCTCGATATCACCGACAACCGGGTGGGCAGCGAGGTGGTGCCGCCCAGGGACGTGGTGCGTCACGACGACGACGACGCCTACCTGGTGGTGGCGGCCGACAAGGGCACTGCGACCTTCTCCGATATCGCCAACGAGATCTCCGCCGAATACGGCCACTGGCTGGGCGACGCCTTTGCCTCCGGCGGTGCCAACGGCTACGACCACAAGAAGATGGGCATCACCGCCCGTGGCGCCTGGGAGTCGGTGAAGCGCCACTTCCGCAGCCTGGGGCTGGATACCCAGCGGGAGGAGTTCAGCGTACTTGGTATCGGTGACATGGCCGGCGATGTCTTCGGCAATGGCATGTTGCTGTCCGACAAGATCCGCCTGGTGGGTGCGTTCAACCACCTGCATATCTTCGTCGACCCCAATCCGGATGCCGCGGCCACCTTCGCCGAGCGTCAGCGACTCTTCGCCATGCCGCGTTCGAGCTGGGAGGATTTCGATGCCGGCCTGATTTCCGAAGGCGGCGGGATCTTCAAGCGCAGCGCCAAGTCGATCGCGATAACGCCACAGATGAAGGACGTCTTCGGCATCACCGAGGACCGGCTCTCGCCCAACGACCTGCTTCGCGCCATGCTGCGATCGCCGGTCGACCTGCTGTGGAACGGCGGGATCGGCACTTACGTGAAGGCGAGCGGCGAGACCGATACCGAGGTTGGCGACAAGGCCAACGATTCGCTGCGAATCAATGGTCGGGAACTGAGGTGTCGCGTGGTCGGCGAGGGCGGCAACCTGGGCCTGACCCAGCGCGGGCGCATGGAAGCCGCCGAAAATGGCGTGAAGGTCTTCACGGACTTCATCGACAATGCCGGCGGGGTGAACTGCTCGGATCATGAGGTCAACATCAAGATCCTCATCGATGAAGTGGTCAAGCGTGGTGACATGACCGACAAGCAGCGCAACCAGCTGCTCGCGGACATGACCGAGGAGGTCGCCGACCTGGTGATTCTCGACAACTATCGCCAGACCCAGGCGATCTACCTATCACAGATGCTCTCTCAATACGGTATCGGGCCCTATCGTCGCTTCATCAGCGAGCTGGAAGCCCAGGGGCATCTGGATCGGGAGCTGGAGTTCCTGCCGGTCGACGAGACGATCCAGGAGCGTGCCACTACCGAGCAGGGCATGACGCTGCCGGAGCTCTCGGTACTGATCTCCTACTCGAAGAGCGTGCTCAAGGGCGCCGTGCTCGCCTCCGACGTGCCCGACGACCCCTATATCCAGCAGTATCTGGAGCGGATCTTCCCACCGGTCCTGGTCGAGCGCTTCCGGGACGAGATGTACGATCACCGCTTGAAGCGCGAGATCGTCACGACCCAGGTGGCCAACGACCTGGTCGATCACATGGGCATCGTCTTCGTGCGTCGCCTGATCGACTCCACCGGGGCCAGCCGTGCCGATGTCGCCCGTGCCTATATCGTCGCCCGGGACAGCTTCCAGCTGGCTGACACCTGGGAGCAGATCGAGGCCCTGGACAACCAGATACCGAGCGACATCCAGTACTCCATGATGCTCGACCTGATGCGGCTGATCCGTCGTACCACCCGCTGGTTCCTTCGCCAGCGGCTGGGGCTCTCCACTCGGGATGCCATCGAGTACTTTGCCCCCCGGGTGGCACAGCTTCAGGAAAGCATCGGCGAGCTGCTCCGCGGTGAAGAGCATGAGCGCTGGGAGCGCAAGCGTGACGAGCTGATCGAGGCGGGTGTGCCGGAAGGACTGGCCTGTAGCGTGGCGGCAGCAGGCAGCCTGTACGGGGCACTGGGCGTCATACAGGCAGCACGTCAAAGCGATGAGAAGCCGCAGCGTGTCGCCGAAGTGTTCTATGAAGTTGGCAGCCGGCTGGAGCTTCCATGGATGATCCAGCAGGTGACCAATCTCGAGGTGGGAGACAGCTGGCAGGCCCAGGCACGCGAAACCTTCCGCGACGATATCGACCGGCAGCAGCTGGCGCTGACGGTCAGCGTGCTGAAATCGGAGGATGGGCGCGAACCGGAGGAGCGGGTCGACAACTGGCTGCAGATGCACAGTTCCCTGCATGAACGCTGGTGTCGTTTGATCGCCGAAGTTCGCAGCGGAGGCAGCCAGGCCAGTTTCCCGCTGTTTGCCGTGGCGGTCCGTGAGCTGGTCGACCTGGCGGAGAGCAACGGCGAGAGCTGACCGGCCCGGCCGCTCAGGCTGTCACCTTCAAGCCTGGCTCGTCATCAAGGCAACGAACCCCGCTACGGCGGGGTTCGTCGTCATGGGCGGGCAGCGCTGCTATAATCGCGCCCGCCTGTTGTCCTTGACCTGTCGTCCTAGACCCCTGGAGATGCCCATGTATGCGCTTGCCCGTTCGATCCTGTTTCGACTCGATGCCGAAACCGCACACGGGTACGCACTCTCTGCCCTGGACCTGGCGCATCGCCTGAAGCTGGCCGCACGATTGGGTGGGGCGCGGGTCGACGATCCGGTGGAGCTGATGGGGCTAAGGTTTCCCAACCGGGTGGGGTTGGCGGCGGGGCTGGACAAGAACGCCGATCACCTCGATGCTCTGGGCGCACTGGGGTTCGGCTTCGTCGAGGTGGGCACCGTGACGCCGCGACCCCAGGAGGGTAACCCGAAGCCTCGCCTGTTTCGCCTGCCGGAGCAGGCGGCGATCATCAATCGCATGGGCTTCAACAATGCCGGGATCGACCACCTGGTGGCCCAGGTGAAGAAGAGCCGCTTCGATGGCGTCATCGGCATCAATATCGGCAAGAACCTGACTACCCCGGTGGAGCAGGCCGTGGACGACTACCTGGTTTGCCTGGAAAAGGCCCATGCCCACGCCCACTACGTGACCGTCAACATTTCGTCGCCCAACACGCCGGGGCTGCGCAACCTTCAGTTCGGCGAGCACCTGGATGCCTTGCTGGGCACCCTGCGCGAAGCCGGCAGCCGGCTGGATCAGCAGGCGGGACGTCGGGTACCTCTGGCGGTCAAGATCGCGCCGGACATGACGCCAGAGGAAGTGGGGATGGTCGCCGCCAGTATTTCGGCCAATGGCATCGATGCGGTGATCGCCACCAACACCACCGTGTCGCGGGACGCCGTCGCCGGGCTGGCGCATGCCGACGAGCAGGGTGGGTTATCGGGGCGGCCCGTGTTCGAGCCCTCCAACGCCGTCATTCGCGAGCTGCGCCGCCACCTGCCCGAGATGCCCATCGTCGGCGTTGGGGGAATCGACAGCGGTGAGGCGGCCATGGCCAAGGTGGCGTCCGGTGCCGATCTGGTCCAGCTCTATTCGGGCTTTATCTATCGTGGCCCGGCCCTGGTCGGGGAGTGTGCCAAGGCGCTCAAGACGGCGCGGGGCTGAAAAGACAAGAGGCGGATACAAGAAAGCCCGTGATGCGACTCACGGGCTTGTGTCGTTACCGCCTAGGATGGGCGGCAAGGGACGGTTGATTGGGTGGGAAATGCGTTACAACACCATGGGGTTCTTGTGAATGCCGGAGACGCCGGTCATACCGGCCCATTGATCCCCACGTCCTTCACGCCAACCACTCATCCAGTATTCACGTATATTGACATCCTGACTGGGACAGTCGTCGCGGGAGCGCCCGGAAATGCCTGCCTTGTAGCCATGGAGGTAGGCGCGCTGGAAGCGATCACGTTTCTGTCTTTTCATCGGATGACCTCTCGTAAAGGTACCAATTTGGGGCGCACGACATGTACGACCCGACGTTCCACCGCCCGCATAACCGTGTGAAACGGCAGAGCGAATGGGTGCAAGTCCAAACAGGACTCGCCAAGAGAACGCATGCATCCTTACAGTAGCTACTAGGACTAGTCTTAGCGCATTTCGGGTGTCATTGTCGACCTATCTTTCGTCAAAAGCCGGACTCAATTTTGTAACAAAAGGAACATGCCCGACCCGAGGGGCGGGAACGACACCATGAGCGAGTCACTCCAAACTGAACTCCATGCCTTCCTGGCCACTTGCCCCAAGGGGCTCGAAGAGCTGCTGGCCGACGAGCTGCGTGCCCTGGGGGCCGAGCCGATCAAGACCACCGTGGCAGGCGTCCACTTCCAGGGCGACCTGGCAGCCGCCTATCGTGCCTGCCTCTGGTCGCGCCTGGCCAATCGCATCGTGCTCTGCCTGGTACGCGAGGAGGGGATCGAGAGCCCCGATTCGTTGCGCCAGGCGGTCACCACCGTGGACTGGACCCGCCACCTGCGAGCCGGTGCCTCGCTGGCGGTGGATTTCCATGGCCGCTCCGAGCAGGTCCGCCATACCCGCTTCGGTGCCCAGACCGTCAAGGACGGTCTGGTCGATGCCCTGCAGACGGCGGGAAGGCCGCGGCCCGACATCGACCTGAAGGACCCGGACCTTCGCCTCTATGCCAACCTTCATCGCGGTCGATTGACGCTTGGCGTGGATCTCTCCGGAGAGAGCCTGCATCGTCGTGGCTACCGTCGTGACGTGGGCCATGCGCCGCTGAAGGAGAACCTCGCCGCTGCCCTGCTGCTGCGGGCAGGATGGCAGGAGCGCCTGCGTGCCGGTGAACACCTGGTGGATCCCCTCTGCGGTGCCGGCACCCTGCTGATCGAAGCGGCGCTGATGGCCGCCGACATGGCCCCCAGCCTGAGCCGGGTACGCTTTGGCTTTCACGGCTGGGCGCAGCACGACGAGATTCTGTGGGCAGAGCTCAAGCGCGAGGCGGAAGCGCGTGCCAGCATCGGCCGCAAGCGCTGTCGCAATCGCTTGTTCGGGTTTGACCAGAGCCCACCGGCGCTGGCCGCGGCCAAGGCCAATGCCATGCGAGCCGGTATTCCGGCCCTTGTCACCTTCAAGGGCGCCTCGCTGGAACAGCTCCAGCGGCCCGACGAGCTCGATGAGGCGGCGCGGGGGCTGGTGATCGCCAACCCTCCCTATGGGGAGCGCCTGGGGGAACTGCCCGAGCTGGTGGCGCTCTATGCCGAACTGGGCGAGGGGGTGCGCCGCGCATTCCCCGGCTGGCGGCTGGCCGTCTTTACCGGCAACCCCGATCTTGGCCATCGCATCGGGCTGAGGGCCGACAAGCAGTACTCGCTGAAGAACGGGCCGCTCGATGCCAAGCTGCTGTTGATGAACGTGACGCCGGCTGCCGGCGCGGAAAGTCCGGTGAAAGCGGAAGGGCCGGCGCGCAGCGAAGGGGCGCAGATGTTCGCCAACCGTCTGGAGAAGAACCGCAAGCGGTTGAAAAAGTGGCTCAAGCAGTCCGGAGAGACCTGTTACCGGCTCTATGACGCCGACATGCCGGAGTATGCCCTGGCCATCGATGTCTATGACGACCGGGCCCACGTACAGGAATATGCGCCACCCCGCTCGGTGAATGCCGACCAGGCCCAGAAGCGTCTCTTCGATGCCCTGCAGGTGATTCCCGAGGTGCTGGGCATCGACTCGAGTCGGGTGGTGATCAAGCGCCGCGAGAAGCAGAGTGGCAAGGAGCAGTATCGCAAGCAGGCCAGCACCGGGGAGCGCTTCCAGGTGCGCGAGGGGCGTGCCCGGCTGTGGGTCAATCTGCGTGACTATCTCGATACCGGCCTGTTTCTCGACCACCGTCCGGTGCGGCGCATGCTGGCCGAGATGGCGCCCGGCACGCGCTTTCTCAACCTGTTCTGCTATACCGCCGTGGCCACGGTTCAGGCGGCTCTGGGCACCGAGGAGGCGGGCGGCGCTTCGGACAGCATCAGCGTCGACCTCTCCAATACCTACCTGGAGTGGGCGCGGGACAACTTTGCCTTGAACGGGCTTGATCCGGCGAGGCACCGGGTGGTACGCGACGACTGCCTGCGCTGGCTGGAGACCGCCAGGGCGCAGTTCGACCTGATCTTCCTCGACCCGCCCACCTTCTCCAACTCCAAGAAGATGGGCGGTACCCTGGACGTGCAGCGTGACCATGGTCGGCTATTGGAGCTGGCCATGGCGCGCCTGGCCCCTGGCGGTACCCTGGTGTTCTCCAACAATCAGCGTCGCTTCCAGCTAGACCCGGAAATGGCCGAGCGCTATGCGGTGCAGGAGATTTCGGCAAAGACCTTCGACCCGGATTTCCAGCGGCGTCCCGACCTGCATCATTGCTACCTGATTCGCCACCGGGAGGATGCATGATTCGACTTAGGCTCTACACCACCCTGGGCTGCCATCTCTGCGAGCGGCAGGAGTCTCTGCTGGCCCTGCTGTTGCAAAGTGATTACAACCTCGAGAAGATCGAGATCAGCGACGATGAGGCCCTCATCGAACGCTACGGGGTGCGCATACCGGTGCTGGCGGACGAGGCGGGGGAGGAACTCGACCGCGGCTTCGAGCCGCCGCGCCTGGCGGCGTGGCTGGCCGAGCGGCACTGGCTGGATGAGGCCGCCTGGCAGCGTCTGAATGCGGGCGAGTCCGAGCCACGGGAGGAGGAGCGAAAGCCGTCTGGCCCGCGGCCCGCGGGGCGGCGCTATCTCCTCTGAGTCGGCTACGTTGACGCAGCGTAATCACGGTACTGTTTCTCGGTGGTATCACTTCTATAACGTTATTGTTATATCAACAGTTGCGAAGGATGGGTTCGAACGCTCAGGGGGGCTTGAAATGGATGCACCGCAACCAAGGCGGTGGCAGTACATTGCTCTGGGCTCTATTTTGCTACTGTCGCTTGTGTACACGGTGCCGAGCGCTGCGGAACCCGGCGGGATATTGCTAACCGAGGAAGAGCGGCTCTTCCTGGAGCAGAACGAACCCATCGTCTTCGTCAGTCAGACCCGCTACCCCCCCTTCGAATTCATCGACGCCAACCAGCAGCGTCGCGGCATGATGGTGGAACTGGCTCAGTGGATAGCTACCGAGGCCGGCTTTCATGCCGAATTCACCGACACCGTCTTCCAGCAGGCGCAGCAGCGTGTACTGAGTGGGGATGCCCATGTCCTTACCAGCTTTTTCTACAGCGAAGCCCGAGACCAGCAGTTCGACTTCACTCAGACCGTTTTCGAGGTTCCAGCCTCAATCTTCGTCGCCACGCAGCGGCCCGATATCGCTATGGTGTCGGACCTCGATGGCAAGCGCGTGGCTACGCAGCGCAGTGACTACGCCAAGGAGTTTCTCGCCACGCTCGATCTCGATTTCGAGCTGGTCGAGACAGACGACTTCGCCAGTGCGGCACAGGCGGTGATAGAGGGCAGCGCCGATGCCATGGTCGGCGACGAGCAGATCGTGCTCTATTACCTCTACAGCAACGGTCTGCACGAACTCATGAAGCGGGTGGGCGAGCCGCTGTATGTCGGACTCAACGCCATGGCGGTGGCAGAAGGGAATCATCTGCTCCAGTCGATCCTGGACAAGGGGGTCGACCATGCCCGCGCCAGTGGCACGCTCGACCGGTTGCACGAGAAGTGGGTGGGGGCCGAGCTGCCGGGCAGGTCCTTTGCCTGGCAGGCGTACTGGCCTTACGCGGCGGGCCTGGCACTGCTGGTTGCCATGGTCGTGGCCTGGAACGTCAGGCTTCGCCAGCTGGTATCGCGCAAGACAGCGGAACTGGAGTTGGCCGCCAGCGTATTTCGGCATGCGCGGGAGGGCATCGTCATTACCGATGCCAAGGGCGATATCATCGAAGTCAACGAGGCCTTCACGCGTATCACCGGTTACCAGCGCGATGAGGTCATGGGCAAGAACCCGCGTCTCCTGCAGTCGGGCCATCAGGAAGTGGGCTTCTATCGGGCGCTGTGGAAGGAGCTGCTGGAGAAGGGCGCCTGGGAAGGAGAGCTCTGGAACCGGCGCAAGAACGGCGAAAACTACCCCGAACTGCTCACCATATCGAAGGTCTGCGACAAGCAAGGCCAGACTTCTCACTTCGTGGCCGTGTTCACCGACATCAGCCGCCAGAAGGAGCATGAGCGTCAGCTCGAGAGCATGGCGTTCTTCGACGGCCTGACCGGACTGCCGAACCGAATCCTGCTGGCCGACAGGCTGCGCCAGGCGATGCTGGCGGCGCGGCGCAGCGGATGCAAGGTGTCATTGGCGTACATCGACCTGGACGGCTTCAAGGAGATCAACGACCGGCTCGGTCACGACGTTGGCGACAGGGTGCTGGTGACCATTGCCGAGCGCCTGACGTCGGCCCTCCGTGAGGCTGATACGGTGGCCCGCCTGGGAGGCGACGAGTTCATCATCGTATTCCCGGAGCAGAGGGATGTGGTGACTGTGAGTGGCCTGATCGTTCGGCTCTTGCGCCATATCGCCGAACCCATCGACATCGAAGAGACCTTGCTGCAGGTCTCGGGCAGCATCGGCGTGGTTCATTTCTCTCCCGAAGACGAAATCGAGCCCGAGCAGTTGATTCGCCAGGCGGACCAGGCCATGTATCAGGCCAAGCAGGCGGGCAAGAATCGCTTTCATATTTTCGATGCCGAACACGACCGCGCGGTGCGCGGACATCATGAAAGTGTCGAACGCATGCGCCAGGCCCTGGCCGATGACGAGTTCGTGCTCTACTACCAACCCAAGGTCAACATGGCCACCGGCGAGGTCCTCGGTGTCGAAGCGCTGATTCGCTGGCAGCACCCGGAGCGTGGCCTCCTGGCTCCAGCCTCCTTCCTGCCGGCCATCCAGCAACATCCTCTCGCCATCGTCCTGGGTGAGTGGGTGCTGGCCGAGGCGCTGAGTCAATTCGATGCTTGGGTCGACGCGGGCATCAGGCTACCGGTCAGCATCAATATCGATGCCATTCAGATCCAGCAGGGCGATTTCGTCGAGCGCCTGCGTGCCGAAGTCGAGTGCCACCCCAGTCTTGGGCCCGGCGATCTGGAGCTGGAGGTGCTCGAAACCAATGCGTTGGAAGATATTCCCCATGTGGCAAGCGTAATGAGCTCATGCCGCGCATTTGGCGTTGCATTCGCGCTGGATGACTTCGGCACCGGATATTCCTCGCTATCGTATCTACGGCACTTTCCCGCCAGCGTGTTGAAGATAGACCGCAGCTTCGTTCGCGATATGCTCGATAACCCTGCGGATCTGACGATGCTAGAGGCCGTGCTTGGGTTGGCCGTTGCCTTCCGTCGGGGCATCATTGCCGAAGGCGTGGAGACACTGCTGCACGGGCGCATGCTGCTGGCGATGGGCTATGAGTTGGGCCAGGGCTATGCCATAGCCCGCCCCATGCCCGCAGACGCGATTCCGGATTGGCTACAGACCTGGCGTCCCGATGAATCCTGGCGGCAACGACAATGTGCCCTGCCTGAGGAACGACAGGCCATTTATGCCATGGTCGATCATCGCGCCTGTGCCGCAGGCGTGCTGAACTATCTGAGAGGCGCACAATCCGAACCCCCAGAGGCAAACTGCAACCAATGTCGCCTGGGAGTGTGGCTGTCCTGCCGGGAGCGAGGCCAGGCTGGATTAACACCGAAGATGAAGCGGATCGCCAGCCTTCACGCCAGCTATGGCCAGCTTGCTCAGGAGGCGCTGCTGCTCAAGCCAGGCGGAAGCAGTGAAGACCTGCACCAGCATGCGAGTCAGGTGGCGCAGGTCAGCGAGGAGTTGCAGGACGTTCTTCAATTCTGGATAAATGAAAGCAACCTTGCCCAAGGAAAACTATAGAGAATCCAGCAGTGAGAGCTGCCGGACCGCTGCTTGCCCCTCGGCGCTCTCGGCCTCTACTTCCAGCACCTTGCGTAGGCCGCGTGAGGCCTGAATGGTGGTCTCATCACCCAGCCACATCATGGCCTGGCCATGATCCTCGGCGAGTATATGTTTCAAGCCACCGAACTGGGTGCCGATCTGTCCCCAGGCGCGGCTGAAGATCCAGTCGCCGAACATGTCCTGGTGGATATGCACCAGTACATAGTCATGGTCACTTTCCCAGCGAATGATCACGAAGGCTCCAGCAAGTCGGGCGCCGCCGGGTAGCGGCGTGCCAATGTCAGGTGGCGGTATTGTAAGGGTTCGAGCAGACTGGACAAGTACCGTATCAAGGAGAGTTTTCGTGAGAATTGTGGTCGATGCCAACGTGCCCGCCGCCGACGCCTGTTTCGGCGAACTGGGCGAGTTGATTCGCCTGCCGGGGCGCGAGATCGACGCTGCGGCACTGCGTGATGCCGATGTCGTGGTGGTGCGCTCGATCACCCGTATCGATGAGGCGGTGGTGGATGCGGCCATGAGCGGCAAGTCACGGCTCCGCTTCGTCGGCACCTGTACCATCGGCACCGACCCTGTGGATACGCGGGCCTTGGCTCGCCACGGAGTCAGCTTTGCCAGCGCGCCCGGATGCAATGCCGAAGCAGTGGTGGACTACGTGCTGAGCAGCCTGCTGACCCTGGCCGAGCGACAGGGCTGGCAGCTGTCCGAGCGCCGCGTGGGTATCGTCGGGGTCGGCAACGTGGGCGAGCGGCTGCGCAAGCGTCTGGCGGCCATGGGTATCGAGTGCCTGGCCTGCGACCCGCCCCGGGCCGAGGCGGAGGGTGCCGAGGCGGGCGTGCCGCATTTTGTCGACCTCGATACCCTGATCGACGAGTGCGACGTGCTGTGCCTGCATACGCCGCTGGTGCGCGAGGGACCCCACGCCACCCGTCATCTGTTCGATGCCCAGCGGATTGCGCGGCTAGAACCGGGCACGGTACTGCTTAACGCCGGGCGTGGCGACTGTGTCGATGGGTTGGCCCTGCGCCAGCGCCTGACCGGGCTGGGGGACATCAGTGCGGTGCTGGACGTCTGGGAATCGGAGCCGAAAATCGATGCCGCGCTGCGTGATCTGGTCGAGATCGCCACCCCCCATATTGCCGGGTACAGCATGGACGGCAAGCTGCGCGGCTCCCATCAGGTCTATGCGGCGCTCTGTCGTTACCTGGGGCTGCCGGCACGGCTGACGCTGGATTCACTGCTGCCGGCACCGCCTGTGCCCAGGCTGGTGCTGGATGGTGGCCTGGAGCCTGAGGACGCGTTGAGGCGCTGCCTGCGTGCGGTCTATGACGTGCGCCGCGATCACGATTCGCTGTATCGCGAATCGCGCCAGCGCGGTATGGCCGCCGGTTTCGATGCCTGCCGGGCCGATTATCCGCCGCGGCGTGAATTAGCCACCCTCGAGGTCGAGTTGCGCGAAGGAGCCAGGGAGCTGGCCCCGCTGCTCGAGGGCATGGGCTGTCGCGTGGATTGATAACATGGTTTGACAACGTGGTTCGATAAAACGCAGAAAGCCCGCCATGGCGGGCTTTCTTGCTTATTGGCCAGGAGAGGTCGGTTAGGGAAGCGATTCGCTCGCGCAGGCACTTGTCCAGTAGTTCCTTAGCGGTAGGCCGCTTCCTTCAGCGCGCGAATGCGATCATCCAGCGGGGGGTGGCTGGCGAACAGCCGTTCCATCAGCGACTTGGTCTGGCCCTTGGTGATAGCCATGGCGCGCAGGGTGTCCGGCATCTGGTCGGGCATCTGGGTTTCGGCCTTGAGCCGGGCCAGGGCATTGATCATGGCACCGGAGCCGGCGAGTTGCGCACCGGCGGCGTCGGCGCGGTATTCGCGGAAGCGCGAGAACCAGGCGACGATGGCCGAGGCGATGATGCCGAAGACGATCTCGGCGACGATCACCACCGCGAAGTAGCCCATGAAGCCCAGCCCCGCGCCATCGGTGCGGCTCTTCAGGAAGCTGTCCACCAGGTGGGCCACCACACGGGCGAAGAACATCACGAAGGTGTTCACGACGCCCTGGATCAGCGCCAGGGTGACCATGTCGCCGTTAGCCACGTGGCCGATCTCGTGGGCCAGCACCGCGCGCACCTCTTCGGGGCGCATGCGATTGAGCAGGCCGGCGGATACCGCGACCAGGGCGTCGTTCTTGTTCCAGCCCGTGGCGAAGGCGTTCGACTGCTGAGCGGGAAAGATGCCCACCTCTGGCGTCTTGATGCCGGCATCCCGTGACAGTTCGGCGACGGTATCGAGCAGCCACTTCTCGGTGGCATTGCTCGGCGTCTCGATCACCACGGTGCCGGTGGAGCGCTTGGCCATCCATTTGGAAATGAACAGCGAGATCATCGAGCCGGCCATGCCGACGATGAAGCAGAAAATCAGCAGGGCATTGAAGTTGATGCCCTGGCCACGCAGGTAGCCTTCAACTCCCAGCAGGCGCAACGTGATGCTGGCAACCACGATAACCGCCAGGTTGGTGCCCAGGAAGAGCAGTATTCTCATCATCGTTCGGAAACTCCGGTCATTATCCAGGAAAGGTGGGCCGCGTTGGCCGCGGCTGAAATAGATTGATGTTTAGATACGGCCGGTTACTCCGGGTTTCAAGTCGCACCCGAAATAATGACCCTCGGGGTGGCGTCAGGCAGCGCGAGCCGACGTTGGTTACTGACGGTAGCGCGACAGGAAGCGGCCGAAGCGATCCAGGGCATCCCCCAGCTGGTCGGCCCAGGGCAGCGTGACGATGCGCACATGATCCGGTTCGGGCCAGTTGAAGGCGGTGCCCTGTACCAGCAGGATCTTCTCCTGCAGCAGCAGGTCCAGCACCAGCTTCTGGTCGTCCTGGATGGGGTAGACCTTGGGGTCGAGCCGCGGGAAGGCGTAGAGCGCGCCCTTGGCCTTGGTGCAGGAGACGCCGGGGATGGCATTCAGCTTTTCATGGGTGATATCGCGCTGGGCCAGCAGGCGCCCGCCGGGCAGGATCAGGTCGTTGATCGACTGATAGCCGCCCAATGCCGTCTGGATCGCGTGCTGGGCCGGCACGTTGGCGCACAGGCGCATGGAAGCCAGCATGTTGATGCCCTGGATGTAATCCCGGGCACGCTGCATCGCCACGCTGCCAGAGAGGGTCATCCAGCCGGAACGGAAGCCGGCGCAGCGGTAGCTCTTCGACAGGCCGTTCATGGTCACCACCAGTTGATCTTCATCGGCCAATGCACCGGTGGAGATGTGCTCGGTACCGTCGTAGAGGATCTTGTCGTAGATCTCGTCGGAAAACACCACCAGGTCGTGCTCCCGGGCGATGGCCAGCAGTTCGCGCACCACCTCGGGAGGATAGACCGCCCCGGTGGGGTTGTTGGGATTGATGATCACGATGGCGCGAGTATGGCTTGTCACCTTGGCACGCACATCGGCGATGTCCGGTGCCCAGTCGGCCTGCTCGTCGCAGCGATAGTGCACGGCATGTCCGCCGGACAGATTGGCGGCGGCGGTCCAGAGGGGATAGTCGGGGGCCGGGATCAGCACTTCGTCGCCGTCGTTCAGCAGCGCCTGAAGGGCCATCACGATCAGCTCGGAAACGCCGTTGCCGATGAAGATGTCCTCTATCCCGACGCCGGGAATCTCCTTGCGCTGACACTCCTGCATGATTGCCTTGCGCGCCGAATAGAGACCCTTGGAGTCGCAGTAGCCCTGGGCAGTCGGCAGGTTGCGCATCACATCCTGGAGGATTTCCTCCGGCGCCTCGAAGCCGAACGGCGCCGGGTTGCCGATGTTCAACTTGAGGATGCGCTGGCCTTCGTCCTCCAGCCGCTTGGCGTGTTCGAGCACGGGGCCGCGGATGTCGTAGCAGACGTTGTCGAGCTTATGCGATTTCCTGAAAAGGGAGGGCGTGTCCATGAGGTGTCCGAATTCCAGTGGTGTCCAGTGGCTGCCCGATCAGTTTGGCCGTCGGTCAGCGCTGTTGATTATGCGGGCTCGCTGTCATCGCCGCTATCGTTATCCTGCGCGGCCGCTTCTGCCTCCGCTTCCGTGGGAAGCGGCGGTGGGATGTCGTCCGGGGTCTCCAGGGGCAGTCGCCCCCGCTTGCCGTCGCGTAGTTCGTGGAGCAGCACCCCGGCACCCCGATGCAGGTCGACCTCGCCGCCGGCACGCAGGCCGCCTCGGCGGCTGGCGATGTCACGCAGGATGGCATGGCCGTCGAAGCCGGCCAGGGCCAGCAGGTCGATCCGCTGAGGACCGTCGGCCTCGACCCGGTCGGCATCGGGGTTGGGCGCGTAGTCGGGCAGGTCGTTGAGCTTGTAGCGGCTCCTGAGCGCCTCGGGATAGCGCCTGGCCAGTTCGGCGGCGGTAACCACGGCGACATCGACATAGTCGATGGCGGTGTCGCGAATGGCGCCAGTGGCGGCCAGCCGGTAGGCGCTGGCCTGGTCCTCGATCTTCGGCCACAGCACCCCGGGCGTATCGATCAGCGCCACCCGGCCGGTGATGCGCACCTTTTGCTGGCGCTTGGTCACGGCGGGTTCGTTGCCGGTCTTGGCAATGCTGCGCCCGGCCAGGCCATTGATCAGGGTCGATTTACCCACGTTGGGTATGCCCATGACCATGACCCGAACGTCGCGGTCGGCTCGGATATGGCCGGCCAGCTCATGGCACAGCTTGGGAATGCGCTTGAGCTCCCGGGCATTGGTGGTGGTCACGGCCAGGGCACGTGTATCGGGCTGGGCATCGAAGTAGGCGACCCATTCGCGGGTGCGCTCCGGGTCGGCGAGGTCGGCTCGCGACAGGATCTTCAGCACCGGCGTGTGGCGGGTCAGGCCGGCCAGCATGGGGTTGGCACTGGAGTAGGGCAGGCGTGCGTCGAGTACCTCGATCGCCACGTCAATCTCTGGCAGTGCCTCCTGGATCTGGCGGCGCGCCTTGTTCATGTGTCCCGGATACCAGCCGAGCATTGCACCACTCCCGCAAACCGATAGAAAAAGGCCGCCCATCATAGCAGAAGGGCGGCCCAGGCAGTTGGCGAGACTTACTCCCCCGGGTGGAAGCTGATCGCCACGGAGTTGATGCAGTAGCGCAGCCCGGTGGACTCCGGCGGGCCATCGGGGAAGACATGGCCAAGATGGGCATCGCAGTGGGAGCAGACCACTTCGGTGCGCTGCATGCCATGGGTACCGTCCGGCTTCTCCTCAACGGCGGCCTTGCCCAGCGGCCGGTCGAAACTCGGCCAGCCGCAGCCGGCGTCGAACTTGTGTTCATTCTCGAACAGCGGTGCGTGACAGCAGACACAGTGGTAGATGCCGTGCTCGTCGCTGACCTGGTGGTCGCCGGAAAAGGGCGGCTCCGTGCCTTTCTCCCGGGTCACGCGATACTGCTCCGGGCTGAGCTGAGCGCGCCATTCGGCATCGCTTTTCTCGATCTTCTTGCGCATGGCATCTCTCCTCCTGGGGGCGGTGCTTTCCATCGTGCCATCCATGTCGGAACTGGCCTTCATGTCTCCCATGAGACAACGGATGTGCCTGGGATTTCCAGCCCCGCGGCGTTCAAGGTCGACGGTTGACAGCTCCGGGGCGCTTGAGTAAGATTCGCGCCACCTCGTTGAAGCGAGACGGCTGCGTCCCATTCGTCTAGTGGTCCAGGACACCGCCCTTTCACGGCGGGAACAGGGGTTCGAACCCCCTATGGGACGCCACTCGTTTTGTCAGGTTGCGGAGTGCGGGAATAGCTCAGTGGTAGAGCATCGCCTTGCCAAGGCGAGGGTCGGGAGTTCGAATCTCCTTTCCCGCTCCAAATCCTGCTTCGGCAGGTATGAGCAAGTCTAGGTGAAGGTCGTGAGCTGGTAAGCCAGCTGGCCGATCTCCACTACTGCTCAAGCGGTTACGGAAGTCATTGCGTCCCATTCGTCTAGTGGTCCAGGACACCGCCCTTTCACGGCGGGAACAGGGGTTCGAACCCCCTATGGGACGCCACTCTTCCAGTATGCGTTACCGATAGCTTAGACTGTCAGACAAGCGGGAATAGCTCAGTGGTAGAGCATCGCCTTGCCAAGGCGAGGGTCGGGAGTTCGAATCTCCTTTCCCGCTCCAGTTCGTCCCATTCGTCTAGTGGCCTAGGACACCGCCCTTTCACGGCGGGAACAGGGGTTCGAACCCCCTATGGGACGCCATACAGTCTGATGTATCCAGGCAATACCGATAAGCGGGAATAGCTCAGTGGTAGAGCATCGCCTTGCCAAGGCGAGGGTCGGGAGTTCGAATCTCCTTTCCCGCTCCAGTTTCTTTTTCCAAATTCGAATGTGCCAAGGCTCGGCCCGAGAGCCGGGGCGCCGGACCGTCGAATCTCCTTTCCCGCTCCAGTTTCTTTTTCCAAATTCGAATGTGCCAAGGCTCGGCCCGAGAGCCGGACCGTCGAATCTCCTTTCCCGCTCCAGTTTCTTTTTCCAAATTCGAACGTGCCAAGGCTCGGCCCGAGAGCCGGGGCGCCGGACCGTCGAATCTCCTTTCCCGCTCCAGTTTTCTTCTCAATCTCCAAGATGCCAAGGCTCGGCCCAGGAGCCGGGGCGCCGGACCGTCGAATCTCCTTCCCGCTCCAGTTTCTCCCCCTATAGAATTTGATTACCTTGCCCATGGGCGAGGGCTTCTGCGTTTTTCCCGGTCACGACTTGAAAAAATGCTTCGCGCCCTAATCTCTTGAACTCGCATTCTGTCCCAACGCAAGCTACCCCAACCCAAGGATGTTTCATGGCCGAACCGGCGCTGTCGATCCGTGGCCTGACCAAGGTCTACGGCAATGGCTTTCACGCCCTCAAGGGTATCGATCTCGACGTCGAGCAGGGCGACTTCTTTGCCATGCTGGGCCCTAACGGTGCCGGCAAGTCCACGACCCTCGGCATCGTATGCTCGCTGGTGCAGAAGAGTGCCGGCAAGGTTTCGATCTTTGGCATCGACATCGACAGTAACTTCGCCAAGGCCAAGTACCTCATGGGCGTGGTGCCACAGGAATTCAACTTCAACCAGTTCGAAAAGGTGATCGATATCGTGCTGGCCCAGGCGGGCTACTTTGGCATGACTCGCCGCGAGGCACTGCCCCGGGCCGAGCGGTTGCTGAGGGACCTGGGGCTTTGGGATAAGCGCAACGGTAACGCCCGCATGCTCTCCGGCGGCATGAAGCGCCGCCTGATGATCGCCCGGGCGCTGATGCATCGCCCCCAATTGCTGATCCTCGACGAGCCCACTGCCGGGGTCGATATCGAGCTGCGGCGCAGCATGTGGGAGTACCTGCGCCGCATCAATCGCGAGCAGGGAACCACCATTATCCTGACCACCCACTATCTCGAGGAGGCGGAGAGCCTCTGCCGCAACGTGGCGATCATCAACCACGGTGAGATCATTCGTAACACCAGCGTGCGAGGTCTGCTCGCCGAACTCGATACCGAGACCTTCCTGCTCGACCTGACCCATCCGGTGAGCGAGGCGCCGGCCATCGAGGGCTTCGACGTTCGCCAGGTGGACGCCGCTCAGCTGGCGGTAGTGGTGCATCGCGGACAGCGTGTGAACGATATCTTCACCGCGCTGAGTGAGCAGGATATTCAGGTGGTTTCCATGCGCAACCGAGCCAATCGGCTGGAAGAAATGTTCGTTACCATGGTCGAGCAGGGCAACGAGGCAAAGGCAGAGGCCGAACGCACGGAGGCCCGTTCATGAATCCGATCCAGACCGCCATCGCCCTGTGGACCCTGGTACACAAGGAGATCAAGCGCTTCACGCGGATCTGGCCGCAGACACTCCTGCCGCCTTCGATCACCATGACCATGTACTTCATCATCTTCGGCAACCTGATCGGGGCGCGCATTGGCGAGATGGATGGCTTCAGCTACATGGATTTCATCGTCCCCGGGCTGATCATGATGGCGGTGATTACCAACAGCTACTCCAACGTGGCTTCGAGCTTCTTCTCCAACAAGTTCCAGCGCTCCATCGAGGAAATGATGGTCTCGCCCATGCCCAACTGGGTAATCCTGGCCGGCTTTGTGCTCGGTGGCATGGCCCGCGGATTGGGGGTGGGGCTTATCGTCACCATCGTGTCGCTCTTCTTTACCCGCATCAGCGTGGCACATCCATTCCTGACCATCGGCGTGGTGGTGCTGACCGCAGCACTGTTCTCCATCGGCGGCTTCATCAACGCACTGCTGGGCAAGAAATTCGATGACATCTCGATCGTGCCGACCTTCATCCTGACGCCGCTGACCTACCTGGGCGGGGTCTTCTACTCGATCTCGCTGCTGCCGACCTTCTGGCAGGGGGTATCGATGCTCAACCCGATCCTCTATATGGTCAACGTGTTCCGCTACGGCTTCCTGGGTGTCTCCGACATCCCGGTGGGCTGGGCGCTGGTCGCGATCGTCACCTTCATCGTGGTGCTGTTCGGCATCGCCCTATGGATGCTGGAGAATGGCAAAGGCATCAGGAGTTAAGAATATGGATCGCCCTGACACCCTCGAGCACGCCCCGCTGGGGCGCGAGTCCGCCTACCCGGAGCGCTACGACGCCGGGCTGCTCTATCCCATTCCCCGTGCCGCCAATCGGGCTCCACTTGGCATCGAGGAGGGCAGCCTGCCCTTCGTCGGCGAGGACGAATGGCATGCCTTCGAGGTGAGCTGGCTCAACGGGCGTGGCAAGCCGATTGTCACCGTGGCGCGCTTCCGCCTGCCGGCAGACTCGCCGAAACTGATCGAGTCCAAGTCCTGGAAGCTCTATCTCAACGGCTTCAACCAGACCCGCTTCGACAGCCGCGAGCAGGTGATCGACACCCTGGTGGCGGACCTTTCCGCCGCCGCGGGTGCCCCGGTCTCCGTTGAGCTGTTCGGTGTCGACGACGACGCCCTTGCCGTACAGCGCCTGCCGGGCGAGTGCCTGGACGAGCTGGATATCGAGATAGCCGATTACACGCCCAGCGCCGAGCATCTGCGGGTAACAGAGGAGGTCGTCGAGGAGACGCTATACTCGCATTTGCTCAAGTCAAACTGCCCGGTGACCGGCCAGCCCGACTGGGGCAGCGTGCTGATTCGCTATCGTGGACCGAAGCTCGACCGTGAAGGCCTTTTGCGCTACCTGATCGGCTATCGTCAGCATCAGGATTTCCACGAACACTGTGTTGAGCACATCTTTACCGACCTGATGGCCCGGGCGCGCCCGGAACGGCTGCTGGTGCTGGCGCGCTACGTGCGTCGCGGCGGGCTGGATATCTCTCCCTGGCGCAGATCGATATGCTCAAGGCCGCCGTGGCAGATCGCGATCCCGGCGGGCTGCGCCCGGTACACTACCTGGAGCAGCAGGCAAGCCTCAGCGAGTCGGCCGCCTTCGTTAGAGTGCGACAATACCTCAATAGGAGAGCGACATGGATGCGATGACGCTGCTGCATGAACGCAGCTCCATGGGCAAGCTCATGGGGCCGCCGCCTGGCCCCGAGCAACTCGATGCGATCTACCGGGCCGCGCTGAGGGCACCCGATCACAAGGAGCTGCGGCCCTGGCGCTTCATCGAGTTTTCGGGGGAGGGGTTGGCGCGTCTGGGCGAGCTGTTCGCCGAGGCCGAGTTCCGCGAGGACCCGGAAGTCAGCGATGCGGCTCTGGATGCCGTGCGCAAGAAGCCGCATCGGGCCCCCATGATCATTGCCGTGGTCGCGAAGGTGACACCGGATATACCCAAGGTGCCGAAGATCGAGCAGGTGGTCTCGGCCGGCTGTGCCGGCCACGCCATCCTGCTGGCGGCCCACGCCCTGGGGCTGGGTGCCATGTGGCGCAGCGGAAAGTACGCCTTCGATCCAACCGTACGTAAGGGGCTCGGCCTGGATGAAGACGACGAGCTGATTGCCTTCATCTACCTGGGGCAGCTCGGGGGGCGTCACCGTCCTGTTCCCGAGCACCGCCTCAGCGACTTTGTCGAACGCTGGACCTGACAATGCGCGAAGTCGGCATACCCCATCCACGCCTGTCGCTGCCCGAACCTGGGCAACGGGACGTCCCGCAGGCCTTCCTGGCCTGGCTCAGTGATGCGATCCCCATGGTCGAACACCTGGGCATTCATGAGATGCGTTGGGAAGGGGAAAGCCTTGTGTTGGAGCTTTCTCTGGTGCCCAACCTCAACGACAAGGGCACCGGCTTCGGCGGTGGACTCACTGCCCAGACCACGTTGCTGGGCTGGTGCTGGACCACTCTGTGGCTGCGAGAGCGCGGCTATGCGCGCGACGTCGTAGTGGCCGAAGCCACACAGCGCTTCCTGGCGCCGGTCACCGGTGACTACCGACTCACCTGTGCTCCCGAGAGTGTGCAGGGTCCCGAGAGGCTCGATGAGCGTTTGGCGAGCCGTGGACGAGGGCGGATCGGCCTGGTTCAGCAGCTCTGGTGCGATGACACGTTATGCCTGGAAGCGCATGGCAATTACGCCGTGCTGCCCGCTGCCTGAAGGCGTCAGAACCAAAAACCGGCTTGCAAACGCGCACTTAAGCCGTTAGACTTTGCGCCGTTCTGACGTGCAAGGCACAGCCCAAGGGCGTGAGGACCACAATGTGGAGGGGTGTCCGAGTGGTCGAAGGAGCACGCCTGGAAAGTGTGTAAGTCGAAAGGCTTCGAGGGTTCGAATCCCTCCCCCTCCGCCACTAATTCCGAGAAAACCGGCTTAACGAGCCGGTTTTTTTGTCGCTGGTCAAACAGCAAGGGTGACATCCACCCTCGTATCGCCCTGGGTTGGTGATGCTCTCCGGTCCTGGCCATGCGCTTCGTGAGCTACCACACTGGAGCGAACATGCCGCCATCAGGGAGATCAGATGAAACGCCGTTCCGTAGCCTCGGTTCGTCCCGCCTATCGCGACGATATCGGCGACCTGCAGACTCGCCGGCCCTTGCCGGGGCCGGGTGTGCAGCAGGTCGACCCATTCCTGTTTCTCAACCACCACGGTCCGCAGGTCTACCCGCCTAACAATGGCGGGCTGCCGTTCGGTCCGCATCCGCACCGTGGCTTCGAGACGGTGACCTTCATTCTCGATGGCAGTCTGGCGCACCATGATTCCGGCGGCCATGCGAGTGTGATCGAGGCCGGCGGCGTGCAGTGGATGACCGCTGGCTCGGGCCTCGTGCATGCCGAAATCTCGCCGCCGGAGTTCAAGCAGCATGGCGGTGCGCTCGAAATCCTTCAGCTGTGGGTTAACCTGCCTTCGCGCCTGAAGATGGTGGCGCCGCACTATGTGGGGCTGCAGCAGGAAGATATACCCGACGTATCCCTCGACGAGGGGCGGGTGACGCTCGAACTTATCGCGGGGGAGCACGCTGGTGAAACCGGGCCGGTCGAATCGCTGACGGGGGTGTTCATGTCGGTGGTTCGCCTGGCTGCCGGAGGGCGGGCTGAACTGCCGGCGCCGTCAGGGCGTAACGTGTTTCTCTATGCGGTTTCCGGGCAGGCGCGTGTGGCAGGCGAACAAGTGGAACCCTGGCATCTGGTCGAGATTAACCACGATGGTGATATTCTTGTCATCGAGGCCGAGACTCAGTGTTGCTATCTCTTCGGGCATGCCGACCCCATCGGTGAGCCGGTCGTTACCCATGGCCCCTTCGTCATGAACACGCAGGAAGAGATTGTCCAGGCGGTGCGTGACTACCAGGACGGAAAATTCGGCTCGGGGCTTTCGCTGTGAGCCTTTATAACTGCCATGAAACACCTGCAGCGAAAGGGGCGATCAATTTGCGAATCGACACACTGCCTGATCTCGTCACGCGCTACGCAAACGATTACCCAGGCAAAAGCCCAGCAATCCCAATAGCGTGATCCCGGCAGTGGCCTTGAGCGTTGCCAACCAGCGAAGCCAGCGCGGGGCCATCGGCCTGTTCTCTCGGGAGCTGGTCGGCTGGTCGGTAAGGAAGAAACACCATATGGCCGTCCCTGGTCATATGGTGCGTGCTGAAGGAGCCGAGCTTGATTAATCCGCTTCAACGCCTTCGGGCAGTTCGAACGGAATGCCTTCGGGGGGACGGAAGTTCACCGGTATCTCACCGGTCAGTGCTTCCTGAAAGGCCACCAGTTCGTCCAGCGCTTCACTGTCGAGGTCCTGGCCAAGCTGAACCCGAGCCATGACAGCGGTAGCGCGACGCAAGTTGTCGACTGAGCCGTCATGGAAGTAGGGACCGGTCTTGGCCACATTGCGCAGCAGAGGGACGCGGAAGAAGAAACGATCATCCTCTTCTCCGGTCGCGTCCATCAAGCCGGACATGATCTCGGGAGAGCCGGTATGCTCCCAGTAGTTCTCCATCACGCCGAAGCGCTGCAGCATGGTGCCCCCGATCAGTTCGCCACTGTGACAGCCGGAACAGCCGGTATTCATGAAACGATCCAGCCCCTTCACTTCCAGCTCACTCATGGCGTCGTCGTCACCTTCGAGCCAGGCATCGAAGGGCGCGGGTGTGCGCAGCGTAGTCTGATAGAATTCCAGTGCCGCGCCGTAGTTCTCCGCCGATACGGGGTCGGGGTCGTTGGGGAAGGCGGCCTGGAAAAGCTCTTCGTAACCATGCTCCTTGAGCACTGGCAGGATATCGGAACGGTCGTCGAAGCCCATCGACCCGGTAATCGAGCCCATGGCCTGGGCCGCACCGCTTTCACGGTCCGCCAACCAGCGCAGCCCGGGGGTTTCCATTGAGTGGAATACGGTCTGGGACTGCATGGTACGGCCACCGCGTGCGTTGATAGAACGGTCGCGACTGTCCGAGCCCCAGTTTTCCTGGAAATGGCAGCTCGCGCAGGCCACCTCACCGTTGGAGGAGAGGCGCATATCCCAGAACAGGGCCTGTCCCAGTTCGGCGATAGGGTTAACAATGTCCTCTTCCGGCGTCGCCTGGACGCTTCCCATCACTCGATTGGCTCGATCCCGCAGTTCATCATAATCCATGGCCCATGCGCCGCCCGCAAACATCGCGCCAGTCACGGCCATGATCAGTACTTGTTTTTTCATTTTTTTCCCCTACTGATCCATCATAAAAGTCAGTGCCACTGATCATCAAAGGTAACCTATATCAAGCATCAGTAGTGCAGCAAGCAGGGGGCAAGCCATGTGCGAGATACTTGACCATGGTCAAACGCGTCTATTCGTTAATGATCTATAAATATATAAATATTCTGATTTTTCGTGCTTTTTGTGCCAATGCGAGCATTCTCTGGAAGCGCATCGCGGTGGCCTGCTGGACAAGGATGGCAAGCTGCCTCGGCTGAACCGTGCCATGATGGCCGCCCCAGGGGCCGCTCTGGCAATGGAACGGGGGCGGGGAGGCTGTCACTTCAATGGGGCTGCGCTCCAGGCCCGGCTGTCGAAACAGCCAGCTGCCCAGCGAGCGTTCCCCGAGCCGGTCGATCATCAGTGCCGTCGACACTGCGCCGATTTCCTCGAAGGACTTCAGTGTCGAGGGCTTGCCGCAGCTGCGCTTTATCGGCGAGGTGCTCGACGTGACCGGTGAGCTGGGTGGATATAACTTCCAGTGGGCCTGGGCCTCGGGGGTGGCGTGTGGGCTTTCACTGTAAACGAGAAGCACACGAAAAACCTTACCCAACATAACCGGATATTCTCTGGGGCATTGCTAAGCTGGAAAAATCGGTTCGTCCCGGATGTGGCTAGTCATCAGGAGTGTGCCTACCGGCCCTATCCGGGCTTTCGTTCCCTGCCGGGTACCCACTTCTACCCAACCCAGGCACGCTGGGCATTTTCCGGTTTTCGGCTAGCCAGAGAGGTATGACATGGACCCGCTCGTACGCTTTCACAACCAGCATCCGCCGGAGGCAGCGGGTTCGCTTTTCGAGGAACTGCTTGCCGGGCTTGCCGCTACGCCCAAGCATACCTCCCCCAAGTTCTTCTACGACCGACGCGGCTCCGAGCTGTTCGCTGCCATCTGCGAGCAGCCGGAGTACTACCTGACCCGCACCGAGGAGGCGATCCTGCGCGCGGCTGCCGCTGATATTGCCGAGATGGTGGGCCGTGACGCGACCCTCATCGAGCTGGGTAGTGGCGCCAGCCGCAAAGTGCGCCTGTTGCTAGAAGCGCTGCATCCAGTCTGCTACCTGGGCGTGGATATCTCTCGCGACTTTCTGCTGGCGAGCACCCATCGCCTGGCAAAGGACTACCCCTGGCTTGAGGTACACGCCGCTTGCGCCGACTTCACGCGCCCCATGGCCTGGCCGGAGGGGCTGGCGGGAGAACGTCCGGTGGCCTTTTTTCCCGGTTCGAGCATAGGGAATTTCACTCCCGAGGAGGCAAAAGGCTTCCTTGAGGGGCTGGCGACGCTACTGCCCGCCGGCGGTGGACTGCTGATCGGCGTCGACCTTATCAAGGACCGCGCGATTCTCGATGCTGCCTATAACGATGCCGCCGGTGTGACCGCGGCCTTCAACCTCAACCTGCTGGAACGACTGCGACATGAGTTCGAGGCCGAGGTGGAGCCGCAGGAGTTTCGCCACAGCGCCTTCTACAACGAGGCCGATTCGCGCATCGAGATGCATTTGGTGAGCTTGCGCAACCAGGCCATCCGCGTGGCGGGGGAGCGGGTCGACTTCGAGGAGGGCGAGACCCTGCATACCGAAAGCTCGTACAAGTACAGCATTCCCGGCTTTCGTAAGCTTGCCGGAGGAGCTGGCTTCGTACCGCGGGCGTACTGGACGGATCGCCACGCGCTGTTTTGCATCCATTATCTGGAGGTGCGGCCTGATGGCTTCGCCGGAAATCCGGTCTATGCTGCATAACAGAACCACGCTGTAAGCAGAGGGCCGCCATGACCATGATAGCGATTCAGGACTCCTCCGATTCCAAGGCGTCTCCGTTCGCCGACCATATCGTCGATGAAGCCGTGCGCCAGGCAGAAGAGCGGGGCTGGCAGGCAGTGCGTCTCTCCGAGGTCGCACACAGTCTCGAGTTGCCGATGTCCGTGGTATTGGAGCGCTTTCGCGACATGGATGACGTGGCCAACGCCTGGTTCCAGCGTGGCTGGCGGGCCATGCTTGCGGAGAAACCGAACACCTTCGAGGATTGGCCTGAGCGGATCCGCATCGAGCACTGCCTGCTGGCGTGGTTCGACGCCTTCGCCGCCCATCGCCGGGTCACCGTGCAGATGCTGCGGACCAAGGCCCACCTGCCGCATCTGCATACCTGGGTACCCATGGCCTTCGACCTGTCGCGCACCGTGCAGTGGCTGCGCGAGGCCGCCCGGCTGGAAGCGCGCTATGGTACCCGGCGGGCTCAGGTGGAGGAGGTGGCACTGACCAGCCTGTTTGTCGCCACCCTAGCCGTCTGGTCCTGCGACAGCAGCGCTGGCCAGCGCCGTACCCGACAGTTCGTCGAGCGCCGGCTAAAACGCGGGGAAAGCTGCATGAAATGGGTCCCGGGGATGAAGCGAAAGGCTGCCAGCCCGGCTTCGGCTTCCCTATAGCGGGTAGTTACCATCGGTGAAGAAAGCAGCTGTTGGAGCGCCGTTCCCATCGAGGCCGGCACCGGTAGGCGCCTTGGCGGAAGCTGCCAACGCCTGGCGGCAATCTCCAGCATTGGTAACACCGCCGGGAGTCCTTCGGCCTCCAGTCGCGAGCTGAAGCTGCTCCAACATTAGAAAAAACGCTGTTGGAGCGCTGGTTTCCATCGCGACTGGCGCCGCCAGGCGCCTTGGAGGAGGCTGAAACGCCAGCGGTTATATCGGTGCCTTACAGAAAGCGACCACCGGAGGCTATCGCCACGGTGACAAGGCCGATAATCAGGTTGATCCCGATCCAGCGGCGTATTTCCGCCAGCAGCTTGCCTCCTTCGAGCCAGGCATGACCTTCCACTGCCGCCTTGAGGCGTGGGTAGGGGGCGAAATAGATGTACCCGAAGATGCCCATCATCACCAGACCGGTGAGCAGCATCAGATGGATGTGCCAACGGGCGCCGGCCATGCCGAATACGGCTAAGAGCATCCATAGCCCCGTGCCGAGCAGCACGATAACGGTCAACCAGACCCAGGGAAAGAAGCGCTTGAATACGCCAACCCAGAGCGGCAGCCGCTGCGGCGGTTCCAGTTGACTCGCCGCTATCGGGCGCAGGATCATCCAGGCGAAGAACATGCCGCCGACCCAGATGACCGCGGCAAGCATGTGCAGGGTAATAGCAAGTGCCATGGTCGTACTCTCCTGGGAAACACTGCACAAATGCCTACACGAGCGAATCGCTGCGTTACGCGGTGCCGAAGCGTCGGACCGTCGGAATCCTCACATATACCCCATATGCTCCGGTTGACTCACAGCCTTCGGCTTCTCGCCCCTTCGGGGCCAGCCTACGGCTGTTTGTCGCTTCGCTCGGTTCTGTGCTCCGGGCGCCTTGCGCTTCATCTCGCTCGGCGATTTGTTCAGCGATTCCCTGACGTGTCCCGCCTATCTCAGCGGAACTGATTGAACAGCCGGCGTGCGCGATTGAGCAGCAGGGCGCCGGCAGCGACACGCTTGCCGACACGAACCAGCGAGGAGGGGTGTCGGGCGCTCTGCAATACAGCAAGGCCGCCCGCAGCGAGTATGACACTCCTGAACCGCATCAGGGAGCGCCAGCCATCGTCGAGGGGCCGGCTGGCTTCGCGCCAGCGGCTGGATTCCACCAGGATATCGATGCGCTGCTGTTCTATGGTTGCAAGCAGTTGGACCTTGCGTTCGGCCCTGCTGGGGGGCTGGTCCTGCTGTCGCTCAGCGGCGCGGCTCGTCACGGGTACTCTCCACCAGATCACGGTTCATCAGGTTACGGTCGGTGGCCAGTTGAGCCAGCGTATCCTTCAGCAGGGTATGGCGCCGTGCCTGGCGTATCACCAGCAGGGCAAGCAAGAGACCTCCTCCGAGCAGCACGGCGGCACTGATCGTAATGGCAGCCAGGCGGTGTGTGTCCCAGAAGAACACCACCACCAGCAGCATCAGCATGCCAAGGCCCAGCAGCATCAGCAGCAGGCTCAGGCCGGATAGCAGCAGCAGGGTAAACAGTCGTGCTTTTTCTTCTTCGAGCTCGAGCACGACGAGACGCAGGCGCGTCTCGCCGACGGCAAGCAGGCTGTTGAGCAGCCGCTTGCCGGCGCTGAACAGCCGTTGAACCGGTCCCTGGCTCGACTCCATCAGCGACGCCCGATAAGCATGCCGATGACGATACCGGCGGCGGCACCCAGGCCAACGCTGGTCCAGGGGTTGTCGTGAACGTAGCGGTCACAGGCATCCACCTGATGGGTCACTGAATCACGCGCTTCGTCATAGAGGCGCTCGCCACGTGACTCGAGTCGGTCGCGGGTCTCTTTCAGTCGTTTCTCGGCGCGCGCTCGTAGCTCCTTGATGTTGCTCCGGGAGTCGTCGGCGGTAGCGCTGACCAGATCCTCGATCGTCTGAGTGAGATGGTGCAGGTCTTCCTTGAGTTTATGCGTGGTGTCGTCGGTACTGGGTTTGCGAGATGCCATGACGGTCTTCCTTTGACGATGAATGACAGGCTCAGCATAGCATTCGTTGGTGTGACTTCAATGCACGTCATTGTGTTGCAGGCGTTCAAGGATAGCCTCAACGGACACTGCCGCTGCCGGAAAACATAGGATTGAGGCTGAAGCCAACGCTCAGGCGGTGGTTGCGATGATCGTAATCGATCATGCTCTCCCCGTAGCCGTAGTAATATTGGACATGCCCGCGGATATTCCCGAAAAAGGGCCAGGAGTAGTCGATCTGTGAGCCCAGGTTGCCCGCGCTGGGATTGCCGCGCACCATCAGGCTGGCCTCCTGGTCGCCGTTGATGCGCCGTGCAACGGTGACATCGCCATAGCCCATGTAGCGGTCGATGTCGGGGTTGTCATCACTGGTCTGCGATTCCGGGAAGCGCCAGTGCGGTGCGACGGCAACCGCCCAGTCTCCGCGCTGAAAGACGCTCTCCAGGTACGCGCGGTTCCAGCTGCGTGACAAGGGCTCGGAGCGTCCATTGGAGAGATGGTTGAGGGCAACGCGGTTGCGGGTATTGGTCCAGCCGAACATGCGCCAGTTGGTGTCCAGGTCCAGGAAGATTTCCGGCTCATAGTTGGTTTCCCGGAAGGGGGAGGAGGCATCGGTATTATAGGCCTGCCACCAGCTGCGCTGGGTGAAGGCAAAGTAGAGGTCGCCGGTGTCACCGAACAGGTCTTCGGCGATGTTGACCTTGGCGCTGAACTGGAACTTGACCTCGAGGTCGTTGGGGCCGTTATCGGCCGAGATGTCACGAAAGGCCGGATGATTGGGGTTGGTGGTGTAGCTCAGCGGAAAGAGGTAGTTGCGCCGATGGGTCGTGATTGCGAAAGGATTGCGGGTCGACTCGCGCTCCAGCTGGCGACGCTGAGCCATCTCTTCCTGTACCACGTCATCCGGGTCGGCCGCCATCTCGGGGTCCTCGGGGAGCGTTTCCAACTGGCGCTGAAGGGTATCCAGTTCGCTGGACAGGGCCTCGATGCGGCTTTCCAGGGCCTCTCGTTCAATATCTCTCTGGGGGGTGGCTTGGGCCAGGGCAACGAGCGGCAGCACTCCCAGCAGACTGGCACCGACGAACAGGATGGAACGAATGGTCATTAGGGCAACTCGAAGCGAGGCATTTGAGTTCCGTTTCTACCATGACGCCGACGCAAGTCAACTGCTGACGACAATCATTGCCAAGTTCGTTCGGTAGGCCGAGAATCGGGCCGGGCAAGGGGCTCTTGTCAAAGAGGATATCGTGTACGCCATTTTTGTTTCTGCCGGTGCCATCCGGTCCACGCTTCTGGGGCTCTGTCTGCTGGTCGGTTTGCTGTTGCTGCCGGGTGCAGCGGCAGTAGCCGATGAAGACTTGCCCGATAGAGCAGCGGTGGAGGCGCGCCTGGATGAACTGCGTCCTGCCGAAGGGGAAGGCGTAAGTGAAGCCGATCAGCGTGCCATCGAGGCATTGGAGGCGACGCTTGAAGCGCTGGAGCAGTTGGCGGGGGTCGAAGAGCGTCTAACCGCTCTCGAGCAGCGACTCGACGAGGCCCCCGGGGAACTGATGCGGCTCGAGCGGGAGCTGTTGCAGGAAGAGGAGGCCGCGCGCGAGCGGTCGGCCACCGAGCTGGATGACCAGCCCCTCGAGGAGCTCGAGTATCGTCAGCAGGAGGCGGTTTTCGAGCTGCAGCAGCTCCAGGACCGTCTGGCCGAGGTCAACACCCAGTTGCTTTCTGCCCAGACGCTTCCCGAGCGGGCGCAGCAGGCCATTTCCGATGCGATGCAAGCGGCTGAGCGATCCCGACGCGCCCTGGATGCGTTGGAGGGGCAGGGGTTGACCGAAGATGCGCCGCAGCTGTGGCAACGCCTGGTCGAGCGGCGTCTGGCCGAGCGATCCCTGAGGCTGCACCAGCGCCAGTTGGGCAGCAATACCCGACTGCGTGAGCTGGCACAGCAGCGGCGCGACCTGTTGACGCAGCAGGTGACCCGACAGGAGACCGAGCTCGCCATATTGCAGAGCGTCATCGATCGGCAGCGGCGGCTTGCATCGGAGCAGGCCATTGCCGATGCCGCCCGGGACGACCCGCTGCTCGAGGCGGGTCACCCGGTGCTGGAGCGGGCACAGCAGGTCAATCGTGAACTCAGCCTGGAGCTGCTTCGGGCCAATGATCGTATCAATGGCCTGGTGCGGGAAAGCCTGGCACTGCGCAGCCAGCTCGACCATGTGCGCCAGCTGCAGCGCAGCCTCAATGAGCAGATCGATGCGATCCGCGGCAGCCTGCTGCTGTCGCGTATTCTGCGTGAACAGCGTCGCTCACTGCCCCAGGTGGATGCCCGGGGCGACCTTCAGGATGAGATCGCTGACCTGCGCTTGCGGCAGTTCGACCTGGTGCGACAGCGCGATATGCTGCGCCAGGGCGAGCGCCTGGCCAACCAGCGCCTGGAGGAGGCGGGAGTGGAGGTGACGCCGGCACTGATCGAGTCGCTGCAGCACCTCTACCAGTCGCGGCGTGAGCTGGTGGATCAGCTTGAACAGAGCTATGGCAACCTGTTGAGCTCGGCTATCGAGTTCCAGCTCAACCAGCAGCAGCTGCTGGAAACGTCGAGAGAGCTGCGCAGCACTATTGACGAGCAGCTCTTCTGGATCGCCAATACCCGTCCGCTGGACCTGGCCTGGTTCCGGCAACTGCCGGCGAACCTGGTGCTGGAGTGGCAGGTGGGGGAGTGGCGCGAGGCGCTGCCACATCACTGGCGGATCCCGGATGCCAAGGCGCTGCTCGGGTTGCCTTTTCTTTTGCTGTCGCTGGCGCTGCTCTGGTCACGCCGACGCATCCAGGCCATGCTGGTGGCACTGCACGATCAGATAGGTCGGCTGCGCAGCGACTCCCAGGGCCATACGCCCCAGGCGGTCGCGCTGAACGCATTGCTGGCGCTCCCGGGCCCCCTGGCCCTGGGTGGCCTCGGCACTGCGCTGGTGGCCGATGGCCAGGGTATTGCCTCGGGGCTGGGGCTGGCCTTCTGGCACCTGGCCCTGGCCTGGGCCTTCATTGCCTGGTCGCGGCGACTGCTGGTGCGTGACGGTGTGGCGACCAAGCATTTCTATTGGCCGGCGGGGTATGTCGCCCGGCTGCGTGAGCTGCTGCGATGGCTGGGCCTGGCACTGGTGCCGACACTGCTGATCTCCACCCTTGTGCGGGATGGCGAGATCAGCCTCACCACGCGCCCCCTGGCCATGACGCTGCTGCTCGGCGGCCTGCTGGCCATGAGCGTACTGCTGGCACGCCTTATCATGGCCCATACGCCGTTCTTCGGGGTCAAGCTGTTCCGCCTGGTCCTGGGGCTGGTCTTGGCGGCGGTCCCGCTGGCGCTCGTCGGCCTGATCGTTTCCGGCTACGAATACACGGCACTGAGCCTGGTGGGGCGCTTCGTCATTACGCTCTACCTGCTGGCCATGTGGATCCTGGTCGAGGCCACGGTGGTGCGCGGGCTGGCGGTGGCGGCCCGCCGGCTGGCCTTCAAGCGAGCGCTGGCTCGTCGTCGGTCTCAGGTGCAGGAGGGGGCCGAAGGTGGGGTGGAAGTGGTTGAAGAGCCGCCGCTGGACATGGAGCAGATCAACCAGCAGTCGCTGCGCCTATCCAAACTGATTCTGTTGATCGGTTTTGCGCTGCTGCTCTATCTGGTCTGGTCGGACCTGCTCACGGTCCTGGGCTACCTGGAGCGCGTTGCCATCTGGGAGGCCTCCGACGGCGTGGGGGCGGACCTGGTCACCAGCGCCCTCTCGGTGGCCGATATCTTCACCGCGCTGCTGGTGTTCGGCTTCACGCTGATAATGGCGCGCAACTTGCCCGGCCTGCTGGAGGTAATGGTGCTGTCGCGGCTGGAGTTGAAGCAGGGCAGCGCCTATGCGATCACCTCGCTGCTCTCCTACACCATCGTCGGTACCGGCCTCATCGTGGCGCTGGCGACCCTGGGGGTGGCCTGGAGCCAACTACAGTGGCTGGTGGCAGCACTGGGCGTGGGGCTCGGCTTCGGCCTGCAGGAGATATTCGCCAACTTCGTCTCGGGCCTGATCATCCTCTTCGAGCGCCCGGTGCGCATTGGCGACACCATCACGCTTGGCAATCTCTCCGGTACGGTGAGCAAGATCCGTATACGGGCCACCACGGTGACCGACTTCGATCGCAAGGAGATCATCATACCCAACAAGACCTTCGTCACCGACCAGCTGATCAACTGGTCGCTGTCGGATACGATCACCCGGGTGGTGCTCAATTTCGGCGTGGCCTACGGCTCGGATCATCGTCTGGTCCATCAGCTGTTGCGCCAGGCGGCCGACGAGAATCCGCGGGTACTGGCTGAGCCCGAACCGCAGGTGTTCTTCATGGACTATGGCGATAGCACGCTGAATTTCGAACTTCGTGTCTTCGTCAACGCCCTGGGGGATCGGCTTTACGCCACCGACGAGATCAACTGTCGTGTCGGGGAGCTGTTTGCCGAGCACGAGGTGGACATTGCCTTCAACCAGCTCGAGGTATGGCTGCATCGCCCCGATGGTGCCAGCAGGAAGGTGGTGAGCGGGCCGGCCGGCCAGCGAGTCGATCCCGCCCACCCCGCTCCCGGGGCCCATGGCGACCCCGGCGATATCAGTGCAGGGGACAGCGACGGTGGCGGTGATGGCGGGCGGTAGGTGTGCCTGGCTAGTCCTTCTCAACCCGCACGGCGTGTAACAGGAACTCCCGGTTCCCGTCGCCGCCGAGCAGAGGGCTCTCCTGCCAGTGAAGGATACGGAAACCGGCGTCAGCGCAGCCGCTGCGAAGCCGGGTTTCCACGGCGAGGTAGCTTGCCGGGTCCTTCACGATGCCGCGGCCGTCGACGCCCCCCGGGCCGAGTTCGAACTGCGGTTTGACCAGGCTGAGCAGCTCGCCACCGAGGGGCAACAGGGCGGCGAGCTGGGGCAGTATCAGCGTCTGTGAGATGAAGGAGACGTCCATTACCGCGATGTCGGGTCCCTCGGCGCCCTGGGCGGCCAGGGCCGCATGGAGTCGCGGTTCGTCGGCCATGGCCCGGGCGTTGAGCCCCTCCAGGCAGGTGACCCGCGGCTCGCCACGCAGTTCGGCATCCAGCTGACCGTGGCCTACCTCCACGCCGACCACATGGCGGGCTCCGTAGCGCAGCGCGCAATCGGTAAAGCCGCCGGTGGACTGGCCCACGTCCAGTATCAACTTGCCCTCGAGATCGAGCCCCAGCGCCTCGATCAATGCCTCGAGCTTGAGTCCTGCCCGCGATACATAGCGCTCCTCAGGATCCTCCGTGACCGTGAGGCGGCAATCCTCGGCGAGTTTCTCGCTCGGCTTGTCGAGCACCCGTCCGCTGCTGGCAACGCTGACGCGGCCGTTGCGGATCAGTCGCTGGGCCCGTGTGCGCGAACGGGCGAGGCCCTGGCTGACGACTAGCTGATCGAGGCGGGGCATGGGCGTCTCCGGCAAGCAGGTTTGCAAGGATGAGATGGCAAGTATGGGTGTCAAGAAGCTGGGCCGGCATTATGGCATACTCATTTCGTTAGCCGGTTAACATAAGGGAGAGTAATGGGGCGCGCTGCAGGTTGGGCATTGGCGAGGTCATTGGGCATCGGAGCGCTGGGCGGGCTGCTTTTCCAGCTCACCGGCCTGCCGTTGGCCTGGATGCTGGGGCCATTGGTGGCCAACCTGCTGCTCTCGGCGCGGGGCGTCGATGTCCGCGTCCCCGAAGGCCTGCGTGAGGCCTTTCTCGGCGTGCTGGGCCTGGTGCTGGGTAGCCAGGTCACGCCGCAGCTGGCCGATCGGGTGCTGGACTGGCCGCTGTCGGCGGCGCTGCTGCTCGTCGGCGTGGCGGGTTCCACGGCGGGGGCGGCGGCCTGGTATCGTCGCTGCGGCTTCGACCCGGTGAGCGCCTGGTTCGCCTCTGCGCCCGGGGCCATGACCGCGATGATCCTGATGGGCGAGAAGTGCGGCGGCGACCCCCAGCGCATCGCCATTGCCCAGTCGCTGCGCATCATCCTGGTGGTGCTGTGGTTGCCGCCCCTGTTCTGGCTCTGGGAGGGCGGTGCCGCCGGCCAGGTCGAAGCGGCGGCGGTGGCATCGGCTCACCTCTGGATGCTATTGATGCTGCCGCTGCTGATCATGCTGGGTAACCGGCTCAGGCTGCCCAGCGCGTCGCTGATGGCTCCCCTGCTGTTTGCCGCGGTGCTGTCCGGCTTCGATATTGCCAGCCTGCAGCTCCCCGACTGGGGGCTGAACGTGATGCTCTGGGTGCTGGGCAGCGCCATCGGTTCGCGTTTCCAGGGTTTGTCCCGGGCGCGCCTGGGTCGCTACCTGCTCGAAGCCGGTGTCGCAACGCTGCTGGCGCTGGCGGTGCTGGCGCTGTTCGCCGAGACGATTCACCGGCTGATCGGCGTGCCTCGCGATGTCGCCCTGCTAGCGCTGGCGCCAGGCGGCATCGGTGAGATGGCGATACTCGCCGTGGCGCTGGACATCGATCCTGTCTTCGTCGCCTTCCATCACCTGCTGCGAATGGTCGCTCTTATGGTGTTCGCGCCCTTCTGGGCGCGATACCTGATCAGCAGGAGGGCGGCTGGAAGCCGTTGAGCGTATCGCAATCGGGCGTTACGACGGGTGGCGTGGCCCCGCGTCGGCCTGGAGTTCCGTTGGCGGGATACGGTCGGAGCCCCAGCTGCGGTGGATGTAGCCGATCACCTGGTCGAGTTCTTCCTGGGTGATCTTGTTCAGTTCGCCGCGCTCGAGCGGGTCGTAGTGGAAGATGTAGAGGCGGGAGGCGAACTGCTCGAAGGGCAGGGACGCCTCGCCGAAGCGTTCGCCATTGCCGGCGGTGCTGACCTTGATGCCATCGCCCCAGTCCTGGCCGCTGTCGTTGTTGGGGTTGTAGAAATAGGCCCGCATGACATCGCTGGGGTCCAGCGTGACACGCAGCACCGTAATGGCATGCCAGCCGATGAATCGCGCGGCGCTGTCGGTCACGGCGATGCCGGCAGGTTGCGGGTGGATCAGGGGCTGGTTGCCGTTGTAGTAGGGGTGGTAGCTGGCGTAGAAATGGCGCAAGAAGGCGTCCAGGTCGTGTAGCTGCCCCGTTGCCACATCGACGTTGATGCGAAAGCCGCGGCCGGACCACCAGCCGTGGAACTCGGGATTGACCCAACGGTGGGGATCCCCCTCGCGCCCGATGCAGCGCCGCCCCATCTCGGCATAGATGCGATCCAGGTGCGGAACCACCAGCAGGGAGACAGGGTCGAGGTCCACCGGCAGCTCCTTGGCGACCCCTTCCAGGCTGGCCATTGACGAGAGGGGCATGCCTTCAAAGTGCATGATGATCTCGTCGTCACGGGCGGCCCAGGCGACCATCTGCAGCAGGTAGTCCGGGTCGTTGTAGGCCCACATCGACAAGGCGCGCGCCGATTGGCAGGTGGGGTTGTTGCCCTGGCCGACACCCAGTGGCAGCCCCAGCATGCAGAGCACGCCTTCGAGCAACCTGGCTCGCGGAGAAACCGCGTCGCCATAGGCCAGTTCGATCCGCGATTTGGACCACTCGGAGAGCGAGAGGCCCAGCTGGCGCCACATGGCCGGCGCCACGGGAGGCTGGTAGAGGATGCCGCGCTCGAGCATCAGCGCCAGGCCATAGACAGCCTGGGGCGTTGCCGGGTGAACGGCACCGCGGATCAGTGCATGTACCAGCTCGCGATAGCAGAGCAGGCAGTCCCTGCCGGTCGATGAAAGCCCAAGGGCCTCGGCTACCAGATGATCGCCATGATCTAGCAGGTGGCGGATCAGCACCGGATGGTAGGCCGATGCCAGGCCGGTATCGTGCATGGCGCGGGCAAAGCCGGTGGCTTCGCTTTGCAGGGCCGAGTTGTCCATGCTGGAGAGCCGCTCGCGGTAGACCTCGACGCCTGGATCCTCCCGACACGCCTGGGTAGGGCCAAACAGCGAACTGACCAGGCGGTCAGCGCCCTGACCACTGATCCCCAGGTCGATCGACGGATCGGCCTGGCAGATGGCGATCTGGGTGATCATCTGCTTGACCGAATCGACCTGGATCGGGCGCTGTTGGAGGATGCGCCAGATCTCCTCGATCAGCTTGTCGATGATGTGCTCGTAGCCGATGCGATCGGCGAGGTGACGAAACAGGTGGCGTGGTATCTGGGCCAGTCGTCCTTGGGTTTCGCGTTCGGCTTCGCTCGGAGCGCTGAACAGCAGCCACAGGTTGAGCGCCAGCACCTGGGTTAGGTAGTGGTGGGCCTGCTCGGCGGATATCAGGGGGTGAAGATAGTCGCACTTGGCCACCGCCACCAGGCGCAGCTCGCTCAGCGACTCGATCACCACCATGTTGGGATCGGCACTCTTGAGGGCATGGGTGGTCAGGGAGGGCAGCAGGTACTGCGGTGTATCCCAGTCTGAGCCGGCGAAGACGCCGGCTTCCTCCAGTGCCTGGGAGCGGGCCTCGACTTCGGCGGCGCCACCCTCCTGCATCAGCACCCGTCGTGCGGTATCCAGCACGCGGGGTAGCTTCGTCGGCTTGGTGAACGCACGTGCTTGCGCGAGCAGGGTGGTCGCCTCGTCGAGCTTCGCCAGCAGGCCTTGAAGCTTGTCGTCGCCTGCTGGCGAGGTGCTCATTTCTTGCGTGTGTCGGTGCGTGGTCACGCCGACTCCTTTTTCAAGCTGTCATTGTGCACATGACGCCTTGATCAGACATAGAAATCAAGTTCTTCCATGTTCTTGAGCAGTTCCTTCATGCGTGCCGCCTCGTCGCCCTTGAAGTAGATCAGCCCCCAGTGGGTGCCGAAGGCGGTACGCTTGGTGACGGTCTCCTCCATGGGCGGTGTCAGTTCATGGGACTCGAAGTAGGGATCGTCCTCGACCTCCTCCGGAATCTCCAGGCGGCTGACGACGCGGCGACGTGGATACACCCCGAAGCAACCGGCGTAGCACTTGGCATCTTCCACTTCCCTGGGGAAGAAGGCCTTGACCTCATCCGGCGTGGTCTTGGGGTCGAAGACCAGCATGCTGGCCTGGTAGGCATTGAAGCCGTAGACCCGCTCCAGCAGCTCGAACACCTTGAATCCCGGCGGGCGATAGGCGACCTCGCCGAAGTACATCTCACCGTCGCTGGTGACGAAGTACTCGGGGTGAATCAGGCCGAAGTCGATATCGAAGGCCTTGATCAGCTTCTCGATCTGAGCGGTGATCTGCGGACGGTAACTCTCGAGTTCCGGAGAGGCCGGCACGAATACCGAGTAACCCAGGGTCACGTATTCGGAGATGTTGAGAAAGGCGATCTTGCCGTTGTGGATCCAGGCCTCGACGGCGAACTCCCAGCCGTCCAGGTGCGACTCCATCAGTACCGGGAATTCTTCGTCCGGAATGGTATCGACTTCGTCCGGGGTGCGGATCACCCGATGGCCCAGGCAGCCGGCCTTGTCGAAGGCCTTGAGGTGGATGGGGTCGTTGGGGTCGCCGTCGAGCTTGAGCAGGGTCTGGTTGACCCGCTTGAGAAAGCGGATGACATCGCCCTTGTCGTGGGCTTCCTCGAAAATACCCACGCGGATGCCGCCCAGCTGGGCACGGCGCTTCATCAGCGCCTTGTCACGCAGCAGCAGCGACTGGCCATAGAGGCGCGGGTTGTCCATGAGTACCGAGTTGATGGCGCCGGCCCATTCGACGGTTTCCTCGAACAGGGGAATCGCCACATCGACGCCCATACCCTGAAGCTTTTCGGCGATATCCAGTGAGCTGTCATTGAGACGCTCGAAGTGCCAGGAAACATAGGGGATGTCGTGCTTCGTGCAATACTCCTCCGCCCAGTCGGGGGCTACCACCACGTAGCGACGGTCGAAATTCTCAGCGGCCTCGATGGCGTTGAGGCTCCAGCCGAGCAGAGCGATATAGCCCTTGTTGGTGTCCTTGTTCATAGTACGCCTCCTGAGCGATGTCGTGTTTTTCGTCGTCGTTTTCCCATTTACCCTACACGAATCGTCAACGCTTAGCATGGTCGGGTCCAATAGCGAGAGCCCGCGCTTGCTGGCCTGCCTGGCCGCTGGTATAGTGCATCCGCACTCGGCAAGCCATTGATGCCACGCCGAGTTCGGCACTGCTCACCAGGCTGTCTTACTAGACTAGTTCATGCAGTAGATGTCGTGCAGTGGTGGCCCCGTCGGTCCTCCCGCAACGCTAAGCCGCAAACCCCGCCAGGCCCGGAAGGGAGCAACGGTAGTGGTGGTCGCGTGTGCCGGGATGTGGCTGTCGGGGCTGCCTCCATTTTTGGGTGCCTTGTTTTCTCTCTCGTTTGCGCTTTCCCTTGCGATAGCGGCTGACTGCGCCTTGTAGGCCGGTCATGGCCCTTTGCGTGCCAGGCTCTCGATCTTCGTCGCAATAGACTATGGTCGCAAGCCATTTCGATTGGTATAATGCGCTGCAGCAAACTCTTGCGAGAGGAGCACAAGGCATCATGACCGACGAAACATCCACAGCCGCTGGTATCCAGAGAAGCTTGCGCCAGTGTATTTCCCACATGGCTGCACTCCTGTACCGCCATGGACACGTTCTGGAGACAGTTACCGTTCCTCACCGAGGCCTGGATCGGGGCGCCATCCAGAACCTCACCCAGGCGTCTGACGACTGGGCTGCCTGCCAGCAGGTGCTGGAGCGTAGCGAAGCCGCTTCCTACAATGAGTCCGGCAGGTTCATACTCACCTCGCTGGGACGCGAGCTGCTTTTCGACATGTTCGGTTCGGGTGCCGCCGACTGTGCCTGAATAAGGCATTGCCGAATATACAAGAGAGGAGGCCTATGGCCTCCTTCTTCGCTTTTGTCGCTTCTCACCGGCAAGAGCATATTCCACTCGGCTCCGATGACCTGCGGTTCAAGCTTGCCCTTGCGTCTGTGCCCCCAGGTGCTTGCGCAAGAAGTTGCGGGTGCGCTCCTCGTCAGGGTGGGAGAACAAGTGGTCGGGGGTGTTCGATTCCACTACGACGCCGCCGTCCATGAACATTGCCCAATCAGAGACGTCACGTGCAAAGCCCATCTCATGGGTGACGATGAGCATAGTCATGTGCTCCTCGGCTAGCCCCTTCATCACCTGGTTTACTTCCTCCACAAGCTCCGGATCCAGGGCCGATGTGGCTTCGTCGAAGAGCATGACCTTGGGGCGCATGGCCAGGGCGCGGGCAATGGCGACGCGCTGTTTCTGCCCGCCCGACAGGGCGCTGGGGTAGACGGAGGCCTTGTCCGCCAGCCCCACTCGCTCGAGTAGCTCCATGCCCAGCTCACGGGCACTTTTCGCATCCATGCCTTTCAGCTTTCTCGGTGCAAGCGTCACGTTCTCCAGCGTCGAAAGGTGAGGGAACAGATTGAAGTGCTGGAATACCATGCCCATGTTCTGGCGTATATGGTTGATATGGCGCTCGAAGGCCAGTCCCTTCAAGTCTGGCCGGTTGACCTGCATGCCATCCAGCAGGATGCTGCCCTCATCGATCACTTCCAGGTTATTGATGGATCGTAGCAGCGTGCTTTTTCCGGACCCTGATGGTCCGATGATGGATATGATCTTGCCGCGTTCGACCTTGAGGTCGATCCCCTTGAGTACCTCAAGGTCACCGAATCGTTTCTTGACTCCCTTTAGCTCCACCATGGGCGTGTCTTTCGCGTGTGTCATGTCAGGTCCTCGTTAGGGAAGGGCTAGCGGCGGTAGGCGGCGCGGCGCTCTATCCAGGATTGTCCGATTTCCATCAGTACGTTGATCAAGTAGTAAATGACAGCGATCGTGATATAGAACTCGAAGGGGCGAAACGTCACGCTGATGGCATACTGTGAAAGGTACACCAGCTCGGCGATACCGATGGCGGAGAGCACCGATATATCCTTTACCATGATGATCATGTTATTGCCGAGCTGGGGGGTGGCGCGATAGAGCGCCTGCGGCAGGATGATGTAAAATATGGTGGCGATATGGCTAAATCCCAATGAACGCGACGCTTCATACTGACCACTTGATACTGACTTGATGGTGGCGATGAATATGTCCGCGTTGTAGGCCATATAGTGAAATCCGAGGCCGAGAACGCCTACCGCGATGGCCGGGATCAATATCCATTGCCCGATGCCAAAATACAGGAAATAAAGTTGAAGCAGCAGCGGCGTTGTCATGAATAACCAGATAAGGAGGCGCAGCGGCCAGTTAACAATTTTTCTTGTGTACAGGGTGATTACGGCGACGATCTGTCCGCCGATGATCGACATGATGGCGACCACCAGGCCAATCAGAAGTGTGGCTCCTATACCCTTGATGAGGGTCGGGAAATAGGTGATGACGGGGCTGAAATCGAATTCCATGGCGGCTTACCTTGGTTGCTCTGTTGCCTGGTGTTCCATAGGTTTTTCTGTTGCCTGGTTTTCTATAGATAGGTATATCGCGTGGCGCGACGATATAAGAACTCAACAATGCCCATGACCGCATAGATGATGACGATATACATCAGGGCACTCAGTAAAAAGACTTCCAAGGGCCTGTAGGTTGAGCCGATCAGGCGCTGAGCCTGATAGGTCAGCTCGACCACCGAAATGATGGATACCAGCGATGAGTTCTTTACCAAAATGATGGCCAGGACGCCGATGGAGCGAATCATGAGGCTGGCTGCCTGGGGCAGGATAATGTGTTGAAGCGTCGCAAAGCGTCCAAATCCCAGCGATCGTGATGCCTCGTTCTGCCCGCTTTCGACCGATTCGAGGGCACCGCGAATGGCCTCGCTCATATAGGCGCCGATGTTGAAGGCGCCGACGACCACGCCGCAGGTGAATGGGTCCAGGTGAAGACCTATTGCGGGTCCGCCGTAGAAGACCAGCAGCAGCTGGACGAAATAGGGTGTACCGCGAACGACACTGATATAAGCGCGTGCCAGCCAGCGGACGGGGGAAATTCGTGAGCTTCGCAATGCCACCAGCGTGGAGGCGATAAAGAAGCCGAAGAACAGGGCGCGAACCGATATGTCGATGGTCACCCAGGCCGCTTTTACCAACAGCGGCGATATTTCGATCATCAAGTTGATGTCCATGAGCCCCTTTACTCAATTGTTGTGTAGCGACGTTGTTTAAGGCCAGCAGGGCTTTCGCCCTGCTGGCCCCAGGGCTGTCTAGTCGAACTCGACGCCTTCGCCGATCCATTTGTCGACGATTGCCTGGTAGGTACCATCTTCCCTGATCTCGGCCAGTGCCGTGTTCAGGGCCTCTTTCAGCTCAGGCTTGTTCTTCTGAATGGCAATGGCGGCAGGCCAACTGGGTAGCTCCCCGACTTCGACCTGCTTGATGGGGAGTTCCTGATCATTGAGCGCCACGTAAACGGGGATGTCATCGGCGATCATGACGTCGATTCGTCCGGTGGTGAGCCCGTTAAGCATGTCGGGCAAGCCCTGGAATGTCTGGTTGCGCCAGTTTCCGTTGCTGTTTTCGGTGGCCCATTGGTTGCCCGTTTCACCCAGGGTTGAACCCACCCGCTTGCCGGCGAAGTCTTCGATGCTGTTGACGTCATCGGTCTCTTGCCTGACCCAGATGGAGAGCCCCGAGCTGTAATAGCTGTCGGTGAAGTCGACGGCGCGCTCACGCTCTTCCGTGACGCTCATGCTGCAGATGCAAGCGTCGAAGCGGCCGCCTGCCAGAGCGGCGACGATGCCGTTCCACGGCGATGTCTGGATATTGACGTCGACTCCCATCCTGTCTGCCAGCGCTTCGGCGATATCCACGTCGAAGCCGACAAGGTTCCCGGCGGTATCGACATAGCTGAAGGGGGGGTAGGCGCCAGAGTTGGCCACCTGAAAGACGTCGGCCTGAATCTCGGAAAAATCTCGCGCCTGGGCGCTCATGCTGGCAAAGGAAATAACCCCAAGTAGCGTCAAGGCGCCAATAAGAGGACGATGGAAGGACTTCTTGTGAATTGTCATGTCGATTCCTTTTCAATGTTGGTTTATTTCTGTGGATTTGCAACACCATCGTGTCGCGACATGCTTCGATGTTTCCTCACGCAAAGGCAGTAGATGCGGGCCTTGCTGGACTCTCACCTCCTGTTATCTGTGCTTGATCGATGTGGCCATTTGCGAGCATTGCCGACGGCTTATAGCCGCTCGAGAATCACCGCAATCCCTTGTCCTCCGCCCACACAAGCGGTGGCACAGCCGTAGCGGCCGCCGCGATGGGCGAGTATCCGTGCCAGAGTGCCGGCCAGGCGTATGCCGGTCGCCCCAAGGGGGTGCCCCAGGGCGAGGGCGCCGCCCCAGACGTTGACTCGGCCTGGGTCCAGTCCGAGCTTGCGCATGGCATGTAGCGGTACGGCGGCAAAGGCCTCGTTGATCTCCCAGGCATCGATCTGTGAGGCGACCAGCCCGGCACGCGCCAGCACCTGTTCCGCCGCCGCAGCGGCCCCGGCGCCCATGAGTCCGGGGCGCACACCCACGTCGGCGATGGCGACAATACGGGCCAACGGCTTGGCACCATGGCGCTCGAGAGCAGCTGCGGACATCACGACTGACGCAGCGGCACCGCTGGTGAGCGGCGAGCTGTTGCCGGCGGTGACCCGGCCGCCTTCGAGGAAGACCGGATCGAGTCCGGCGAGCCTTTCCAGGTTGGTATCGGGGCGGATATTGGCGTCCCGGTCGATGACCTCCCCGGCTGGGTTGGTCAGCGTAAGTCGTTCGCCGGCGAGATGGCTGTCGGCCTCGGCCCGGGCAGCACGGCGGTGGGACTCCAGCGCGAATGCATCCATTTCATCACGCTCGATACCGGCCCCCTGGGCCAGGCGTTCGGCGGTGATGCCCATGTTCAGCGCCACCTCGAGCTCGAGCCATTCGGCATCCTTCAGCGCCTCGGGTGAAGTCAGTACCCCTTCCTTGAACAGGGCGGGGCCCATGGGTACCCGGGTCATGTTCTCGAAGCCCCCGGTGATAGCCACGTCCACGGCGCCTGCCTGTATCTCGCGGGCGGCGCTGCGCAGGGCAGCAAGCCCCGAGCCACACTGTTGATCGATCTGACGGGTGGCGCATTGATGGTTATGCGGACCCAGGCGCTGAGAAAGCCAAAGCGGGTAGCGGCCGCCAAAATTCCACTGCTCCTTGACCGGCAGCGCGCAGCCGACGCTTAGGTCTTCCACGACCTGCGGGTCGATACCGCTACGGTCGAGCAGGGCATCAATTACCAAGGCAAGCAGGGCATCGCCGCGAGTCCCGGCCCAGCCGTCCACTTCGGGCTTGCGTGGGTGGGCGCGGGTAAAGGCGCTGCGGGCGTAGTCGGCCAGGTAGACTTCTTTCATGTTGTGTTTCCTCCGGCACCGGCTAGCTCTCCCCAGCGGTGAATGAACAGGGCATAGGTGGTGAGAACGTGTCGAATCGAGTCGATCTCCACGCACTCGTCGACGCCGTGGATCCGCTGGGCCACCGGGCCGTAGCAGGTGCCATTGATTTCGCCGCTGACGTGGAAGGCGCGCAGGTCGGTGGTGCAGGTGGAGAGATAGGTCCTCGGTGGCTCACCGAGCAGGTCCTGATGGCAGCGGGAGAGGAGTTCGATACCTGGCGTTTCGAGGTCGACCAGAAAGCCCTCTGAGCGGAAGCCGTGGAATTCCACCCGGGGGGCGGGGCTGCCATCGGCGAGTTCGGTATGGCGAGACTCGATGCACCGGCGAACGCGGTTCATGGCTTCATCGGGCGTCATGCCGGGCGGAAACCCTACGCGGCCTTCGAGCACGGCATGGGCCGGCACGCTGGATGCCCAGTTGCCGCCCTCGATCTTGCCGATGCTGAGATTGAAGGGGCTATCCAGGCTGTCGTAGGGCGCCTGACGCGGCAGCGCGTTGATCTCGTTCTCCAGCGCCTTGAAGGCGGGCAGGTACTCGATCAGCGTTTCGATAGCGTTGCTGCCGGCGCGGGTGTCGAGCACGTGGGCCGGCACGCCGTCGATGCGCATGCGAAACCAGAGTACGCCCACCTGGCCAGCATAGATCTGGCTGCCGAAGGGTTCCGGAATCAGCACGAAGTCACCGCTATACCCCTGGTGCAGGCAGGCCAGTGCGCCGTTGCCGGTACACTCCTCCTCGATCACTGTCTGCAGGGACAGGGGAAAGTCGATGGGAACGCCGGCCTGGCGTACCGCCTGCACGGCCATGACCATGGCGGCGATGCCGGCCTTCATGTCGCCGGCGCCACGGCCATAGAGCCAGCCGTCCTTCTCCCAGGGTTCCCAGGGCGGTCGGGTCCACATGTCGAGGGGTTCGGCGGGCACTACGTCCAGGTGGCCATTGAAGACCAGATGTGGCCCGCTGGCGCCGGCGTTGAGCCGGGACACCAGGTTGTAGCGTCCGTCGCACGACCACTCGGTTGGAGCGCGGTGAGGGTGCTCGGCGAAGCCGGGGGCGTCAAGCGGTACCCGGGTGGCCGGCAGCTCGAGACGCTCGAACCAGCGTTCCATGGTCGCGAGCGCGCCATGCTCCTCGCCCAGTACGCTGTAGCCGCGCACCAGGTCGCGGGTCAGCGCCAGGGTGTCGTCCATCAGCGCCTCGCAGCGCTCGACGATGCGCTTCTCGGTGGTGGTCAGCATCAGAACCTCCCCAGTCGACGCTCGTCGATAATCAAGTTGGCTTCGGTGGCCCCACGCAGCTCATCAATGCCAAGCCCCTCGGCGATATCCACCACGGCAAGACCTTCCGGGGTCACGTCCATCACCGCCTTGTCGGTGATGATGCGTGACACGCAGTGCTCGGCGGTGAGCGGGAGACGACAACGCTGCAGGATCTTGGGCTTGCCGTGCTTGTCGTTGTGCGAGCAGAGGATCACCAGGCGCTTGACCTTCTGTGCCAGTTCCATGGCGCCGCCGATGCCCGGCGAGAACTTGCCGGGTATCTTCCAATTGGCCAGGTTGCCAAGCTCATCCACTTCGAAGGCACCCATGAAAGTGAGGTCTACCCGACTGCGACGGATCATGGCGAAGGAAATGGCACTGTCGAATACGCTGGCGCCGGGGCGGGTAGCGATGTAGGCGCCCCCGGAGTCGATCATGTCGTAGTCTGGTGACTCGCCGTCCTTGCGCGGGCGAGAGCCCAGCACGCCGTTCTCCGAATGCACCAGCACTTCCATTTCGTCCGGCAGGTAGTGAAACAGCCGGGTGGGCAGGCCAATGCCCAGGTTGACGATCTGGCCCGGTATCACTTCCCGAGCGGCGCGAGCGAGTATGCGTTGCTGATCAGCCGACATGGGCGCGCCTCCCCTGTTCGCTGGTGGCGGGAGCGACCTGGACCACCTGGCTGACGAAGGCGCAGGGGGTATGGACCGCTTCGAGTGGCAGGCTGCCGGGTTCGTCGACCCGGTAGGCCTGGGCGATGACGATATCGGCGGCCATGGCCATCAGCGGGTTGAAATTGCTCGCGGTGGCGCGGTAGATCAGGTTGCCATAGCGGTCGGCGCGCTCGGCGTGGACCAGGGCGAAGTCGGCATAGAGTGCCGGCTCGATGCCCCATCTGCGGCCGTCCATTTCGATTTCACGGCGGCCGGCAGCAATCTCTGTGCCCTGACCGATGTCGGTGAGAAAGCCGTGGTGACCGGCCCCGGCGCTGCGTATCTTTTCTGCCAGCAGCCCCTGGGGGTGCATCGCTACATGGAGCTCGCCCCGGTTCATTGCCTCGATGGCCACTCGATTGAGTCCGATGTGCGAGGTAATCAGGCGGCTGACGCGGCCGGCCTCGATCAGCTTGCTGATGCCGATCCCAGGTTCATTGGCATCGTTCTTTATCAGGGTGAGATCGCGCTGGCCCTGGTCCAGCAGTTCGTCGATCAGGGCGAAGGGCGTGCCCGGTGAGCCGAACCCGCCGATCATGATCGAGGCGCCATCCGGGATAGCGGCTATGGCCTCCTCGATGAGGCAATATTTCTGGTTGAGTAGCGTCATGAAAGAGCCTTTTCCATTTGGCGATCAGGGGGTCAGTGCATTTGCTGGCGCCGCCGCGCTCAACTCATGGTCGAAGCGCACCATGGCACGCTCGAGCCGGGCGAGCAGCTCGGCCGTATCAGCGGCGTCGATGGTCAGTGGCGGGGTGACCAGGAAATGGTCGCCCGCAACGCCATCCAGGGTGCGTCGCGGATAGATCAGCAGGCCTTCCTCCTTGGCCAGCGCCGTTATCCGTGCAAAACGGTTCTGCTCGGCGGGGAAAGGCGCCTTGGTATCGCTGTCGGCGACCAGCTCCACCCCCCAAAGCAGCCCCAGGCCACGAACGTCGCCCACCCAGGCGAAGCGGGCCTTGAGTGCCTCGAGTCCAGCCTCCAGTTCGCAGCCGCGTGCGGCCACGTTGCTGAGTACGCCTTCGCGCTGTATGGCTTCCACCACCGCCAGCGCGGTGGCACAGGCGAGTGGATTGCCGGCGTAGGTATGCCCGTGCTGGAAGCCGCCAGAGCCCATGACGGCTTCGACGATGTCGGCGCGGGCGAGTACCGCCCCCACCGGGTAGTAGCCGGCGCCAAGCCCCTTGGCGGTGGCCAGTAGGTCCGGTGTGACGCCATAGTGCTGATAGGCGAACCAGGTGCCGGTACGACCGACGCCGGTCAGTACTTCATCGAGGATCAGCAGGCAGCCGAACTCGTCACACAGGGCACGAATGCGCTCGAGATAGGCCTGCCCGAGCATTCGGGCACCAGTGCTGGCGCCGCCCACGGGCTCAAGGATAAAGGCCGCGATGGTGTCGGGATCGGCCGCTTCCATGGCAGCGCGGGTCTCGGCGAGGATGCGCTCCACATGCAGGGTGTCGTCAGCATCGGCATGGCGATAGAAGTCGGGGCCGGCCACCTTGAGCGAGCCGATGGTGATGTCGGTGAAGGGCGCTTCCAACGGCTGATAGCCCGTTACGCCCAGTGCCCCCAGGGTGCTGCCATGATAGGAGGGGCGAAGGGAGACGAAGCGGCGCCGCTCTGGTTCACCCGAGGCAACGAAGTACTGGCGTGCCAGCTTGAGCGCCGATTCAACCGCCTCCGAGCCGCTGGAGACGAAGAAGACTTTTTGCAGTTGATCGTGCGTCAAGCCGACCAGGGCCTTGGCCAGGGCCACTGCGGGAGCATTTTCAAACTGGGTGCGATAGGTGAAGGCCACCCGGTCGAGCTGGGCGAGCATGGCATCCCGGATGTCAGGGCGACCATGCCCCAGGTTGCAGGAAATGGCGCCGGAGCAGCCGTCGAGATATTCCCGTCCGGCTTCGTCCCACAGATAGACGCCCCGGGCATGACTGACTTCGGGCAGGGCCGGACCGGCCTGGTAGAAAAGGGGAGATGGGTCCATTGCAGCGTCCGTTGTCGTTATGTGTTTGTAAACGGGTCTCTGCAGTCTAAGTAGCGATCGACAAGTATTTCAATATATGATCTTTTTATCGAATTCGATGAGTTGCAGTCATGGCTGATGTCAACATCCACTCGCTCAAGTCGCTGGCGATCTTCAAGACACTGTATGAAGCGGGTACCGCTTCCCAGGCGGCACGCACGCTTGGGATCACCCAGTCGGGGGTGAGTCGCTCACTGGCGCAACTTGAGGAAAACCTGGGAATCCAGCTGTTCCTGCGAGAGAAGAATCGCCTGGTGGCGACCCCGGAAGCGCGGGAGGTCTATGACGAGATCCTGCGTCTGATGGGCAATATCGAGGAGCTGCGACATAGCGTGCTGGCGCTCAAGGAGTTCGGTACATCGCGGCTGCGCATCGCCGCTATTCCCGGGCTGTCGTTCGGCTTCGTGCCCCGGCTGGTGGCCGCGCTACTGGAGGAGAACCGGCAGTTCAGCGTCAGCCTAGACATGATGTCGAGCCATGAGGTGCAACTTGCCGTGGAGTCGAGCCATGCCGACATCGGCTTCGTTACACTGCCCATTACCTCGCGGGTGCTGCAGGTGGACCCCTGGTTTACCACCGAGGCGGTCTGCCTGGTGCCAGAACGGCATCCCCTGGCGATGAGGGGGTGTGTCGAGGTGGAGGATCTGCGCGACCAGCACCTGGTGATCAGCAACCAGCCGAGCATCAGTACCAACCCACTGCTGGAGCTGACCAGTCAGCATCGCGTGCAGATCGCCGGCAAGACGGAGGCCAATATCGGCACCATCACGGCGCTGGTGGCCAGCCATGTCGGCATTACCGTGATGAATCCGATTACTGCCCAGGACCAGCTCACCCCCCGGGATGGGGTGGTCATGCGGCCTTTCTCGCCGGCCATGGCGTTCAGCTTCGGGCTGGTCTATCGCAACGACTGGAAGCAGGCCAGGGTGCTCGACTTCCTTCGCCAGCGGGGCAGGGTGCTGCTCGAGAGCTACGGTGAGTCCATGACCTAGCATTCCTGGTCCTCGCCTGCCGCTGCGTCCCAGACGTTGAGGGGCCTGGGCTGGTACACCGGCCATGGGCATGGCAAGGTCAAGCGGACCATCCCGAGGAGATGTCGTCATGATCACGTTCCACAGCGAGGCAACCAAGCTGCGTCGTGCCAAGACCGAGCTCAACGAAGGGCTGCTGGTCGCCCCCTTCGAGTGCCCCGAGCGGGTCGACCTGGTGCTAGAGCGGGTGCGGGCGACCGGGCTTGGTGCGGTTCAGGCACCGACTCGCTATGGTCTCGAGCCCGTACTGGCTGTGCATGATGCCGCCTACGTGGAGTTCCTGGCCAGCTGCTGGGAGGAGTGGAAAGCCATCGGCATGGCGGGCGAGGCGATCCCCAACATCTGGCCGTCCCGCTCCATGCCCGGCACACGGGTCCCCGAGCATATCGAGGGGCGGCTCGGCTACTACGCCCAGACCGGTGAGACCTCGATCTGTGCCAATACCTTCGAAGCCGCCGATATCAGCAAGGACATTGCCCTGTCGGCGCTGGGCCATACCCTCAAGACCGGCGAGCCGAGCTTCGGTCTGTGTCGCCCGCCGGGGCATCATGCGTCGTCGGATCAGTTCGGCGGCTACTGCTTCTTCAACAACGCGGCCATTGCCGCCGATCAGGCCCTGAAGCATGGCCTCTCGCGGGTAGCGGTGCTGGATATCGACTTCCACCATGGAAACGGCACCCAGGAAATCTTCTATTCCCGTGACGACGTGATCGTCGTTTCGCTGCACGGCGATCCCCTGCACTGCTTTCCCTACTACCTGGGGCACGCCGATGAGACCGGCAGCGGCCGGGGCGAGGGCTTCAATATCAACTACCCTATGCCGCCCGGTACCGGCTATGCCCGCTGGTCGGCCGCCCTCGATGAAGGTCTGGCGCGCATTGGTCAGTCCGGCGCCGAGCTGCTTGTCGTGTCGCTGGGAGTGGACACCTTCGAGCACGACCCGATCAGCAGCTTCACACTGAAAAGCGAGGACTACCCGGATATCGGCCGGCGCCTGGCCGAGCTTGGGCTGCCCACCGTCTTCCTGCTCGAAGGGGGCTACGCGGTGGAAGAGATCGGCATCAACGTGGTCAATGTGCTGAGCGGCTTCGAAACCGCCTGAGCCTGGCTACAGGCGGGTTTCCAGCAGGGCACCCAGCTCGGCGTCGGTGAGTACCAGCGGGTTGGTCTTCATGCTGCCGCCCCGGGCACCGGCGACCACCCGTTCGATATCCGCGTTTGTCATGCCGTAGGCGCCCAGTCTCGGCATCGCCAGGCGATGGGTCCAATCGAGTAGCGTTGCGGCCAGTGCATCGCAGGCTTCGCCATCGCTCAGTTCGTGCTTGCCTGTGAGCAGGCGGCCGACCTCGGCGTACCTGGCCAGTGCCGGATTGCCCGGCTCGCGCAGGCGCAGCGCCGCGACGTTGGCCGCGGTGGCCTCGGCGACCAGGGTGCCGCACACCGTGCCGTGGGGAATCGGGAAGAAGGCGCCCAGGGGGGAGGCCAGTCCATGCACCGAGCCCAGGCCCGCCTGGGCCAGGGTCACCCCGGACATCAGCGAGGCGTAGGCGAGCTGGCCGTAGCCGCGGCTTGCCTCCGGGTGGCCTTCTTCCCAGGCAGGCCAGAAGCCGCGACAGAACGCCTGCATGCCGGACCAGGCCAGGGCGTCGGTGGCGGGGCTGGCATTGAGCGAGACGTAGGATTCCAGCAACTGGGTAAAGGCATCCATGCCGTTGGCGGCAATCTGCGCCTTGGGGCAGCCTGCCAGCAGTTCGGGGTCGACCAGCGCCACGGCGGCGACCAGACGCTCATCGCGAAACGATTTCTTGAAGCCATCTGCACCCTGCACGCTGAGCACGGCGTTCTTGGTGGCTTCGCTGCCGGTGCCGGCGGTGGTCGGTAGGGCGATCAGCGGCACCGCCGGGCCACGGTAGGGGAGACCACGGCCCACGCCCTCGAGATGATCCATTACCGAATCGCCGGTGCGTAGCAGGCCGGCGACGGCCTTGGCGGCATCCAGCACGCTGCCGCCGCCGATTGCGACCACCACGTCGATGTCGTTCTCTTGGTGCTCGCTGACGATGGCATCCACTCGCTGCGGCGAGGGCTCACCCTCGATGGTGACGTGATGCCAGGCGGCGCCCTGCTTCACGAGGGCAGCGACCAGCTCGCTCCAGTGGCGCGAAGTGACAAAGGAGCGCTTGCCGGTTACCACCAGCACGCGATTGCCATGTTCGGCGATCAGCCCCGGCAGGCGCGTGATGCTACCTGCACCGAACTGGATATCCGGCAGGCGGGCGATACGGAAGTCGTCGATGCGCTCGGGAAAGGATGCGGACATGGCAGGCTCACGATTCTCGTTATTGGGTTTCAGGCATAGCTTAACGCCAGCGTTCCAGCAGTTGGTAATACCACATCCCCGCGGCCAGCAACGGATTGCCAAGGGCATCCCCGAACGGCACCTTGAGGTGGCGACAGGCCGCGAAAGTATCGAATTCCTCCATATGCCCCGCCATCGCCTTGGCCATGATCTCGCCGACGATGTGCGAGGTGGCCACACCATGCCCCGAGTAGCCCTGGGCGTAATAGACGTTGTCGGACAGTCGGCCCAGCATGGGGATGCGATTGACCACGATGCCGGCCATGCCCTGCCAGGCGTAGTCGATCGGCGTGCCCTTGAGCTGGGGAAAGGTGGCCTCCAGACGCGGGCGCAGCTCGGCGGCGATGTCGGGGGAGTCTTTGCCTGAATAGTTGGCGCCACCGCCGAACAGCAGCCGGCCGTCGGCGGTAAGACGGTAATAGTCGAGCACGAAGCGGCAGTCGTAGACGGCCAGGTCCTGGGGGTTGATGGCGTCGGCCAGTCCACCCAGCGGGGCGGTGGTGACGATGCCAAGCGATGCCGGGAACAGCCGGCCGCCCAGCCTGCGTCGCTCCAGGCGGTGATAGGCGTTGCCCGCCAGCAGCACCCGGTCGGCACGCACGGGTCCATGTTCGGTTACCACCGCAGGAGAGGGGCCGTGGTCGATGCGTGTTACGGGTGAGTGCTCGAAGAGCTTCGCACCCAGCTTCTCGGCGACCCGCGCTTCGCCCAGGCACAGATTGAGCGGATGCAGGTGCAGGTTGTAGCGGTTGAGCAGGCCGCCGTGGTAGCACTCGGTGCGCACCACGTCACGGACCTGACTCGCATCCAGCAGCTCGACGTGCTCGCCCATGCCGCGGATCTGGCAGGCCTCGAAGTCGGCCTGCAGCGCCGCCATGTGAGAGGGCTTCCAGGCTGCCTGAAGATGCCCCTGCTTGAGATCGCATGGGATGGCATATTTATCGACCCGTTCGCGAATGATGCGCTGACCGCGCCATCTCAGGTCCCAGACGAAGTCCTCGGCGGCCTCGCCCAGGGTGCGGCGCATCTGCTTGCGCATGGCCGCTTCGCCGGAGAGGCTGCCGGTCACCTGACCGCCGTTGCGACCGCTGGCGCCCCAGCCGATCCTGTTGGCCTCGACGATGGCCACCCGGTAGCCCCGCTCGGCCAGCTCCACTGCCGTGGCCACGCCGGTGAAGCCGCCGCCGACGATGACGACGTCGACCGTCACATCACCTGCGAGCTGCGGATAGTTCGACTCTTCGTGAATCGTTGCAGTGTAGTAGGAGTCGCAGCGAGGGCTGGGCATGAGGGCTCCAGTAGCAGTAGCAAGTGTCGAAAATACTCAACATCATGCTAGCACAGGCTGGGGCTAGTAACGCCAGCCCGCGAGCCCGGCGTCAGGGATCGGGCTGGCTTTTCTGCGCCTCCGCAGTGAGGGAGAAGTCGGCCAGGTAGCGGGTCAGCCGTTGGGCCAGCGCGTCGCCGGCCTGCTCGGCGTGCTGACGTGCCAGCCGCTCCGCCCGGCTGGCATCGCCGTCAACCACCGCGTCGAGTATGTCGCTGTGCTCTTCCCAGACGCGCCTGGGGGGCGACGAGGCATCGATAACGGCACCCATGGCACGGCGAAGGTGGTGCCAGTGGGTCGCAACGGACTCTTCGATCAAGGGATTCCCTGACAGCCGGTAGATCAGGCGATGGAAGGCCATGTCCGCCGCGATCATGGCCAGCGGTTGTCCGCTGGCACAGGCCTGGCGACCTGCCTCGAGCAGGGTCTGACCATGTCGCTGTGCTTCGTCGGGGGCGTGCAGGGCCGCTTCTCTGGCGGCGAGGGCATCCAGCGAGGCGCGTACCTGATAGAGGTGACGGACGTGAGCGGCGCTGAGCGGCGCCACCTTGACGCCGCGACGGCCCATGGCGCAGACGAAGCCCTCGTTCTTGAGCAGTTGGATGGCCTGGACGATGGGCTGGCGCGATACCCCCAGCCGCTTGGCGAGTGAGTCCTGGTTGAGGCGGGTATCGGCCGGCAGTTCGCCGCTGCAGATAGCATCCAGCAGGGAGTGGTGTACGCGCTGCACCAGCTGGGTGGGAGTCGGAAGGGCTTCCATGCGAGTTTCCTATCAATGAATACCGTATTTCGTATACGAAAAATAGATTGCAAGCGCTCCCTGCGTCAATCGATTCGCCTCGCGACATGTGAGCGGCTATCGAGGCATTCAGCCGGAGGCGTTTCGGGCTGTGCTTTGCGCCCCAGGCCACAGCCGGTAGAATGGCGGTTTGCTTTCGTGGTCGGCACGTCCGGGGAGGGGTCTCGCGACGTGCAGGCACTTTCAGACCGGCTGCCAGCCAGCCCAGCTGCAAGGATTCCGCGCTGCATGAGCTATCAGGTTCTGGCCCGCAAGTGGCGGCCTCGCACTTTCCATGAACTGGTCGGGCAGGAGCATGTCCAGCGAGCGCTGGTCAATGCACTCGATCAGGGTCGCCTGCACCACGCCTACCTTTTCACCGGCACCCGGGGGGTCGGCAAGACAACACTGGCAAGAATACTTGCCAAGTGCCTCAACTGTACGGCAAAGGGCCATGGCGAGGAGGGCGTGACATCGACCCCCTGTGGCGAGTGTGATAGCTGCCGGGCCATCGACGAGGGGCGCTTCGTCGACCTGATCGAGGTCGATGCCGCCTCGCGTACCAAGGTGGAGGACACCCGCGAACTGCTCGACAACGTGCAGTATGCGCCGACCCAGGGGCGCTACAAGGTGTATCTCATCGATGAGGTACACATGCTCTCCACCAGCAGCTTCAATGCCCTGCTCAAGACCCTCGAAGAGCCGCCGCCCCACGTCAAGTTCCTGCTTGCCACCACCGACCCTCAGAAGTTGCCGCCGACGGTGTTGTCGCGCTGCCTTCAGTTCACGCTCAAGAACATGCCGCCCGAGCGCATCGTCGAACACCTGGCCAAGGTGCTCGAGGCGGAACAGGTTGGCTTCGAGGAGAGTGCGCTGTGGCTGCTGGGCAAGGCGGCCGATGGCTCCATGCGCGATGCCATGAGCCTGACCGACCAGGCCATCGCCTTTGGCCAGGGACAGATTTGCCACGCCGATGTGGCCGCCATGCTGGGTACCCTGGACCACCGTCATGTGGTGGCGCTGGTCGAGGCGCTGGCTGAGGTCGATGCGGCCCGTGTGCTCAATGAGGTGTCCCAACTGGCGGAACAGGGGCCGGACTTCGCAGCGGTGCTCGACGATGTCACCGGTGTCCTGCACCGCCTGGCGGTGGCCCAGATGGTGCCCGGCGCGCTGGACAATGGCCATGGCGACCGGGATCTGCTGCTGGCACTGGCCGCACGCTTCACCCCCGAGGACATCCAGCTCTACTACCAGATCGGTATCCAGGGTCGCGGCGACATGGCGCATGCCCCAGACCTGCGCACCGCCCTGGAGATGACCTTGCTGCGCATGCTGGCCTTTCGTCCCCAGGGCGTGCCTCAGCCGGCGAAAACGCCGCTGCCGCTGCGGGGGGAGCCCGGCCCCGTCACTCCATCGGCTGCCGGAGCCGGGCCTTCGGGCAGCCCTCCGCCTGACGAGGCGCCCGCCGCGGCAGGGAGGGAGGGCGCAGGCCTCCCCGATGCTGCAAGAGGCGAGGACGGCCTGCCGGATGCCGGGGACCATGCGAATCTCGCGCCGACTCCCGAGCCGCCGATGGCGCAGGATCGGTTCGAAGCGCCGCCGCCCTGGGAGGAAGCGTTACCGGAGGCCTCCACGGCACCTCCCACCGTGGCTGACGGTCTGAACCAGGGCCGGGAGGCGGCGCCGAGACCGGCGGAGAATGAGAAGGAAAGGGAAAGGGAAAAGGAAAGCGAGAAGGAGGGCGAGGTGGCCATCGCCGCCGCTCCGGCTCCGCTTTCGACTGCCGAGGCGTCTGTCGTTGCCGGTCCAGAGTCGGCCGTTTCCAGGCCCGCTGTGATTCCCGAGCCGGCTGGCGTCGAGGACCTGGATTCGCCGTCGGCGTCGCCGTCTTCTGCCCCGGCCGAAATGCTGAAGGCGGGGCATGCAACCGGCGACGATTCGGCATGTTTCACCCATGCGGTCTGGCTTGAGCGTTTCGATTCCCTGGGCCTGGGCGGCCTGACACGCAACCTGGCGGCACATTGTGTGGTCGAATCCGACGATGGCAGCCGTTTGGTACTTCGGCTGGCCCCCTCCCAGGACGCCATGAATGCCGAGATTCATGTTCGGCGTGTGCGGGAAGCCCTGGCTGGTATCGGTGTGACGCGACAGTTGATCATCGAGGCGGGGCCCTTGCCGGAGGCGGTCGAGACGCCTCGACAGCGTGCCGATCGCATTGCCGCCGAGCGGCATGCCGTGGCGGTGGAGGCGCTCGAGCGGGATCCGCACGTGCGCCAGTTGCAGGAGACGTTCGGTGCACGCCTCATCACTTCCAGCGTCAAGCCGGTAGATGCATCGCAGCGGGCCTGAGCCCGACCAGTCGCTTTAGCCAACGAGAGGAACGACCATGATGAAAGGTGGAATGGGCAACCTGATGAAGCAGGCCCAGGAGATGCAGGAAAAGATGCAGCGCGCTCAGGAAGAGGTTGCCAAGGCCGAGGTGACCGGTGAAGCGGGTGCTGGCATGGTCAAGGTGACCATGAATGGTCGCCATGACGTGAGCAAGGTCGATATCGACCAGAGCGTCATGGAGGAGGACAAGGAGCTGCTCGAGGACCTGCTGGCGGCTGCGGTGAACGATGCCGTGCGCAAGGTGGAAGTCAGCTCCCGTGCGAAGATGGAGGAGGCGACGGCGGGGCTTAATCTGCCGCCGGGCTTCAAGATGCCCTTCTAAGCGATGAGCTTTTCTCCCCTTGTCGAGAGACTGATGGAGTCGCTGCGCGTCCTGCCCGGCGTCGGCCCCAAGACCGCGCAGCGCATGGCCATGCATCTGCTCGAGCGTGACCGTGACGGCGGCCGTCGCCTGGCAGCGGTGCTGGATCAGGCGCTGGAAGAGGTCGGCTACTGCCGGCGCTGCCGCACGCTCACGGAAGAAGAGATCTGCTCCATCTGTTCCAGCGGACGGCGAGATGACTCATTGCTCTGTGTGGTGGAGTCTCCCGCCGACCAGCTGGCCATCGAGGAGGCCGGTGGCTACCGCGGGCGCTATTTTGTGCTCCATGGCCATCTGTCGCCGTTGGATGGCATCGGCCCGGAAGATATCGGCCTGGAACAGCTCGAAGCGCGTGTGGCCGAGGGCGGGGTAGTGGAGGTTATCCTGGCAACCAATCCAACCGTGGAGGGCGAAGCGACGGCTCACTACATCGCCGCTCAACTGACCGAGCGATATGGGGTGTCGCTGTCACGGCTTGCCTATGGCATGCCCATGGGTGGCGAGCTGGAATACGTCGATGGTGGTACGCTCAGCCGCGCGTTCAATGGTCGCCTGCCGTTTCGCGGCGACTGATTCACTTCCCTAAACTGCCGGATGACTGCATGTCCCTGACCCCCGAGATACACTGGATCGATACGCCCGAGGCGCTCGACGCCGCCTGTGCCCTAGTCGCGGATGCCTCGGTCATTGCACTGGATACCGAGTTCTTCCGCGAGAAGACCTTTCATCCAGTGCCGGCGCTCATCCAGTTCTCCGCCGGCGGTCCGGCCTGGTTGATCGACCCCCTTGCCGTGGACTGCACCGACCCCTTCCGCCGCCTGCTGAGCGAAGGGCCGCTCAAGCTGTTGCACGCCAGCAGCGAGGATCTGGAAGTGCTGGCTCATTGGGCAGGCGGGGCGGTGGCGCCACTGGTCGATACCCAGATCGCCCAATCCCTGCTGGGAGAAAATGCTGCCATGGGCTATCAGCGTCTGGTCGAGCACTGGACCGGTGAAGTGCTGCCCAAGGATGAGACGCGCTCCGACTGGCTGGTACGTCCGCTGAGCGAATCCCAGTGCCTCTATGCGGCCCTGGACGTGGTCTTTCTGCTCAAGGTCTGGGAGCACCAGCGAGAGGCTCTCGATCGGTTGGGGCGCATGGAATGGCTGCAGGCCGACTGCAGCGAGCTGGTGGCCCAGGCGTTACGCAGTGAAGGGGCGGATGGGCAGTGGTATCTCCGAAATCGCCAGCTGTGGCGGCTCTCGCCTCGTCAGATAGAGGCCTACCGTCTGTTGACGATATGGCGGGAAGGCGAGGCACGGCGTCGCAACCTGCCGCGGGGGTGGCTGGTCAATGACCGAGTCCTCCATGGCATCGCCGAGCGCATGCCCGAGAACCGTTACCAGTTGGCCGAAGTCGAAGATATCAAGCCGGGGCTGATCAAGCGCGACGGTGACACCTTCCTTTCGCTGGTGAAACAGGCTCGGGAGGCAGAGGGTGAAACCCTCCCCCCCGAGTTGCCTTCCCCCATGGATCCGGCCTTCAAGCGACGTCTCAAGGCGCTAAAGCGGGTGGTCAACGGTGAGGCTGAGCGGCTGGGCCTGGCGCCGGAGGTGTTGCTGCGCCGCCGCGAGCTCGAGGCCATGGTGACCGCGGACCTGAAGGGGGAGGTACTGCCCTTGCCGGGTGGGTGGCGGGGCGAGTGCCTTGCCGAGGCCCTTGAAAGTGTGCTCTCCGAGGTGAATGCGTCATGACCGATGATCGTATGAAAGGCGACAAGCTGCTGTGCGAGATCTTCAAGAGTTCTCGCAAGGAGGAGATGTATCTCTACGTGGACAAGCGCCAGGGCTTGAAGGAGGTACCCGAGGCATTGCTCGAACGCTTCGGCAAGCCGGTTTCGACCATGACGCTTATCCTGACGGTGGACAAGCCGATGGCACGCGCCAAGGCGAGCGATGTCATCGCGGCCATTCGCGAGAAGGGGTATTACTTCCAGATGCCGCCGGCCAAGGAGGAGTATCTGATGGATCTGTATCGGACTCCCACCGAGGCACGCTATTGATGGAACAAATGGCTGCACGGGCGAATCGCTATGTTGCCCGAATCCTCGGAATCCTCACATATACCCCATATGCTCCGGATCCTGCGTTTCGGGCGCCTTGCGCTTCATCCCGTTCGCCAATTTGTTGGTATTGATATGCGTGAACGATTCTGGGAGCACTACCCGCTCGAGGAGCTCACCGCTGAAGAGTGGGAGGCCCTGTGCGACGGCTGCGGCCAGTGCTGCCTGCTCAAGTTCCAGGACGACGACACCGGTGACCTGGCCGTCCTGGGCGTGGCCTGTGAGTTGCTCGATATCCATAGCTGCCGCTGCAGCGACTATGCCAATCGCCAAGCCCGGGTGCCGGACTGTGAGCGGCTGACGCCGCAGCGCATCGACGAATTTCGCTGGTTGCCCAGGTCCTGTGCCTATCGCCGTGTGGCGGAGGGGCGCAAGCTGGCAGGCTGGCATCCGCTGATTTCCGGAGACCCGGAGCGGGTCCACCGCAAGGGAGTCAGCGTGCGCAGCTTTGCCATCTCCCATCGGGATGTGCCGGAAGAACAGCTGGAAGATCATATCATCGCTATCCTTCCGATTGACGGCTGATCGCCCCTCCAGTCCCGCCTGGAAGTCGTTGGTTCTGCAAGCCTTTCAACCCCCCTGCGTATTCCTGGCAGCCAGCCCCAGCGCCCAGAGAATGAAGGCATCCTGGCGGGCATTGTCGTGCCATGCCTTGAACCGGCCAGAGGCGCCGCCATGGCCGGCATCCATGTCGGTGCGAAGCAGCACGGGCCCGCGGGCCGAACCCAGCTCGGTGACGCGAGCGTAGAGCTTGGCGGGCTCCCAGTAGGGCACCCGGGAGTCGTGCCAGCTGCCCTGAAGGAACAGGGCCGGGTAGGGCTGGGCAGAAAGGTTGTCGAGGGGGGAGTAGCTGCGGATATGTCGACGCATGTCCGGGATATCGGGGTTGCCCCACTCCGTGTACTCGGCTGTTGTCAGCGGCAGGTCAGGGTTTTCCATGGTGCGCAGGACATCGACGAAGGGCACGTCCAGAACTGCGGCGCAGAAGGCTTCGGGGGCCAGGTTTAGGCTGGCGCCCACCAGTAGGCCTCCTGCACTGGCGCCGTATGCCGCGATGCGCTCCCCATCGCTGAAGCCCTGATCGACCAGGGCATTTCGGGCGGCCAGGAAGTCACGGAAGCTGTTCTCCTTGTGCTCCATCTTGCCGGCGAGATACCAGGGCTCACCGCGGTCGCCGCCGCCGCGAACATGGGCAACGGCAAATGCCATGCCGCGGCTGAGCAGCTCGAGGCGGGCCACCGAGAACCAGGGGTCGAGCACCTCGCCATAGGCCCCATAGCCGTAGAGCAGCGTGGGAAGCGGCCGCCCGGCCAGGTCGGCACGCATCACCACCGAGACGGGGATGCGTTCGCCATCGTGGGCCGTGGCCCAGATTCGCTGACAAGCGAGATCGTTGGGCTGCAGGTCGCCATGGATCGCCTGGGTCTTCACTACCCGGCGTTCGCCACTGTCCAGTTCGTGCTCGAGCCAGCGAACCGGCATGACGAAGGATTCTTCACGCAAGCGCAGGCGGCGGCTGGCGAAGTGAGGCACATCCCCCAGCATCAGGCTGCAAGGGGACTCGGGCAGTGGCAGCCGTTCATCACGTGTTGCGACATGATGTTGATCGAGTTCGATGATACGCACATGGACCTGCGCTTCATTGTGGTCGCGTTCGGTGACTACCAGACCCCAGGCAAAGGCATCGACGCCCTCAAGCGTGGCCTCGTCGCGGTGTGCTACCAGTGGCTGCCAGGCACCATCGGGCTGGGCTTCGTCCAGCCTGTCCAGGCGGAAGTGCGGGGCGTCACGGTTATGCAGGACGTAGAAGTGGCCGGGGCGGTGTTCAACGCCGTACTCCACGCCTTTTTCTCGTGGCCGGAAGCAGCGAGGAGCGGCGGTGGGGTCCCTGGCGGGGACCAGATGGCATTCGCTGGTGTCCTTGGAGGCGCTGTCCAGCACCAGCCACTCCCGTGAGCGTGTCTTGCCCAGGCCGACCCAGAACTCTGGATCCGCTTCCTGCAGCATGCATATCGGCTCATCCGCCCGGGGGGCGACGCCGGCATCCAGGCGTAGGGGCAGCCGCCAGATGCTGTCCGGGCGCTGGGTCGCATCGAACCGGGTGAAGAGCAGCGTACGATTATCCTCCGCCCAGCTCAGTTCCGAGGCGATGTCATCGAGCAGGGCAACCGGCTCGCCGTGTGGCAGGTGCTTGATATAGAGTGTGTAGCGCTCATCTCCGCTGATATCCTCGGTCCAGGCAAGCCAGCACTCGTCCGGCGACAGTGCCATATCGCCGAGTTCGAGGAACCGCTGCTGCTCCGCCCGGGCATGCAGGTCGAGAAAGGGGACGGCGTCCTGCTCGCGGCCGTTGGGGTGGCGCCACCAGACCGGGTAGTCGGCATCGGCCGCAGTCTCGCTCCAGTAGGTGTGATGGTCCAGTGCCGTTCGCAGGCCATGGACCGCCAGCTCCCGGCGCGCAAGGTGGCCGTGGTAGAGGCGCTCCACCAGGCCGTCGAGTGGCATCAGCCAGGCGCGGGATTCCCGGTTGGCCGCCTCGAGGAAGGCGCTGACGTCAGGGTCGTCACGATTCTCCAGCCAGTGCCATTCTGGATCGTCGGTTCGACGAAAACGGCTGACGGGGGAAGGGGGGTGTCCATCGGCTGACAACGCATCGCTGGTGTTACGGGGTAGCTGTGCTTTCATTGGGTCGCGTGTACCATACTCTATAACGAATTCCATCCTGTGCGGTCCGTCTCTTGGCGGGCCGTGGCGCTGAAAATGAGGTATCGATGCTGACGACCGATTCGATGTCCCTACTATGGCTGACCTATCTGGGTTTGTCGCTGGTGATACTCGTCACCGGCTATCTGGGGTTGGCCTTCCTGCCGCGCATTTTACGCCTGCCGATCACCTGGGCGGTGGCGGGCATACTCTGGGTGCCTACTCGCTTCCGCTTGCCGCTGGTGGAGGAAGGTGAATTCTATACCGGGATGGCGCCGGCCGTGGTGGTGGCAGCCGTTGCCTTTCTTGAACGCAATAGCGCGGCCATGATGTCATCCGCGCTACTGGTGGCGGCCGGCGCCGGCCTGGGCATCGCCGTTGGGTTACTGCAATGGTGGATGTTGCGGCCGGCCGATGAGTATGCACAAATCGACGATGACGATAACAATGGGCGTGATGGCCGCGACGGAAGACAATCCCGTGAGCCGCGCGAGCGCCGTGAGCCGATGATCGGCTAGGGAGCCCCCGATGGGGAGGGTGTTGCATAAGAGCTGGCTTTGGCTGGCAGTGCTGCTGGGTCCAGCGTTGCTGTCGGGTAGCCTTCCTGCGGCCCCTCTGGAGGAGCGGCCGGACGTCAGGGTGATCATCGACGTTTCCGGCAGCATGCGCCATAACGATCCGGAGCAGCTGGCGGCGGAAGCGCTGGAATTGCTGGTGGCCTTGCTACCCAGCGGGGCGAGAGCCGGCGTCTGGACCTTCGGTGAGCGTGTGGAGAATCCACTCCCCCTGGGGCCGGTGACTTCCGCCTGGCGAGAACAGGCGATGTCGCTGTCGCCCCGGCTGGTGGAGTATCAGCAGTTCACCGACATCGAGTCCGCCATTCGTGAGGCGGCGGCTCCCGAAACCGACGGTCATCGCCATCTGGTGCTGCTGACCGATGGAGTGATCGACCTGTCCCCGAGGCTCGGTGCCAAGCCGGGCATCGACGATGTCTCCCGTCGGACACTGCTGGAATCCCTTGGTCCTCGTCTGACCGCCGGTGACGTCGCGATTCATGCCATTGCCTTCTCCGACGAGGCCGACCTGGACCTGGTGGAGCGCCTGTCCCAGCAGACCGGCGGCCTGTCGGCACCGGTCGAGAGCCCCGATGCGCTGCTGGGCGCTTTCCTCAATATCTTCGACCGTATCTTCCCTAGCGATCGCCTGCCTTTGACCGACGATCAATTTCTCGTCGAGCCCGGCCTCGATGGCTTCACTGCCTTGCTGTTTCGCAAAGCGCCGGATGAGGCCGAAGGCCGCGAGCGGTCGCCGGCGGTTCTGATCGCACCGGATGGCAGACGATTCACGGTGGAGGCTCCCCCTGATGGCGCCACCTGGCGAAGCGAATCGCGCTACGACCTGATCCAGGTCCCTGACCCCATGCCGGGGCAGTGGCGCCTGGAAGGGGGGGTGAACAAGGATAGCCGGATCACCATCGTCTCACCATTGAGCCTGCAGACCGGCGGCATACCCGGCACGCTATACTTGGGTTTCGACGTGCCACTGGAAGCCTGGCTGACTCATGACGGGGAGGTGCTGGGCCAGGACGCCTTGCCGGCGCATCTGGAGATGACCGCGATACTGCATGACGACAAGGGTTCGACCCAGTCGGCGGTGGTGCTCGAGCAGGCGGCCGATCGCTTCACCGGGACCTTGCCGGCACCGGCGTTGACCGGAACGGCCCAACTGGTGATTCGAGCCGAGGGGCAGGGATTCAGGCGGCAGCGGATTCAGGCAGTCAATGTCCTGCCGGCGATCGCGGCGCGGCATGAGGCGGAGAGTGACCGGGTCCTGCTGACGGCCGAGCATCCGTTGCTGAATCACGACAACACGCGACTGCACGGGCAGTTGCAGGGGGCCAGGCTGGACGCTGAGCCACAGGCGGCGCGGCGCTGGCTGATCGGGCTGCCGGAGCTGGACCCCGGGCTCAGCCAGCCGCTGCTATTGCGTGCAGAGGTGACGCTCGACGGTGAGACACGTGAGCTGCGTCTGCCCAGGCTGGTGCTTTTTCCCCATAGCGAAACCGCGATCGACCAGGCTGCGGGCCCAACAGTGCTGAGCATCGAGCGCTTCCATGAGGAGCTGGACCTGCTGCCTGAATCGAGTTCCCCCACCTCGCAGTCCGGGGGCATGGACCGATTCCTCTCTCTTGTGGAGCGCCTCCCGCTGCTGGCCCAGAGCCAATGGGACGACTGGCGGCCCATTCTGGACCGACAGCTCGAGGCCGGCAGGCAGGACCCGCGTGTCTGGGGTCTGGTATTGCTGGTCGTTGTGGTGCTGTTGTTGCTGGGTCTGACCTGGCGGCGCCAGCAGCGGCGCCAGCAACGGCGCAGGCGCCGACGCTTCACGACGACGCGACGGGAGGAGCCGCATGTGTGAGTTGTTGGGTATGAGTGCCAACGTGCCCACGGATATCTGTTTCAGCTTTACCGGCTTTCTGCACCGTGGCGGCGGCACCGGTCCGCATCGGGACGGCTGGGGTATCGCGTTCTACGAAGCGGGAGGCTATCGCGATTTTCGCGACCCACACCCCTCGGTTCGCTCGCCGATCGCCCGGCTGATCACTGATTATCCGATCAAGTCGCATATCGCCATAAGCCATATTCGCCAGGCCAACGTGGGAGAAGTGCGCCTGGCCAATACTCACCCCTTCACCCGGGAAATGTGGGGGCGCACCTGGTGCTATGCCCATAATGGCCAGCTCGAGGGTTGGCAGGCGCTGCCGCTGAATTTCTATCGTCCGGTGGGCGATACCGACAGCGAGCATGCTTTCTGCTGGCTGCTGGCCGAACTGCGCCATCGCTTCCCCGATGCCCCTCGGCAGGGCGAGGCCCAGGAGCTCTGGCAATGGCTGCATGAACTCTGTGAGCGGCTGCGTGGCCTGGGCGTCTTCAACTTGCTGTTGGCAGACGGCGAGTACCTTTATACCTATTGCTCCACCAAGCTTGCCCATATCACTCGGCGGGCACCCTTCGGCAAGGCCGAACTTTCCGATGCCGAGCTGACGGTGAACTTTGCCGAGCACACCACCGCAGCGGACGTGGTATCGGTGGTGGCCACCGAGCCGTTGACCTGCAACGAGGAGTGGGCGCGAATGCAGCCGGGTGAGCTGCTGGTCTGGCGCCATGGTCGGATCGAGGCACGCTTCAGTTCGGCTGGGGCGGTCGACTGATGCAGGCTTGCCATAGCCTGGAACCGCCAACTTGCCTTTTTTCCTTTTTTTGCCCAGCTTTGGGTACAGCAGCTTGCCAAAGGGATGGATGGCTCAGACATGAACGTCTGTTTCAATCGGTCGTTTTACAGTGATGCGGCGCCTGGTATATCTTAGCCGCCTGTCACAATAAAAACGGTCGATGCTCGATGGTGAGCGACCGACGTCGACATGCTGCGGAGAAAATGCTGATGAGTGAGCACGCCAACGACCAGGTTCTGACTGGACCCGAATTGAAAGGGATGGAAAATTACCGGTCGCTCATGGATGTCTTCCATGAGGCGGTGAAACGGTTTGCCGATAACCCGGCCTTCACCTGCATGGGTCAGACCCTTACCTTCACCGAACTGGACAAGCTCTCCGGCCATTTCGCGGCTTGGCTTCAGCATGAAACCGGGTTGCAGCCGGGTGACCGTATCGCCATCCAGCTGCCCAACGTGCTGCAGTTTCCGGTGGCGGTCTTTGGTGCCATGCGTGCCGGCCTGGTGGTGGTCAATACCAATCCGCTCTATACCGAGCGCGAGATGGCTCATCAGTTCAAGGACTCCGGCGCCAAGGCAATCCTCATTTTGGCCAACATGGCGGACAAGCTCGAGAAGGTGCTTGACCGTACCGATATCGAACACGTTCTGGTCACCGAGCTTGGCGATCTGCACGGTTTCCCCAAGCGCTTTCTGATCAATGCCGTGGTCAAGTATGTCAAGAAGATGGTGCCGTCCTATTCGCTGCCCATGGCGGTGCCGTTCCGCAAGGCGCTGAAGGACGGTGCTTCACGCAATCATCGTGAAGTAGAGCGCGAACTGGACGATATCGCGGCGCTGCAATACACCGGCGGTACCACCGGCATGCCCAAGGGCACCATGCTGACCCACTGCAATCTGGTGGCCAACATGCTGCAGGCGGATGCGGCCATCGGTCCGGGCCTGGACGAAGGCAAGGAGGTGGTGATTGCGCCGCTGCCGGTCTACCACATCTACACCTTTACCGTGAATTGCCTGTTTTTGATGAAGACCGGCAATCACTCGATTCTGATCACCAACCCACGGGATCTGGACAACTTCGTCAAGGAGCTCAAGAGCATCCAGTTCACGGCCTTCATCGGCCTGAACACGCTGTTCAATGCCCTGTGCAACCGTGACGACTTCCGCAATCTCGATTTCTCCAAGCTGCATCTGACCATTTCCGGTGGCATGGCACTGACAAAGGCCTCGGCGGAGCGCTGGAAGGAAGTGACGGGTTGCGACATTGCCGAAGGCTACGGGCTCACCGAGACCTCTCCGGTTGTCAGCTTCAACCCGATCGATAATATTCAGCTCGGTACCATCGGCAAGCCGGTGGCCGGCACTTCGGTCAAAGTCGTGGATACCGACGGCAACGACCTGCCGCTGGGAGAGGCCGGCGAGCTCTGTGTGAAGGGCCCTCAGGTGATGAAGGGGTATTGGAATCTCGACGAGGAAACTGCCAAGGTGCTCAGCGACGACGGCTGGTTCTCCACCGGTGATATTGCCGTGCTGCAGGAGGATGGCTTCATCAAGATCGTCGATCGCAAGAAGGACATGATCCTGGTGTCGGGCTTCAACGTCTATCCCAACGAGATAGAGGATGTCGTGGCGGCGCACCCCGGCATCGTCGAGGCGGCAGCCGTTGGCGTACCCGACGAAAGCAGCGGCGAGGCGGTCAAGCTGTTCGTGGTCTCCAGGGATGAAAATCTCGACGAGAAGAGCCTGCGTGAATGGTGCAAGAAGGAGCTGGCGGCATACAAGGTACCCAAGTCCGTGGAGTTCCGGGATGAGCTGCCGAAGACCAACGTCGGCAAGGTGCTGCGTCGCCAGCTGCGCGACGAAGAGCAGGAGAGGCAGGGAGAGCAGAAATCCTGATCGACGTGGTCACTGCCACGTCGCATTAGGCGCGACCCGCCGCTGAGCGTTACAATGACCTGCCCGTTCCGGTGTTCCGGAACGGGCAGGTTTTTTCCATTTGCCGAGGATCTCGTGACCACCGCCATTCGTCCTGATTCTTCTGCGACTTCTCCGGAGCACGATGAGCTCGACCGTCTCTACCAGGCGCTCGATGCTGTCATGCTGCGCGACCGTGCCGGGCTGTTGCGTCGGCTCGACGGGCTGGCGCGGCGTCTTAAGGAGGGCAAGCCGGTAGACCGGGGGCTCGCCGAGGCCGGACGGGCCGTGGTGCGTTCGTCCACGCTGGTTGCCCAGCGCGAGGCAATGCCGGTGACGCTGGCCTATCCCGACACCCTGCCGGTGGTCGAACGGCGGGATGATATTCTTGCTGCCCTGCGCGAGCACCAGGTAGTCGTGGTGGCGGGGGAGACGGGATCCGGCAAGACCACCCAGCTGCCCAAGCTCTGCCTGGAGCTGGGCCTCGGTCGCCGCGGCCTGGTCGGCCATACCCAGCCGCGCCGGCTGGCGGCACGCTCCGTGGCGACGCGGCTCGCCGAGGAGATGGCCGTGCCTCTGGGTGGCCAGGTGGGTTACCAGGTCCGCTTCACCGACGAGACCGGCGACGACACCCTGATCAAGCTGATGACCGACGGCATCCTGCTGGCCGAGACGCGCCATGACCCGGACCTTAGCCGTTACGAAGCGATCATCATCGACGAGGCCCACGAGCGCAGCCTCAATATCGATTTCCTGCTCGGCTATTTGAAGCGGCTGCTGGCACGACGCCCTGATCTCAAGGTGATCATTACCTCGGCGACCATCGATGTGGAGCGCTTCGCCGCGCATTTTGCCCTGCCCAGTGAGGATGGCGAGCCAAGGCCGGCGTCGGTGGTAGAGGTGTCGGGCCGTACCTATCCGGTGGAGGTGCGCTACCGGCCCCTGGTGCGTGACGCTGACGACGAGGCTGACCGCACCCTGCAGGAGGGTATCCTGCATGCGGTGGAGGAGATCGAGGCGGTCGAGCGCGAGAAGCGCTGGTTCCATGGTCCCCGGGATATCCTGATCTTCTTGCCCGGGGAGCGTGAGATCCGCGAGGCGGCGGATACCCTGCGACGTGCCGACCTCAAGGGCACCGAGATACTGCCGCTCTATGCGCGGCTCTCTAACGCCGAGCAGAACCGGGTATTTGCAGCCCATGCCGGGCGCCGCATCGTGCTTGCCACCAATGTTGCCGAAACCTCGCTCACGGTGCCGGGCATACGCTATGTCATCGACCCCGGGCTGGTACGCATCAGCCGCTACAGCTACAAGTCCAAGATCCAGCGGCTGCCGGTGGAGCCCATCAGCCAGGCCAGTGCCGATCAGCGCAAGGGGCGCTGTGGCCGGGTGGCGGAAGGTGTCTGCATTCGCCTCTATGACGAGGAGGACTTCCTCTCCCGCCCTGGCTTCACCGACCCCGAGATCCGGCGCACCAACCTGGCCTCGGTAATCCTGTCCATGCTGTCGCTGAAGCTGGGTGACATCGAGGACTTCCCCTTCGTCGACCCGCCGGATGCCCGTTTCATCAAGGATGGCTTCCGCCTGCTGTTCGAGTTGGGGGCGGTGGACCAGGCCAACCGGCTGACGCCGCTGGGGCGCAAGCTGAGCCGGCTGCCCATCGACCCCCGCCTGGCCCGAATGGTGCTTGCCGGCGCGGAGCAGGGTGGGCTGCGCGAGGTGCTGGTCGTGGTCTCGGCTCTGGCGGTGCAGGATCCCCGCGATCGGCCGGCGGACAAACGCGAGGCCGCCGATCAGGCCCATCGGCGCTGGCAGGATCCTGAGTCCGATTTCGTCGCGCTGCTCAATCTCTGGCATGGCTTCGAGGCGGCGCGCGACGAGTTTTCAGGCAACCGGCTGCGGCGCTGGTGCAAGGAGCACTACCTGAATTACCTGCGCCTGCGCGAATGGCATGACACCTTTCGCCAGTTGCGCCAGCTGCTGCGCGAGATGGAGATCGAGGTACCGCCTCCCACGCGGGCGACGAATGAGGTCGAGGACGAGCAGGCCAGGGAGCGGGCACATCGCGAGAGCGCCGTGCAGCTTCACAAGGCGCTGCTTCCCGGGTTGCTGTCTCATCTCGGCCTGCTCACAGAGAACCGGGAATACCTGGGCGCGCGCAACCGGAAGTTCTTCATCCACCCCGGGTCGGGGCTGGCCAGGAAATCGCCCAAGTGGTTGATGGCCTTCGAGCTGGTGGAGACGTCGAAGCTGTTTGCCCGCACGGTGGCCAGGATCGAGCCACAGTGGATAGAGCCCCTGGCCGGGCACCTGGTCAGGCGCACCTACAGTGATCCCCACTGGGAAATGAAGCGGGCCCAGGTGGTGGCCAATGAGCAGGTGACCCTGTTCGGGCTGCCCGTCGTCTCGGGGCGCAAGGTTCACTATGGCCCCATCGCCCCCGGTGAGGCACGGGAGCTGTTCCTGCGTCGCGCCCTGGTGGAAGGCGAGTTCCGCACACGAGGTGCCTTCTTCGACCACAATCGCGCATTGGTCGAAGAGGTGGAGGGGCTAGAGGATCGGGCACGAAAGCGTGATATTCTGGTCGATGAAGAAACACTGTTCGATTTCTACGATGCCCGCATTCCCGCTGATATATTCAATGGAAAGGGATTCGAGCATTGGCGGCGGCAAGCCGAGCGTGACGACCCCGATATTCTGAAGTTCGACCGTGAGGCACTGCTCGCCCGGGAAGCGGAAGAGATCACCCAGGCACAATACCCCGATGAACTGATGCTGAATGGAGTACGCTATCCACTGAGCTACCGTTTCGAGCCTGGCGCGCCTGACGACGGCGTGACCTTGACGGTACCGGCTGCCATGTTGCCCCAGCTGCCACTGGCACGGCTGGAGTGGCTGGTGCCGGGCCTGTTGCGCGACAAGTGCATTGCGCTGCTGAAGTCGCTGCCCAAGTCGCTGCGTCGCCAGGTGGTGCCGATACCCGACTGGGTGGATGCGGCCCTCGAGGCACTGGTGCCCGACGACATTCCCTTGACCGAGGCCCTGGGCGAGTTCCTGCGCCGCAAGACCGGTGCGCGGGTCCACCCGGATGACTGGCGTACGGAGCAGCTCGAGCCTCATCTGATCATGAACCTGAAGGTGGTCGATCACGAGGGGAAGACGCTGGGCGAGGGTCGCGATGCTAGGGCTCTTGAGCGTCGCTTCGAGGCGGCCGCCGGGGAAGGCGCCAGGGCCCTTGCCGCGGAAGCCAGTGCCGCCGAGGCGGTCACGGACCTGCCCATGGAGGCGCTGCCGCCCTCGCGTGTGACCACGCAGGCCGGTATCCGGGTCGAGGCCTATCCTGCGCTGGTGCCCGATGGCGATGCCTTTCGGGTCGAACTCTTCGACCATCCGGACAAGGCCGAGTGGGCGCATCGCACCGGGGTGGCGCGGCTTGCCATGGCGAGACTGCCTGAGCAGGTCAGGGCCATCGAGCGGCTGTCCGGACTCAACACCTGTGCGCTGCTGTTTGCCAAGGTCGGCAGCAAGCGGCAGCTTAACGAGGACGTGGTGGAAGCCGTATTCACCCAGGTGCTGGCCATGTCGCCCCTGCCTCGCTCGCGGGAGGAACTGGCGTCTCGAATCAGCCGCTCCGCCGCAGAGCTTGTGCCGCATGCCGAAACCCTGGTCGCTACCCTGCAGGCCGGACTCGAAGGGCACCTGGCAGTGACCAAGGCGTTGAAGGGCAATCTCAGCCTGGCGTTGGCGCTGGTTTACAGTGATATCAAGGCCCAGATGCAGCGTCTTGTCCATCCAGGCTTCGTGGGTGAGGCGGGTGACTGGCTCTTTGAGTATCCACGCTACATGGAAGCCGCCCTGCTTCGCCTGGAGAAGGCGCCACGGGAGCGCATGCGCGACCAGATGCACATGCAGATGGTGCAGGACTTCGAGGCGCGTCTGGCGGCCCGGCGTGAGAGCCAGCGGCGTGGTGGACACGAAGCCCCGGAGCTGGTCGAGTTCGGCTGGTGGATCGAGGAGCTGCGTGTCTCCCTGTTCGCACAGCAACTCGGCACCCGGATGCCGGTCTCCACCAAGCGGCTGGAGCGACGCTGGGCCGAATTGACAGGTACGAATTGACAGGTACAAGGCCGACCGGCGGCTGATGATAGCGGCAGGGTGGGGCCAGCAGGGCGAGGCCCAGGACAATGGGGCATCGGCGAGGCCGGTGTCCGTCACAGAACAGGCGGCCAGGTGGTCGCATGAGGGAGAACACCATGACAGACGTCGTGATCACCGGCACGGGTCTATTCACGCCGGAGCACGCCATCGACAATGACGCCCTGGTGGCGTCTTTCAATCGCTGGGTCGATGCAGAAAACGGCCGCAATGCAGCTGCCATCAAGGCTGGCGATCAAGTGCCATTGGCGCACTCCAGTAGCGAGTTCATCGTCAAGGCCTCCGGTATACATAGCCGCTACGTGATGGATGCCGAGGGCATTCTCGATATCGAGCGCATGCGTCCGCACCTGCCTGAGCGCGCCAACGACGAGCCATCGATCCAGTGTGAGATGGGGCTGGCCGCTGCTCGCCAGGCCCTGACAGCCGCCGGTGTTGAAGCCAGCGACATAGGGCTGGTCATCGTCGCCTGCTCCAACCTGGAGCGCCCCTACCCGGCGGTGGCGGTGGAGCTGCAGGCGGCACTGGGCGCCACCGGCTGCGCCTTCGACATGAACGTGGCCTGCTCGTCGGCCACCTTCGCCATCGACATGGCCAGCAATGCGATTCGCTCCGGAAACGTGAAGCGGGCGCTGGTGGTCAGCCCCGAAATCTGTTCGGCGCATCTCAACTTCCGTGACCGGGACAGCCATTTCATCTTCGGCGATGCCTGTACCGCCGTGGTGCTCGAGGACGCGGAGCTGGCAACCGCAGAGGTACGCTTCGAGATCCTCGGCACACGCCTGGTGACACGCTTCTCGAATGCTATCCGCAACAATGCCGGTTTTCTCAATCGGGTCACCGACGCGGATCCGCGTGCGGTCGACAAGCTGTTCGTGCAGGAGGGACGCCGCGTATTCAAGGAGGTTTGTCCCATGGTGGCGGCCCTGATCGGCGACCACCTGGCCAGCCTCGAGCTCTCCGGCAGCGATCTTTCACGGCTGTGGCTGCATCAGGCCAACCGCCACATGAACGACCTGATTGCGCGCCGTGTGCTAGGGCACGATCCCGATGCCAGCCAGGCGCCTATCATCCTTGATCGCTATGCCAATACCAGTTCGGCAGGCTCCATCATCGCCTTCCATCTGCATCATGCCGACCTGGCGCCGGGGGCACTGGGGGTAGTCTGCTCCTTTGGAGCCGGGTACAGTGCCGGCTGCGTGGTGGTGCGTCGCCAATGATGCTGACACCCCGGTTATCCATGAAAGGAGTCTCTCGCGATGGGCAATAAACGGACCGGTTCCGTCACAGGGCTCTTGGTCGCCTTGATGACAATGGTCATGCTGGCCGGCTGTGCCAGCAACATACCGGTCGAGGATCGCCATCCGGATGACCCCTGGGAGGGCTTCAATCGCCAGGTGTTCGCCTTCAACGACGCGCTGGATCGTGCGGTTCTCAAACCGGTTTCACGTGGTTACCGTACCGTCACACCCCAGCCGGTACAGACAGGGGTGGGCAATTTCTTTTCCAACCTCGGTGAGATCCGTACGGCGCTGAACAGCCTGCTCCAGGGCAAGCCCGGCAATGCCGGCATCGCCACCTCGCGCTTCCTGATCAATACCACCGTCGGTATCGGCGGCCTCTGGGACTTTGCGACTCATATGGACATCACCGGACGCGATGAGGATTTCGGCCAGACGCTGGGAGTCTGGGGTGTCGGCGAAGGCCCCTACCTGGTACTGCCTCTCCTGGGGCCGAGTACCGTGCGTGACACTGCCGGGCTGCCGCTTGACACCTATACTTATCCTCTCACTTATGTAGAAGATGACAAGGTGCGCTACGGACTGACCGCGTTGCGGGTAGTGGACATACGTGCAGGCCTTCTCGATCAGGAAGAGTTGATACGTGGTGACCGCTACGTCTTTATTCGCGATGCCTACCTGCAGCGACGGCGTTTCGAAGTCAGCGACGGGGAGCTGGGCGACGACCCCTTTGCCAGCGATGACTTCGACTTCGATTTTGACGATGCGGACTTCGACGACTCTGATTTCGCCGATTGAGGCCTGATCCATGGATGCACCCAAGCCGTTGATTGGCGTACTCGATGAGCCCGGGGAATATCGTGATGCCCTGGCCGACACCATTGCTCGCGATGGCTTGGCGGTGCTTGCCGCTCAGCGGCTTGAGGACCTTCCTGCCGAGACGTCGCTGGTCGTCGCTCATGCGCGAGCAGTGCCGAGCCTTGCCTGGGCAAGCCTCACCGAGCGTCTGCCCACGGTGGTGGTCAGCGATTCTCGTCTCGATGCTGATCTGCTGACGGCAGTGGACGTTGGACTGGTGGACTATGTCGTCGAGCCCATGCGACATGGGCAGCTGCTGCGGCGGATGATCCGCAAGGCCATCGAGTTGCGTCGGCTCGAGGATGAGAGGAATCTCGATCGCGAGCGCCTGGCCCAGTTGAACCAGCATCTGGAAGAGCTCAATGAGAGCCTTGAGACTCATCTGGCCCTGTTGCGCCTGGACCAGCAGGCCGGGGGCCAGATCCAGCGCAAGCTACTGCCTCCCCATCCCCAGACGCTGGGGGGCATCACCTGCGATTACTGGCTGATGCCGTCGCTCTACCTGTCGGGCGATTTCCTCGACTTCCAGCGCTTTGATAATCGTTTCACGCTGTTCTATTTCGCCGATGTCTCGGGACATGGTGCCTCCTCTGCATTCGTCACCGTTCTGCTAAAGTACCTGTGTAATCGCTGGTTGAATGAGTGGGACGGCAAACAGCCGGACCGCCTGCCTTCAGACTGGCTGGCGGCGCTCAACCGGGAGCTGCTGGATACCGGAATCGGCAAGCATGCGACCCTGTTCGTTGGCGTGATCGACCATGTCGACCATTGCCTCTACTACTCGCTGGGGGCGCAGCTCCCAAAGCCGCTGCTGGTAGCTGAAGGCATTGCCGTCGAGTTGCCCGGCGAGGGCATGCCGGTTGGTTTGTTTCCTAATGTGGATTATCCACGTTTGAGCTATAGGTTACCGGCTGACTTCACGTTATGGTTGTGCTCAGATGGGATTCTGGAATGCCTGCCGGGCGAGACGCTCGACATGAGGCTCAGGGAGCTGGAGCAACGTATCGTAACTTGTACTACGTTGGAACGACTTCGAGACAGTTTGGCCCTGCACGCTTCCGGTGATATCGATACCGAGGAGGATCTCAGTGGCGAAGAGCTGCCCGATGACCTGACGATCATGATGTTGAGCGGATTTGGCGATGATCATTAATGAGGGCCGCGTAAAGGCAGCGTTCGATTCCGGTGTCTTCGTACTCAAGCTTTGCGGTGACGTGCGGCTCACGCTGTGCGCCACGCTGGACACCCAGGCTCAGCAGCTGGCGGAGACGCCTGGCCTTGAGACGCTGATTATCGATCTGCGTGAGGCAACCAATGTGGATTCCACCGCCCTGGGGTTCCTGGCCAAGGTGGCCATGGCGGTCAAGGACCGCATTCTGTACAAACCCACCATCGTGGTTCACAACCCCGATGTGCAACGCATGCTTGAGGTCATGGGCTTTTCGCAGTTCTTCACCATGATGGAGACGCCCATCACCGAGTCCTGCGCCCTGTGCGAACTCCCCGAAGTACCGGCCGATCTGGAGGAAACCCGGCAGCGCATCATCGAGGCGCACCGTATCCTCATGCGTATGAACGAGCATAATCGAGAGGAATTTCAGCCGCTCGTCGAGATGCTGGAAGCTCAGGAAGACGCTTCAAAACAGCCTTGAACGCAGCTTCTGTTACCATCAGCCGAGCCGAGGCATTCCGTCCGCCAAGGCGCCCATGCCCTGGCGGCGTGCGTTCAGGCTCTCGCTCCTCTCCTGACAACCTTCTTTTCAGCTCTGTTTTCGCAATTCTGCCAGCAGCGCTTCCAGCTTACGCTGGTCGTCGGTGAACTTGCGGATCCCCTCTGCCAGCTTCTCGGTTGCCATGGCATCCTCATTGAGAGACCAGCGAAACTCAGCTTCATCCTGGGGTTCCGGGGCCGAGGTTTCGGCATCGATAGGCACCAGGCGGCGCTCGAGGTGACCCTGGGTCTCCGCCAGTTCGCCAAGCAGGGCAGGAGAGATGGTCAGCCGGTCGCAGCCCGCCAGCGCCTGGATCTCGCCCATGTTGCGAAAACTCGCCCCCATGACGATGGTACGGTACCCGTGCCCCTTGTAGTGCTCGTAGATTCGCCTGACCGATTTGACACCGGGGTCGTTGTCCCCGCTGAAGTCGCCATCCGGCCATTCGGCCTTGTGCCAGTCCAGGATGCGTCCGACGAAAGGTGAGACCAGCGTGACGCCGGCATCGGCACAGGCAAGTGCCTGGGTGAAGCTGAAGAGCAGGGTCAGGTTGGTGCGGATACCTTCCCGTTCCAGCTGACGGGCAGCGCGAATGCCTTCCCAGGTGGCTGCGACCTTGATCAGTATGCGTTCGGGAGGAATGCCGTGGCGGTCATAGCGCTCGATCAGGGAGCGCGCACGCGCCAATGTCGCGTCGGTATCGAAGGAGAGCCTGGCGCTGACTTCGGTCGAGACATAGCCGGGCACCAGCGCACTGATCTCACTGCCGATTTCTACCGCCACGGCGTCCAGGGCGTCGTCGATATCGGTGCTGTGGCAGGCAATCTCCGCCAGGCGAGCGCGCCGGTTTTCCTGCTGTGCCGCCTGAAGAATGAGTGACGGATTGGTCGTGGCATCCTGAGGGGTGAAGCGTCTGATCGTGTCGATATCGCCGGTATCGGCAACCACGGTACTCATCTGTTTGAGTTGTGAAAGCAGGTCCTCTGCCATTTTTTCAAGCTCCTGGGGTTGAGTATCCGCTCACTTTAGCAAGCGACCTGCAGTGGTAACAGGGGATGCACGACAGTCGAGCTGACTTGGTCTATCATTAGCAGCCTAGCAAAATGCCGGACATCAACCGACAGGGAGCTGTCTTGAATCTCAATCCTCGACGCGTGGCACTGCTGGTGGCAGCCAATACGGCACTGGCACCGTTCGCCATCGACGCCTATCTGCCCGCGATGTCGGCGCTCGCCGACAGTATCGGGGCCAGCATTCATCATACAGAGCTGTCGATCAGCGTTTTCCTCGCCGGCTTTGCCATCGGTCAACTGCTCTTCGGGCCGCTTTCCGACAGGGTGGGGCGCAAGCCTGTCCTGCTGGGCGGGCTAGTACTATTCCTGCTGGCCAGCCTGGCGATTACCACCATCAGCACGCTGCCCGAGCTGCTTGCCTGGCGTTTCGTCCAGGCGCTGGGAGGCGGTGCCTGCGTGGTCAATTCGGCCGCGATCGTTCGCGACTGCTTCAGTGGTCGCGAGGCGGCGAGCGTGATGTCCACCATGGTCATGATCATGATGGTGGCGCCGCTGGTGGCGCCGGTGGTGGGGAGTGGGTTGCTCTATCTCGCCGACTGGTGGCTGATCTTCGTCTTCCTGGCGGTCTATGCGGCTTTCCTGCTGTGGCTGATGAGTACCCGGCTACCCGAGACCCGGGATCCTGGCCAGCCCGTCGCGTCGTTTCGCCAGGTGCTGGCCAACTATGCGAGTGTCCTGCGCCACCGCGAGGCCATGGGCTACATCTGTGCCGTGGCTGCTTCATTCGGCGGCTTGTTCGCCTTCATCACGGCATCGCCCTATATCTACCTGGAATATTTCGGCCTGTCGCCGGCCATGTACCCGGTGGTGTTCGGGGCGAATGTGCTGGTGATCGCGCTCTCCAATCGGGTGAACATTCATTTGCTGGTTCGTCACTCACCGCAACAGAACCTGCATTTCGGGCTCAGTATTCAACTGGTCGCTGCCATGGCGCTGGCGCTGGCGGCGGCACTGGGCCTTGCAACGCTTCCTGTTGTCGTCCTGCTGGTCATGGTCTATGCCGGCATGATCGGCCTGATCACTCCCAACGCCATGTCCGCACTACTCGATCACTTTGGCCATATGAGCGCCACGGCAACCGCCATGATGGGCGGGATCAAGTTCGGTTCTGCCGCACTTGCCGGCGTCATGGTCGGTATCTTCGAGATCGAGAGCCTGTGGCCCATGGTATTGACCATGCTGCTGGCATCGCTGATCGGCAACCTGGGGTTGCGTCGCCTTGCAGGCAAGCCGGCCCATGCCTGAGGCGCTGGCGTCGTGGCTGGATCTGGACCCCATGGTCTGGCTGGGCAGTGCGCTGGTGCTGATGTTGGGGGCCTTCGTTCAACGTGCCACCGGTTTCGGTCTGGCAGTGATAGGGGCGCCGCTGCTATTGATGCTTGAGCCACGCCTGGTACCGGTCATCCTGGTGCTGTTCGGATTCATGGTCTCGCTCATGATGGTTCGACAGTACTGGCATGAGGTCCGGGTCGGCGAGATTGGCATGGCCTTGGTGGGGCGGCTGCCCGGCAATGGCCTCGGGCTATGGCTGCTGCTCACTGCCCCCATGGTCGTGCTCGAGAAGCTGATTGCCGCCAGCGTGCTTTTCGCCGTGGCGGTGACTCTTTTCCGCTTGCGCTTGCCGGTCAATGGAGCAACCCTGTTTGGCGCCGGTGTGCTATCAGGCATCTTCGGCACCGTGGCTGCCATAGGTGGTCCCCCCATTGTGCTTCTGCTGCATGGGCTCTCACCGGATCGTCTGCGCGGCAACCTGGCGGCGTTCTTTATCATCACGTCACTGCTGACCTTGGCAACGTTGGCGCTCGCGGGTCAGGTGCAGCTGTGGCATCTGTGGTTGGCGTTGACATTTCTGCCGGCGGTACTCGCCGGCAATGCCCTGGCGGACCGAATCGCCCACCGCCTTGATCGCCGCCTGCTTCAGGGAGCATCGCTGTCGCTCTGCACCCTGGCCGCTCTTGGGCTGCTGCTTTGATCGCCCGGGGGCAGAACGGCATACACAGCAAGTGCCCGGTTGAACTGACGCCATGGTCAGGTTGCGGTAAACTGAGTAATAACTCAGAAACCTGGGAAGTACCTTGATCTCTCTGGAACCCAACAAACTGTTTAAATGCCTGGGCGACGAGACCCGCCTGACGCTGACGCTGCTGATCCGCCGTGAAGAGGAGCTCTGCGTCTGCGAAATGACCCACGCCCTGGAGGAATCCCAGCCCAAGATCTCACGGCACCTGGCTCAGTTGCGTACCTGCGGGCTATTGAGTGACAGGCGTGACGGTCAGTGGGTCTACTACAGCCTCTCCGACACGGTCCCCAGCTGGGTCAGTGAAGTGCTGCTGGCGGCCGAGAAGGGCCAGAATCAGCGACTTGTTGACCTGCAGGCGCGCCTGGCCGCCATGGGGAACCGGCCCGATCGTCGCTTGGCGATGTGCTGATCGGATTCACTCGCTGGTGCTACTCTACTTCCACCCAGTGGATCGGCTGGTATTCCAGCTTCCCCTGGGCTGGCCGCTTGCCAGGCCGGACCTCCAGGACCCGAAGCTCCCAAGTCGCCATCCTGCCCGCTAGCGGGTGGTTGCCGTCCAGCATGGCGCCGCGTTCGGTCAAGCCCACCACCTTCAGCGAGAATTTCCCCCGCTGCCCGCCCGGTGTCAGCGTCATGCCGACGCGTATATCCCTGTCCTGTGGCAGGTTCTCGCGTACCGCTTCGAAGACCAGTTCGGGGCGGTGAGGGCCATAGGCCTGAGCTGGCGTCAGCGTCACGCCGAGTGTGTCACCGGCCTGGCAGCCTTCCAGTGCGTCCTCGAGAGCCGGCAACATCTGGCCCGTACCATGTATGTAGCGTAGCGGCATTTCCGGTGTCGAGGCCGCCAGGCGCTCGCCATCCTCGTCGGTTACCACGTACTCGGTAGTGACCTCGCACAGGGGGGCGATTCGCGTCATGGGAGATTCCTCTCGGTTGCTGACTGCCACGCCTTCAGGCTTGCGCCGGGCGGCTTCAGTGAATGCGAGGCGGCATCGCGGCCCTGGCAGTGGGGGCAGATCGCCAGATGGTCGGTGCTGACGCAGGCTGCGGTAAGGCGTTGGCGCATCTCTGCCATTACCGGATCGCTCTTGAAAAACTCGCCACAGGAGCGGCAGGTCAGCGTTTCCCGCGGGGCCTCGCTTGCCTCAAAGGACTCCACTCCGGTCGTGACCTTTACCTGCCCGGGGGCGCGGGACTGCTGAAGTGCCAAGGAGGGCAGTGCAGCTTTTAGGCGCGCGAAGTCTTCGGTCAACTGGTCATGGGTCAATTCGACCAGCAGTCGCCAGGGCAGGGTGGTCTCGTACTTTGCCGCTTGTGTCACCTTGCGGCGAACCCCGGCCATGGCGGGCAGGGTGAAATCGTGCAGCATGGTCGCGGCGTCCGTCATCGCGGGGGAGGCGTCAGTCGCGGCCTCTCGTGCCTCCATCGCCTCGCTGTAGACCCAGGCGAGCCACTGCAGGTGGAGCGAAAGGTGGTCGGACAGGTCTCGGAACGCCGGGTCGCGCTCCAGGCCATGGCGGTGATAGAGGGCTTCCATGGAGGGAACGCTTCGGGACATCAGGCCACCGTCGAGATACGCGCCCAGATTGAGCGGCGCAGGCGCCGGTGGCGTAAGAAACAGACGGCTGTAGCCCAGCATTAGCTGCTGGGTATCGGTCAGTGCCGCCAGTGCCTGTGAGAGCGCCTCGAGGCGCTCGGTATTGAGCTTGGGTAGCGTCTCGGCCAGGTTGCGAAGGTCGTCGAGCAGTGGCCCGCGAAGCTCCGCCAGTGTCACCCCCGTGGTCGGGGCGAGGAAGGCTCGCGACAGGCAGAGGCTGAATTCAGCAGCCGGCAGCAGATCTGGGAAACGAGGATATTGTGTCATCTTGCTGACGGAGCGGCCTGCCGGCGGGCAGGCTGCACCTTCTCCTTCAGAATGCGACTGGTAGTGTGGTTCAGGCAGTATTCGCCTGGGCGCCGGCCGGAGCCTCGGCCATATGCCGAGGCATATCCCCCAGGTTGAGGAATTTCTCACCCAGCAGGTAGAGCACGAAGCACAGCGATATGCCGACGAAGGTCAGCGACCACTCTGTGGCGGAGGGCGTGTAGCTGATCAGGCCGGGCTGCCAGGTGCCGTGGAAGAGTGGAACCACCTGGCCGCCGACCACGAAGTAGAAACGCTCGGCGAAAAGCCCCAGGAACACCAGGCAGGCGACCAGCACCTGTACGCCTGCGCGGTTGCGCAGCGAGGCACTCAGCATCACCACGAAGGGCAGCACAAGGCCCAGCAGCAGGGAGGCGTTGTAGAGCGGCGAGGCGAACAGATAGCCGGTCCACACCAGGTTGATCTCCGGGTTGTTACTGTAGAGCCCGGTGATGGCGCGCACGGCGATGAACAGCAGGGTTCCGCCGATCAGTGCGGCGAACAGCTTGGGCAATGCCCCTGTGAGCAGCGCCTGTAGTGCGGGCGGCATGCGCTCACGCTGAAACCCGTGGGCCAGGTAGGTAAAGAAGACCAGTGCGGCCACGCCGCTGGTTACGCCGGTGAAGTAGAAGTAGATCGGCAGCAAGGCATCGAACCAGAACGGGCGCATGCTCATCATGCCGAAGATCAACGCCAGGTTGCCGCTTGCCAGCAGCACGCCGATGAAGGAGGCGATACCCACCTGCTTGGCGGTCTTGCTGTCCCATTCGCCGCCCTGCAGCTTGCTGAACTTCCACAGCAGGAACAGCAGGTCCAGGGCGTAAAACACGCCCATCCAGAACATTGCCGACTGCACCTGCAGGTTCAGCGGGATGGCCCACAGCATGCGGAACACGTTGCCAAGCTCAAGAGCCAGTACTGCCATCCCCGAGATCAGCACGATAAAGGCCAGGAAGATGCAGCGCTTGGCCACCGGGTAGTACTGCTTGAAGCCGAACACCAGCGGCAACGAAGCGATCAGGCCCAGTCCCGATGATGCCAGGGCGAAGTAGAGGTAAGTGGCAATGGGTTGACCCCAGGGAAGAGTCGAGCTGGTATTGAATGAGGTATGGCCGCTGGTCATGAGCTGGATAAGGGCGAAGGCCAGGCTGGCCAGCAGCACGACTCCCGCCGCTACCAGCAGCCCCCAGCCCAGAGGTCCCTGCAGGACGTTTGCTTGAGTCCTGGTTTGCATGTCTTTCATGGAGATGTTCATGCGTCATGCTCCCTGTCGGCAGGAGTAAAGGCGGGCACGCTGGCGCCGGCGCCAAGATAGTAGACCTGCGGCCTGTTGCCGGTGTGATCCTTCAGGCGTACGCCATGCCTGTCGCCGATCAGCAGATTGACCTGGCTTTCGGGGTTGTCCAGGTCGCCGAAGTAGCGCGCCTTGGGAGCGCAGGTGCGAACACAGGCCGGCACGTACTCCTTGACCTCGGGGTTGTCCTCATCAAGGTCGACCACGCCCTCGGGCGCATGCTTGACCTTGTGGTAGCAGAAGGTGCATTTCGACACCACGCCGGGGGGCTGAATGCCGATGCCTCGCTGCCAGTCTTCTTCCGGGTTCTGGTAGGGCGGGCTCCACAGCTGGCCGTTGTCGCTCGGGTAGGCCTCGCGAATGTCGGGTTCGATAAGTGGCTTCTCGTCGGCATAGAAGCGCACCCCATAGGGGCAGGCGATCATGCAGTACTTGCAGCCGATGCACTTGTTCCAGTCGACGAAGACAATCCCACCGGCATCCGGGTCCTTGTAGGTGGCCCGGGTCGGACAGACATGCACGCATGAAGGATTCTCACACTGCATGCAGGGCCGCGGCAGCCACTTCATCTGTGCGCTGGGATACTCGCCCTCATGGTAGAAAAGCACGTCCTGCCAGCTCTCCCCCGGCAGGGTGTTGTTTTCCATCGAGCAGGCCGTCGTACAGGCCTGGCAGCCCGTGCATTTGTCCAGGTCGATAACCATTCCCCACTTTGCCATGGTGATGACTCCTCAAGAATTCTTTGTCCGTAGATCAGGCGCGCTCGAGCCTGACCTTGCCGGTGTAGTAGCTGGCCAGGCCGGAAATCGGGTCGGACACATTGGCCGTGATCTCGCCGGAGTGCCCCGGACCGCGGCCCTTGGCCCAGCGTCCCTGAGCCCAGTGGCCGAACTCGAAGGGCAGTACCAGGGTGTCGGGGCGGTGGCCTGCCACGAAGCGGCACTCGGCCTCGATGCTGCCGAGATCGGAGGTGATCCTGACCCGGTCGCCGTTGCGGATACCACGCTCCTGGGCAGTGCGCGGATGCACCTCCAGGTAGACGGTGTCGCGGCCGCCGACGATGGGCTGGTGGATGGCGATGTTGTGGGGAACGTTGGCGCCGCGACCCTCGGCGTGCAGCGGGGTCTTGGGCGTCACGAAGTAGAGATCGCCGTCGCCGCCGCTGTGTTGCGGCTCGACCCACTGGATCAGGCCCACGCGCTCGCGGGGAATGCCCATTTCCGTTTCGATATAGGCGGCATGCTCTTCCAGGAAGCCGGACTTGAACTCGAACTTGCCGGAAGGGGTCTTGAACAGCTTGGCCTTGACCTCCTCAGGGCTCATTTGCAGGTCGTAGTCGAGACCGCCCCACTCATAGAAGCGTCCGCGATCCAGCCGCCAGTGATAGGGCTTCTTGTACCAGACGCCTTTCTCCTTCCAGCTCTCGAAGTCGTTCACGCCGTTGTCGCCGGGGTTGTCGGCGAAGCCGGCGGCGCGGTGACGCAGCACATTCTCGACGCTGTCCAGTGCCCGGTAGTACTCGCCTGCCGGGCCGTTGAGGCGCTTGCCGATCCCGATCAGGATGTCGCCGAAATGGCGAGTGTCGTAGATCGGCTCGACCGCCGGCACACGCAGGGCGGTCATCGGCCAGCCCTCGAAGGGGTAGGTAGGCGAGTCCTGCAGCCGCTCCAGATAGGTCGAGTCCGGCAGGATCAGATCTGCGTACATGGCGGTCTCGCCGGGGAACGGCGAGGTGTCGATGATGAACACATCCTTGAAGGCTTCTTCCCATACCTTGGGATCCGGAGCAGTCCAGATCGGGTTGGTGTAGAAGAACATGGCGGTGTCGAGCTTGTAGGGGTCGCCCGCCAGGTGGTTGGGGCCTGTCTCCTGCATCATGTGGCTGGTCATCGGCCAGCGCTCGGTGCCTGCCATGTCGATGCGCGGCTGATCCTTCCAGGCACCGTCGCGGGCATAGTCGTCGAGGTAGTCATCGGCGCTGACCGGTAGATCACCGTAAGGCACGCCCATCTGGTAGCCGAGCCCGCCCTTGGCGAACAGCGAGCCCACCAGGGCGTTGAGTGCGTGAATGGCCATGCCGTTGTAGGTGCCGTTGGTGTGGCCGGTGGGGCCGCGCTCGAACAGCGCCACGGCGGGGCGGGTTGAACCGAATTCGATGGCGGTCTGGCGGATATGCCGGGCGGGGATGCTGGTGATCGCCTCGGCCCACTCCGGGGTGCGGTCCTTCAGCTCCTGATTCCACCATTCGGTCAGGCCGTGAACCCAGTTCTCCTCGAAGGAATCCTCGGGAATCGACTCGCCGCTGACGAAGCGGCGTGAGGCCTGATAGAAGTCGCCGACGAACTCCTTGTCCCACAAGGCTTCGGTCAAAATCACATGGGCCACCGCCAGGGCGAAGGCGCCGTCGGTCCCTGGCTTGATGTAGAGCGCCCGGTCTGCAGCCGCCATGGTGGGGTTCATGCGCACATCGACGCAGGTGACGCGGGTCTTGGGGCTCTTGCTGCGCATATGGCCCCACATCTGCATCACGTTGTTGTAGGGGCGGAAGGCTTCGAGAAAACTCGCCCCCATGATCAGCAGGTAGTTGGTGTTGCGGTAGTCGTAGGAGTTGTAGGAGTCGTTGCCATCAGTGGCGCGCTTGGCGCGCTTGGAGCCCTCGGCACACATCGAGGCATGGCCGATAGCGGAATTGGGCGTGCCGTAGAGCTTGCCAAAGTCGCCGTACAGGCCGGCATCGGATGCCCCCCAGCCGCGACCGTAGAAGTGGGCGAAGCGATGGGACTCCCCCCGTTCGCGCAGCCCGTTGAGCCGTTCGGCGACCATGTCCAGGGCCTCGTCCCAGGAGATCGGTACGAAGCCGGGATCCTCGTCGCGCCCCTTCTCGGGATTGGTGCGCTTCATGGGCCCCTTGAAACGGTCCGGGTCATAGAGAAAGTAGCTGCCCAGGTGCCCCTTGGGGCAGAGCTTGCCGTTGGCGATGGGGTTGCCGGTGTCGCCGTAGATGGCATGCACGCGCCCGTCGGTGGTGTAGACGTCGATGCCACAGCGTGCCGGGCACTGGGCACAGATACTCTTGGTGACGACCGTCTCGCCACGTGGTGTCTGGGCACGAGCCTGTGGCGCCTGGGCAAGCCCGGTCAGCCCGGTTACGCCTACGGCGCCGGCCGTGGCGCCAACCACAGCCGACGATTGCAGGAAGCGGCGCCGGTCCAGCAAGGTTTGAAACAGTTTCATGGTGTCTCCCTCGGGGTCACGTCTTGTCGTTCACTTGTCGCTGTTATCGCTATCAATGGATGGCATCGGCCCTCGGTGGAGGGTTAACCAAAGAGGTCTTGGAAGCTCTCTTGCATCAGCGCTTTCTCTCGACGGCAGGCAGGACAGGTCTTGGCGGATGCATGGTTTTTTCGCGTGAAAGGACGCCCGCATTCGAAGCAGTTGGCTTGTTCGATCTGTCGCAGCGTCACCGGCACCGGTTGCCAAGCCTCGACAACTTGAAGTGCATCCTCCGGGCAGGCTGTCAGGCAGTGGCCGCAATCGAGGCAATCCATGGCGTTGAATATCAGCTCGCCGCTGGGTGTCTCTTGCAGGGCCGTGGTAGGGCAGACACGGGCGCAGACGCCGTGGCCCTGGCAGGCATCTTGATCCAGGGTCAGGCCAGGCAGTGGCGGACTAGCAAGGTCATCCAGCTGTGGGCCGACGGCCATGTAGCGCTGAAGACGGCGCGCCTTCGGGGCGCTGTCATCTGCGTCGATCATCGGAAGCTGCGGGGTTGCACGACCCACCAGCAGGGCACGACGGCTCACGGGATGAGAGGGGCTTTGGTAGTCGGCTGAAGCTGACGACGTAAAGACCCGGCACAAAAGGTCGGCTTGCTCGAACCACTTGTCGTGTCCAGGCAGCGGCGCCGCCAGGCAGCCTTTGCAGGCATCTGGCAGGTGCAGCTCCAGCTGAGCGGGCATTGCCCGCACCCTGAGCCATGCGATCTGATCCGGTCCAAGGGAGCGCAGACAATGGAGTTGCCTCAAGCCAGTCTCGTTGCTAGCGCGGTGGCAGCCCAGTCGTAGCGGCTCGCCCTCTGCCTGGACCGCCACCAGGGCGTCGATTTCGGCGCTGACCAGGGCCTCGGTGGGACAGGCCGGAACGCAGTGGGCGCAGCCGTGACAGGCGTCGCTCGCCAAGAGAGAAACACCGTCACCATTCTCATGAAAGGCTAGGGCTTCCGAAGGGCAGGCGTCGATGCAACTCGCACAGGCCAGTGGATGTGGCGGCGCCTGTAGACAGCGGAATTTCAGCCAGCCGATACCAGGAAGCGAGGGCCGAAGTGGTTTGGGCGTACTGTACGAGGGGCTGGGAGTCTGTGGCATAGTGGTCTGCCAAATGTCTTGTTATAGTTATATGCGTATCAGCATATGTATAGGCGGCAGCTTGGCAGAGGCTAGTATGTTTCGCCACGCCAATTAGCCCAAAGTGTTAGCCGGCAGAAGGGTAGAGTTGTCCTGGATCAAGTTTCTTTGAAGTATTACGGGAGAGGCAAATGGCGGTACTGGTGGAAGCCACGGCAGTAATCCTGCGAGCGGCGGCGGTTGAGGAACGGATAACTGATGGTTGGGACGCACTGCGGACTTGCCTGCCCGAAACGGCTGTCTGCTCCGACGATGAGCTGGTCAGCATCAGCCTGGTGGATCCGACCGAGGTCCGGCACCTGGTGGATCGATTGGTCGGGCTAGGGCTGCTCTTCGACTGGGAGGGGAGTTTCGAGGATATCGCCTTTGCCGACCAGAAGCGCGGACTGATCACCCCCTGCGACTGGCTCACCTTCGAGACGGCGAATATCGGTATCGGCGGCACGCCACCCAGCGTGGCGATCTGCCGGCTGGCTGGCAGCCAGTCTCACGAACTCAGGCTCCCCGAAGGGTGGCGCTATCAGGGTTCCTTGAGCGAAGCCTTCGGAGCGAAGGATGGGGCGGTCAGGTAAGCCCGCATCGTATTGCTTCATCGCATGGCTGTATTGGCTTGGCCTGCCGGGATGACAAAACAAGTAGGCGGTTCGTCTAGTCCCGCCGGCGTGCGATGGGCGAGCCGTCTACGAAGAGGTGCTTAAGCCCCAGCAATCCTTCAACCTCGACGATGAGACCCTGGTCGATCAGGGCTGGTTCGATGAATAGCTTTAGGCCATCGAGGTCCAGTTCTCGGTAGTGCGTTAAGTCACTGGGCGTGCGTGCTTCGGCCACGGCAATGTCTGCGCCGCCGCCACAGCAGCCATGGCGGGAAGAGAGGCGAACGCTCAGCACGCCCCCGTTGCGCTCAATCCATGCGCGGGCATTGTCGCTTATCTCGATGGCCACGGCTCAGCCCCTGGCCTCGCTGGCGGCAGGGAAGTGGTGACGTGTCTTGTTGGCGATGCGTACCAGCGCCAGCATCAGGGGCACTTCCACCAGCACCCCCACCACCGTGGCCAGCGCCGCGCCGGACTGCAGGCCGAACAGCGCGATGGCCGCAGCCACCGCTAGCTCGAAGAAGTTGCTGGCGCCGATCATGGCGCCGGGGGCGGCCACGTTGTGGGGTACCCTCCACGCCTTGGCCCAGCCATAGGCGATGAAGAAGATCAGCACGGTCTGGATGATCAGCGGGATGGCAATCAGCACGATATGCAGCGGATTGGCGATGATCACGTCGCCCTGAAAGGCGAACAGCAGCACCAGCGTGATGATCAGGCCGATCGGTGTGATTGGCCCCACCCGCTTCATGAAGACGTTGTCGTACCATTCGGCGCCCTTACGGGCGATCAGGGTGCGTCGGGTCAGGTAGCCGGCGGCCAGCGGGATCACGATATAGAGAAAGACCGAGAGCGCGACGGTATCCCAGGGCACCTGGATATTGGAGATGCCGAGCAGGAGTACCACGATGGGGGCGAAGGCGAACAGCATGATCAGGTCGTTGAGCGAGACCTGCACCAGGGTATAGGCGGCATCGCCACGGGTGAGGTAGCTCCAGACGAAGACCATGGCGGTGCAGGGTGCCGCCCCCAGCAGGATGGCGCCGGCCAGGTACTGTCGGGCCAGCTCCTCGGGAATGAACGGGCGGAACAGCACCATCAGGAAAAACCAGGCGATGGCAAACATGGTGAAGGGCTTGATCAGCCAGTTCACCGACGTGGTGATAATCAATCCTTTCGGTTGGCGGCGTACGCCCAGAACGGCGGCGAAGTCGATCTGTGCCATCATCGGAAAGATCATTGCCCATATGAGGATGGCTACCGGGATCGACACCTGGGCGACCTCGAAGCGCGACAGGGTCTCGGGAACGGCCGGGGCGAACTGGCCGAGCAGTACCCCGGCGACGATCGCCAGCGCCACCCAAATCGAGAGAAAGCGCTCGAAGAGGCCCATGCCTTCGCTGGTGGAGGGGGACTGCGAATCCTGAAGTGCGGTCATTCCTTGAGTCCTGATGTGGTCATGGCGGGGTTTTGGCCAGAGGCATGCTTGTTCGTCTAGGATATATGGAATTCCATATATGGGCAATTCATCTCCCTTCCAGTCAGCCGGTAGAAGGCTGGTATGATCAACAGGAAATTGCCAGTTCATCCGGCCAGGAGTGCATGTGCAGCCCACTTCGCTACGCCTCGAGAGGCTCACGGTAGGCGAGCTGGAAGCCGTCGACCTCAGCGTAAGCCCAGGTGACATTGTCTGCCTTTCCGGGGCCAGTGGATCCGGCAAGAGCCGCCTGCTGCGTGCCGTGGCCGATCTCGAGCCCCACGGGGGTGAGGTATGGCTGGCGGGTCAGGCCCAGTCGACGATACCGGCCCATCGCTGGCGGCGCCAGGTGATGCTGGTGCCGGCGGAAAGCCAGTGGTGGAGCGACCGGGTGGGCGAGCACTTTTCCGATGGGGTCGAGGATGGCGATCTCGAAGCGCTTGGCTTCGAGCGCGAGGTGATGTCATGGCAGGTCGGCCGGCTCTCCACAGGCGAAAAGCAGCGCCTGTCGCTGCTGCGGGCCGTGAGCCGAGAGCCCAGGGTGCTGTTGCTGGATGAGCCTACTGCCAACCTGGATGACGCGACCCGAGACCGGGTGGAACACTGGCTGGCGTCGCGGATTGAATCGCGTGGCTGGCCGACGCTGTGGGTGGCCCACGACAGGGGGCAGATCGTGCGGGTGGCAGATCGCCATCTGCGTATCGAGGGCAGTCGGCTGCTTGTGCAGGAGGCGGCATGGACGTGATCGAGCTCTCCTGGTGGCAGCTGGCCCTTGCGGCCTCGATGGTCGTCGTGCTGGCCGGCTGCACGGCCGTGATGCGGCTGGGCATGAGTCGCAGCCTGCTCATCGCCGCCTTGCGTACTGTCGTTCAACTGGCGCTGATCGGCCTGGTGCTGGAGGCGCTGTTCGCCGCCGAACGCTTGGTCTGGGTGAGCCTGATGGCAGTGGCCATGCTGCTGATCGCCGGGCGCGAGGTGATGGCGCGGCAGAAACGCCGCTTGAAGGGCGGCTGGGCCTTCGGTATTGGTACCCTGTCGATGTTCCTGTCGTCGTTCACCGTTACCGTGTTGACGCTGACGGTGATCATCGGCCCGGACCCCTGGTACCGGCCGCAGTATGCTATTCCACTGCTGGGCATGATGCTCGGCAACACCATGACCGGGGTTGCCCTGGCACTGGACCGTCTCACCGATACCGCCTGGCAGCAGCGGGCGGTGATCGAGAACCGGCTGATGCTGGGCCAGCCCTGGCAGGAAGCCATCGGTGACATTCGTCGCGAGGCGATGCGCAGCGGCCTGATGCCCATGATCAACGCCATGGCCGCCGCCGGGGTGGTCAGCCTGCCAGGGATGATGACCGGCCAGATACTGGCCGGTACCTCACCGGCCCTGGCGGTCAAGTATCAGATTCTGGTGATGTTTACCATTACCCTGGGCACCGGCTTCGGCACCCTGGCGGCGGTGGCGGCGGGCAGTCGCCGGCTGTTCGACTCCCGCGAGCGGCTGCGGCTGGACCGATTGGCGGTGCCTGGCTAGCATCCCGTCCTGCTCAACCCTGGAAGTCGATGATGGCGGCGATCAGTCGCTCCGGGCATTCGCGGTGCGGCACGTGCCCGCAGCCGGTTAGCAGGTATGGCTCGGAGGGGCCCGGCGTCAGGGCGGCGATGCGCGCCGGTTGCTCCCGTGAGCCGTACTCGTCGAGTTCGCCGTGGATAGCCAGCGTAGGGCAGCGCACCTGAGCGAGGGCGTTGTCCAGCCGCCATTCGCGGAAGGCCTCCGAGTGCCAGTTGTCGACCCAGCTGCGCAGCACCCACTCAGCCTTGTTACCGTGGTACTTCGCCAGCCGTGACAGGCCATTAGGCTGAAGAAAGACTTGCTCCGCCGTGCGAATGCCGGCCAAGGTGCCCGGCTCGGTGAAGGCCTGGGCCGCTACCGTGATCAGTACCTCACAGCTGTCGGCGTGCCGGGCGGCAGCGTGGGCAGCCATGCTGCCGCCCACGCTATGGCCGAGCAGCGCGAATCGCTCGAGTTCCAGCTGCTCGCGAACGGCGGCAAAGGCGCCCCCCGCCTCGTCGGCGATGAAGCTGGTCGGCTGCGGTCCGGGGTAGGGCGCCGAGCGCCCGTAGCCGAGGCGGTCGTAGGCGATTATCTCGCGCCCCGTCGACTTGGCCAGTCGTGCCGGGAAGTCCCGCCATAGTGCGATACAACCCAGAGAATCGTGCAGCAGCACGATTGGCGGAGCTTCATCGGCGCGTTCGTATCCCCAGCGACTGGCGAAGAGCCGGCCGTGGGGGGTGTCAATCCAGAATTCCTTTGCCACTGTTGTCTCCTGTCAGCCGAGACCCGTTCAGCCGAGACAAACGGGAGCCAGCGTCGGCTGACGCTGGCTCCCATGCGGTGATGTGGCCGGTTGGTCAGTCGATCAGTTCGACCGCCACCGCGGTGGCCTCGCCGCCGCCGATGCAGAGACTGGCGATGCCTCGCTTGCCGCCCTTGGTGCGCAGGGCGTGGATCAGGGTGGCAATGATCCGAGAGCCGGTGGAGCCGATGGGGTGACCCTGGGCGCAGGCACCGCCGAAGACGTTGACCTTGTCGTGGGGAATGTCGAGCCCGTCCATGGCCAGCAGGGTGACCACGGCGAAGGCTTCGTTGATCTCGAACAGGTCGACGTCGGCCACGCTCCAGTTCAGCTTCTTCATCAGTTTGTCGATGGCGCCAACCGGAGCGATGGTGAACTCGCTGGGGTGCTGTGAGTGGGTGCTGTGCCCCAGCATGCGGGCCAGCGGCTTGACGCCATGCCTGTCTGCCGCTGCCTGGCTGGCCAGTATCAGCGCCGAGGCGCCGTCGGAGATGGAGCTGGAGTTGGCTGCGGTGATGGTCCCGTCCTTGGCGAAGGCCGGACGCAGCTCGCGGATCTTGTCGAGCTTGGCCTGGAACGGCTGCTCGTCATGGTTTACCACGGTCTCGCCCTTGCGGCTGGTGACGGTGACCGGGGCCATCTCGGCGTCCAGATGGCCGGCGTTGGTGGCTTCCATGGCTCGCTCGAGTGAGGCGATGGCGAAGTCGTCCAGCCGCTCGCGGCTGTAGTCCCGCGAACTGGCGACGTCCTGGGCGAAGACCCCCATCAGCTTGCCGGTCTCGGCATCCTCGAGGCCGTCGAGGAACATGTGGTCCTTGAGCTCGCCATGGCCGAGTCGATACCCCGTCCGGGCCTTGGTTAGCACGTGGGGGGCGTTGGACATGGACTCCATGCCGCCGGCCAGCAGGATCTCGCCGCTGCCGGCGCGGATCAGGTCGTGAGCCAGCATGGCCGCCTTCATGCCCGAGCCACAAAGCTTGTTGATGGTGGTGGCGCCGATGCCATCGGGAATCCCGGCCTGGCGCATGGCCTGGCGGGCGGGGCCCTGCTTGACGCCGCCCGGCAGCACACAGCCCATGATCCCTTCGTCGATTGCTGATGCCTCGATACCGGCACGTTCGATGGCGGCACGAATGGCGGTGGCGGCGAGTTCGGGAGCCGTCATGCTGGAAAGGCTGCCCAGCATCCCGCCCATGGGGGTACGGGCGGCGGAAAGGAAGACGATATCGGTGGGGCTGCTCATGGTGTGTTCTCCCGGAGAGTGGTGAATGTTGTCAGTATAGGGATTCGATACGAGCGCCGGGCTTTCAGGTGGATTGACCTGTCGGCGGGGCTGTGTTTTTCTCAAGATCAACCAAGCAAGCGCTAGTGTAAACCCGATCGCCCTTCGCCGCGGCGGTCACCTCGTCATCGGCATCCCTGGCGATCATCATCCCCCCCTCCATCCCGATGATCCTGTATGCCGTCATGGGTGCCGGCGGCGTCCTGCTGCTGCTTACCGATGCCGCTCCCTGGATCTACCTGAGAAGACATCGAATGCTTCTTCATCTACTACTGAGTTCCGGCATGGCCCTGTTCCTCGCCGTCGCCCTCGGTGGGATGCTGATGACCGGTGTCTTCTTTGCCATTCCCTTGCACCTGGCCCCGATGCTGATCATGGCCGTCGAAGTGGCTACGGGGCTTTCCATCGCCCTCATGCTGATGGCCTTCTACCTCTTGGGGGAGCCGGGACAATGAGCCAGTTCTACGCCGTACTGGCGGCCCTGTTATGTGGCATGGCATTGATCGGGCTGTTCCAGACCGAGGACCTGCTGCGCCGCATCCTCGCGCTCAACGTGCTGGCCAGCGCCGTTTTCCTGCTGCTGGTCACGGTTGCCCGCAGCGCAGAAGGCATCGACCCTGTGCCTCACGTGATGGTGCTGACCGGTATCGTCGTAGCCGTCAGCACGACCGCGGCGGCCCTGGCCCTCGTCATTCGTGCCGATGAGGCGCGTCGCAGGCGAGGGGAGGAGTCGTAATGTCGGCGCCTGCCTTATGGGCCCTGCCGCTCACTGTTGCCGTGCCTCTCTGTCTGGCCATTGCGGCCTTTCTCGAATGCCTGTCACCCCGGCGCCAGGTACTGCTGGGCGTGCCCGCCATCGTGGCAGGGCTCTCCATCGCCTCAGTCCCGCTAATGGAGCATAGCGTCCTGATGCTTGCCCTGGGGGATTGGCCAGCACCGCTGGGCATCGTCTGGCAACTGGACGCGCCCGGTGCGCTGATGCTGGGCATGACCGCCATCGTCGCCGGTGCAGGGAGCGTTGCCCTGCTGGCCGACGACGAGACGGCCCAAGACAGGCACCTGTGGCCGCTCTGGTGGCTGCTGTGGGGCGGGCTCAATGCCCTGCTGCTGTCCCGTGACCTGTTCAACCTCTATATCACTCTTGAGCTGGTGACACTGGCCGGGGTGGGGCTGGTCGCCCGCTCGCCGCAGGATCCCGAAGGTGCGGCGGCTCTACGCTACCTGCTGGCTTCCCTGCTCGCCTCCCTGCTCTTCCTGCTTGGTGTCGCCCTGTTGTATGGCCAGACCGGCAGGCTCGATCTCGAGCTGCTGGGCGAAACGCTGACCGATAATGCCACCTCCCGCCTGGCCGCCATCGCCCTGAGCCTCGGCCTCATGATCAAGGCGGCCATGGTTCCACTGCATACCTGGCTGCCCTCGGCCCATGCGCGCGCCCAGGCCCCGGTCAGTGCCATGCTTTCCGCCGTGGTGGTGGCCGCCACCCTGTTCGTCCTTTGGCGGCTATGGCTTTCACCGCTCGCCATTCTGCAGACAGCCTTGCGCGATTGGCTTGCACTCGTCGGCGCAGCAGCGCTGGTCTGGGGGGGCATTCAGTCCGTCCTGCAGTCACGTCTCAAGCTGCTGATCGCCTGGTCGACACTCTCCCAGAGCGGCTATGCCATGCTGCTGCTCGGGCTGGCCGGCACCGCAAGCTGGCCCGGCTCAGGCAGCGGGGGAAGTACGGCCACCGAAGGCGCCCTGCAGATACTGCTGGCACACGGCCTGGCCAAGGCAGCCATGTTCATCGCCGCCGGTGCCATCGTGGCAACCTACGGCCATGATCGCCTCAGCCGCCTCGGCGGCAGCGCTGCCCGACTTCCGCTGGCCTGGCTGGCCATTTCCCTGGCCGGATTGAGCCTGCTGGGGGCTCCGCCCACGGGCGGCTTCGTCGGAAAATGGTGGCTGTTGAGCGCCGCCTTCGCGGAGGGAAGCGGGCTGATTGCAGCGGTCGTTCTGCTGGGTACGCTGATCACCGCTGCCAGCCTCTGGCGGCTGCTCGACCTGGCGCTCTGTCCCGCGCCGACGGCGATTCAGCGGCCCCTGACCCATCCCGATGCCCGGCTGACGGGTCGCCTGGCCATGCTGGCGCTGGGCCTGGCGTTGCTGGCCTGGCTCCAGGGCCTGGTCACATTGGGGCTCTCTAACCAGGCAGCGGGGCTCGGCATGAAACTGGACTCGCTCGGCTTGATCTTCATGCTGCCAGCCCTGGCGATCTGGCCAATCGCACTGGGCGCCACCCACGCCTGGCGTCACGCCTTTCCCGCCTCGAGACGGCTCTTCTCGATCATGCTCGTCGCAGCAGTAGCGCATCTGCTGACGCTGGTTGCCGGCGACCTGCTGACCTTTTATATCGGTACCGCCATGCTCAGCCTGCTGGGCTGGGCCATGGTGCAACATGACGGCGACCGACCGGCGCGACTCGCCGGTATCGGCTACCTGGCCATGATGCTGCTGGCCGAGATCGCCATGCTGGCGGGGCTGGCACTGGTCGCCCTCACGACCACCGACCTGAGTTTCTCTGCGCTGGCCGTTGCAGAGCTGCCGGCCCTGGCCATCGCTTTCCTGGCCCTGGGGCTCGGGCTCAAGGCCGGCGTGCTCGGCCTGCACGCCTGGCTTCCCCTGGCCCACCCGGTGGCGCCCCCCATGGCCAGTGCGATCCTCTCAGGGCTGATGATCAAGGTCGGCGTGCTGGGTGCGCTACGCCTGCTGCCGGAGGCCGAAGCCACCGCCGACTGGGGAGTGCCACTGGTTACCCTTGGCATCTTTGCCAGCCTCTACGCCGCCCTGCGAGGCGTTCTTCACGACCACAACAAGGTGGTACTCGCCTGGTCCAGCGTCAGCCAGATAGGCCTGATCACCGCCCTGCTTGGTCTGGTAATACTCGCCGAAGCGCCCACCGCCATGACCGCACTACTGCTGGTGGTGACGGTACACTCCCTGGCCAAGGGGGCGCTGTTCCTGGGCGCCGGCATGGCCAACCGAACCCAGGGCCGGGTTCGCCAGCGAGTCGTGGCGGCGATGCTGCTGCCTGCGCTGGCCCTGTCCGGAGTGCCGCCACTGGGCGGGGTACTGGTCAAGGCCAGCGTGGAGACGGCAATGGGCGACAGCGGCCTGCCCACCTGGCCGATCATTCTGAGCGGTGTCGCCACCGCCCTGCTGATGCTGCGTTTCTTCTGGCTGCTGCTGATGAGGCCGGAGCCCAGCCACCATCTCCTGGTGATACCCCGCTGGCTCTGGTGGGCCTGGCTGGCGCTGGGACTACTGGCTGCCCTGGCCCCCTGGGGCTGGCAGTGGGTCGTCCCGGTAACAACCAACATGGAAAAAACGCTGATCGCGGGCCTGCTCTCGCCCCTGATTGCCATCGCCCTGGCAGGCATGACCCTGCCGGCCCGCCGGCTGCATCGCACCCTGGCCCGCCGGCTCGAGAGCTGGGGAGCCTACCGACAAGAACAGGGATGGCGTCGTGCTCGGCAGCTGCGCATCCTCGCCTGGCAGTTCCGGCGCGCCGAGGCCTGGCTGATGCCTTGGCCCGCCTTCGGTATCGCGCTTGGATTGATGACACTGGGGATGGGGCTGGCCAGCCTGCTGCCAAGCTGAGACGCTTTACGCCTATTTCCGACGCTTGGCCCGCGCCGTCGCCTCTGCCTCCAGGGGATCCTCGGGCCAGGGGTGCTTCGGATAACGCCCGCGCATCTCCTTTCGCACTTCCGGATAGGTGTTCACCCAGAAGCTGGCCAGGTCACGGGTGACCTGCAGCGGGCGCCGTGCCGGCGAGAGCAGGTGCAGCAGTACCGGCACGCGCCCACCGGCGACGCACGGCGAGGCCCGCCAGCCGAACAGCTCCTGCAGCTTTACCGCCAGTACCGGCTCGCCTCCCTCCAGGCAGGGCCTGTAGTCGAGACGGATATGCGATCCACTGGGCACGCCCAGTCGTTCCGGCGCCAGGTCGTCGAGGCGTGAGCGAAGCGACCAGTCGAGACTGTCGAGCAGTTTTCGCGCCAGGGGCAGGCGCTCCACGGCATCAAGCCGGGTGATGCCATCGAGATGCGGGCCCAGCCAGCTCTCGAGATCGTCGAGCAGCGCCGCCGTCGACCAGTCGGGCCAGTCCTCCTGATCACAACGAGAGCCCAGCTCCCGGCGCAGCAGCGCCACCCGCCCACGCAGCTGGTCGGCCGCCTCGTCGAAAGGCAGCGCGCCGCGGCGGCGCAATGCCTCTAGCAGTGCCTGGCGGACCGCCTCGGGCGGCAGCTGCTGAAGCGGCCTTCGCGCCAGCACCGCCGCCCCCAGGCCACGCACCAGCTCACCCACCAGCCGGCCCTGCTCATCCGACCACTCGATGTTCGCCCGCCATTCGGCGGTCTCGGGATAGAGAACCTCGAGCCGGCCCGCAGCCAGCGCCACCCCGCGATATATCCGGGCGCCACTGGCCTGGCCATCCAGGTCAGCGGCTACCAGCAGCTCGGCGTGAGCCAGCGGATGCTCCTCGGGAAGGGTGGCAAGCCCTCCCCCGGCCAGCCGAAAGCGCCCCGGGGCGAGACGCTGTCCGATACGCTCCGGATAGGCCAGCGCCAGCAGCTCACCCAGCGGGGCGAGGCTTTTCACCTCCAGTCGGCAGCCGCCGATGCGCGCCAGGCGACGTGCCTCCTGATGCCACTGGCCAAAACGCCTGGCGTCGGCGAGCCGCGCCTGAAGCGCCGGCTCCAGGTCCTTCTCGCCATCCAGGTCACGCCCCTCCAGTGCGGCCACCAGCGCACAGGCCAGCGGCAGCGCCTCCAGCTCATGGGCTCGCTCCAGCATCACCGCCAGGCGCGGATGGGCGGGCCAGCGGACGCAGCGACGTCCCAGCGCGGTGAGATGACAAGCCTCGTCGATCACGCCGAGCCGCCGGAGCAGATCCCGCCCGGCGGCCAGCGCACCGGCCGGCGGCATGGTGACCCAGGCGAGTGCCGCGGTGTCCGTGACTCCCCAGCGGGCCAGTTCGAATGCCAGCGGCGCCAGGTCGGCCTGTCGGATCTCCGGTTCGCCGTGGGGAATCAGTGGCTGCTCCTCGGCCCATAGCCGCAGGCAGAGGCCGGGTCCCTGACGCCCCGCACGGCCACGACGCTGATCGGCGCTGGCGCGATTAACCCGGCGCGTCTCCAGCCGGGTCAGCCCGCTGCGTGGCTGAAAAACCGGCACCCTCTCCTGGCCGGCGTCGACCACGATGCGAACCCCTTCCACGGTCAGGCTGGATTCGGCTATCGCCGTGGCCAGTACCACCCGGCGGTGGCCTTGCGGGTCCGGACGTAGCGCACGACGCTGAGCATCCAGCGGCAGCCGCCCATGCAGTTCCATGACCGCAAGATCGGGCCGCCGCGCGCTCAGCTCCCGGGCCAGGCGGCGAATCTCGGCCACCCCGGGGAGTATCGCCAGGACGTCACCCGCTTCCTCTTGCATGGCCTCCAGTACCGCTGCGCACTGCAGACGCGGCGTATCCCGGCCGCCATTGACGGGGAAGTATCGCGTCTTCACGGGATAAGCCCGGCCAGGGCAATCGATCACCGGGGTGTCCTGGCCCAGTACGCCGAGCAGCGCCTCGACGTCCAGGGTCGCCGACATCACCAGCAGGCGCAGGTCGTCGCGCACCGACTGGGCGTCAAGCGCCAGCGCCAGGCCCAGGTCGGCCTCCAGGCTGCGTTCGTGAAATTCGTCGAAGATGACTCCCGCGACCCCTTCGAGCATGGGGTCGTCCTGCAACATTCGGGTCAATATCCCCTGGGTGACGACCTCCAGGCGCGTATTGGCACCGACTCGACTCTCGCCCCGCATCCGGTAGCCGACGGTCTCCCCTACCGGCTCACCGAGGGTCTCGGCCATGAAACCGGCGGCAAGTCTGGCGGCCACGCGGCGGGGTTCCAGCAGCAGAAGCTTGCCATGGCCACGCCAGGGCGCTTCGAGCAGTGCCAGGGGAACCCGGGTGGTCTTGCCGGCACCCGGTTCCGCGACCAGCACGGCACGGCTATGACCGGTCAGCGCCTGGCGGATATCATCCAGACGGGTCTCGATAGGCAGAGCCGATGACGCCGACGCTGTCATCGAATTGTCATCCTTTTTCATATACGATTTGCCATATATTTCAGGCACATTTCAGCGACACGTCTAAGCCACCCAACATCTCGGGGAAAAAGGAGCGCACCATGTCCCTTCGTATCGGTATCAACGGTTTCGGCCGCATTGGCCGCCTGGCACTTCGCGCCGGCTGGTCGAACCCCGATCTCGAGTTCGTGCGTATCAACGACCCGGGCGGCGATGCCGCCACCTTTGCCCACCTGCTTCAGTTCGACTCGGTGCATGGCCAATGGACCGGTGGCGGCGATGATATCACGGCCAATGACGACGCCCTGTTCGTCGCCGGGAAACACATCGACTTCACCGCGAACCGCGACATCGCCGATACCGACTGGTCCGGCTGCGACGTCGTCATCGAATGCTCGGGCAAGATCAAGACCACCGGAAAACTGCAGGCCTATCTCGACCAGGGGGTCAAGCGCGTGGTGGTCAGCGCCCCGGTCAAGGAAGAGGGGGTGCTCAACGTGGTGATGGGCGTCAATGATCATCTGTTCGATCCGGCCAGGCACCGTATCGTCACCGCCGCGAGCTGCACGACCAACTGCCTGGCGCCGGTGGTCAAGGTAATCCACGAGCAGCTCGGCATCCGCCACGGCTCCATGACCACCATCCACGACATCACCAACACCCAGGTGATCCTCGATGCCCCGCATAAGGACTTGCGCCGGGCCCGGGCCTGCGGCATGAGCCTGATTCCCACCACCACCGGTTCGGCCAAGGCGATCACCGCGATCTTCCCGGAGCTCACCGGCAAGCTCAATGGCCACGCCGTGCGCGTGCCGCTGGCCAACGCCTCGCTCACCGACATGGTGTTCGAGGTGCAGCGCGAAACCACGGCGGAAGAGGTCAACGTCCTGCTCAAGCAGGCCGCCGAAGGCGAACTGGCCGGTATCCTGGGCTATGAGGAGCGCCCGCTGGTTTCCATCGACTACCGCAGCGACCCGCGCAGCTCCATCGTCGATGCCCTCTCCACCATGGTGGTGGCCGGCACCCAGGTGAAGCTCTACGCCTGGTACGACAACGAGTACGGCTACGCCTGCCGCACCGTGGAGCTCGCCGCCAAGGTAGGAAACGCCGACGCATGATCGCTCGCGTCGCCGCCCTGCCTCGGGAGATACGCCAGTACCTGCTGGTCACCGGCAACTACTGGGCCTTCACACTGACCGACGGCGCCCTGCGCATGCTGGTGGTGCTCTACTTCCACCAGCTCGGCTATTCGGCGCTGGAAGTGGCGCTGCTGTTCCTGTTCTACGAGTTCTTCGGCGTGGTCACCAACCTGGTGGGCGGCTGGCTGGGCGCGCGCCTGGGGCTCAACCGCACCATGAACCTGGGACTGGGGCTGCAGGTATTCGCCCTCGCCATGCTGCTGGTGCCGGTCGCCTGGCTCAGCGTGCCCTGGGTGATGGCCGCCCAGGCGCTCTCGGGGATCGCCAAGGATCTCAACAAGATGAGCGCGAAAAGCGCCATCAAGACACTGGTGCCAGCCGGCGATGCTGGCCATCAAGCGCTCTACCGCTGGGTGGCGATGCTCACCGGCTCCAAGAACGCGCTGAAGGGCGTGGGCTTCTTCCTCGGCGGGCTTTTGCTGACGCTGATCGGCTTCCAGGGGGCGATCCTGGTGATGGCGGTGATGCTCGCCGGCGTGCTGGCGCTTTCGCTGGTCAGGCTCGATGCCGACCTGGGCCGCGCCAAGGCCAAGCCCAAGTTTCGCGAGATTCTCTCCAAGAGCCGGGCGATCAACGTGCTGTCGGCGGCCCGGCTCTTCCTTTTCGGGGCGCGGGACGTCTGGTTCGTGGTGGCGCTGCCGGTGTTCCTGGCCACCCAGTTCGGCTGGGACAGCTGGCGGGTGGGGGGCTTCCTGGCGCTGTGGGTCATCGGCTACGGCGCAGTACAGGCAATGGCGCCTCGCATAACCGGGCGTCATGCGGGGCGCTCCGCCGCCATCCTGTGGGCGATGGGCCTCGCCGCCCTGCCGGCGCTGATAGCGCTCGGCCTGGAGTGGCAGCCACATATCATGCTGCTTGGCGGGCTGCTGCTGTTCGGTGCGGTGTTCGCGGTGAATTCCAGCCTCCACAGCTTCCTGATCGTCAAGCTGGCCCGCGCCGACGGCGTCTCGCTGGACGTCGGCTTCTACTACATGGCCAACGCCATGGGGCGGCTGATCGGTACCCTGCTCTCGGGATGGCTCTACATGTCCGGCGGTCTCACCGCCACACTGTGGGTCTCGAGCGCCATGCTGGCAGCCACCGTGGCGATCAGCCTGGCGTTGCCGAAGGAGGCCTGACTCTATTGAGGAAAGCGCTCTGTGTTTTCCAGCAGACGACGCCCATGAATCACGCCCAGAACCAGTATGCGTTCGGCTTCGATACGATAGATGAGCCGATAGCTATAAACGAATCGCTCTCGAATCGAAGGTAGCCCCAACTCGGGCACGGCCCGACCTATCTCGGGAAAATCACCTAGAGCCCGCGTCGCATCCATGAGTTTGGTCACGACGGCCCGTGCATAGAAGGCCGAGTCTCGCTCGATAAATTCGGCGATCAGCTCCAGGTCTTCGAGCGCCTCAGGCGACCAGGCTATCGCTCGAGCCACTTGCCCAGTTTCCTCTCGACTTCCTGATGGCTCAGAGCGCCTTCGTCTTCAGCCCGGCGGATTCCCCGCTGAACCTTTTCCACGACGTAAAGATGGTACTGGATATCCTCCATCGAACAGTCCTCAGGAAGGGTCTCGAGCAATTGTCGTACATCGTCTTTCGCCGTGTTCATGGATTACCTCACCCGTCTCGATGGCTCCCTGCTCGAAGCGGCATCGGATCTCGGTTCGCGCAAATTGAACACCTTCTTCAAGGTGACCCTGCCGCTTTCCAAGGGCGGTATCATCGCCGGCTCGATGCTGGTCTTCATCCCGGCGGTGGGGGAGTACGTGATACCCGAGCTGCTGGGCGGCCCCAACACCGTGATGATCGGCAAGGTGCTATGGGAGGAGTTCTTCCACAATCGCGACTGGCCGGTGGCCTCGGCGCTGGCCATGGTGATGCTGGCGATCCTGATCATACCCATCGCGCTCTTTCACCGGTATCAATCCCGAGAGCTGGAGGAGTGAGCCATGCGTAAGCCATCCTTCACCACGGTGATGCTGATCGTCGGCCTGCTGTTCCTCTACCTGCCGATGGTCATCCTGGTGATCTACTCCTTCAACTCGTCGCGGCTGGTGACGGTATGGGCCGGATTCTCCGGGCGCTGGTACATCGAACTGTTTCGCGACCGGCAGATCCTGGCGGCCGTATGGACCAGCCTGCGCATTGCCTTCTTCTCGGCTTCCATGGCGGTGTGCCTGGGTACCCTGGCGGCCTTCGTGATGACGCGCTTCTCGCGCTTTCGGGGCAAGACGGTGCTCTCCAGCATGGTGACCGCGCCGCTGGTCATGCCCGAGGTGATCACCGGGCTGTCGCTGTTGCTGCTCTTCGTTCACATGGCGCAGATGATCGGCTGGCCGGCAGACCGTGGCATGGTCACCATCTGGATCGCCCACACCACCTTCTGCAGCGCCTACGTGGCGGTGGTGGTGGCGTCCAGGCTGCGCGAGGTGGACCTTTCCATCGAGGAGGCGGCCATGGATCTTGGCGCGGGGCCGGTGAAAACCTTCTTTCACATCACGCTGCCGGTGATCTCGCCGGCGCTGGCAGCCGGCTGGTTGCTGGCCTTCACCCTGTCGCTGGACGACCTGGTGATCGCCAGCTTCGTTTCCGGCCCCGGCGCCACGACCCTGCCCATGGTGGTGTTCTCCTCGGTGCGAATGGGGGTGTCGCCCAAGATCAATGCATTGGCCACCTTGATCATACTCGCTGTATCGCTGGCCACCTTTCTCGCCTGGTACTTCATGCGCCGCAGCGAGGCCAAGCGGCGACAGGCGATGCTCCAGGATATGACGGCAGGCCGATGAGAAGCACTGGACAAATGCCTGCGCGAGCGAATCGCTGCGTTGCGCGGTGCTCGGAATCCTCACATATACCCCATATGCTCCGGTTCCTGTGCTCCGTGCGCCTTGCGCTTCATCTCGCTCGCCGATTTGTGCAGCGCTTCCTAACTCTATTTTTCAAGTGAGGTAGCGCAATGTCGACCAACCCCAATCACGAACATGTGGCGTCCTACTATGCGGCGACGGCCAATCCATCGCCGGCGCGTCCCACCCTTGCGGGCGACATCGAGTGTGACGTCTGCGTGGTCGGGGCTGGGTTTACCGGTATTTCCGCAGCGCTTCACCTCGCCGAGCAGGGGGTGCAGGTGGTGGTGCTGGAGGCGGCCCGGGTCGGCTTTGGCGCGTCGGGTCGCAACGGCGGGCAGATCGTCAACAGCTACAGCCGTGACATGGACGTGATCGAGGCAAAGTACGGCAGCGAGACCGCCAGGGCGCTGGGCGACATGGCCTTCGAGGGCAACCGCATCATCCGCAAACGCATAGCGCAATATGCGATTCAATGCGACCTGAAGGACGGCAACCTGTTCGCTGCCTGCAATGACAAACAGATGCAGGGGCTGGTCGAGCACAAGGCCCTCTGGGAGCGCTACGGCCACCATGAGCTGGAGCTGCTGGAAGGCCCGGCATTGAAGCGGGAGGTGAACAGCGACCGCTACGTGGGAGCGCTGGTGGATCACTCCGGTGGCCACCTGCACCCGCTCAACCTGGTGCTCGGCGAGGCGATGGCCTTTGAAGCGCTGGGCGGGGTGATCCACGAGCAGACCCCTGTGCTGGAAGTGAGGCACGGCGAACCGGTCGTGCTGCGCACTCCTCAAGGCACGGTCACGGCCCAGCGGGTGGTCATGGCCGGCAACGCCTATCTGCAGGGGGTGCTGCCGGAGCTGGAGAACAGGTCGATGCCCTGTGGCACTCAGATCATCACCACCGAGCCGTTGCCGGAGACGTTGCGGCGTGAGTTGATACCCAACGACATGGCGGTGGAGGACTGTAATTACCTGCTCGACTACTATCGCTTCACCGCCGATGGCCGGCTGCTCTACGGTGGCGGCGTCAACTACGGCGGCCAGGATCCGGCGGATATCGCGGCGGTGATCCCCCCCCAACTGCTGAAGACCTTTCCCTCATTGGCCGAAGCCAATATCGATTATGCCTGGAGCGGCAATTTCCTGATGACCCTGAGTCGCCTGCCGCAGTTCGGGCGGCTGAACGGCAATGTCTACTATGCTCAGGGCTACTCCGGCCACGGGGTGACCTGTTCGCACCTGGCCGGACGCTTGATTGCCGAAGTCATGAGGGGGGAGAGCGAGCGCTTCGATGCCTTTGCCGGCCTGCCGCACCTGCCTTTCCCCGGGGGGCGACTGATGCGCGTACCCCTCTCCGCCCTTGGCGCCTGGTACTACTCGCTGCGAGATCGGTTGGGGTACTAGGCACTATGGCTGTCGCCTTTTGCTGACGCCTGGTCAGAAATTGTGGAAGCGGTGCGTGAGCACATCTTTACACTTCGCGACAGCGTATACTGGGTTTCATTCCCCTGGCGGCGCAGGATGCGCCGTCCCTCATCGCATTCGCCGCACATCGACCGGAGCCGACCCCTGCATTTTGTCGGCAAGGCGCCTGTGCGCCACAGAGGAGGTGACAGATGAACAAATCAACCGTCGTAGGCGTGACATTGGCCGTTTTCGGTCTGGGTGGTCTGGCGTTCGGCGCCTGGCAGGTCCAGCAGCCTCCGGAGGAGAGCGGACCCCAGTATGCCGATATACTCGGCACGGAGAGCGTGACGCGCAGCGTCGAGACGCCCCGCGAGGTATGCGAGGACGTCGTGGTCAGCCAGTCTGCGCCGCAGCAGCCCAGCCGCGATCCGAATCGTATCGCCGGTACGGCTGCCGGTGCCGTCGTCGGTGGCCTGCTGGGCAACCAGGTCGGGGGCGGCAGCGGCAAGACACTGGCTACCGTTGCCGGTGTGGTGGGCGGCGGCCTGGCGGGACGCGAAGTGCAGGGCCGCATCGAGGCCAATCAGGCGCCCCAGACCTATACCACCACGCAGCGTCAGTGCCATACGGTGATGGATTCACACCAGGAAACCCTAGGCTATGACGTTACCTGGCGCTATGGCGACGTGGTACAGACCAGCCGTGTGGACACTCCGCCCCAGGGCGACCGTGTCCTCATCGAGGATGGCCGGCCCCGCTGGGAGAGCCAGATCACCAACGAAGGTTGATTCCGCCAGCACCACGCCCGTTCCACAACGCCCTGGCCCCATGCCGGGGCGTCGTTGTTTTCGCTAGACGTTACGCAGGTACCATTCGTACTCGAGCTGGCTCACCGCCTGCATGGCCTGGGCACGCTCGGCGCGACGGTTGGCAATGAATACCTTGATGAAATCGTGGCCGAGAGCCTTGCCCAGGGGGGCGTTGGTTTCCAGCAGGTCGAGGGCCTGTTGCCAGCTGTTGGTGAGGCTGGGGGGGAACTGGTCGTAGGCATTTCCCGTCACCGGTGCGGGTGGTTCCAGGCGCTGCTGGATCCCGTGCTCGATGCCGGCCAGCAGGGTGGCGAGTAGCAGGTAGGGGTTGGCGTCCGCACCGGCAACCCGGTGCTCGATGCGACGGGCGCCGTTGGGTCCGGAGGGAATCCGAAGCGCCACCGATCGGTTGTCATATCCCCAGGTGGGGGCCATGGGCACGTAGAGCCCCGGCTGAAAGCGACGAAAGGAGTTGAGGTTGGGCGCGCAGAATGCCATCGAGGCCGGCATCAGCTCCAGCAGGCCGGCAGTGGCGTGGCGCAGCGTCGACGTGCCCAGTGCAGAGCCCTCGGCGTCGCTGAAGACATTGTTACCGGCCTCGTCCAGCAGGCTGATATGCACATGGGTCCCGTTTCCGGCTTCCAGCCCATAGGGCTTGGCCATGAAGGTGGCCTCGAACCCGTGGGTCAGTGCCACGCCCTTGATCAAGCGCTTGAGCAGCACGGCGCTGTCGCAGGCCCGCAGGGCATCGTCACAGTGGATCAGGTTGATCTCGAACTGACCCGGTGCGCACTCCTTGAGAGCAGTATCCAGCGGTAGGTCCTGGGTTCGGGCAGCGGTCTGGATGTCCTCGAGAAAGTCGGCGTACTCGTCGAGTTCCTGGATGGAATAGAGCTGGCTCTGGGTGGCGCGCTCACCGCTGCAGGGCGAGCAGGGCGGCTGTATCGCGCCAGCGGACGTGCGCGCCCGGTCCACCAGGTAGAACTCCAGCTCGACGGCCACCACCGGAGTCAGGCCGGCTTCCTCGAAGCGAGTCAGGACCCGTGACAGCACCTGTCGGGGATCGGCAAAGAAGGGCGTTTCATCGGCTTCGATCATGGTCATCAGCAGTTGGGCCTGTCGGCCCTTGCGCAGCCAGGGGCTCGGCATCAGCGAGCCTTCTAGAGGGACGCAGACGCGGTCGCTGTCGCCAATAGCCAGCCCCAGGCCGGTGGCCTCGATGGTGTTGCCGTTAATGTCGAGGGCGAAGACCGAAGCCGGCAGGTTGACGCCAACGAGACACACCTTTTCCAGGTTGGCGCTGGGGATGCGCTTGCCTCGCAGCACACCGTTGAGATCGCTGATCAGCAGATCGATGCTGTCGACATCAGGATGACACTTGAGGAAGGCACGAGCTTGAGCGACGGTAAGCGACGCCATTAAGTCACCTGTATTGTTCGGTTTGGCTGTCATTGTGACTAATCTTTCAGTCACTGTAGAGTGTTGTCAAATTATTTACGATATGCTCGTACGAGGCGCTTTATTTGTTGCCTTATAACTCGTTGTATATAAAATATATTTTGACTTTTATCCGAGAAATATCTGGATTTTCAACTGGTCTCCTTGGCAAGATTACTCAACGAAGATAGGGTGGCCGTAGTGGACCAACCTGCCTATGAGCATTCGAAGGAGGCTTCCAATGCAGAGCCGACCCCTGGTGGGTGTCATTGCCTGTCGCCGTGACGTGGAGGGGCACTCCGCTCACGTGGTGACCGACAAGTACCTGAGTGCGTTACGCGACTATGGTTTGGCACCAGTAGTACTGCCGGTATGGCAGGATGCCGTCGATGGCGCCTTGCTCACACACCTGGATGGATTGTTGCTCACCGGCAGTTATTCCAACGTGGAACCTTCCCGCTACGGTGCCGAGCGGGCGCCGGAAAATACCCGGGATGATCTGCATCGCGACGCCGCTGCGCTGTCATGGATACCTGCTGCCATTTGTCGCGGCCTGCCGCTGCTGGGCATCTGTCGTGGCTTTCAGGAACTCAACGTGGCGTATGGTGGCACGCTGCACCAGGCAGTGCAGAATGTACCCGGCCTGCTGGATCACCGTGAGCCTGATGCTGACTACGCCGCTCGCTACGCTCCGGCACATGGCATCGAGCTGCATTCCGGCGGCCATCTCGCAGCGCTGTATCCCGAGTCGTGCTCGAAGGTCAACTCGCTGCATCAGCAGGGCATCGACCGTCTTGGGGAGGGACTCCGCGCGGAGGCATGGGCACCGGATGGCCTGGTCGAAGCGGTCTCGGTCACCGCAGCGCCGGCCTTTGCCCTCGCGGTACAGTGGCATCCGGAATGGCGACCAGCGGAACATCCGCTATACCACGCGCTATTCGAAGGCTTCGCCAGCGCCTGTCGCGATCATCGACAGGGGCGGGGGCCTGCTGGTGGTGTGCTCGGTGGGTGATACGATGATGATCTGGCCGTCACTAGTGATCATCAACGCCGAGATCGTCGCACTGGCAGACGTGGCTCGCCAGGCGCTGGACGAACAGGCCCAACAACAACCCTTCATAGAGGAGTCCCGACCGTGAGCCGTTCGCAATCCCCCCGTACCCAGGCCGACTGGCAGGCTCTGGCCGCCGGGCTCGCCTTCGAGTCGCGAGCCTTTATCGACGATGCCTTCGTCGCCGCCGCGAGCGGAGACACCTTCGAGTCGCGCAACCCGGCGACGAACGAGATCCTGGCCCAGGTGGCAAGCTGCGACGCCGTCGATGCCGAGCTGGCCGTGACCGCGGCCCGGGCGGCCTTCACTGGCGGCGAGTGGTCCCGCCTGGCGCCGGGCAAGCGCAAGAAGGTGCTGCTGCGTCTGGCCGATCTGATGGAAGCCAACAAGCATGAGCTGGCTTTGATAGATACCCTCGACATGGGCAAGCCGGTTTCGAGCTCGCTTGGCGACATGAATGGTGCCATCGCCTGTATCCGCTACCAGGCCGAGTGCATCGACAAGCTCTACGGCGAGGTGGCGCCCACCGGCGAGGATGCCCTGGCGCTGGTGCTGCGCGAGCCCATCGGCGTGGTGGCGGCCATCGTGCCGTGGAACTTCCCGCTGATGATGACCGCCTGGAAGATCGCCCCGGCGCTGGCCGCCGGCAACAGCGTGATCCTCAAGCCCTCGGAGAAGTCGCCGCTCTCGGCGCTGCGCCTGGCCCAACTGGCCAAGGAAGCGGGGATACCGCGTGGGGTGTTCCAGGTGCTGCCCGGCTTCGGCCATACCGCGGGCAAGGCGCTGGCGCTCTCCATGGAAGTTGACTGCCTGGCCTTCACCGGCTCCACGGCGGTGGGCAAGCAGCTGATGCAGTATGCCGGCCAGTCGAACCTCAAGCGGGTCTACCTGGAGTGCGGCGGCAAGTCGCCCAATATCGTCTTCGCCGACTGCAAGGAGCTGGACAAGGTGGCTAAGCACGCCGCCGCAGCCATCTTCCACAACCAGGGCGAGGTGTGCATCGCCGGCTCCCGGCTGCTGGTGGAGAACGTGATCCGCGAGGAATTCGTTGAGCGTGTATTGAAAGCAGCCGAGACCATGCAGCCCGGCGACCCGCTCGACCCCGAGAGCTTCATGGGTGCCATCGTCGACGAGACCCAGCACCGACGCATCCTCGACTACATCCGCCAGGGCGTGGAAGAGGGCGCACGGCTGCGCACCGGCGGCCAGGCCATCGACGGCCCGGGCTACTTTATTCCACCCACGGTCTTCGATGGCGTGACGCCACAGATGACGATCGGCCGCGAGGAGATCTTCGGCCCGGTGCTGGCGGTGTTCGGCTTCGACAGCGAAGAAGAGGCGGTGGCCCTGGCCAACGACACGCCCCACGGGCTTGCCGCGGGGCTATGGAGCCAGGACATCGATCGCATCATGCGGGTCACCCGGCGGCTGCAGTCGGGCCAGGTGTTCGTCAACAACTGGGCCGGGGGCGATCAGACCATGCCCTTCGGCGGGGTGAAGCAGTCGGGCAACGGTCGCGACAAGTCGCATCATAGCCTGGAGGAGTACTCCAGCCTCAAGAGCGTGTGGATGGCGCTGCACCGGGACTGAGGGGAGGGAGCGGGCGGCTGCGGCGGGTATACTGGCGCGACGACCGCCCGCAGGAGACCCCCCTTGACCGATCTGACGACACTGCTGGACTCCCTTCCCGTCGGCTATGCCATGGCGCTGCTGGCATTCCTGCTCGCCTTCGGCCTGGCCGGCCTGTTCGCTGCCCGGCGTCAGCGCGCCGATGCGCAACGGCACGCCGCCGCCCTGGCCGAGCTGCGCGAGCGGCTTGCCGAGCGCGAGCGACGCCTCGATGAATCGCAGCGCATGCTGGGTGAGGTGCAGATAAGCGAGGCGCGCCTGGCTACCACGCTGGAGCAGAAGCAGCAGCACTTCGCCGAGCAGCTCACGCTGCTGCGCGACAGCCGCGACCAGCTCAAGCAGGAGTTCGAGAACCTTGCCAACGAGATACTCGAACGCAAGGGAAAGGCCTTCTCGGAGCTGTCCCAGAAGCATATCAGCGGCTTGCTGCAGCCCATCCAGAGCGAGATGAAGGGCTTTCGCGAGAAAGTGGAATCCATCCACCGCTTCGACACCGAGCAGCGCGCCAGCCTGCGCACCGAACTCAAGCATCTGCAGGGCCTCAACCGCGAGATTACCGACCAGGCCGATCGCCTGACCCGGGCGCTTCAGGGGCAGAAGAAGGTGCAGGGCAACTGGGGTGAGCTGATGCTCGAGAACGTGCTGGAGGGCTCCGGCCTGCGCGCCGGCAAGGACTACCAGCGCGAGGTCAGCTTCGCTACCGAGGAGGGGCGGCGGCGGCCCGATGCCATCGTCTACCTGCCCCAGGGCAAGCATCTGGTCATCGATGCCAAGACGTCGCTATCCGCCTATGTGCGGTACGTGAACGCGGACGGGGAAGTGGCGAGGGGGCAGGCGCTGGCCGAACATGCCCGGGCAGTGGGCGATCGTATCGCCGAGCTGGCCGACAAGCACTACTATGACCTGCCGGGGCTCAACTCGCCGGAAGTCGTGGTGATGTTCATTCCGGTGGAGTCCGCCTATGTGGAGGCACTGAAGTTCGACGAGTCGCTCTTCCAGCGGGCCATCGAGAACAACGTGCTGGTGGCGACGCCCACCACGCTGCTCACCAGCCTGAATATCGTGCGCCAGCTGTGGCGCTTCGAGGATCAGAGCCGTCACAGCGCCGAGCTGGCAAGTCGTGCCGAGAAGTTCTACAACAAGCTGCGTCTGTTCCTGGAGAGCATGGAGGACGTGGGGAGGAAGCTGGAAGGGGCCCGTGACAGCTACGACAGGGCCATGGGCCAGTTGGTCAACGGCCGTGCCAACCTGATCAAGCAGACCGCCGAGTTCCAGGAGCTGGGGGTGGCGGTGAAGAAGGAGCTGCCCGCCGAGCTGGTCGAGCGAGCCCGCCTCGAACTGTCCCCCGGCCACCATGGTGACTCGGGGGAAGCGTGATGTGGAGCCTATCTCTCCGAATCCCCTGCTGCGATAGCTCTCCCGCAGGGGGTCCGTGCTGCTATGACGAATGCTGCTTGAGCTCGGCTAGCAGGCTTTCGGCTTCCTCGGTCAGGGTCGCATTGGCACGCATGTCGCCGTTGCGGGCTGCCTCCATCGCCTGCTGCAGCTTGTGCTCATACGCTTTCTGCAGTTTCTTCTTCGGGTCAGGTTTCAACCATCCGAACATGGTGTCTCTCCATTAGGGTCTTTAGGAGGCACGAGCCTGTGCTCCCTCGTTCTCAGAAATTTTCCCATTCGGGCTGCAGTCGCTGTCCAACGATACTCTTGGTCGAGCGGCTCCGTGAGGGCTGCGGGTCACTGAGTGTCCGCCAGTCAGCGTTGGTAGCGCCCAGGGAGAAAGGCGCCCGGTTTGCTGCCGCGCTGCCTTGGGGCAGGTGGAAGGCCGACATGGCGTTGATCAGCTGCTGGGCATGCTGGCTCAGGTTGGCGGCGGACGAGGCGCTCTGGTTTACCAGGATGGCATTCTGCTGGGTCACCTGGTCCATTTCATAGACCGCCTTGCCGGCTTCCTGGACGCCGGTGCGCTGTTCGGCGCTGGCCTGGCTGATCTCCTGCATGATCTGGCTGACCCGGCCGATGGCTTCGATGATCTCTTCGGTTGCCTGGCTGGCATCGGCGGCACGGGCGTTGCCGTGCTTGACACGTTCCACGTTGCTGGTGATCAGCTCATTGATCTCGCGGGCCGCATTGGCACTGTTCTGAGCCAGCTTGCGCACCTCGGCGGCGACCACGGCGAAGCCGCGACCGTGCTCGCCGGCCCGGGCGGCTTCTACCGAGGCATTGAGGGCCAGGATGTTGGTCTGGAAGGCGATGTTATCGATGGTGGAGATGATGCTGGCGATCTCGCTGGAGCTGCGGTCGAGGTCGTTCATGGTTTCCGCGACCTGCTGCACGGCGGCGCCACCGCGCCTGGCCGTGACGGACGCGCCCTCGGCCTCGCTGCTCGCCTGTTCGGCATTGGCGGAGTTCTGGGACACGGTACCGTTGAGCTCCTCCATGGCGGAGGCAGTCTGGGTCAGGGCGCTGGCCTGCTGCTGCGTGCGTGATGCAAGGTCGTTGTTACCTTCGGCGATCTGCTCGCTGTTGCTCGCCACGGCGTCCGCTGCGGCACGTACCTGGGCGACGATGCCCTGAAGCTGTCGTGCCATGTTCATCTGGGAGGCCATGATGCTGTGGTCGTCGTTCTTCCGCAGTCGCCCGGCGGTCGTCAGCTCGCCGCGACCGATTGCCTCGGCGAATGCCTTCACTTCGTGGGGCTCGGCGCCCAGCTCCCTGAGCAGCTGGCGGGAGAGCAGGTAGGCGATGATGCCGCCGATTAGCAGCGCGGCCAGGCAGAGCCCCAGCATCAGTATCTGGAAGCCTTCTGCCGTGTCACGGGCCACGGCGGTGTCGGCGGCGCTGTTGCTTTCCTGGTAGTCGATGAAGCCGTTGATCTCGTCAAGCCAGGCGAAGAAGGCGGGGCCGGCTGCGGCGAGCAACTGCTGGCGGGCCGCCGGCAGATTCCCGTCCTGGCGTTGCGCCATGACGTCGGCGGCAAGCGCCTGGGTGGCGGCGGCCTGGCTTTCGATGGCGGCAAGCAATGTGCGCTCCCTGTCGGTAACGCTGTCCGGCGCGGCGCTCATGACATCGCTGAGTCCCCCGGTGGCGCGCTCGTAGTTTTCGGCCAGGACCTGGTAATCGGCCTGCAGGGCGTCCAGGTCTGCGTCGCTGGTAACCAGGGTCATGTCGCGCAGCAGGATGGCGCGGTCATGAACGCTGCCTCGCCAGTCGATGGCGTGGCGCAGCTTGGCGCCATTGATGTCGTTGATGGTGGTGAGGCCGCGGTCGATGCTGTTTACCTGGCTGATGCCGATGAGGGTCAGGGCCACGATCAGCACCAGCACGGCTGAAAAGCCGCTGACCAGTCGGGATCGAATGCCAAGCCGGGAGAAACGTGCCGTCAGGGAGCTCATTGTCTTTCCTTCTTTTTATGAGGCGCTCTGCGGCGCCCGGGCCAGCGGTGCTTGATCAGCACCCTGCGTAGGAGTGCAGTCTATTGGCTATACTATAATTGTACAACTATCTATCTTATGTATAGATATTATCAGGCAGGCACAGTGACAGACCGCCTGGTGCCGGTGGCGGGCAATCGGCGCAGAAGAAGTGTGAGGCGGATCAGAAGGTTCGAGCGGGGGTGCAGCAGCTCACCAGGCGGCAGGATTCCTTGCCGGGGTTGCGAAAGCGGTGGGGCACGTTGGTATCGAAGTAATAGGCTTCACCCGGGCCAAGGGTACGGGATTCCGCACCAATGGTGATCTCGATCTCGCCTTCCAGCACGACGCCCGCTTCTTCACCCTGGTGGGCGATCATCTCGTGGCCGGTATCGGCGCCGGGGGGATAGGTCTCGATCATGAAGGCCAATGCGCGGCTGGCGCGGTTGGCGCCGACCAGCTTGTAGATGACCTCGCCGGTGCCCACATCGGCAAGCTCGGCGGTTGAATAGAAGACCTGATCGCGGCTCTCCAGGTCCATGGTGAAGAAGTCGCCGACACTGATGGGAAAGGCGTCGAGGATCTTCTTCAGGGAGCTGACCGATGGGCTGACCTTGCCCTGCTCGATCAGCGACAGGCTGGAGTGGGTGACACCGCAGCGCTTGGCCAGCTCGCGCTGGGAAATGCCGCGCAGGGTGCGCAGGGCGCGCAGCCGTGCACCGACGTCATCCGCCATTCTGATCTCCTTGTGGTCGCGGCACCTGGGGCATGCGCGCTGCCTGCGCGTCATGCCCCAGGTGGGTTCAGCAGAGGGCGTCCAGCTTCTCTTTCAGCAGTTGATTGACCTGCTGGGGGTTGGCGGTGCCCCGTGAGGCCTTCATGACCTGGCCGACGAAGTAGCCGATCATCTTGCCACGCTTGTCCGGCTCGGCATCGCGGTACTGGGCGACTTGGGCGGGACTTTCCTCGATCACCTGATCGATCATTGCCTCGATGGCACCGCTGTCAGTGACCTGCTTGAGCCCCTGGGCTTCGATGATGTCGTCGGCCCTGGCGCCCTGGCCGTTCCACAGGGCCTGGAAGACCTGCTTGGCGGCCTTGCCGTTGATGGTGTCGTCCATTACCCGGGCGATCAGTTCGCCGAGCTGGCGGGCCGAGACGGGACTGTGGGTGATCGGCAGGCTCTCCCGGTTGAGTGCGCCGGAAAGCTCGCCCTGGACCCAGTTGGCGGCCTGCTTGGCATCGCCACAGACGTTCTTGGCCTCCTCGAAGAAGTCGGCCATCTCCCGCGTGGCGGAAAGCACGCTGGCATCGTAGGCGGAAAGCCCCAGTTCATGCTCGAAGCGGGCGCGCTTCTCCGCGGGCAGCTCCGGCAGGTTGCTGCGCAGGTGATCGACATAGGCCTGATCCAGCACCACGGGAAGCAGGTCGGGGCAGGGGAAGTAGCGATAGTCGTTGGCTTCCTCCTTGGTGCGCATGCTGCGGGTCTCGTCCCGATCAGGGTCGAACAGGCGAGTCTCCTGCACCACCTTGCCGCCATCCTCGATCAGCTCCACCTGGCGCTCCACCTCGAAGGCGATGGCGCGCTCGACGAAGCGGAAGGAGTTGACGTTCTTGATCTCGGCGCGGGTGCCGTAGGCTTCCTGGCCCCGGGGGCGCACCGAGACGTTGACGTCGCAGCGCATCGACCCTTCGGCCATGTTGCCGTCGCTGATGCCGAGATAGGTGACGATGGAGTGGATCGCCTTGAGGTAGGCGGCGGCCTCCTTCGCCGAGCGCAGGTCCGGTTCGGAGACGATCTCCAGCAGCGGGGTGCCGGCCCGGTTGAGGTCGACCCCGGTCATGCCGTGGAAGTCCTCATGCAGCGACTTGCCGGCATCCTCTTCCAGGTGGGCATGGTGGACCCGGATACGCTTGGTGCTGCCGTCATCCAGGGTGATCTCCACTTCGCCGGCACCGACGATGGGGTGATACATCTGGCTGGTCTGGTAGCCCTTGGGCAGGTCGGGGTAGAAGTAATTCTTGCGATCGAAGACCGAGACCTCGGGAATGTCGGCGTGGATCGCCAGACCGAACTGGACGGCCATGGCCACGGCAGCCTCGTTGAGCACCGGCAGCACGCCGGGCAGGCCCAGGTCCACGGCGCAAGCCTGGCTGTTGGGCTCGGCGCCGAAGGCCGTGGACGCGCCGGAAAAGATTTTCGAGCGGGTGGCGAGCTGGACATGGACCTCCAGCCCGATCACGGTTTCCCATTGCATCAGGCGTTCTCCTCGGCAAAGGCGGGACGACGACGGTGCCAGTCGGTGGCCTGCTGGAACTGATGGGCGACGTTGAGCAGCCGTGCCTCGGTGAAGTGGCTGCCGAGGATCTGCAGGCCCACCGGGCGATCACCCACGAAGCCCGCCGGCACGCTGATACCGGGGATGCCGGCCAGATTGACGGCGATGGTGTAGATGTCCTGCAGGTACATCGACACCGGATCCTTGTTGGCCCCCAGGTCGAAGGCCGGCGTGGGTGAGGCAGGCCCCATCAGCACGTCAACCTCCTCGAAGGCGTCGAGGAAATCCTGGCGGATCAGCCGCCGCACCTGCTGGGCTTTCTTGTAGTACGCATCGAAGAAGCCCTCGGAGAGGGTGTGGGTGCCGATCAGGATGCGTCGTTTCACCTCGTCGCCGAAGCCCTCGGCGCGGCTGCGCTTGTAGAGGTCGATCAGGTCGGCCGGGTTGTCGCAGCGATGGCCAAAGCGCACCCCGTCGAAGCGTGACAGATTCGAGGAGGCCTCGGCCGGGGCAATGACGTAGTAGGCCGGGATGGCGTAGTGGGTGTGCGGGAGGCTCACCTCGCGCACGCTGGCGCCAAGGGACTCGAAGACGGCGATCGCCTCGCGGGTTGCCTTCTCCACTGCCGGGTCGAGGCCGTCACCAAAGTATTCGCGAGGCAGGCCGATCTTGAGGCCGCTCAGCGGTGCTGTGAGTTCTCCGGAGTAGTCGGGAACGCCGCGGGCAACGAAGGTGGAGTCGCGCAGGTCATGGCCGGCGATGGCGCTCAGCAGCAGTGCGCAATCCTCGGCGGTGCGCGCCATGGGGCCAGCCTGGTCAAGGCTGGAGGCATAGGCGATCATGCCGTAGCGCGACACCCGCCCATAGGTTGGCTTGAGACCGGTGATGCCACAGAAGGCCGCGGGCTGGCGAATCGAGCCGCCGGTATCGGTGCCCATTGCCGCCGGCACCAGTCCGGCGGCGACTGCGGCGGCGGAGCCTCCCGAGGAGCCGCCGGGAACCGCGGTGAGGTCCCAGGGGTTATGCACCGGGCCGTAGTGGCTGTTCTCGTTGGAGGAGCCCATGGCGAACTCGTCCATGTTGGTCTTGCCCAGGCTCACCGTGCCGGCGGCCCTGAGCTTCTCGACCACCGTGGCGTCGTAGGGCGAAACGAAGCTGTCGAGCATCTTCGAGCCGCAGCTGGTCTTCACGCCACGGGTGCAGAAGATGTCCTTGAGGGCCAGCGGCAGGCCGGTGAGCGGCCCCGCGTTGCCCTTGGCCCGGATGGCATCGGCGGCGTCGGCGGCGGCCAGGGCCTGGTCGAAGGTGACGGTGATGAAGCTGTTCAGTTCACCATCGAGGCGATCGATGCGGCCCAGCAGGTGCTGGGTCAACTCGCGGCTGGAGAACTCGCCGGCGTCGAGCGCCCGGGCGAGTTGGACAAGCGTCTTGTCATGCATGCGGCATGGCTCCATGAAGGCGTGCCGTTATCGGAAGAAGGAGCGTGCGTGCGGTCATTCGACGACCCGGGGCACCAGATAAAGTCCGTTCTCGACGGCGGGTGCGCAGCGCTGGAATTCATCGCGCTGGTCGCTCTCGGTGACTTCATCGGCACGCAGGCGCTGGGTGGCATCCAGGGGGTGGGCCAGTGGGGCTACGCCATCGGTGTCGAGGGCCTGAAGCATGTCGACCATTTCAAGAATACGACCAAGATCGTCGACATAGCCGGCTGCCTCGTCGTCGTTCAGGCCAAGTCGGGCCAGGTGGGCGGCCCGCTGCACGTCTGCGTGTTCAAGCGCCATGGGCTGGGTGTCCTCGCACGGATTGGGGGTGTTGAATAGCGGGAAAAGGTACCACATTCGACGTGCCGCGGGCACTCTTCTCGAGGCAATGGGCGTGGCATGTCGCTTGCTGAGAGGGGGCGGCGATGATACCGTTTGCATCCGCACAAGGGTCCCCGGTCTGCACTAGGTAACGACGTCCATGTTCAAACGCTTGAGGGGGCTGTTCTCCAGCGATCTATCGATCGATCTGGGTACGGCCAATACACTGATATACGTCCGTGGTCGCGGCATCGTGCTTGACGAGCCGTCGGTGGTGGCCATTCGCCAGTCCGGCAATATGCGCAGCGTGGCCGCCGTCGGCGCCGATGCCAAGCGTATGCTGGGTCGTACGCCGGGTAATATTACCGCCATACGGCCGATGAAGGACGGGGTGATCGCCGATTTCACCGTCACCGAGCAGATGCTTCAGCACTTCATCCGCAAGGTTCATCAGAGCACCTTCCTCACGCCCAGTCCGCGCGTGCTGGTCTGTGTGCCCTGCATGTCGACCCAGGTCGAACGGCGCGCCATCAAGGAGTCGGCCGAAGGTGCCGGTGCCCGCGAGGTGTTCCTGATCGAGGAGCCCATGGCCGCTGCCATCGGGGCTGGTCTGCCGGTGGACGACGCCCAGGGCTCCATGGTGGTGGACATCGGTGGCGGTACCACCGAAATCGCCATTATCTCGCTCAATGGGGTGGTCTACTCCGAGTCCATCCGCGTTGGTGGCGACCGCTTCGACGAAGCCATTACCGCCTATGTTCGACGCCACTATGGCAGCCTGATCGGCGAGGCCACCGCAGAGCGCATCAAGGAAGAGATCGGCTGCGCCTATCCCGGCGGCGAGCTGCGCGAGATCGATGTGCGCGGTCGCAACCTGGCAGAGGGCATTCCGCGGAGCTTTACCCTCAATTCCCATGAGATTCTCGATGCTCTGCAGGAGACGCTGGCTTCCATCGTCGCTGCGGTCAAGAGTGCATTGGAGCAGTCTCCGCCCGAGCTGGCTTCCGATATTGCCGAGCGTGGCCTGGTGCTGACCGGCGGTGGTGCCTTGCTTCGCGATCTGGACAAGCTGATTGCCGAGGAGACGGGGCTGCCGGTCATCGTCGCCGAGGATCCGCTGACCTGCGTCGCCCGGGGTGGCGGCAAGGCGCTGGAGATGATCGACCGCCATACCTTCGAACTGCTGTCCAGCGACTAGGCCTTTTCCGCAAGTGCCCGAGCGGTCGGGGCGCTTCGTCGTGCGGTGGTACCTTGCGAGCCGGTCCATGCAGCCTAGTTGCTCGCATGGCCCGCCGTGCTCCATGCGCCTGTGCTCGACCGCTCGGTGACGGCTTCAGACCTTCCCTGATACCGGCAAAGCGTATGAGGAGACCTGGGGGAGATTCGCCATTAAGCCGCTGTTTTCTCACGGATCGGTACCGGGCTATCGCATGCTGCTGTGTGCGCTGGTCGCCTCCGCCCTGATGTTCGCCGATCATCGCCTCACGCGAATGGAGGAGGTGCGCGCCCAGCTTTCCACCGTGGTGGCACCGATCCAGTGGCTGGTTGCCGTGCCCAGCGATGTCCTGGCCTGGGGCTCCCTGGCCCTCTCGGACCAGCGTGCCCTGGTGGAAGAGAACCAGCGCTTGCGAGAGCAGATCCTGCACCTCTCCCATCGAGTGCAACATATGTCCAGCCTGACGGCCGAGAACGTACGCCTGCGGGAGCTGTTGGGAGCAGCGGCGCGCAAGGAGTCTCCCTACATCACCGCAGAGCTGCTCTCGCTGGACCCCGACCCCTTCAATCACCAGATGGTCATCGACCGTGGCCGACGCAATGGCGTCTATGAGGGGCAGCCAGTGCTGGATGCTTCGGGCCTGGTAGGCCAGGTAACTGCGGTTTCCGCTTATTCCAGTCGGGTGCTGATGGTGGCGGACGCCAGCCATGCACTACCGGTGCAGGTGAATCGCAACGGGTTGCGCTTCATTCTGCAGGGCAGCGGCCAGTATGATGTGCTCCGGGTACTGCATGTGCCGGATACCGCTGATATTCGCGTGGGTGACCTGCTGGTGACGTCGGGCCTCGCCGGGCGCTTCCCTGCCGGCTATCCGGTGGCACGGATCACTGAGGTGGTACATGATCCCGGCCAGCCCTTCGCCCGGGTCAGCGCGGCTCCCGTTGCCTTGTTGCAGCGGTCACGCCACTTCCTGCTGCTGTTTCCCCCCGACCCCGTGGCGGTACCGGATGACGAGGCCTGGGATACCGAGCCGGATCGGCTCATTGATGAACGGGCGCCTGCCGTACAGGTTCCTGCAGAACAGTCCGTCGGTGACACGGCGAGCGAGGAGGAGACAGACTAATGGCAAGCTCCCCTCGCACCGCGCTGCCCTGGGTCTGGCTGACGCTGCTGTTGGCACTCAGCCTCCAGGTCATGCCCCTGGCCGAAGGGTGGCAGATATGGCGTCCCGACTGGCTGGGACTGATGCTCATCTACTGGTGCATGTCGGCTCCTGACCGGGTCGGGGTTTTCCATGGCTTCGTGCTGGGCATCCTGCTGGACCTGATCGAGGGCGCCCCCCTGGGACAGAATGCCCTGACGCTCTCGCTACTGGCCTTCCTGGCGGCGCTGGTCTATCCGCGGTTTCGCACCTACTCCCTTCTTCAGCAGTCGCTGTTGATCCTGGTATTGCTGGGGTTGGTTCAGCTTGTCGAGCAGTGGCTGCGGACTCTGTTCGGCCCCTTCTCGATGCATCTTGCCTTTCTGCTGCCTTCGCTGATCGGTGCCGTGCTCTGGCCCTGGCTGACCACCATGTTTCAGGCGATGGAGCGCCGTCTTGCTGGCACTGGCTGATTAGGAGTTCCATCTGCATGAGCGATTCGCCCACCGCTGCTGTCCTGTGCCTGGCATCGGCATCGCCGCGCCGGCGGGAACTGCTGTCGTCTATTGAAGTCGAGGTCGAGGTTTGCCCGGTCGATATCGACGAGACACCTATTGCCGGCGAGGCCGCCGATGCCTACGTTGCTCGTCTGGCACGCCAGAAGGCGTTAGCCGGTGCCGGGCTAACCTCCCTCCCCGTGCTGGGATCCGACACGGCAGTGGTCTGCGATGGAGTCATACTGGGCAAGCCGCGCGACCAACCGCATGCAGCCGCCATGCTGCGCGGGCTTTCGGGGCGTGCTCACCAGGTGCTGACAGCAGTGGCGGTGTCCGGGCCGGCAGGTATGCTGGAAGCCTGTGTCACGACGCGGGTCGTCATGCGCGACATCGACGAGCACGAGATAGCAGCCTACTGGGCCACCGGTGAGCCCGCCGACAAGGCCGGCGGCTATGCCATCCAGGGGTTGGCCGCGATCTTCATCGAGCGCATCGAGGGCAGTCATTCTGCTGTGGTCGGGCTGCCGCTGTTCGAGACCGCGAGGCTCCTGTCGCGACAGGGCGTGCCGCTGTGGAACCGTCGCGGCCGATAACGCCCTGTCTGTCGACCGCACTATGTCATAATGCTTCGAAGACTGACTGGACAAGGATTTCCGCATGAGCGGCGAAGTACTGATCAACCTGACGCCGATGGAAACCCGGGTAGCCGTGGTGGAAAACGGGGTGCTTCAGGAGGCGCTCATCGAGCGTACACGCCGACGAGGCATCGTCGGCAACATCTACAAGGGACGGGTGGTAAGGGTTCTGCCTGGCATGCAGGCAGCCTTCGTCGACATCGGCCTGGACCGTGCCGCCTTCATCCATGTCCATGAGGTCATGCCACCGGGCACCCCTTCAGAGGAGCAGGTCGCCATCGGCCAGCTGCTCAGCGAAGGGCAGTCCCTGGTGGTCCAGGTCACCAAGGATCCCATCGGTTCCAAAGGTGCGCGCCTGACCACTCACCTGTCGGTGCCGTCACGCTACCTGGTCTATATGCCGGACTCCCCGCATCACGGCGTCTCCCAGCGCATCGAGGACGAGCGCGAGCGCGAGCGCTTGCGTGAACTGCTGGAACGCTGCCAGCTCGAGCAGGATATCGAGGTCACCGGAGGCTTCATCGTTCGCACCGCAGCCGAGAACGTGGGGCAGGAAGAGCTCTTCGCCGACATGCATTTCCTGCTGCGACTGTGGCGCAAGGTCAGCGAGCGCAAGGTCTCCGCCCCCTCTCCCAGCGTCATCTACGACGACCTTCCCCTGTTCATTCGTACCCTGCGCGACCTGATGCGTGACGACATAGAGAAGGTGCGTATCGACTCGCGGGAGAATTACGTCAAGCTGATCGAATTCGCCGAAGAGTTCATGCCCGACTCCTCGGCTCGCATCGAGTACTACCCCGGCGAGCGTCCCATCTTCGATCTCTACAGCGTCGAGGATGAGATCATCAAGGCCCTGGGGCGCAAGGTGCAGCTGAAGTCCGGCGGCTACCTGGTGATCGATCCCACCGAGGCGATGACGACCATTGACGTCAATACCGGTGGCTACGTGGGTCATCGCAATCTCGAAGAGACCATCTTCAAGACCAACCTCGAGGCAGCCAACGCCATCGCCCGGCAGCTGCGCCTGCGGAACCTGGGTGGCATCATCATCATCGACTTCATCGACATGGAGGAGACGGAGCACCAGCGGCAGGTGTTGCGTGTGCTGGAGAAGGCGCTGGAGCGTGACCATGCCAAGACCAAGTGTACCGGCGTGACCGAACTGGGGCTGGTTCAGCTGACGCGCAAGCGTACCCGGGAAAGCCTGGAGCAAACGCTGTGCGAGGCCTGTCCAACCTGTGGAGGGCGTGGCACGCTGAAGACCGCCGAGACGGTCTGTTACGAGATCTTCCGCGAGATCCTGCGCGAGGAGCGCGCCTACAGCGCGGAGACCTACATGGTGCTGGCTTCTCAGTCGGTGGTGGATCGTCTGCTCGACGAGGAGTCCGCGGCGGTGGCCGATCTGGAAACCTTCATCGGCAAGACCATCCGCTTTCAGGTGGAGAACCACTACTCCCAGGAGCAGTACGACATCGTGCTGATGTGACGCCGCGATGCATCCGATACGTCTGGTAGGCCGCTGGGCCTTGACGCTGGTGGCCATCGTGCTGGGGCTGCTGGCTCTGGTAGTGCTGGTGCTGCGCCTTGCCCTGACACAGGTTGACGAGCTCGCGCCGCGGGTCGAGCGCTTGCTGGAGGCCCGTTCGGGTGCCGTGGTCGACCTGGCGCGCATGGAAGCCCGCCTGGCCGGGGTCGATCCCTTGATTCAGGGCGGTGGGTTGACCATCCGCAGTCAGCGCGGGCCCGACGGATTGCCGCTACTGGAAGTCGAGCATGCCAGTCTGCGCTTGAATACCTCTGCTACTCTCAGGAACGGTTTCCTGGTGGTGGAGGATGCCAGGCTGAGTGGACTGACGTTGCACCTCTACCAGGATGCGCAGGGCAGCTGGCACTGGCCTGATCCCGCTGACATTCCCCCTGAATTCATGCCCAAGGGCGATTTCGATCTGGAAAACCTTGATTTCTGGATAGGGGTGCTGCTGCGCCAGCGTGCCTGGGCCGATGACGTTCGCCTGGTCCTGCATGGCCAGCAGGAGCGGGTGGAGATGCATGCCCCTCGGCTTCTGCTCACCGGCGACGAGCGTCATGCCCATCTCGAAGGGGAGGTGCATCTCGAAGGCCAGGATGAGCCTGCCTTGGTGGCTGCCCTGAACGTCTTCCCGGGTCCTGGTGGGCTGCGTGACTTCAGTGCCGCCCTTCAGGCCGACATGAAGCTCGAGACGCTGATTGGACTGGTCGAGCTACTTGCCTTCGATGACCCCCTGCGGCTGGAGGAAGCCGAGGGGGACGCTCGGCTATGGGGGCGCTGGCACCGGGGAGCGCTGGCAGATGCCCGGCTGGATCTTGATGTGCCACGACTGGCGCTGCGGCGTGGTGGCGATCTTATTCTGACCGAGCCATTCAAGGCGCGTGGGCAACTGTTGCGCGGCGAGGATGGCTGGGAGGCCTGGCTTGAGGGCGATGCCGAGGCTACCGACTGGGCCGAACTTGGGGCTCCGACGGCAGCGCCGGGGCCGGCGCTGCCGCGCTACTGGCATCTGCGGCATGCGGCGGACGAGTGGTGGCTCAACACCAGTGAATTCGATCTCGCTTCGCTTGCCGCATGGCGCGAGCGGGTCCTGCTGCCCGAAGGGCTGACCCGAGTCATCGAGACCCTCGACCCTCGTGGGCTGGTTGCGGGCCTGGGGGTGGGACGTGAAAACGGCAGTTGGGTGGCGCGAGCTGCGGTCCATCAGGTTGCCGTCTCCGCCTGGCAACAAGTGCCGGGCGGCGGGCCGCTGGATGCCTGGGTCGAGGCACGGGACCTCTCCGGTCGCGTGCATTTCGTCGGCGTCGAGGACCCGGTTTTCGAACTGCCGCGGATCTTTGCCGAGCCCATGGCGCTGTCCCACGCCAGTGGAGTGGTCAGCTGGTCCTATGACGGGCCGCGCAGCTTTGTCAGCGGACGCCGCCTGAAGGCAGGCTGGCAGGGAGCCGAGGTGGAGGGTGGCTTCGGGCTGGTCGTCGGCGGCGATCTGCGCGGTGGCCTGGGGCTGGACCTGAGGTTCCGTGACGCCGACGCGCTGGAGCGTCCCCTCATGGATTGGCTGCCGATCGGCGTGCTCGGCGATGAGCTCGGGCAGTGGCTGGATTCCGGCGTGGCGGGCTTCGTACCCAACGGTTCTTTCAAGCTCCACCTGCCGATGTTCAGAGAAGGGGAGCGTGTACCTCCCAGCATGGCACTGGACCTGGATATCGAGCGTGGCCGGCTGCCTTTCGCTCCCGGCTGGCCGGCCCTTGATCAGGTCGAAGGCCGGCTGCAACTGGGTATCGATACCCTGGAGGCCGATGTCCACTATGCCGAAAGCCTCGGCGTCGAAGTGCGTCGCGGCCGCGTCACCCTTGCCGATGAATATCTGGCGGTGAGCGGTGACCTGATGGCCGATGTCGACGCGCTGCGGCGGTATCTCGGGGCCATGCCGGTGGAGGGTATGGAGCTGGTCGATCCATGGCGGGGCGTCGGTGGGGCCACCGGTGAGCTGCTCCTTGGCCTGCCTCTCGGCGAGCCCGAAAACATGGCGCTGGACCTCGAGACCACGGTGGCGCTGGAGCAACTGACCCACCGGGACTTTGGCGTCACATTGCGCGACGTCAGCGGTCCGCTGGGCTGGCGTCAGCGAGGCGAGGAGGAGGGTGGGCTCCAGGGGCGGCTGGAGGCTCGCCTGCTGGGTGGCCCTCTTGCGGCGGATATCGATACCCGCGCTGGCAGGGTTGATCTCGAAGGTGCCATCGACGTAGCCCGCCTGTTGGAGCTTGACGCCATGCCCGACCTCGGGCCACTGCTATCCGGCCGGCTGCCCTGGCAGGGAAGACTGCGCACAGGTGAGCGCAACACGTTTCGCCTGGAGAGCGGCCTGCAGGGCCTGGCCATTAATCTGCCGGCCCCGCTCGGAAAGGCGTCGGGAGAAACGCGCTCCCTGTGGGTCGACGCCGACCTGGACAGGCGAAGCGTAGAAGCCGAGCTGGGTGGCGAGCTGCGGGTGCGCTGGAGGGACACGCCGGGAGCGGGCGGCGGCCAGGGGCAGGCCTGGCTGGGGCGCTGGCCCAGCTCTCCGGCCTGGCCCGACGGTGAGGGTTGGGATCTGGATCTCTACCAGTCCCGTCTCGACTTCAGGGAGTGGGGCGGTGTCCTGGCTTCGCTGGCGGACGCCGGGGAAGCGGCGGCCAGCGAGTCTCCGTTGCGCAGGCTGAGGCTGGAGACGGCTTGCCTGGTAGGCCCGGATGGTTGCCTGGGGGCGGCGACGGCCTCGGCCCAACCTCAGGCGGGAGGGGGATGGCGTGTGAACATGGATTCCAGCCTGTTGACCGGCCACCTTGACTACCGACCCACGCTGGCCGACCCCCTCGATATTGCCCTGCAGCGCTTGACCCTGGACGGTCTGATGCCGGCGCAACAGGAGGGCGTGGGTGCATTGCTGGACGAAATCGACGTGGCAACCGACCCCGCGCCGCTGCCAAGCTGGGTCGGCCAGCTACCTCACGGACGCCTGCGGATTGCCGATATTCAGTACCAGGGGCGTCAGATGGGACCCTTGACGGCTCGCTGGCAGAGCGGGCCGGACCGCTTGACCGTGTCGCCATTGGGCCTGACCCTGGGACAGGTCTCGGCCCATGGTGAAGTAATCTGGGAGTCCGCCGGTCCGGGCGATAGCCTTACCCGCTCACGGCTCTCCCTGGACGGCCGGGACCTGGGCTCGGCGTTGGAGGCATTCGGTCAGCCGGTGGCCATTCGCAGCGGGGAAACCCGAGTCAGGAGCCAGCTTGCCTGGCCGGGGGCGCCGTGGCAGTTCGCCCTGGCCCGCTCACGTGGCAATATCGACGTGGAGCTGCGCAATGGGCGCTTCGTCAACCTGGAGTCACCCACGGCCAGGCTGGTCGGCCTGCTCAACGTCGACAACCTCGTACGCCGGTTGCGAATGGACTTTTCCGACGTGACCGGGCAGGGTACGGCTTTCGATCATGTGGTCGGTGCCGCTACTTTGTATGCAGGCGTGCTGGAAACTCAGGGACCCGTGAATATCAGCGGACCGGCAACCAGCTTCACGCTCGATGGTACCGTCGACCTGGTCAGGCGGGAACTCGACCAGCGGCTGGGCGTCACAGTTCCAGTCAGCAGCAGCCTGCCCCTGGCCGCCGTTATTGCCGGGGCCCCGGTGGTGGGCGGTGCCCTGTTCATCGCCGATCGCCTCTTCGGCCGCGCCATCGACCGGGTCACCCGAATTCACTACCGCGTGCGTGGTCCCTGGACCTCGCCGCAGATCACATTGGAAACCGCCGAATGACGACACGACCGCAAGCCATGCTCGATACCGCCGCCGATATCCTGCTGCGTCCCGGCGGCCTCGGCCTCGAGTCGCTGGATGCCGGCCTGAGGCACGTGCTCACTCCCGGCGTCGACTACGCCGACCTCTATTTCCAGCGCAGCTGGCACGAGAGCTGGGTGCTGGAGGATGGGGAGGTGAAGGAGGCCGGCTACAACATCGATGGCGGCGTAGGCGTGCGCGCCATGGCCGGTGAGAAGACCGGCTTCGCCTACTCCAACCAGATCACGGCCGATGCCCTGGCTGAGACGGGGCGTACGGCGTCTGGCATCGTGCGCAGCGGCGCTGCGTTGTCGGCAGCGCCCCGGGTGATCAGCCAGGCCAGCGTACGCTACGACGCGATTGATCCCCTCTCCGGCCTTTCGGCCGAGGAGAAGATCGCCCTGCTCAAGGAAGCCGACCGCGCGGCTCGCGCCGCCGACCCCTCGGTTTCCCAGGTCAGTGCGTCGCTCTCCGGCGTCCACGAAGTCGTCCTGGTTCGTGCCAGCGACGGCACCCTGGCGGCGGATATCCGGCCGCTGGTGCGCTTCAACGTCAGCGTGATCGCGGTGAAGAATGGGCGTCGCGAACGTGGCAGCGCGGGCGGCGGTGGGCGCTATGCCATGGCTCGCCTGCGCGACGAGAACGTGGCCGAGCGCTATGCCCGGGAAGCCGTGCGCCAGGCACTGGTCAACCTCGATGCGGTGGATGCGCCGGCGGGACAATTGCCGGTGGTACTGGGGCCAGGCTGGCCGGGCATCCTGCTGCACGAGGCGGTGGGGCATGGCCTGGAGGGCGACTTCAATCGCAAGGGAAGCTCGGCCTTTGCCGGGCGCATGGGCGAGCGCGTCGCGTCCCCCGGCGTGACGGTGGTCGACGATGCCACCCTGGCCGATCGGCGAGGCTCCATGAGCGTGGATGACGAGGGCACGCCGGGGCAGTATACGCCGCTCATCGAGGACGGCATTCTCACCGGCTACATGCAGGACAAGCTCAACGCCAGGCTGATGGGGATGGCGCCCACCGGCAACGCCCGTCGCGAATCCTTCGCCCATATGCCGATGCCGCGCATGACCAACACATACATGCTGGCCGGCCAGGACGAGCCGGCCGATATCATCAAGAGCGTCAGGCGCGGCATCTATGCCGTCAGCTTCGGTGGCGGGCAGGTGGATATCACCTCGGGCAAGTTCGTCTTCTCGGCAAGCGAAGCCTACCTGATCGAGGACGGCCGCATCACCGCGCCGGTCAAGGGCGCGACGCTGATCGGCAACGGCCCGGAGGCCATGGGACGGGTCTCGATGATCGGCCACGACCTGGAGCTGGATACCGGGATCGGCGTCTGTGGCAAGGACGGGCAGGGGGTGCCGGTGGGGGTGGGCCAGCCGACGCTCAAGCTGGATGAACTCACTATCGGCGGCACTGCCTCCTGAAGATAGGTGGCTTGTCGGGTGCTGTTTGAGGTGCAATGTAGAAGGCCGGCTGTGCCAGGCCGAGCGCTCCAATAGAGACTTGTCTATGAGTCTTCGCTGTAGGAGCGCCGGTTCCCGTCGCGACTGGAGGCCGCAGGCCTCCCGGCGGTGTTGCCGGGGCTGCTAGAGCCCCGCCGTATCGCNGGGGTTGCGGTCCGGCCTCACCATGAGGCCGCGGCCCGTACCTGGGACCTTGGCGGGCAGCACTATGACAACATCAGCTTCGGCGTGTCGGATGCCCTCGCCCATGCGGCGCAGAGGCTCAACCCACAACCCGGACAGCATGTTCTCGATGTCGCAACCGGCACGGGCTGGAGCGCCCGCAATGCAGCCCGATACGGAGCGCATGTAACAGGAGTGGATATTGCCTCAAGGCTGCTGGACGCCGCCAAGGACTTGTCCGCCCACATGCAGCCACCGATCCGTTTCCAGCAGGCGGATGCCGAACAGCTGCCGTTCGAGGATGGCAGTTTCGACGGTGTGATCTCCACCTTCGGGGTGATGTTTGCCGCCGACCAGGCACAGGCAGCCCGCGAACTGGCACGGGTCTGCCGCTCGGGCGGGCGCCTGTCGCTGGCCGTATGGGCCGCCGAAGGTGCGGTGCTGGATTTTTTCGGAGTGATCGGCAAGCACAGCGGGGACCCGCCTCCCGAACCCTCGCCGCTGGCCTGGGGCGACCCGGATCACGCCAGGGCCCTATTGGGAGAGGACTTTGAGCTGTGGTTCGAGCCTGGGATCAACAACCACTATTTCGACAACGTGAACGATGCCTGGGACTGGTATGCACGCGGTTTCGGGCCCATCCGCCAAGTGATGGACAACCTCTCCGCCAGTGAGCAGGAAGCCTTCCGGAAGGATATCGACAGCTACCACGGGAAATACACCGCGGACGCCGGTATTCATATCCGTCGGGAATACCTGCTGATCACCGGCCGCCGCAAGTAACCTGATGCCGGGTGGGATGGGGGGAGGAGAAACTGTCATCAAGTGATCCCCTGGTGGACGAAGGCGGTAATCGCGTCGGCGGCATGTGTTATCTGGCCCATAGCGCGCTAATAAGAACATGATGCGATTTTGCCGTTTCGCATGGCTCCGGGAGCGGCCAGGGCGCTCCCGGGTGTGAACCAAGTGAAGCCCAGGTGAGTAACTCAGTGCCACTTACCCTTGCCACCACCAACGCCGGTGACGATGGAGACGGCCCCCGTCTGAAAGTGGCCCAGCAGTTTGCTGTGGCTGTCGAAGTACAGGATGCTCAGGTAGACCGGCGTGGCCTGAAACTCGAAGCTCACGGTATCGCGATAGAGCCGCTCGAGATCGTCGGTGTAGACGTGCCCGAAGAAGGTACCGCCGCCCGGTGAGGAGGCGCTGCCGGCATGGCCGTCGAAGCTCTTGCCATCGGTGATGTTGAGCTGGAACTTGAGATAGAAGATCAGGCTGGCCAGGCTGCCCTTGGCGGGATAGGACTTCCGGGAGGCGACCAATGTCTTGGTGACATCATAGATCTTCTCCGGTTCGAGCTTGCCATGCATAGCGACACGGAAGTCATGGGCAATCAGCTGCTTGTCGATGATCAGAGGAGCGTTCATCGGTAGTTACCTGTGCGGATATCGTGGATATCGACGGTCGGAAACCGACCGCGGCTTACCTGTCCTAAGCATTTCAACCCAGATACCTCATGCCGACCGCATCACCTCGGTATCACCACAAGCGCTGCAAAGGGCCGCTCGAAGCGCAACGGATCACTTCGGTATCAGCTCACCTTAGGCCCTTGGTTGCGACGTGCTCTTGATGGATTCTTGGGGAAACAATTTCCTGGGGGCACCACCATGGACCATGCACCGCTGCGAGTCGCCATCATCGGCGGCGGGGTCTCCGGCCTGTCGCTGGCCTACTACCTGCAAAGGTTCGGCAGGGAAACGTTCGGCAGCGAGGCGGCTCGGCAGCTCGAGGTCACCATCTTCGAGCGCAAGACCACCCTGGGCGGCAACGCCGAGACGGTGTGGGTCGACCTGGGCTGTCGGCGCCATCCCGGAAAGCCCGACTCGCCCTATCGCCGCTGGGCCGACCTGGGGGTCAATGACGTCAACCTGGCCACCTACCACCGGCTGCGCACGATACTCAGCGAGATCGGCGAGCTGGAGCGCATGAAGCCCCTGGAGAACACCGAGAGCTATTTCAGCCGTGACGGGAGCATCGCCCTGACCGATGACAAGGACCTGTTCCGCGGCGTCAGCGACCCGAACCACGAGTTGAGCAAGGTCGATGGAGGCCAGCTGGCGCTGCTGATCCCTGTGGTCCACCAAAGCGCCATCGACCTGGTGGAGAATCGCCGCATTACGCCGCGTTATACGGTGGATGACTTCTTCGACGCCTGTATCGCCGTCCCCGCCGATATGCTGGCCGCGGCGGCCGAGCGTTTGAGCGTTACCATCGACTGGCAGGACCCCGAGCTTCCGGTGCGGCTGGAGCGTATCCGACAGACCATCTACTACCCCCGCATCTCGGCCATGTATTTTGCCGACGACCGCGGCCCAGGCGGTATGCCGCTCCAGGCCCCCTTCGAGTATTACCGCATTCAGGAGGGCGGCTCGCCCCCGGACCGCCGCTACTTCGAGCACGGTGCCCAGCACTGGCTGGAGGCCCTGGCCGCGCACATCACCAGCCCGAATACGCCGGGTCCCCGCGTTGAGATCCTGCGCGGCATCGAGGTAGAGGCAAGCCTCTCGACCCAGGGCGTGACGCTGACGGAGCGTGATCCCGGTGAACGCCGCTGGGAAGCCGACCTGCTGATCATGGCCACCCATGCCGAAGACGCCCTGCCGCTGCTGACGTTCGGCGACAGCCTGAGCGACACCCAGCGGGCGCTGCAGCACATCCTCGGCAAGGTGCGCTACACCCGCAGCTTCAGCGTCTGCCACACCGCCGCCGGCCGACTGCCGGCCAATCGCAACCTGTGGCGGACCTACAACATCGAGGTGCGCAACCCGGAAGACACCTTCTTCCCCTACCGTATCGACTACGTGGCGAACCGCCACCAAAACGATGCCGAGAACCCTGCCTACAATCAGGCCGGCCTGCCGCAGTTCTTCGTCTCCCTGGTGGACGATCTCAACCGGATTCCCCGCAGCGAGATGCTCGAGCGGCAGTCCTCTCCGCTGGACGCACCCGCAACGCTGGCGGCCACCGACCCCGGCGAGGCCGGCTACCGAGACCGGCTGCCGCCGCTGGACCCCACCCTGGAGGCCAAGGCCTGGACCCTGTTCAAGCACAACGTGCTGGATGCCAACTGCCTGGAGGCGCAAGCGGAGATCGAGCACTATAACCAGACCACCACCCGGCGGCGCTTCGAGGGTCATCAGGATGGTTGCCCATTGCTGTTTGCCGGGGGCTGGACACGCGGTGCCGGCCTGCAGGAGCAGTGCCTGGAGCAATCGGCGCACCTCGTCGCCCTGCTGCTGGCGGCACCTGAGCGTCGTACTAACCCCTTGCGGCTAGCACCGCCTGGCAGCAAGGCAAGGCAGAGTCATCAGCAGGCCAGCGGCTTCGCCCCGGTGCCAGCACACCCGTAGGGCTTCCAGGGCGCTCGCCTCGTCGCTCTTCTTTTCCTGCCCGCGGCCGCTTTCCAGCCAGTCGGCATGTGCCTCGATCAGGGCCCGGTGGTACTCACCCCAGGCGCAGGGTTCAGCCGCCATCAGCCGTGTAAGGCGCTGGGCATAGTGGCGCGCCGCGTCGGGCCGCCGGTCGAGCAGACTGACCTCCGCCGCGGCAATCAGAAAGCGATAGCCGTTGTGCCCCACGCAGCCGGCATCCAGCAGCGCTTCGCCTTGTTTCAGAGTCGCCAGGCGTGTCTCGGGCGCCTCTTCCAGCAGCGCCCGGGTGCCCAGCACCCAAGGGCCGATAAAAGCCTTCAGCCCATGCTGTTCCACCAGCTGCCAGGCCCGCTCGATGCTGGCTCGGGCCTCGACCAGCCGCCCGGTCATCAGCTCGACCCGGGCACGGCTCTCCAGCAGGAAGGCCTCGAAGCGCCCCGAACCCAGGCCGCGTGCCACCGTCAGCGCCTGTTCGACTTGCTCGTCGGCCGCCTGGGGATCGCCCTGGGAAATTAGAATCCACCCCGCCGTGAGCCTTGCCACCACCTCGGCGCGCCGATTGCCGACCCGCTTGCCCAGCTCAGCGGCATCGAAGCAGTCGGCGAGGGCCTGGTCGGTCTCGTTGGCATAGATCCGTGCCGTACCCAGCATGAACAGGTTGGAGGCTTCAAGGTCGGCGTGGCCATGGGTACGGCAGAGCGTTACGCAGTGGTCGAACATCTCGAGGGTGCTTCGCATCTGCCCCTCGGCATAGTGCGCATCGCCAAGCCCGCTCAGGGCCTGGATCTCGGTGCGCACGTCGCCGCCACTGCGGGCCTGCTCCAGGGCGCGGGTGTGGTAGGCCCGGCTGGTGGCGAAATCGCCCCGGGGGAAATAGAGGTTGCCCTTGAGATAGAGCGCCTCGGCCAGGGGCAAGGGGTTCTCCAGCGCCTCGGCCAGGGGCAGCAGGCCATCCAGTATCGCCTCCTCCGCCTCCAACGCATCCAGCATATTCAGCACCCGGGCCAGCCAGAGATCGGCGGTAATGCGCTGACGCTCCTCCCGGGCGAACACACGGGCCGCCTCGAAGTGCTCCCGCGCCGCCTGGATGTGCCCGGTGGCCATCGCCACCTGGCCCTGCAACAGCATCAGGCGGTACTCATCCTTCGGCGCATAATCGATGGAGCGGCACTGCTTCAGCAGGGCCAGGGCTTCCTCGTGCCGGTAGCGGGCCATTTCCGCCGCTACCGCCTGCAGGAAGGCACTTGGCGCTTCCAGGGAGCGCGCGCGATGAAGGTGGCGCGCCCGCAGCCCCGGCTCCGCGTCGCCGTAGAGTTCGGCCAAGCGCAGGTGCAGGCGGTCGCGCTGAATCTTGGGAATGCCTTCGTAGATCCCTTGCAGGATCAGGTCGTGCACGAAGCGGTAGCTGCCCTCTTCCAGCGGGCGAACCAGGCTGTAGCGCTGGGGCAGTTCGGGCTGGTAATCGGCCTGGCCCAGCACCTCCTGCAGCGACGCCAGGGAGAAGCGCTGCCCCATCACGGCGGCGATGCACATGGCCCGGCGATCCAGGTCGGTGAGCTGGTCCAGCTTGGTCTGTACCAGATTGGCGAGGCTGGCCGGCAGGCTGCGGTGGGGGTGAAACAGCAGCAGTTGGGTCAGGAACAGCGGGTTGCCCTGAGCCTGTGTCACGCAGCGGGCAGCATGCTCGGCGGGTACCGTGCCGAAGCTGGCTACCAGAGCCTCGGCCTCCTGGGCGCGAAGCGGCGGCAGCTCGATCAGGGTGAGGGGCAGCTCGGGCAGCTGCGGCCGCAGTCGGCTCTCCAGCGGGTCCTGCTCCAGACGCGAGGTAAACAGCCAGATCACCGGTGCATCCTGGGTCTTCTGCAGCAGCCCGGTGAGAGTGGCCAACAGCGCCTCGTCGGCCCAGTGCAGGTCCTCCACCACCAGCAGTTGGGGGCGATGGATGGAGCGCGCCAGGAGCACGTCGCGCAGCGCCTGTACCAGGCGCTGGCTGCGAGTCGCGGGAGTCATGGCCGCATAGAGAGACTGCGCCTCCTCCGGCTGGGGCAACCCCAGCAGCGGACGCAGCAGCATGGCATGATCCACCGGCAGGCGAAGTGCGGAGAGGCGGGCGAGCAGTTGTGCCTCGTCAAATCCCTCCCCTTTCACCTCACCCTGCCCCTCGCCGGAGGTTTGCAGCAGCGAGCGCGTGAGCTGCATCAGCGGGCCTTCATCGGCGCGGGTACCGAAGTCCAGCACCTCGGCCTGGTGGTGATCGGCATGGGCCGCGGCCATTTCGGCAAACTCGGCGCTGAGGCGCGTCTTGCCGATGCCGGCCACGCCGCGGATATAGACCAGATGGCCAGCCTGGTAGGCCCGGGTACTCTCCAGGATGGCCTGCAGCTGCCCCAGCTCCACCCGGCGCCCCACCAGATCGAAGCGGGCCTCATGTGCCTCGTCCCGGAGATGGCGATAGCGCAGCCACTCCCCGCCTTCATCGTCGAAGACGAAGCGCTCCGCCAACTGCACCGCCACGCCGCGCTCGACCCAGACGCCGCTCGCATCGTTCGCTATCGCAGGAGGAGTCGTCGTCGGCCAGTGCCCGGCCTGAAGGTAAACGCTGCGGGCCACGCCCTGCTCCATCAGGGTAGCGGCGCACAACAAGCCACGCTGCGCATCGCTTCGGTACGCCCGGGGCAGCCCGAACAGGGCTGTTCCCTCTTCCGCCAGGCTACCGCCGAAATGCTGAACACAGCTCGCCAGCGCCGACGGATCGGCCCCCATGGCATGGAGCTGGATCAGCACGCGGGCGCTCTCCATCTCCTCCACATCGGCGGCGGACACGGAGGAAGCCTCCTCGGCCTCCACCGACAGCGCCTCGACCTCAACGCCGTAGATCTCAGCAAGATGGCGCGCGGTACGATACAGCACCGCCTTGCCACTCTCCGCCCGCTTGATGGAAGCGATGGAGAGGCACAAACGCCGATCAAAACAGTACTCGGCCAGCGCCTCCTGACTCAGGCCCAACCGCTTGCGATGCTGCTTCAAGCGCTCACGATCCAGCCGCAAGCGCCCGTCTTGGGGGATGATCACTGGTGGGGTCCTTGGCGGTATCACATTAAAAATGTAATATCTTTGCAAAGCGTCTGGTGGACATGGCGTTCGCTGGGTTGAGACTAATGCCTCAAACACTGGCACAGGTATGCTGTGTCCGAGTGCTTTGGTTTGTTATGAGAAAGGGGGGGCACGAAATTAAATTTCACAAAGCTCATCCCTAATATTAGAAAACGGTCTGTCATGCTTATCTTTCTCTGGCCTATCATCTAATAGCTCAAGAAATCTATCAACGCAGCGGTTGTATGCATTTTTCTTTTTCTCAGTTTGTATTCCTTCGGCTCTAGTCTCAGCCAAGCACCTGCTCGCATTAATAAACATTTTCGTTCGAACATCTCCCCGCTTTAACAGGTCGAGAATCATGTCGAAACAAGTTAGCCAACTGTGATTATTAGATAATTCTAGCTTATTCCATATTATGTTGTGCAAGCTATTTAGCTCCTCAATTCTAATTTCCTTCGATGTTCGATCCAGATAGTTTAGTGACTTTGTTAATGCAAGACTCGCATCCATTAAGTCTTGCAGCCCTGAAATCACATCTCTATGTTTCGACCTTAAGACAAGCCCTGTAGCTAGCCTTTCAAGCCATTTTGTTTTGTCAAAATCTTGTATTTTAATCGCCAACTGGGAAACTTCGATTATTCCATTAGATGAATTCAAGCTAGATTCGGTTTTGAACCATAAATCAAACAACAACTCTTTTCGTTGTCCCTTGCCATAAGATCGGCGCAACAATTCTCTTACTTTTGTATAGTCTGGACTGTCAAGCCTTGAAATACACCGAGCTTTCATAAGGAGGAGATCAGGATTTTCGCTTAAGAATCGCAACTGTTGATCTACGGTCTCAATGGCCTCAGGAATTCTTCCATCCCTTATCAAGGCTAGGGACTGATTTATAGCTATGCCAACTTTTCGAGTGTTTCCAATCTTTTTGACAGATGGTCCTTCTTTCATAGATTTTATAGTTGTACTCAACTTTCTATGATCGAATGCCATCTCTTTCTGTATTTCAGATATTATCAGCGCTGTCGTATTGGAAATAGAATATCGATCCTCACTATCAATCAACTTTGGCTCGTTAACCAAAAATAATGACTGTAATTCCTCAAGGCAGTCGATTAGTTTAATCCTCTCGATTCCCACAGATTGCTTAAGCTCGGTAAAAGAGCAGTTTACAAAATAAAATATTGCCAATAGAACTCTTTTAGATTCAGGCGTCAGCGAAGTTATTTCTCTTTTTAAAGCCGCGCTACGAGCATCTTCACCAGCTTCTCCTTTCCACTCCCTTATAGCTTGAGAAAATGGCACTCCTTGTTTGTATAGACGAAGTATTGAGGCCGCCAAGAGGGGGGAGCCGTCGCAGGTTTTATGAAGACTAGCGACATCACCCTTCTTGATACTTGCTAGCGAGTATCTACTAACTAGAGAATCTACATATAAGGTAAAATCATCTATTGGAAACCCAGGAACATCTATACATAGATCCGAAGAATATGCCAATTTTTTTCTTGTTGTTATAAGGTATCTCGTATTGCTAGATCCTAACTGACGACAAGCATCAACTACTTTTCTTTGCTCATCCTCTTCCAAGGAATCAATATCATCCACTACGTAAATAGAAGGAAATAGCGGTAACGAATCTTTTAAATCTCTCTTTAGTTGCTTTGTGGAAACATCTTCGTACTCTTCCACAGCCATCGCACAGTTTTCTATTAAAAGAAGCAAGAAACTATGGCAACTGTTAAAATCAGACTCTTGTAACTCAAAATATTCATTATGAATACCAGAAAACTGTTTTTCTTTTGCAGATAACCAAACGACCCTTTCATACCCCGAAGGTGAAGATTGGATGAAGGTTCGACAAAACTGGTATGCTATTGATGTCTTTCCTTTTCCTCCATCTCCAGAAAGAATTTTTGTATATTCCAAATCATCAGAAAGCCATTCCCACAATCTCGAAAGCAAACTATCACGACCTACAAAGGTTGCACAAATTAAATTCTTATCCGGCAAGTTGTGTGTTACTTGGAGTAGGTCGCTTTCCTCTAATTTATTATTTAGGCCATAGGATGGATTGAATTCTCTTGAAGAAAAAAGTGTTTGCCAATCGCTAGCTGTTGTAGCCTTAACGCACTCATCCAAATGCCTAAAATAAGTTTCATCGGGACAAAACAGAGGCTTTCCTGGCCTCTTCTCAGGTCCATTTTTTATAAAAGAGACGGGGCTTGATGTTTTCTCTCTCTTGGGAATAAATATTACACCTGCATTATACCCCTCCCCCTTCAGAGAGTAATTAACTTCTTTAAAAGTGATATCAATCGATCGGCCCGTAAAGTGCTTTATCTTGTTTCTTAATTGGGCTGGATCAACTTGTGAAAAGTCTAAATTCGCTGGAGAAAATTCCTTATCTTTCTCAATTTCTTTAACGCCGTAGACAAGATATCCTCCACAGGTATTATGAAAGCTTACAATTTGCAGCACTGTCTTGGCTAAAGCAAGTGATTCTGAGCTAATACTTTCTTTGTAGTCCCATAGCAAGCTTTCTTTTGGAATAAAAGAACCCTCAACAATTAGGGCTTCTAACGGCTCAGCCCCTATACAAGCCCTAGATATACAATTGAAAATAGTTCTGTTTATTTCAGTTAAGTCATAATCGATATTCATCATAGCCCTAAATTCTGAAAGGTTTTATTAACTTAAATTCCAAAAGATGCGACGCGGGCCGCTAGGCGGCACTCGGTCGGGTGGAGCGCCGTGTTATGTGGCTAATCATGCAAGGCAACCTGCTTCATCCGCGGGATGTGGCGCAATACCTCGACGACCTCATATCTGTTATTTGTAAAGATGCCGGTATCTTGGTCGCGCGACTGATATATTCTTAATCTAACTTCGATCGAGTCACCAGGAGCGATCATTATCTTATGCGCAAAGAAATCATCGAAGAATTGCTGATCTAGAACAGGTGCGGATATTTTTATCCCTCTCCAAACGAACTCCCACTTTCTCTTCCCACGCTCCAAAATTGCTCGTAAAATATGCAAGTCTGCAACTTCCAGCACTTCTCGCTGATTGTCTTCGACCTCTGGGGGGGCTGAAATGAGCCCAAACCGAGCTCTGGGTATCAATATAATCGGTATCTCATCATCGAAGCTAGGCATGAATCCCATGCTCTCGATATTTTTATCTTTCTCTACCGCCTCAAAAGTCTTGCCAATACTCTGAGTAAATTTTTCGGACTTTTCGACTTCCTTAACACAATCATGGACATCACGGGGCACGATGATCTTGTTGTCTCCCTGCTCAACAATCACTTCGGCAGTATTGACGACGACGTTAATTTCTTGGTCCGGGGACAAGGTTTGCTGATATACGTAAGCGGCTACTACGCTAAGAGTTATAGTCTTTAGATTTTCAGCTGAAAAAAGGTTCGACGCGCCGCTATATAGTGTTCGAACCTTTGCTTTAAAACTCCCTTCCCCAAATGCCTCGACAACGACTTCAACATCATACCCTGGATTAATCAGGGTATTAGCCGCTTTAACGGCGTCAGCGATCGAGACCAAAGATGAGGCTAGCGTATAGGCATTAATCCGCTTCGGCTCTCCGCCAAAGTAGATTACAAAATCGCTTTCGAAGGCCCTTACATCTATGACGTTCATTTAAAACTCCATATCTACATAACGCTCGGGTTGAGCCGCGGTTTCGCCAAAGACGGAGCCGTCGACTCCAACTTTGAGTTAGGCAAACGCCTACAAAGCCCGGTTAGCATCTATGGAAAACCCAGCCGCCTTTAGCTCGCGAAGAAGCTCGAACTTCCAATGGCCGGCGGAGTCGACTGGAATGAACACGACTCCCGAATAGTCTGAAGGCAGCTCTATTTCTCCTTGCACTAGTGCGCAGGCATGCCTCCGCCCCAGTCGGCCAAGGAAGTAGCCAAATTCGAACAGAACATTCTGACGAGCGCGGTTAGAGAGGCTCGGCGTGTCGCTCTTCAGCCCGCCTACGTCATCGGGCGTGAACAAAGCGATCGCAAAATCGGCTGAGGCATTCGCCTCGAATTTCTCGATAAGGGTTCGCCCCTCGTTGGTTTGCTCATGCAGGATGATGGGATTCAGGCCTATTTTCGCGACAAAGCGCGCCACAGCCTCTTTGAGCGCTTGATCGCGGCCGTGCACAATGAACACGTTGCCAGGAGCTGACTCCTCGACACTAGCACGAGGCGTGCCTGCCTCGTCTTCATAGTAATCCTGGATTTCTTGCTCGACCGACTTAAAGTACTCCGAGGACAGCTCCATCGCCTTATCGAAGGTCTTCCACCCGACGCCGAGATCAAGCGACTGTACGTGCCGCGGGGGCAGTTGCGAATGAATGTCTTTGAATTCGGTCAGGTGTCGCTTGCCCTCAGACAGGGAAAAGAAGTTAACTAGTGCGGCTTCCGCATCCTTCCGCCAACGGAAGTAATCAGTCGATTCCTGTCCCTCCTGTATAATAGACGGAATTCGCGAGCGTAGCTCACTTAACCGGTCAAGCGCCCCTTGTTTCGTAATCCCCATACTGATGTCAAAAAGGCAATAGCGGCGCCGTTTATCATGCTCGCAATACCCACCCTGAGGGTATCGACATCATCAGCATCGACCTGAAGGCCTCTCAAACCAATTGTCAGGCCAATAAAGGGCTGCCCCACTGGTCGATGTTCCAGGTGCGTCGGGCGCGCTGGGCGGGGCCGGAGGCTGCTCCCATCGATAGAGTCATGCGTTGCTCGCTTCGGGCAGGGGCAGGGCGCCATGGGTAAGGCGTGCAGGTCGAGCAGGTCGCCGCGATTGCCGGTATCCAGCACATAGCGGGTATAGGCCATGGTGGCCCGGGCCTCGGGCAGGCTGGCGAGCGCCTCCTCGCTGATGTTCCACTCGCGGCAGTAGCCCACGTGCAGGCCCAGCTCCACGTCGACGATGGCCTTCAAGCCTTCATGGGCCTGACGCAGGTCGGCCAGGGTGCGGCTCTTGTAGGCGGCCAGGGCATAGGCCCGGGCGAAGTGGATCAGGAACAGGTAGTCCTGCTGCAGGTAGTGGCGGAAAGCGTCTTCGGCCAGGGTACCGGCCCCGAGGCTGCGCACGAAGTCGTGCTCGGTATAGGCGCGCCAGTCGTCCTGGCAGGCGGCGGTGAGGTCGGTAAAGCGGTAGCCCATCTAGCCTCCGGGTGATCGAGGATCCGGAGCGAGGCTGAAGTCGGGCAGGGGAGATCGTGAGAGAAGGGGAGCGCAGAGAGACGTGTCATCAAACCCCTTCGCCTGATTCCCTACGCCGGTTCATGCGGGGCCAGCGGCCCTGCTCACCCGGATCAGGTTCCACGGGATCGGCGCTGAGGTCACCCTTGGGCTCCCTGCGCCATCTCAGCCGGAATCACCGGCACCCCGTCAAGCGTCCAGGCAGTCTAGCAGGGTAGGGCGAAGATGCCAGTCCGCCAATGTCTGGGACCGGCTATTGTCTGAACGCATCCAGCTCAAAGATCAGGTCCACCTCGTCGTCGCCGATGCCGACCCTGTATCATCCCCAGTCGCTGTGGGCGATGGTGGGATTTGCCGGAGCTGGTAGTGAAGGCCGCCATTATCTGGCTAATGGTTTTGTAAAAAATTATGCTATCCGTTATTCTATAATTGTTCTCGCATATAATTGGTTTGTGTGGTGATAGTTAATCCTTGAGATGAGAAGTTGTTTGTCTTCTCATTTATTATTGCTTTTTTACATATTGATTAGGGGGTTTTTGTTCATGGAGAGTAAGAATTTTATTTATGCCCCCAGCTGGGTCAAGGTTGTTGCTTTAAGTGTTCTTGCTTTTGCTCTTATAAGTGCTGTAGGAGTTTCTGTCTATTTTCTTGGTAAAGAAAATCGGCAAGACTGGATATTGGTTGCTATGTCGCTTGGTCAAGTCGCGGCCTCAGGTATTGTGATAGCAATTGTGGTTTTCTTTTCTGAAAAAGATGTCAATGTGATAAATCTTCAGAAACGTGCGGAGCGGCTTTTTTTAGAAACCTTTCCTAGGGCTTGTTTGCTTATTGATTTTCCAGAAGGCGAGTTTAAGCTGTGGGAAAGCAAGAAGGTAAATGGCAATGATATTGAGCAGGCATTGAGGAATAGCAAGACTACTATACGGGTCAATCATATCCCTGGCCAAATAGATGCGTACTATCATATATCTCGTGAGAGTGGTGAGTCGATTGTTATGCGGTTGCAAGTTAACGTGGGGGAGGTGGCGATAAGTTATTATATTCCAGCCGAGTGCGAAAATGAAATGCACGAGATTTCTAAAAAAATGGAGTGGGCTTTCTCTCGTTACTATGAAGTAGGCGGTTATGTAGGTGGGTGGTATTTTAGTAGAGAAGATTTTGATGGGCTTACTTATGCTTCTATCCACTTGACGAAAGATTTTGGGGCTGACTTTCTTGAAAATGAGCGCAAGAAGCTGTTCTTGTCAAATGACGTTGCTGCTACAACGCGTGGAATTATGAAGGACTGTGTGAAGAATGGTATTTTGATGAGTTATTAGTCGGTGGAAAATAGTTGTGCGAAAGGGGGAATGCTAAAATTCCTCTGCAGCTGCCGGTCAGCCGCCCGCGTGGCCGGGATCTTTTACGGCCCAGATCTCGATATCCGCGCGGCTTATGCACCACAGGTAGGGTAAGACAGCAGCTCTCAGTAAAGCCGGAAGGAGCCATGGTCCGGATGCCCCTCCTGCTCCTCGATCACCTTGCGGTAGCGCTTGTACTCCCACTGGTACTGGGCCGGGTCCAGGGCGATGGCATCCTCGACGCAGGCGTTCACACCGGTCGCCGATTGCTCTTCATCAGGAGAGTAGACCTGCTCGTCGGCGGCCAGAAAGTGGATGGCGAAGCCGCGGCCGGGAATGCGCCGCGCCACGCCGGTAACGACACGCGCGTCGGTGCGGGCCACCAGCTTGGGCAGCAGGGTAGCGGTATAGGCCAGGCGGCCGTAGAAGGGGGCGAAGACGCCGCTGCCCCAGTTGGGCTCCTGGTCGGGCAGGATGCCGATGGCTTCGCAGCGCTTGAGCGCCTTAAGCAATGCCGCCACGCCGCGTGGGTTGGTGGGTACCAGCTTGGCGCCCATGCGCTCACGACCCTCTCGCGTCACGGGGTCGAGTCCCTCGACCTTGGGTGGCTCGTACATGGCAGTGAAGGGGAAGTGGCTGGAGAGCCAGAAGTTGAGCACCTCCCAGTTGCCGAAGTGCGGCGCCAGCACGATAACGCCCCGCCCCTGGGCGCGGGCGTCATCGAGCAGCTCCCGGCCATGGACTTCGACGATGGAGGTCTCGACCCGGTTCGGGTCGGCCATCCAGGCGAAGCCCAGCTCCAGCATGGTGGCGGTGGAGTGCGTCAGGCTGTCCCGGGCCAGGCAACGACGTGCTGCCGCGCTCTGGTCGGGATAGACCTGGGCGAGATTGATTTCGGTGACGTCGCGCTCGCGTCGGCTCAGGCGATACACCAGCGGACCGATCAGCCGGGAAAGGCGCCACAGGCTGGCGAGACGACGGCCGGCGAGGGTGCGCCACAGCGTGGTGGCAAGACGCGCCTGGATGGCGCTGGAACGGGGTCGTGATGCGCTCATGAGCGTCAGAACAGCCAGGTATCCACATTATCGGGCGCGCGCTTTTCCTGCAGGCTCTTGAGCCCTTTCACGCAGCGAATCACCAGCCAGATCACCGCCAGTAGCCAGGTGACGAAGCCGATCATGATCAGCGTCAGCAGGCCGGAGACCGCAAAGTAGAGCATCGCCATCCAGAAGGTGCGGATATGGTAGCGATAATGCTCATCGAGCCAGTGAGGCCCCTTGCCGCGGTAGACATAGGCGATCACCACACCGACCAGCTGCGTCAGCCCGCCGCTGATGATGCCGGCAAGAAACAGCGCATAGATGACTATGGGTATGGTGGTGTCGGGCGACCCCGGGTCGGTCACGGCCCGGTGGTCACGGTTATCATCAGGTTGCAGGTTATCGGTCATGTAACGTCCAGCAAGTGAATGGCGAGGTGTGTTGCTGACTTGGCCAGTCACACCAATGATACCGGCCAGATGAGACAATACCAGTGGAGCGGCTATTCGCTGGCCGTCTTCAGCGGACGGCTGATCTCCAGCAGGTTGCCGTCCGGGTCGCGCAGGTAGAGCGACTCGATGGGGCCGGTGGCGCCCTGACGGTCGACCGGGCCGAGCTCCACCTCGACATCCAGTGCCTCCAGGTGTCGCTGTACTTCGTCCAGCGGCAGCAGGCTGCGCAAGCAGAGGTCGAGGCTCCCCGGCGTTGGGGTGGCGGCCCGGGGCTCGATGTCGGTGGCGGTCCAGTGCAGGCGCAGGGCAACGTCGCCGAGCAGCAGGTCGACGCGCTCACGGTCGCGGTAGCGCACCTCCAGCCCCAAAACCCGGGAATAGAAGTCCACGGCGCGGGAAATATCGGTCACGGTGATGACCAGGTGGTCCAGACCTGACAGCATTGCCGGCCTCCTCGTTGTGATCGTTTTTTTATATGCTCAAGTCGTCAAGCTCAGAAGGATACGATGATGCTGACCTGCCCGCTATGTGCATCCGCCGAAACGCCATATTTTCATCGGGATGCACGGCGTGACTATCACCGTTGCACCAACTGTTGGCTGGTCTTCGTGCCTCCTGATCAGCGCCTTGCTCCTGAGGCAGAGAAAGCAGTCTATGACCAGCATTGCAACAGCCCCGACGACGCTGGTTACCGGCAGTTCCTGTCACGGCTTTACACGCCGCTGCGCGAACGGCTGGCACCGGCTGCCCAAGGCCTCGACTTCGGTGCCGGCCCTGGCCCGACGCTGTCGGTCATGTTCGAGGAGGCGGGGCATCCCATGGCGATCTACGATCCTTTCTATGCCGCTGACAGGGTGGTGCTCGAGCGGCAGTACGATTTTATTACTGCCACTGAAGTGGCGGAACACCTCTTCGAGCCGGGGCTTGAACTCGAGCGGCTGGCTGGCATGTTGCGGCCCGCTGGCTGGTTGGGGTTGATGACCAAGCGGGTCACCAGGTGGGAGACCTTCCCCCGTTGGCACTATATTCTCGACCCAACCCATGTGATTTTCTTCAGCGACGCCACCTTTGAATGGCTGGCCCATCATCTCGATATGCGCCTCGAGCTGCCTGCTTCGGATGTGGCCCTGTTGCAGCGCAAGCCATGGTGAATGCACTCCCGACCCAACGATTCATGGAGGCTGTAGTCACGTTTCGATAAGCCGCCGTTATACAGCCCTGCAGGGGCTATTTCGGCGTTGACTTATGGTGTCGGCGGCGTATGATTTGCGCCGCGTCATCCCGCCTCAGCGGTGCTTCTTCTGTGTGGCACCCAGGCGTGGCGGGCAATCTCGGCAGGTCCTGCCACACTGTTTCCCATCGTTGCCTTAATTCCTGTTTCTTCCACCGCTGTCGAGAGGCCCTTCATGTCGCGGCAACTGCTGGCCATGGCCCTGGCGCCCCTGCTGGGGCTTTTCATTCTGGGGATCGGCAATGGCTTCCTGGCCACGCTGATCACCTTGCGCCTGGATGCCGCAGGCGAGTCGCCGGTGGTCATCGGCTGGGTCTCGTCGGCCTATTTCATCGGCCTGGCGCTGGGGGCGATGTTCAACGACCGGCTGCTGCTGCGAATTGGCCATATCCGCGCCTATGGCACCTTTGCTTCGCTGGTTGCGGTCACCGTGCTGCTGCAGGGGCTGTGGCTCGACCCCATCTCCTGGTTCGGGCTGCGCCTGATTGGCGGCTGGGCCACCGTGGGGGTCTACCTGGTCATCGAGAGCTGGCTGCTCACGTCCGGTGACCAGAAGGTTCGTGGCCGGCTGCTGGCGCTCTACATGATCTCGCTGTATGCCGCCGGTGTCCTCGGCCAACTGCTGCTGGGTGTGACCGATGCCATGGGTGTCACCGCTCCCTTCATGGTGATCGGCATGCTGGCGTCGCTGTCGGTGCTGCCCATGGCGATGATCCCGCGGGTGTCCCCCCTTATCGAGCATGCTGAGCCGCTCTCGCCGATACGCCTGATCACCCTGACGCCTACCGGGGTCATGGGCAGCTTCGGCTCCGGGCTGGCGGTGGCCGCCGTCTATTCGCTGCTGCCGCTCTATCTGCAGCGTATCGGCCTGACGGTCAATCAGATCGGCCAGATGATGGCGGTGGTGATCCTTGGGGCGATGCTTCTGCAGTATCCCATCGGCCGCTGGTCCGATCGCCACGATCGCCAGATGGTGCTGATCCTGATCGGCACCTTCTGTACGCTGATATCGGCTGGCATGCTGCTGTTGCCGCCGAATATCTGGGTGATGGCGGGGCTGCTTTTCCTGCTCGGTGGCGGCGTCTTCGCGCTTTATCCGGTCGCGGTCGGCCATGCCGCAGACCGTGCCCCGGCAGGTGCCCTGGTGCGCATGAGCCAGGGCCTGCTGCTGATCAATGCCATCGGCTCCACCGTGAGTCCGCCGCTGATTTCGCCGGTCATGGCGGCGGTGGGCGATGCGGGCCTGTTCTGGGCCTTCGGAGCCATGAGCATCGGCATGGTGGCCTTCTTCGCCTGGCGGCGTAGCGTGCGTCCGGCGCCGTTGCCGGTGGCACCGTTCACGCCAACGACGCCAATGTCCTCGGCCGGCGCCGAGCTGGCGGTAACCGAGGAGCTGATGCAAGGCGCAACCGAGCATGAGCATGTCGAGGACCTGTCCGACGCAGTGCCGGATGTGGAGACGGTCGAGCCACTGGTTGGCCCGCCGCCTCCCGATGAGGCGCATATCGCTTACTATGAAGATGAGGAACCGCGTCACGCGGAAGCGCCCGATCATGAGCAGCTGGTTGACGAGACGACGAGCTCCTCCCGCGACTGAAGCGATTGAATAGTCCGCCCCGTCATTTTTCTGCGCCCGATACCTGTGTATCGGGCGCACTGCCTTTGTCGGGTGAGTTGCCTTTGACTGGTTAATTGCCTGCGACCTAGGGATAATGGTTAACGAAAAGTAGTGAATCTACTATTTCTGCTATCATTTTTTTGAGGTGTCGCCATGTTCCCCTTTGTTGCTCCTGTTCGCGATCTTCGCTTCGTGCTCGAGGAACTGCTCGAGCACCGTTCGCTCGCCCTGCCTGGTTTCGAAGAGGCCAGCCCCGACCTGGTTGAAGCGGTGCTGGAGGAGGCAGCCAGGCTGGCGGGCGAGGTATGGGGGCCGCTGAATGCCAGCGGCGACCAGCAGGGCTGCACCCGCCGTAGTGATGGCGGCGTGACACTGCCCGATGGCTTCATCGAGGCCTATCAGGCTTATGCCGAGGGCGGTTGGAACGGCATCGGCGTCTCCGAGGCGCTGGGCGGCCAGGGTCTGCCCGAAGTGGTGGCAAGTTCGGTACAGGAGATGCTTCACGGCGCGAACATGGCACTGGGACTCTGTCCAATGCTCACCGCCGGCGCCATCGAGGCACTGGCACACCATGGCAGCGACGCGCTCAAGGCGTCCTACCTGCCCAAGCTGGTGGAGGGGAGTTGGACCGGTACGATGAACCTCACCGAGCCCCAGGCCGGCTCCGATCTTTCCAAGGTGCGCACCCGGGCTGTTCCATGCCCTGATGAAGAGGGCGATCATTTCCGATTGTTCGGCCAGAAGATATTCATTACCTGGGGCGAGCACGATGCCGCCGAGAACATCGTTCACCTGGTGCTGGCACGCAAACCGGATGCGCCGGAAGGCAACAAGGGCATTTCGCTGTTCCTGGTGCCCAAGTTCCTGGTCAATGCCGACGGCTCGTTGGGTGAGCGCAACGACGTGACCTGTGCCTCCATCGAGCACAAGCTCGGCATCCACGGCTCGCCCACCTGCACCCTGAGCTTCGGCGATGGCGACGGTGCCATTGGCTACCTGGTGGGCGAGGAGGGGCGCGGCCTCAACCACATGTTCACCATGATGAACGAAGCGCGTCACAAGGTTGGCATTCAGGGTATCGGCGTGGCCGAGCGCGCCTGCCAGCATGCCTTCGCCTATGCGCTGGATCGGGTGCAGGGCAAGGTCCGCGGTAGGGAAGCCACCATCAGCGAGCACCTCGACGTGCGGCGCATGCTGCTTTCCATGCGCGCTCGCACCGACGCCCTGCGTGCCCTGGCGCTCTACTGTGCGGCCCAGCTCGACGTGGCGCGACATGGTGGCGATGGCGAGCGTGAGGTTGCCCAGGCCCGTGCCGACGTGTTGATTCCCGTAGTCAAGGCATTCTCCACTGACCAGGCCGTGGACATCGCCTCCATGGGCGTACAGGTTCACGGTGGCATGGGCTTCATTGAGGAGACCGGCGCCGCACAGCTGCTGCGCGATGCTCGCATTGCGCCCATCTACGAGGGCACCAACGGCATCCAGGCACTCGACCTGGCCGGCCGCAAGCTTCAGCGCGATGGTGGTGCCGCCCTGGCCGGGCTGATCGAGGAGGTCGAGGCCACCGCCAGCGAACTGCGTGAGGACGGCGAGCTCGCCGCCCTCGGCGAGAGCCTGGCCGCCGGGGCCGCCGATCTGGAGGCTGCCATGCAGCGCGTGCTCGAGCAGGGCTCTGATTCCGAGCTAGGGCCGGATGCCATTCAGGCCTACGCCACACCGTTCCTTAGCCTGGCAGGTCACGTGCTGTGCGCCTGGCAGATGGGGCGGGCCGCACTCAAGGCCCGTGCCGCTCAAGCGGCAGGCAGCAACGAGCCGTTCTACCAGGCCAAGCTGGCCGCGGCCGATTTCGCCCTGCGCCAGTGGCTGCCGGTCGGCCGAGCCAACCGCAGCGTGATCGAAGCAGGAATGGCATGCCTGGCCGACTACGAGGTCACGCTTCCCTGAGCAGCTTACCTCCGGTTGCCTTACCGGCAGCCGGTGAATTCAGCACCAATACAAAAGATACTCACCCGGAGCCCACCATGAACAACAGCATCTTCGAACAGGGCCTGCCCAAGACGCAGGCCAACCACGTACCACTGTCGCCGCTGACCTTCATCGAGCGCAGCGCTTCCATCTACCCGGATTATCCGGCGGTGGTGCATGGTGACGTCCGCCGCAGTTGGAGCGAGACCTGGACGCGCTGTCGCCGGCTCGCCTCGGCGCTGGAAAAACGCGGCATCAAGCCAGGCGAGACGGTAGCCGCCATGCTGCCCAATGTGCCCGCCATGTTCGAGGCGCACTTCGGCGTGCCGCTGGCCGGCTGCGTGCTCAATACGCTGAACATCCGCCTCGATGCCGAGGCCATCGCCTACATGCTCGAGCACGGTGAGGCCCAGGTGGTGCTGGTGGACCCGGAGTTTGCCGACGTCGTCGAGGAAGCTGTCTCACAGCTGGCCATCAAGCCGCTGGTGATCGACGTCGACGATGCCCTCTTCGAGGGCGAAGTCCGCCATATCGGTGGGCTGGAGTACGAGGCGCTGCTGGCCGAAGGCGACCCGGACTACGCCTACCGGCTGCCCGAGGATGAGTGGCAGGCGATCTCGCTCAACTACACCTCCGGCACCACCGGCAAGCCCAAGGGGGTGGTCTACCATCACCGCGGCGCCTACCTGAATGCGGTAAGCAATATCCTCGAGTGGGCCATGCCACACCACCCGATCTATCTCTGGACGCTGCCGATGTTCCACTGCAACGGCTGGTGCTTCCCCTGGACCATCGCTGCCAATGCCGGTACCAGCGTGTGCCTACGCAGGGTCGATCCCAGGAAGATCATGGCGCTTATCGCCGACGAGGGTGTGACCCATTTCAGCGGCGCGCCCATCGTGCTCAACGGCCTGGTCAATCTCCCCGATGAGGACAAGCGCGACTTCGACCATCCGGTGAAGGTCACCACCGCCGGTGCCGCGCCTCCCGCCTCGGTGATCTCCGGTGTGGAGAAGATGGGCATCGAGGTGACCCACGTCTACGGCCTCACCGAGGTCTATGGCCCGGTGACCGTCTGTGCCTGGCGTGAGGCGTGGGATGAACTGCCGATGGAGGAGCGGGCGAAGATCAAGTCGCGCCAGGGCGTGCGCTACCACATGCTCGAAGCGCTTTGTGTCGCCGATCCCAATACCCTGGAGCCCGTACCCAAGGACGGCGAGACCGTTGGCGAGATCCTGATGCGTGGCAACAACGTGATGAAGGGCTACCTCAAGAACGAGGCGGCAACCGAGCAGGCTCTGGAGGGCGGCTGGTATCACACCGGCGACCTGGCGGTCTGGCATGCGGACGGCTACATCGAGATCAAGGACCGCTCCAAGGACATCATCATCTCCGGTGGCGAGAACATCTCCACCATCGAGGTGGAAAACGCCATCTATTCGCACCCGGCCGTGGAAGAGGCCGCGGTGGTGGCCAAGCCCGACGAGAAGTGGGGTGAGACCCCCTGCGCCTTCGTCAAGCTCAAGGTGGGCTACGGCGAGGTCACCGAAGCGGACATCATCGCGCACTGCCGGGAGCACCTGGCCCGCTTCAAGGTGCCCAAGACGGTGATCTTCAGCGAACTGCCCAAGACCTCCACCGGCAAGATCCAGAAGTTCGTGCTGCGTGAAGAAGCGCGCAAGTCATAACGCCTACAGGAGAGTGAATAGATGAACTCACAGCAGATTGGTGTGGTCGGCGCGGGGACCATGGGGCAGGGCATTGCACAGGTTCTGGCGACAAGCGGCTTCTCGGTTCAGCTCTATGACGTGGCCGACGAACAGCTTACCCGTGCCCAGGCGGCTATCGACAAGGGGCTGGGCAAGCTGGTGGCCAAGGAGAAGCTCTCCGAGGCCGACAAGGGGTCGGCTCTGGAGCGGTTGGCGGTGACCACGGCCCTGGACGCCCTGCGCGACTGTGCCGTGATCATCGAAGCAGCACCGGAGCAGCCGGCGCTGAAGGAAAAACTGTTCCGCGACCTCAGCCGCCTGAGCCATGAGGCAATCCTTGCCTCCAACACCTCATCGCTGTCGCTGACCCGGCTTGCCGCGGTGTGCGAGCGTCCCGAGCGTGTGGTGGGCATGCACTTCTTCAACCCGGTACCGGTACTCAAGCTGGTCGAGGTGATTCGCGCCGAGCAGACCTCTGATGCCACCGTGGCGCAGATCGAGGCGTTGGCCGAGGCCCTGGGCAAGACCGCAGTAGCCATCGCCGACTCGCCGGGCTTCGCCGTCAACCGCCTGCTGGTGCCCATGATCAACGAAGCCGCTTTCCTGCTGCAGGAAGGGGCTGCGACCGCCGAGGACATCGACCAGTCGATGAAGCTCGGTGCCGCCCACCCCATGGGGCCGCTGGCGCTGGGAGACCTGATCGGCCTGGATGTCTGCCTGGCGATCATGGAGGTGCTGCAGGAGGGCTTCGGCGATCCCAAGTACCGGCCCTGCCCGTTGCTCCGGCGCATGGTGGCCGCCGGCTACCTGGGGCGGAAGAGTGGGCGAGGCTTCCACGTATACAACTGAATTCGCTCTCGTCAAACAGAGTAAGGGTTACCAGGGCACCTCGAGGGGCGCCGTGGGCAGGTCGAAGCGGAGGTCTTTTTCCAGGGAAGGAAAAAGTAGCGCCCAGGGATGGGTTTACAGCGCCTCCGCGTAGGCCTGCCCGCGGATCAGCCCCGTTATTTGAGTGCCGTGACTCCAACTGCGATAGCGTTTCCCCGACGAAAGAAAGGATTGCCGACCTACCAAGCGTTCGCTAGGGTAGGTCGGTATCCCTTCAACACGAATGCGTTTGCATTGATCAGGAGCCCCACATGAGCGAGAAGCTGATCGAGATTGATGATCGCGATGGCATCGTACGCCTGACCATCACCCGGCCCAAGGCATTGAACGCGCTGAACAGTGCCGTGCTCGCCGAGCTGGAAGCGGTTTTGACGGACCTGGAGAAGCGCGACGACCTGCGCGGCGTGCTGATTACCGGCGCCGGCGAGAAGTCCTTCGTCGCCGGTGCCGATATCACCGAGATGCGCGAGAAGACGCCGGAGGAGGCGCGGGCCTTCGCCGGCCAGGCACTGCGTACCATCAAGCGACTGGAAACGCTCCCGGTGCCGGTGGTCGCCCTGGTGAATGGCTTTTGTCTTGGCGGCGGCTGCGAACTGGCGCTGGCCTGCGACTGGGCGGTAGCCAGCGATAATGCCGTCTTCGGTCAGCCGGAAGTGCTGCTGGGGGTCATTCCCGGCTTCGGCGGCACCCAGCGCCTGCCGCGCCGGGTCGGTCCGGCCATGGCGCTGGACCTGGTCACCACCGGCCGCAAGATCGATGCTCAGGAAGCCCTGCGCATCGGACTGGTCAACCGCGTCATGCCCCAGGCCGAGCTCGAAGCCTATGCCGATGAGCTGACCAAGCAGCTGTCCGGCAACGGCCCCCTGGCGGTGCGCGGTGCCAAGCAGGCGGTTCACGACGGCATGGACCAGGACCTGGACAGCGCCCTGGCCCTGGAAACGGCCCTGTTCGCCTGCTGCTTCGCCGGTGAGGAGCAGAGCGAAGGCATGAGCGCCTTCGTCGAGAAGCGCAAGCCTAACTTCTGAGGCTCTCCGGAGTGCGAAGAGGCGGCAGTGGCGAATTGGCCACTGCCGCCTTTTTTCGAGCTCTGGTGTTACCGCCGAGTGCTGCTACGGTAGCCTATCGCTTCACAGGGTGTGATGGGCGCAGCTCACCAGTGGGTTGAAGGGCTCGAGATGGGTGACAGCATTGTCCCGAAACCACACGTGCTGGTCGTAGTGAGGAGCGAAGCCGTGTGCTTCGTCGATGGCGGTCTCGGGATCGTTGGCCATGTAGTCCCAGGCGCGGCCAGCGAAGGTGGGCGGCTCGGTATTGCCCGCCTCCTCCCAGGCCTTCTGGAACACCAGGTTCTCGACTCCCACCAGCACCAGTGAGCCGTCTTGCTGCGGTTCGTAGAGCAGGATGGAGGGATTGAGAAAGTCGGTATGGGTTCCGGTGCCGTCGATCCGCGGCTCGGTTGCCGTTATTCCTAGCAGGTCGGGGCGCAGGTAATGGATACCCATGTCTCCGAGTTCGGCGGGCAACCCCTCTGCAGCCGCGCTGACGCACTGACCGGTGGGGTCAGGAATGTAGCCCTCGGCCAAGGCCACGTCGACGTCCTCGAATCGCTGGGTGGCAATTCGAATCGACTCGACCAGTGCGGCGACATCTTCCCCCTTCAGGGCGTCAGACGAATGTGCCAGGGCAAGAGTGGAGGTCAGGCTGCCAGTGACCACCAGGCCCGCCAATGCAATGCCCACTGCGTTTGTTTTTTTCATGGTTTTGTCCCCATGCAGAGTAGACCTGCCGGGTTCATGGACAAGCGTCATGGTCCATGGGGCTCGTCGTGGGTGAAACGCGGACGCGACTATGCCCGGCATCTTCCTGAGCATAGCAAGCGGGATGCCATCTGCTATGGGCTTTTTGCAGTCTGCAACGCTGGCTGACAGCGTGGTGAATAAGCCCCGGATGGTCGTCAGGTCAACGTCCGGCGACGCAGCCGCAGGATGCCAGTGGCGACGGCGGTACCCACCAAGGTAATCGCCATGCCGACCAGTATCTGCAGGCTGAGCACTTCCCCAAGCAGCAGATAGCCCCAGAGCAGCGCGCTGACCGGTACCAGGAAGGTGACCGTCGAGGTGGCTGTCGCCCCGGCGCTGGAGATCAGCCCGAAATAGAGCAGGAATGCCACGGTGGTACTGAACACCGCAAGGCTCAGGCCGTTGGCCCAGGCCAGTCCGCTGATGGGTTCGGTTGGCCACAGCAGCAGGCCGGGGATGAGCAGGATCAGTGCCGACATCGCCGTGCTGCCCGCCGCCAGGACGCGAACCGGAAGATGCGAGAGATAGGTCTTGGAATAATTGCTGGCGACGCCATAGCAGAAGGTGGCCCCCAGCGCCGACAGAATGAACCAGCCGTCACCACCCAGCGCAAAATCCAGCCGGTTGGCAGAGAGCACATAGACCCCGGCGAAGGCGAGGGCGAGTCCCAGGTACTGCTGGCGTTGCACCGGTGTCGTGAAGAACAGAGCCCCCAGCAGCGCGGTGAAGATCGGGGTGGTGGCGTTGATCAGCGAGGTGAAGCCAGCCTCCAGGCGCACCGTGGCCAGTGCCAGCAGGACGAATGGCAGCACGTGATTGACCAGGCCCAGCAGCAGCAGCCCGCCCTTGTTTTCCCAGACCAGCTTCAGGTAGCGCAGGCTGAGCAGCAGCGGAATCAGCAGCAGAGCGCCCACGCCCATCCGCACCAGGATCAGCGGTACGGGGCCGAACTCGGGGACCGCCACCCGCATGAAGATGAATGACATGCCCCACAGCGACGAGAGCAGAATCAGGCGGAGCGTATCGGCCGGCGACATGCGTCATCCTTGGCAAGAAAAGGCTAAGCAGCAAAGGTTACGTATGAATTTGGCCTATGGGAAGTGGGAAGGCCCATCAAATTTTCTGATAGTTTTCATCAGGGCCTTGCAGGCGAGACCAGCGCTATTCAGCGTTGCCGATCACCAGCCAACCGTCGTCATCGACGCTCAGCGGTACCGGGTCCAGGGCGCAGCCCTCGCCGTGGCCGCTAAGCCCCTCACCGGTACGGGCGGAGAAAGTGGCGTCGTGATTGGTGCAGCGAAGTGCTTCACCATCCTGGCTGAGAACGCGCTTGCCTCGTTGGTCCAGGGGCAGGTACTGGTGAGGGCAGGCGTTGACATATGCGAGAGGGATCTCGTCCAGGCGCAAGAGCAGCAGCGGAAAGCTGCCATTCTCGCTCTGAAGGGTCAACGAGCGAGTATCTCCGGGCGGTAGCTCCTCGAATCGCATGAGGCGCGTTCCCGGCTGTGGAGCGCTACGATACTGCTTCCATGCCTGTGACATGCCGATTCTCCTATTGCCATCGGGGGGCCGCATTGTCGCGGATCCCGGCCCGCTTGTCAGCGCTCATACCGTCCCCGGATCAACCAGGCATGGCTGGCCTCGTCAGGTTGAAAGGTGCTGTTTACCACGGCGATGTCGCCGTTGTGGTTCACCGCGAGCTTGCGGGTCAACAGCCCCTGAAGGTTGCCGTTGAAGCCGATGTCCACCACGCTTTCCGGCACGATGCTGGGGGACGAAAATGTCTCGCCGCTATCCCATGAGTGCATGATGCCCAGCCCGCGAGGCCGCTGGCGTGGGTCGGGGAAGCGCTCCCAGGTCAGGTGGACATGACTTCCGGCCACTGCAATCGATGGATACCCATGCCCGGCAGCGTCTTCGCTCTGCTCCTCGACCAATGGCCGAGGGGTGGCAAAACGTTCGCCATGGTCGGCACGGGTATAGTAAAGGCGGGAAGGCTGGCCGGGTCCGTCGGCGGCCTCGGCATAGGCCAGGTGCAAGGTACCGTTTGCATCTACCGCCAGGGAGGGGGCGTCCGAGTGCCCCCGAGAGGTAGCGACGACGGCAGGCTCTGCCAGGATGGCCCCGCTGCTGTCTGACAGTGTGTAGTGAATGTTGGCGGCCGGGTCTTCGCCAACGCTCCAGGCCAGATGTACCCGTCCTTCGTCATCCACGGCAAGGCTAGGAGCTCGGGCGGGGCGGGCGTCGTCCCTGGCGACCGGCTGGGGTTGAGCGAAGGTGTTGCCGCCATCCTGCGAATGGCTGATGTACAGGTCGCCTTCATAGGTCGTCCAGGCGGCCCAGATGGTGCCATCCGGGCCTTCGGCCAGATCCAGGCTGCCATTGTCCCAGCGCTGCTCGGTCAGCCGCCCCTTGCCGGCGCCTTCCCGTGACCGGGAGAGGTTCAGTGGTTCGCTGAACGTCATGCCGCCATCCTGCGAACGGGCGAACAGGATGTCGCCGCCATGGCTTCCGCCGGAAAAGATAATCTCCTGCCAGAGTACGTAGAGGGTGTCGGGATCGTCGCCAGCGATCACCAACCGGGGCAGCCAGGAGAAGGTATCGCCGCTGCGTGATACGTTGGTGGGCTCGTCGTGCTGTGGTTCGCCGTTACGATCGATAGCCTGGAAGAAAACGTCCTGTTGCGCCTGGTCGACCCAGAGTACCGCTGCGGTGCCGTCCTGGTGCAGGGCAACCGTTGGGTCGTCCACGTAGCGAAAGTCCGACTTGTTCATGCGCCAGGGCCCCACATGGGCTTCACCGCTGGCGATCTGCAGGGCCGGCTGCCAGGTAATGGGGCCTTCATCGGCGATACTGGGGGCAGCTAGTGTCAGCAGCAGTGAAGCGGTCGCCAGCAGGGCCGTTTGTCGAAGAGAGGAGCACGACAGGTGCAGGGCCAGGCGGTGTTTCACGACATCGGACATGCTTGTCCCTCGCATGATTGAGGTTGTTACCAACGCAGTGTAGCAGCGAGGTGGAAGCCGCATGAGGCATGGACAGGCGACAGCGAGTGGGCTCAACGACGGGCAGGTGTATGCTGTCGCCTAGCCGCTACGCTGGTAAACGACTGGGGTAAAGGACATGGGGAGGTCGACGTGAAGATTTCGGGAATCCATCTGTATCCGGTCAAGTCGCTGAGTGGAATTACCCTGGAGCGGGCGGAACTCGGTGAACGAGGTATCGCCCATGATCGAAACTGGATGGTGGTGGACGATGTGGGGCGTTTCGTGACCCAGCGGCAGATGCCGGCCATGGCTCGGATCGCAGTCCGCCTGGAAAGCGACCGGCTGCTGCTGGAACATCCCGAGGTGGCGCCGCTGGCCATCGAGCTGGCACGCAGCGGCCAGCCGTCGCTGACGGCCTATGTCTGGGAAGATGCCTGCCGGGCGCTGGACGAAGGCCCCGAGGCGGCGCAGTGGTTGAAAACCGTGCTGGGCGACTGGAAAGGCAGCGGGTTGCGTCTGGTGCGCTTTGCACCGGACGAGCGTCGTGCCGTCGAGCCCTTCTACCAGCAGGGCGAGAACGCCCACACCGCCTTCGCCGATGGCTACCCCTTCCTGATTGCCTCGGAGGCGTCGCTGGCAGCGCTCAACCAGACGCTGCAGCGCAAGGGGCTTTCGCCACTGCCGATGAACCGCTTTCGCCCCAATATCGTGGTGGAGGGAGCCGCCCCCTTTGCCGAGGACGGGTGGAGTGAGCTTGGTTCTCCCGAGGGCTACCGCTTCGGCATACGCAAGCCCTGCCAGCGCTGCAAGATCACCACGGTGGACCAGGCGACCGGAAACATCGCGATCCCCGGCGAGCCGCTCAAGACCCTGATGGAAATGAAGACCCAGCCGTTTCGCCCAGGGGCATACTTCGGCCAGAATGCCACCCTGCTCGAAGGCCGGGGCCAGTTCATCGCCGTCGGTGACAGCCTGCTTGATTGAAACGGTACAGTCCTGAATTCGAAAAAAAGCCCGCAGGGAGCGGGCCTAAATGCAAGGGAACTCACGACTGCTGTGCAGGGGACTGTGAGTCGTGGCTAGTGTAGCTGGCTGTTTGCGGTTCGCCTGTCAGCCTACGGATTCTCTTTCTGTAGGCTATGGCTTACGCCTTGGGAATGCACCGACTGGAAGTCAAGAGCGGTTACCTAGGCTATGATGGTCGCCCAAAATTCAACTCTGCTGGAGGAATCATGAGCTTTTACGTCTATCTTTCGGGTGAAATTCACACCGACTGGCGCGACGAGATTCAGCGCGGCGCCGAGGCGGCCGGCCTGGACATTGTCTTCACCTCGGCGGTGACCGACCATGCGGCCAGCGATGCCGCCGGAGACCACCTCGGAGAGGAGAGCAATCCGTTCTGGCGCGATCACAAATCATCCAAGGTCAATGCCATCCGCACCAAGACGCTGATCGAACAGAGCGACCTGGTGGTGGTTCGTTTCGGTGACAAGTACAAGCAGTGGAATGCCGCTTTCGATGCCGGCTACTGTGCGGCACTGGGCAAGCCCTATGTCACCCTGCATGGCGAGGAGATCATCCATCCGCTCAAGGAAGTCGATGCACAGGCCATGGCATGGGCTACTACTACCGACCAGGTCGTCGAGATTCTGCGCTACGTCACCAAGGCCTGACTCCTGGTCTAGCCTGTCTCAGGCGTGAGCGGGCCATGTCACTTCGTGAGCGAATCGACTAGCACCAGGCCTTCTTCTATCTGCTGGCGGTGCTCGCCTTCAGCCGATACCTGGTCACCAATTGGTAATCAGCCGAAGGCAGGGCTAGGGTGGATGAGAGCCTAAATTTACTGGACTCCATAGAATTCATTCATTGGGGCTGGTTATTGCAGGCTGCTATTTTGCCCTCGTCTTTCATTACCGAGTCTGTTTCCAACGATGTCTACACAGGAACAGGAACGTCTGTACGCGCTTCATCAGCTCAACCTGCTGGATACACCACCCTGCGAGAGTTTCGATCGGCTTACTCGTATGGCAAGTCAGCTGTTCGACCTCCCGATTGCGGCCGTGTCGCTTACCGATGAGAACCGCCAATGGTTCAAGTCGAGGGTGGGTGTCGAACACCGCGAAATCCCGCGTCACAAGGCACCCTGCGCCGAAGTGTCGGACTCTTCGCAGGTTCTCGTCATCCCCGATCTTCTGAAATCCAGCTGCTACCGAGATAGCCCACTGGCTCAGTCGGGGATACGCTTTTACGCTGGTGCACCGCTGTTGACGCGTGATGGCCACACGCTGGGTGCCATGTGCGTGCTGGGTCATGAGCCGCGCGCGGTCACCGAGAAGGAACAGGCCACGCTGCGTGACCTTGCCGCCATGGTCATGGCCCAGATAGAGCTGCAGCATGCCTTTGGGAGAGTCGACCCGCTGACCGGTTTGTCGAACAGGCATCAGCTGGCTGAGGACTTGCTGGACCTTGAGCGGGATGATCCGGGCTCTCTTCGGGCTGTGCTATTTACGGAGGTCGTCGAGGCCGGCGAATTGAGTGCGCTGCACCGTACCATGGGTCCCGCCTTTCTGGATGAGCTGTGTCGGGTTTCTGCTCGCTGCCTGCAGGCCACGCTTGGTATGCAGAGCACCCTCTATCATCTTGGTGGATGCCAATTCGCCCATCTGACCGAGCTTGACGACGGGGCGAAGCTGCTGAAGGAAGCGCTGCGCCTGCGCCGTGCCCTGATAGGGCAGGAGTCGGCAGGGGCCGTGCCGGTTCTGGTGCATCCGGCTATTGGCATCGCTCCCTTTCGTCTGGGTGAGTCGACCATAGATGAAATCCTGCGTAGCGCCCATGGCGCCTGTCTCGATGCACGCCAGGCCGAATCAGGTGTCGGGCTGTTTTCGGAAGCCCTGGACGATAGCTTCCAGCGTCGCTTTACGCTGCTGACCGATATCAGGCAAGCCTTGAGTTCCGATGACCAGCTTCACCTGGTTTTCCAGCCCAGGGTTTCCCAGGCAAACGGTACGTGCCTGGGAGCCGAGGCGCTGCTGCGCTGGCACCATCCGACGCTTGGCGATGTATCGCCTGCTGAATTCATCCCCCTCTAGTAGAAAATACACCCATGGTTCGGCCATTGACCGGTTGGGTCGTACGCCATGCGGTCCACCAGGCGGCTGCCTGGCAGCGGCAAGGGCTGGCCCTGCGTCTCTCGATCAACGTCTCGGCGACCAATCTGGAGGCGGATGACTTTGCCGAGCGTCTGCTCTCGGAGATGGCACATGCCAACCTGACGAGCGATGCCATTGAACTGGAGCTGACCGAAAGTGCATTGATCGGCCAGGGTAGGGCGGCTGCGTCTCAGCTTGAAACACTCATCGCGGCAGGCATCCGAATTGCCATCGATGACTTCGGTACCGGCTACAGCAGCCTCTCGTACCTGCATGAAATCCCGGCCCATGTGGTCAAGATCGACCGCTGTTTCATCAGTGAGCTAGGCGTGAATCCCCGCACCGAAACGTTGGTCAAGTCCATGATTACGATGGCGCACGACCTGGGCTACAGCGTCGTTGCTGAGGGCGTGGAGAATGCGCGTGCTCATCAGCTGCTTGGCTCAATGGCGTGCGATGAGATTCAGGGCTACTACATCGCCAGGCCGATGAGAGCGGATGCCTTCGAGACCTGGCTAAAGAACGATTGTCACTGAGGTAGATGGAACGCGCTCCCGTTTGTTGAACGAGACCAACCCCTCTCTTTCCTGCCATGCAGTCGACCTGACTGGCGGGCAGGCTTTTTTTCGGATTTTTTAGACGATGGCGTGATGTCATGTCGGCTTGCGAGTGGTGGGCTCGGGTTTTACTCGGATTGTCATGGGCGAAGACGGCATGTTCGAACAGCGAAGGCTGCATCAGCGGCTCGGTTATCAATGGCGGAGCTGGGCACCGGTCCTCAAGGTGTTGTCGGTCCTCTGGATGGTCCTGGCCTTGTTCATGGCGTTACCCTGGGTGGTGTTGTTGATCGAGGGGGAGCCCGACGCCACGGCATTCGGCCTATCGATGTTCATCGTGCTGAGTGCGGTGGCGCTGAGCTGGCTCGCCACGCTGAAGGTGGCGATAGAACTCAAGCCCTGGCAGATGTTCGTACTGACGACCTTCAGTTGGGTCAGCATCAGTGGTTTTGCCAGCTTGCCCCTGGTGTTGGGTGCTCCCCAGCTTTCTTTCACCAATGCCGTCTTCGAGTCGGTGTCTGCGATTACCACCACCGGCTCGACGATTCTCGAGGGCATCGAGTTCCTCTCCGATGGCCTCAAGCTGTGGCGGGGGATCATGCAGTGGCTGGGGGGCATCGGTATCATCGTGATGGGAATCGCCATCCTGCCGTTCCTCAAGGTCGGCGGCATGCGACTCTTCCACACCGAGTCCTCGGACTGGTCCGACAAGGTGATGCCTCGCACCGGTGGTATCGCCAAGGCCACCCTGGGCGTCTATTGCGGCTTCACCCTGATCGCCATGCTGACCTACTGGCTGGGTGGCATGGCGCTGCTCGATGCGGTAGTGCATGGCATGACCACGGTGGCTACGGGGGGCTTTGCCAATTCGGATGCCTCGTTCGGGGCGTATGGCGATCGCCCCTTCCTGCTCTGGGCGGCCAGCCTCTTCATGCTGGCAGGTGCGCTACCCTTCGTGCTCTATATCCGTGTGTTGCGCGGTTCCCGGCTGGCACTGTGGCGCGACCAACAGGTGCAGGGGCTGCTGCTGCTTCTGCTGATCGTCATCCTGAGCCTTACCCTATGGAGAGTGTGGCTGGGTACGCCGCCCTTCGAGGCGCTCACCCATGTCGCCTTCAATGTGATATCCGTCGTTACGACCACCGGCTACGCCTCGGATGACTATAGCGTCTGGGGACCGCTGGCCTTCGTCGCGTTCTTCTACCTGACCTTCGTCGGCGGCTGCAGCGGCTCCACCAGTGGCGGCATGAAGATCTTCCGCTTCCAGGTGTCGACCATTCTGCTGCGCAACCAGCTGCGTTACCTGACCCACTCCAGCGGTGTGTTTGCCTCACGCTACAATAATCAACCGCTGACCGATGAAGTCACTCGCGGCGTGGTGGCCTTCTCTTTCTTCTTCTTTCTCACCATTGCCGGGTTGGCCCTGGGGCTCTCCTTGCTGGGCCTCGATTTGGTCACCGCGCTTTCCGGTGCGGCCACCGCCGTGGCCAACGTCGGGCCGGGGCTGGGTGACACCATTGGCCCGTCCGGTAACTTTGCACCGCTACCGGATGCGGCCAAATGGCTGTTATGTGTGGGTATGCTGATGGGACGGCTCGAGATACTCACCGTGCTGGTACTGCTCACGCCAATGTTCTGGCGCAGGTAGTTTGAAGAACTCCCCAACCCCGAGGACGACCGGATCGATGAACGCCACTCCCGATTCACGCCACGCCAGTGATCCGCCGCCGGCAGCGGCGCCAGGCGATGTCGAGCAAGTTCGCCGAGGGGCGGCGAAAAGTGTGCGTCTGCTGGTGGCGCTCAGTGGCGGCAGCGAGGACGCGGCCCTGGTACGCACCGCCCATCGCCTGGCCGAGCGCGATGACGTGCGCTGGCGCGCGATACACGTGGACAACGGCCGTGACGACGCCGAACGTCGGCTGGTGCTGGAAAAGGACTTCGCCATGGTGCACCGGCTGGGCGGCGAGACCCGAGTGCTCCAGGGGCAGGACCGGGCCGCGGAGCTGCACGACTATGCCCGCGAGCATCGCATTGCCACCCTGCTGGTGGGCTGTTCCCGGCCTTCCGGTTGGCGTGTCTGGCGCCGCACCCTCGCCGAGCAGCTGCTGCGCCGCGGTGGGACCTTCGACCTGATGGTGGTGGCGGAGGCCCGGCAGCGCTCACGCTTCCGGCCGCGGCACGTCTGGCAGCCGCTGCGATTGCGCGAGCCGGTGGTGGCTCTGCTCAGTGTCCTGGGTGCCCTGGTGGTGGCCTGGGGGCTGGAGTCCTGGTTGGAGCTGGCCAACCTGTCGCTGGTGTTCCTCGCCGCGGTGCTGGCCAGTGCCACCCTGGCCGGTACCCGGGCGGCGATGCTCAGTGCCGGGCTCGGCTTCCTGGCCTTCAATTTCTTCTTCACCCAGCCGCGCTTCTCCCTCGCCATCGTTGAGCACGGACAGCTGCTCACCGTGGTCTTCTTCCTGCTGGTGGCGGTGGTGGTCGGCCAACTGGCCGGCAGCGGGCGACGCCGGTTGCTGGCGTTGCGCTCCAGCCGTGAACAGACTTATCGGCTGCTGACCTATGCCCGGGCCTTGTCGGCCGCCACCGACCGGGACCAGGTGGGCGATATCGGTGTCACGTCGCTGGAGCGCTGGCTGGGCGTTCCCGTGGTGCTGCTCGACCGGGATGAGAAGGGCGTCGACCTGACGATCCGCCACGCGGCCCCGCCCGGCATGACCCTGGACGCGGGAGCCCTCACGGCGGCGGGCTGGAGCTGGCAGCATCGGCAGCCCAGCGGCCGCGGCACCGAGAACCTGCCCGACCAGCAGTGGCGACTGCTGCCCCTGGTGGAACAAGGGCGAGTGCTGGGTATCGTGGGCCTCAAGCTGGCGGTTCGCGAGACGCCCCCGGGTCCTGATCAGGAGGCGTTGATCGAGGCGCTGTCCAGCCAGCTCACCATGGCCCTGGAGCGGACCCGGCTGGTCAGCGACCTGGGGACTGCACGGCTGTCAGAGGAGAACGAGCGGCTGCGATCGGCGCTGCTTTCGTCGGTTTCCCACGACTTGCGCACTCCTTTGGCATCGATCATCGGATCGGCCAGTACGCTGCGTGAGCTGGAGGCTCAGCTCAGCGACGAGGACAAGCATGAGCTGCTGGATGGCATCCTGTCCGAGAGCGAGCGGCTCAATCGCTATATCCAGAACCTGCTGGACATGACGCGATTGGGGCATGGCAGCCTGAAGATCGAGCGTGACTGGATTTCCCTGGAGGACCTGATCGAATCGGCCATCAAGCGCCTGGGGCCCTCCCTGGAGCACGTGAAAATCGAGCGCAGAGGGATCGGTGAGTTGCCGCTGCTCTTTGTTCACCCTGCACTGATTGAACAGGCACTGGTCAATGTCATCGACAACGCCGCCCGCTTTTCGCCGTCAGGGGGCAGGGTCATCATTGCCGGCCGTCTGGACGAGACCGACCGGCAGTTGGAGGTCCGGGTGACCGACGAGGGGCCGGGCATTCCCCCGGCACAGCGCCAGGCGGTATTCGACATGTTCTTCACGGGGGGCGAAGGCGACCGTAGCCGCTACGGCAGTGGCCTCGGCCTGGCCATTTGCCGTGGCATGCTCGGCGCCCACGGGGGCAGCATTGCGGCAGAGCCGGGGCCGGCGGGCAGCGGCACCAGTATCGTGATGCGCCTGCCGCTCAGCGAGAGAGAAGAGGACGCGCAGGATGATGGCTGAGAATCGGCATGTGCTGATCATCGACGACGAGCCCCAGATTCGTCGTTTCCTGCGTATCAGCCTTGTGTCGCAGGGTTTCAGGGTGAGCGAAGCGGCTACCGGTGGCGAAGGGCTCGCTCGTGCCCTGAACGAAGTGCCCGACCTCGTGTTGCTGGATCTTGGGCTACCCGACATGGACGGCCAAGCGGTACTCGATGAGCTGCGGTCAGGCAGCGCGGTCCCGGTCATCGTGGTGTCGGTGCGCGGGCACGAGGCCGAAAAGGTTCGTGCCCTGGACCGGGGGGCCAATGATTATGTCACCAAGCCCTTCGGTATCCAGGAGCTGCTGGCACGGATACGCTCGCTGTTGCGGCGCCATGGGGAGCCAGGCGAAGGCCCTGGGTTGACGCGTTACCGCCGCGCCGATCTGGTCATCGACCTCGCGGCTCGGCGGGTCACACATGGTGATTCGCCGGTTCACCTCACGCCCAAAGAGTACGCCGTGCTGGATCGCCTGGCACGCCATGCCGGCCGGGTGGTGACCCAGACCCAGTTATTGCGTGATGTCTGGGGGCCGACCCACGCTCACGACACCCACTACCTGCGCATCGTCATCAGCAAATTGCGCCATAAGCTCGGCGATGACCCCCAGTCACCGCATCTTCTCCAGACCGAGGCGGGTATTGGCTATCGGCTGCTGGTAGAGCCCGAAACGGCTAGGGAGCAATAGCAATGAAGATCATCATTCTTGGCGCCGGCCAGGTCGGCGGTACACTGGCCGAGCATCTGGCCCGCGAGGAAAACGACATCACCGTGGTGGACACCGACGGCGAGCGGCTGCGCGAGCTGCATACCCGGCTCGACATCCGCACCGTGGTGGGCCCCGGCTCCTACCCCGTGGTGCTGCGCCAGGCCGGCTGCGAGGACGCNAAATCGTCCAGCTCGGTTTCGATGGCGGCGATGTCGGCATCCACCCCCTCTTCCAGCAGGCTGATCTGCAGGACGTTGAGCTTCTCGCTGCGCTTGCCGAAGGCATGACGTTTGAGCAGCGCCAGTTCATAGGTCAGCTTCTGGTTGACCTGCTCGGTATGACGCAGCGTTTTCTGGCTCTGCTCGAGTGCCTGCCCCTGCTGCTCGACCTGCGACATCAGCGTCGCCGCCAGGTGGCGGAGCTGATCGGGAGAGAGCTGAGACAGGTCGGAAGGCGCGTTCATTCAGCGAGTATGCCAGCCTGCCGAGGGCAGTGGGATTAGCGCATCAGCGAATAGCCTGCCCGTTGTTTCTATGCCGTCCGTGGCAGATCCCTCAGACCACCGAGATCACGCCACCGGCGCCGATTCGCTGCCAGGGCAAGCCCTGCACCAGAGCGCTGACCTGCTCGGGCGACAACTCGACCCGATCCCCGCGCCAGGTCGCCGCCCAGTGAAACTTGCCCTGATTCAGACGCCGGGCGCATAGCCAGATCCCCAGGCCATCGTGAACCAGTACCTTCATCCGGTTGCCGCGCCGGTTGGCGAAGAGATAGGCGCAATGCGGCCGGGCGGCGCCAAACACCTTCACCACCCGGGCCAGTGACGTATCGGGTCCGGCGCGCATATCCAGGGGCTCGGTGGCCAGCCAGATTTCGTCGATGCGAATCATCACAACAGCCCCTTCAGCCACTGCGCGCACTGGGCTGCCTCGGCTACCGGCCAATGCACGCTGATCGTGCCGCGCGCCGTGGGCATCTCGATGCGGATCTCGGCGGTGGCAGGAGGCGTTGGCCGATCAGCTGCTACGGACGGCATCGGGAGTGGCACGAAGTCCGGCACGGCTGGCAACTGGCTCTGACGCTTGGCCTTGCGGATCCAGGTCTGGACGAGGTTAGTGTTGAGCCCGTGCTGCAGCGCGACCTGGGCGATCGAAGCATCGCCTTGCAGGCAGGCCGCCACGATCTTGGCCTTGAAGGCCGACGCGTAGCGACGACGACGGCGAATCTCACCCTGAGTGCTTGGGGTAGTCATGATAGGTGCCCATCTATTAATAAGTGGGCACCTAACGTCACAGAAGGCGAGCCTCTCCGGTAGATGGGTTCACCAGCCGGTTACGGAGGCATCGCAAAATGGCCCTGTATCATTTTCATGTAAATGTCATACAGCGCAGCCAGGGCCGCATGGCGACTGCTGCAGCTGCGTATCGAGCAGGGGAGTGTATCGTCGATGAGCGTACTGGAATTCAGCACGACTACACTCGCAAGTCTGGTGTGCAAAGCACAGCACTCCTCCTACCAGGCGGCAGTACTGAGGCGCGTGCAGCGTTCTGGAATCGCATCGAACATCATCACACGCGGATAAACGCAGTCGTGGCCCGTGAGATTGAGGTGTCGCTGCCTGCTGAGCTGGACGATGATCAGCGTTACGAGTTGGCTGTCACATTTGCCCGTGAGCTTGCCGACAAATACCGCGTTGCGATTGATGTCGCGCTCCATGCCCCGCGAACGATCACCGACCGCGACTTAGATCTGAACCCTGAACAGTTCCACATGACCGATCCGAAAACGGGCCGTCGGCACAACGGTAATTGGCACGCGCACATGCTCATTGCTGCCTGCCATGTCGAGTCCGATGGCACCCTAGGGAAAAAATGCCTCAATCTCGATCCGATTCATTGTCAGCGTCACAAAATTCCCAACGTAGCAGAGCGTGAGAGGGGGAACTGGGCAAGGATGCAGAATTCTGCTCTGCAGCGGGCATACAAAGCTGATCGTGTCGATCACCGCAGCTACGCGGATCGTGACTGCGATCGCGAGCCGACTGCACATCTAGGGGGCTTTGCAGCGCGGATGCTACGCGAGGGGACTCCGCAGCACAGCGAACTGGCGATGCTGAATCGCGAGATAATGGCAGCAAACCATAAAATAGCAAGGCTGCGTGAGCAAGCCCGCCAAGAGCGGATCGAGCAAAGCCTGAAGAAACGCCACCAATTACAGATCTGCTGTGATCTTCAAGATCTGGAGCCTGCCCTATGCCGGCGATGGGAGCGCATCGAAAAGCATGAATGGGAGGCATGGATCAGTCTGCCGGGTGTATGTCCAGCTTCAGGACGGATTGTCTTCGAGTCTAGGATGATGGACAAACTCGAGCGCAGTTATCATCAGTCCAATGCTATCGAGGCAGCAGAATGTGACGCTCGTGGGAAATCCCGAGTCCATTGTAAAGCAGCTGAGGAGCGTGCCCGGGAGCTGCGTGACATAGAATGGCGAACTCTAACGCAGCCCGGGCAGCCATCCCGATATGCTTCTCGTGAATCCCCACAATCGGCTTTTATGCGAGCGGAGCTAGCAGTACGTCGATTGCTCCGCTTGGAGGCGCAGTGTGACAGGGCGGCTGCAATCAAGGACGCGATGATCGATCCAGACGAAGCATTTGCTAACGAGTTCCAAGAGCTCTTGGTTGTGAACGGTATAGGAGCTCATGGTGAGCTATCGCCGACTAATCAACGTGGCTTGGAGGGGGGAACTCAGCCCGACACAGAGCCTTCCGTCCCTGATTTTGTCAGGTCAATGGATCGATAGCTGGCGACCTGCGTGATGCCCGAGAGATGAAAATTCAATGTTGGGTGCGCACGGTGCAGGGCAGGTACAGGCGGCGACAGCCTTTGAAGGTGGATATGCAGGAGCTGGCCCTGTAATCGATGGTGGCCAAAGATGCCAATGTGGTCGTCCCGCTCCCACCCATTGCTGCTTCGACGATGATCGACGCACAGCTGTCTACTGCCGCCCTGATTCTCGTGCTCAATTAGCGCTGCTTCGCAAAAAACATAAGCTCCCCTCCAGTGCATCATCATAGCCTGTGCTGCCCAAGACGGGCGCTTCATCCGATCCTGCACATACCTTTAATGCACCATAACCTAAATTATGTTGCATTTGGGTGTGATTGCACCTTTGCGACAATGCCTCTTTCTTGCAGATAGTGGTCAAGTGTTTTTTGACCATTGAATTTCTAGCATTTCAGTGGTTCTTTTGATACATTCGGCTACACTCTATTGCTTCGATTTTGCGGCCTAAGGGTAAGTGGCCGGCCAGGGCCTTCCGCGTAAGGTGTGTTCACCCGGCGGCTACGCCTAGGGCTGCTGTGGGAACCGAGTTTATAATCAGTGAATGATGGCTTCGCCCGTTGCAACATTGGGTTAGCCAATGCTGGTGGTATCAAGTTCCAAGCGCAACACTATTGAAGGGTGCTCGGTGTACGGTCCAAGTGAGTTGCGATGGCGCGGATCGTGTGAGTGGCTCTGACCTTCCCCCTGTTTTAGGTCCGTCATCAATGTGAGAAACCGCTCTTTCAGGCACATTGCTGGGCATAGGCCACGGGTGGCAAATAGCCTAGCGAGCTGTGCGGTCTAACATGGTTGTAGTGGGTTCTCCATTGGGTGATTTCGTGTCATGCATCCGCCAGGCTAAGGAACCAGTGCTGATTGAGGCAGCTGTCTCGGAACTTGCCGTTGAAGCTCTCGATGAACGCATTCAGCGTCGGCTTGCCTGGTTGAATGAAGGCCAGCGTCACCGTCCGCTCACGCGCAGAAGAACATCGCCTTGCTGGTCAGCTCAGGTCCGTTATCGCAGATAATCGAGGCCGGCAGTGAACGATGGTTCGCGATCTCGTCGAGGAACCGGGCCAAGCGACGTCCCGAGATAGACGTGTCCACCAACTGGCCGACACACTCGCGGCTGAAATCGTCCACGATGTTCAGCACACGAAATCGGCGTCCCGAGGCCAACTGGTCCGACACGAAATCCATCGACCAGTGCTGGTTGGGCCTGTCCGGCAGTGGTATCGCTGTTCTCGGCCGAACCAGCCGCTTACGACGCCGGGTTCGGACCTAAAGACCCTGCTCGCAGTACAGCCGGTAGGTCCGCTTGCGATTGATCACCAAGCCCTCCTGACGCAACAAGGCATGCAGCAGCAAGCAGCCATAGCGGGGAAAGCAAGTCGCCAAGGCTTGTAGGCGGGCCCGAAGCGGCGCATCGTCACACGGCATCGCCTGGTACCGGGCTACCGACCTTGCCAGGCCCAGCAATCGGCAGGCACCTCGCTGGCTGAGCCAGCCGCCTACCACCAGGTGTTTCACCGCACGCCGCTTCGCTTGGGGCGTCACCACTTTCCCGAGACAATCTCCTTGAGCGCAGCATTGTCGAGGGCGTTTTCCGCCAAGAGCTTCTTCAGCCGGGCGTTCTCGGTCTCCAGCTCGCGCAGGCGGTTGGCCTCCGAGACTTCCATGCCGCTGTACTTCGCCTTCCAGCGGTAGATGGTCTGCTCGGTCACACCGTTCTGCCGAGCCAGCTCGGCGATCGAGACGCCGCGCTCGTTGGCTTTGAGGATGCTGATAATCTGCTCTTCGGTATGACGGTTACGCTTCATCGCGAGATCTCCTGCTATCAGGATAAACGTAGCGGAAAACTCACATTGGTGGTGGACCGGCTTCTGGCGGGAAGGTCAACGGTGGCAGCGGATCTGTTGCTTGCGAAAATGCGCGAGGGGCAGCTCTCACCGGTTCAACGCTCCCTGCCGGTCGTGCCGATTCTGAGGGGGAGCGTGCGCCAAATAAGGCTGAACCCTGGCACATAGGAGGTCAGAGATGCCTCATAAATGATCAAATTTCGTATCCAATTTCCCTAACCGACGATAAGCGAGAATCCGAAGGCGCAGTTTCGGACACCTGCTGATGCCATGCCCTGTCCTTGGCTATCCGTCTGTCAGGAGCGCCTGGCGGTGAGGCTCCAATTTATCTCTCTGATTTTAATGTGGTTTAATCAGAAATGAATAGCGCGGCACGAGGGTGCATGATTAGCAATGTCTGCTTGCCGGTGATTAGACAAAAGTAGAGCAACAGCCTTTCTTGACTGATCGTATCCAATAAACTAGTTTGGGATACAAGATAGGAGAAGCTCCCGTCACGGAGAGACTCGCTAGAAACACTCATATTGCCAAGAACAATCCCGATGCACATGGAATGGCACACAGGAAGCCATCGCGAAAAGTGGTATCGCAAAAAACAAGAGAGAGGAGCAAGTATGACCGTCCAGCCGAAGAAGAAAATGACCTCCAAGGCGCTCTTTGCCGGTGCTGTCCTTGTGGCCGCAGTGCCGGGCATGGCTCTTTCAGCCAATGCTGCCGAATGGCCAACGGAAAACGTTCGGCTCATTCTTCCTTTCAGTGCGGGCGGTTCCATCGATCGCTTTGCTCGCGGGTTGACCCAGCACTGGGAGGAATACCACGATTACGCCATGATCGTGGACAATCGTGGTGGAGCCTCAGGCTTGCTGGGATCGAGAACCTTCCTCGGCTCGCCGACCAACGGGCACTACCTGTTCGCTGGCATCCAGCCGACCCTGAGCATGAACATCGTTGCGCAAGGGGCCGACTTCGATCTGGAAGACTTCACCTTCATCAACATCGAGCAGCGCGACTATACATCGATCGTCGTTCGGGCCGATTCCCCCTACGAAAACATCGAAGACCTGGTCGAGAGCATTCGCGAGAACCCAAGCGGCGTTACCATGTCGATGGCGACTGGTTCCGGGACGCATCTCTTTGGCCTGGCTTTCCTCGATACGCTTGAGCTGAACCCCAATATCGTGACGTTTGACGGTGGTGGCGAGCAGCGCACAGATTTGCTGGGCGGTCACTCGGACGCAGCGTTCTCTTCGGCATACGGTGATATGACGCTTGGTGACCAGGTGCGTGTGCTGGCCGTCTCTTCACATGAGACCTTTCCCGGATGGCCGGATGCCCCGCCGGTGAACGAAGCCTTTCCAGAGGCCGACCTTCCCGCTATCGGCGATAACCGGTTTCTCGCCGTACACACTAGCTTTGCTGAAGAGAACCCTGAAATTTTCGATGCCATCGTTGCCAGTTATAGAGAGGTGTTTCACAGCGATGCTTACCAGGCACATATCGAAAATCTCGGTTCGGATCTCATTTCCGGCTTCTATGGACCTGAAGAGTCCAAGGAAATCATTTATGAGATTCATGAGGTCGTAGAAAGATACGGCGACATGCTGTCAGGAAACTGATCGATGGGGAGGGGCGCTGATGTGCCTCTCCTTTTTCTTGGCGGGTGGAATCGCTTGAGGTGAGAGTTATGGGTTTTCTCAGGGAGCTGGGCAAGAAGGGCGGTGAGTTCATCGTGCCTTCGATCATGCTGGCTTACGCGACCTATTATTATCTGGAAGTAAGCGCTTTGCCGAGACGTGAGGTGAATTTACTTCTGATCCAGCCCGTATATTTTGTCATACTTGCGGCGTTCCTGGTTTTGGTGGCTGCTTATGTGTGCAGATCACTGGCTGGCAAGAATAGTCAAGCTTCCAATGGGGAGGCGAGTGAAAGGAAAATCACCAACAAAGCAGCAACGCTGTCTTTTGCGGTACTGACAGTGGCTTATGTTTATGGAATAGAGTGGTTGGGGTTTGTAGCGTCGTCTTGGCTATATATGACTCTGCTGCTCATGGTCTTCTCGGTTAAATCCTGGTTGATCGTTGCTGTATTTCCAGCAGGTACAGCCTTGTTCATTTATTTGACTTTCGATATGTGGTTGAGCATCCCCCTTCCGAAAGGCATTTTGTCTTAACACATGGCCGGAGACATGATTCATGTTCGATGCTGCTCCAATCATGGAGGGTCTTGCTCTTCTAGCCGACTGGAAGGTCATGGCCATTCTTCTTCTTGGTGTTTTCTTCGGTATCATCACCGGTGCAATACCCGGGTTCAGCACCCCACTGGCCATCAGTATCATGCTTCCGCTGACTTACCCGATGAGTCCTGTACTGGGGATAGCTTTTCTTACCGCAATCTATGCGGGCGGTAATTTTGGCAGTTCCATATCCTCGATCTTGCTCAACATACCTGGTTCCCCCCAGGCAATCGTGACAGGTTTCGACGGCAATCCCATGACGAAGCAGGGAAGAGCCAGTGAGGCGTTGGGCATGGCTGTTGCTTCATCTGCCATGGGCAACCTGCTTGGTGCTATCTTTCTGATTCTTGTCATGCCGCTCATCGTCACGGTTGCGTTGATGTTCGGTCCACCCGAGCTGTTTTTGGTCGGTGTGCTTGGGCTGACGGTTATCGCTGCCTTGCATAACAGCTTTCTCAAAGCCATCATCGCAGGTGGTTTCGGGGTGCTGTTGGGGACCGTGGGCATGACATCGACCGGGGCGATTCGCGGTACCCACGGCTACTTTGAGTTGATGGACGGCATTCCAGTCATTCCCGCTTTGATAGGACTGATCGGTTTTTCCGAACTCTTTTATATGCTACAGCAGCGCTATGTTGCAGGAGGAAGCGGGAGCAAAGGCGATAGTCAGAAAAATCTGCATCAGCTGTTGTATGGTTTCGGTCGTGTGTTGAAACACCCCCTGACCGTGCTCAAGTCAAGCACAATCGGGGTCATTATCGGTGCGCTGCCCGGCGCCGGTGCCACAGTGGCAAGTGTGGTGAGCTACAATGAAGCAAAGCGCAGTTCAAGAAAGCCGGAAGAGTTTGGTACAGGAGCGGAAGAGGGTTTGATCAGCGCTGAATCGGCAAACAATGCTTCTGAAGGCGGCGCGTTGGCCACCATGTTGTCCCTGGGCATACCGGGTGGGCTGGCGACCGCGGTTATGGTAGGTGCCTTCATGCTGCAAGGCCTCATCCCCGGGCCGCGGTTGTTCATCGACCATCAGGGACTCGTCTACGGTATCATGTTCGCCCAAATCGTTGCTTCTGTTTTCCTGTTCATGGCGGGCCTGCTGGTCTCCTTGTACGCGGCGAAGGTGATCAACATCCCGACTATCGTACTGATTCCCTTAATAGCCGTATTCTCGGTGGCGGGGACTTATGCGATCAGTCTGCAAATGTTTGATGTGAAGATCATGCTCGTTTTTGCCGCACTCGGCATTTTGATGAGAAAATACGATTATCCTTTGATAGCGGTCATTCTGGGCATCATTCTTGGCCCAATTCTGGACCGCCAGTTGATGAGAACCTTTCAGGGGGCAGGAGAGCTTTCTCTGGGAATTTTCCTGAACAGGCCCGTCAGCCTTATCCTGCTTTGCATGATCCTGTTCTGTTTGGCCCCCATCGCCCTTAAAATATATCGCAATGCAAGAGAAAGCCTGGAGTATCTCAAGCGTACATGAGGTTAATTGTGGTTTGTCAGAAAAATGGTGCAAGGTGAGAATATGGAAGTTTTAGACACAGAGAGTCCAAAATTCACTAACCTTCCCGCCCCTGAAAGGGCATACATCATCATACGAGAGGCGATTCTTGCCGGTGAGTATCAGCCCAATAACAGGTTGCGTGAGGATGAGTTGGCTAATCGGGTGGGAACCAGTAGAACACCCGTTCGTACGGCACTGCATCGCCTTTCGCAGGACGGGTTCGTGGTTTTTCATCCCAATTCCGGTGCCGCAGTAAGAGGTTGGACTAGGAAGGATGCCGTCGAGATTTTCCAGGTAAGGGCATGCCTGGAAAGCTGTGCTGCGGGGCTTGCCGCGCGAAATGCCACTCCCAGGGATATTCGGGATCTTGAGCTCATCTGCGAGGAAATGGAAAGCTATCGACTGGCACCAGAAACCGTCGAGTCCCTATCGGTATTGAATCGGAAATTCCATACGAAAATTCTGAAATTGGCAGGCAACTCCAAGCTCGAAGAAACAGCATTGTCACTGATGGATATAGGGTTTCTTATCAGGTCCTATCGATTCTTTTCAGCCAAGGATGAGCAGCGTAGCTTAATACACCATCGCGATCTCGTAGCCGCTATCGCGGCAGGAGATGGTGACTGGTCCTCATCGATCATGAAGTCTCACATCATGGCGGCGTGCGACCTTGTGAGAACGAGCGAGGAGGAATGATGCTCAGTTTCGAATTCAATACCACACGAAAGCTGATTGTCGAGCAGGGCGCGTCTGCGCGCCTTCATGAGGTGGTGAGCCAATTCTCGGCCAAGCGGATCTTTTTGATCACCGATCCCGGCATTTCCGATTTGGGATTGCATGAGACCTCGGTGTCAGGTCTGGCAGATCATGGGGCTTCGGTAGAGGTCTTCGGTGGCGTGGTGGCAGACCCGCCCGAAACGGTCGTGCTCGAGGCTATCGAGCGAGCCAGGCAAATGCGTGCCGAGCTGGTCATCGGTTTTGGCGGCGGTAGCTCCATGGACGTAGCAAAGTTGGTGGCGTGCTTTGCTCATCCGCACTGCCGCCAGCCGCTGCAGGAGGCCTACGGCATTGGAAATATTCAAGCCGATAGGCTGCCGCTGGTGCAGGTGCCCACGACTGCGGGCACTGGGTCCGAGGTGACGCCGATCTCCATCGTAACGACAGGCGAAACGACGAAGTCGGGCATTGTCTCGCCGGTGTTGCTTCCGGACGTTGCCGTTCTGGATGCCGGCCTAACGGTCGGGCTGCCGCGCCATGTGACGGCGGCCACGGGTATCGATGCAATGGTGCATGCGATAGAGGCTTACACGAGCAAGGTTCGCAAGAATCCGATGTCCGATCTGCTGGCCAAGGAAGCCTTGCGCCTTCTCTTTGGCCATATCGACCGGGTGCTGCAGGACGGGAACGATATCGATGCGCGGCAAGGCATGCTGCTGGGTTCCTGTCTTGCCGGCCAGGCGTTCGCTAATGCGCCGGTAGCGGCAGTGCATGCCTTGGCTTATCCCCTCGGCGGCCATTACCACGTACCCCACGGATTATCCAATGCCCTGGTGCTGCCGGCGGTGCTTCGCTTCAATGCGGTGGCGGCAGCCGAACACTATGCAGAGTTGGCGCCAATTTTGACTAGAGAGCCATGGTCTCCCTCGGTTGCTGACGATTGCGAACGCTTCATCGTGGGCATCGAGGCCCTGTTGAATGGAAGCGGCTTGCCCTTGAGACTACGTGATGTCGGGGTTCACGAGACCGCCCTCGGGGCATTGGCCGCGGACGCAATGCAGCAGCAGCGTTTGCTGGTCAATAATCCTCGGGATGTAACAGAGCAGGATGCTCTCGAGATCTACCGGGCCGTCTATTGATGTCGCTCTCTGACTGCGAGGTCATGAGACTGCGATAGGAGCTTCACTCGTCGGTGACCATTAGTCTAAGCAGCAGAGGGAAGCTGATCGCCATGAACATCAGCCTGGCCAGGTGATGTATGCCGACGAAGCCAGCATCATGACCGACAGCGAGTGCGATCAGTGCCATAACTTCTGCCCCGCCGGGCGCATAGGCCAATAGCAACTGCGTGAAGGGTACGTCGATTGCCATGCTGATGGGGAAGGCGATTGCGCTGGTTGCGAATAGCGTCAGTGCAACGGAGAAGCACGATACGGGAAGCAGTTTGGCCATGCTTCTCAGGCTGCTGCCGCTGAAGCGCGTTCCGACCATCGCGCCGGTCAGGATGAAAATCGACGTCTGCAAGCCCGTTGGCAGCCTGCCAGCCTCGAAGCCGCTGATGGAAACCATAGCTGCTCCCAGGATCGATCCCAGAAGAACGGCAGCGGGAAGCCGATAGCGTTTGCATATGGCTGCCCCCAGAACGGCAGCGAGTATCATCATCGCGAGCGCCGTGTAGTGAGTTTCCTGTGCTTCCAATACCCTATCCCCGCCGGCTCCCTTGGCAAGTAACGGAAAAAGCACGACGAGAAATAGTAGCCGTATGCTTTGAATCATCGTGACCTGCGGTATGTTGCATGGGTACTGCGATGCCGTTTGCAGTATCAACACCATGTGTCCGGGATAGGCCGAGAGAAAGCTGGTGTTTCCGGATAGCCTGGTGAGCCTGGAAAGTGCGTGAGAGACGGTGAAGGTGATCGTTAACATGGCGGCCACCAATCCCGCCAGGCTTGGCAGCCAGGAAGCCGCTTCAGAAAAGAACCGTGGGCTCAAGGAGCTGCCGATACTGATGCCGACAAGCAGCAGGACTAGTGCTTGCATCTCGCTGGGATAATTCAGTCGAAGGCCGACGAGGCTACCTGCCAAGGTTGCGACAATGGCGCCAAGTAGCCAGCCAGCAGGCAGGCCGGCAATATTGCCGACTAGCCCGCCTAAGGCGGCCAACGCCAGGGTTCGGGTCGTACTCGAAATTTGGCTGTACAAACCTTGAATCCTGAGTGGCTATGTCGAGAAATGCTCACCGGGGCATACTCCCGGTGAGCGGTTGCCAGCGCTCAGGCTTTGACAAAGCGCAGGCACTTTTCGGGTGAAGCCTAGCCCATGTAGCGCTTTTCAAACTCCCAAACCTCTGGGAAGCCGATTAGCTCATTGAACTCGCTGAAACTATACAGCAGGGAAGAGTCGGTCACGCCGCCATTCTCTTTTAGATCGGTATAGCTCTTTTCCAGGGCTGCGGCAGTGGCCAGGAAGCCGGCGGCGGGGTGGATGGCCAGTGCAAAGCCCAGCGACTGGAGTTTGTCGGCCGAGAGCAGCGGTGTGCGGCCTCCCGGTACCATGTTGGCTATCAGTGGCTTGTCGATGCGCTTGCCTATGGTTTCCATTTCCTGCTCCGATTCGGGCGATTCGATGAAGATGGCGTCGGCACCCGCTTCGCTGTAGGCCTGTGCGCGTTTCAATGCCTCATCGAGCCCCAAGGCCGTTCGGGAATCCGTGCGTGCGATGATTACGAGATCGTCGCTACGCCGAGCATCGCAGGCGACTTTAATTTTTTGTACCATGTCTTCCAGGGGAATGACTCGGCGATCGGGCGTATGGCCGCACTTCTTCGGGAATTCCTGATCTTCGAGTTGAATGGCGGAAGCTCCTGCTTCTTCATAGCCCTGCACAGTATGATGGACGTTAAGCAATCCGCCGTAACCGGTATCGGCATCAGCGACGATAGGAGTATTAGTCATTTTCGCCATGGTGGCGATTCTGCTGACCATGTCGCTATAGGTGGCAATGCCTGCGTCGGGTAAGCCCAGGTGAGAGGCAACCGTGCCATAGCCGGTCACGTAAAGAGCCTTGAACCCCATGCGGTCGGCGATCAAGGCTGAAATCATGTCATAGATACCGGGTGCAACGACGATCTCCCCGGAGTTCAGCTGTTCTTTAAGTGTCTTGGCTGTCATTGTTCATCTCCTTTATATTCATTTTTAACCGGGTTATTGATGTAGGCTGGACGCGCCAGGTGATAATCAAGATGTTTCTATCCAAGGGTTTCCTGTGATATGTCGTGCTTCGAATTCCTTGATTTCATCAAGTAATCGAAACGTCATTTGGACTTCTGATTCGCCCTTGAGGAGTGCCTCTTTTCGATAGGAATCGATTTCGAATGAGAGGGTTATGCCATCTCGATTGGTGATGCTCTGGTGAGGCAAGTCTACGCTCAGGATCGTGGAGTCGCTTTCCACTTGCATGAGCGATTCGATGCTTTGCTCATCCATGCGAATCGCTAATAGGCCATTCTTGAGGCTGTTATTGAAGAATATGTCGCCAAAATCCGGCGCAATCACTACGCGAAAGCCATAATCCAGCAATGCCCATACGGCATGCTCTCGTGATGAGCCGCATCCGAAGTTTTTTCCTGCCACAAGAATGCTAGACTCGGCCTTGGTTGGGTCATTGAGGGGGAAACCGACTCTGAGCTTGCCATCGGGCGTGAAACGAAGGTCGTGAAATAGTTGGTCCCCATACCCGGCATCACGAGGGCGGTGCAAGTACCGTGCGGGTATGATCTGATCGGTATCGATGTTTTCCCAGGGCAAGCGAAGGACTAGGCCGCGGTGTTCGGTAAAAGCTAGCATTTTGTACCCTCCAGCTCCCTGACGTCGGTAAGGTGGCCGGTGATGGCAGCAGCAGCTGCCATGGCGGGGCTCATGAGGTGCGTTCTGCTGCCCGGGCCCTGGCGGCCGGCGAAGTTGCGATTAGAAGTGGAGGCGCAGCGAGCACCGGCAGGTACCGAGTCTCCGTTCATGGCGACGCACATGGAGCACCCCGGCTCTCGCCACTCGAACCCCGCCTGTAAGAAGATCTCGTGCAGTCCCTCCTGTTCCGCTTGGCGACGAACCTGTTGTGAGCCGGGTACGACAAAGGTGGGGACCTTGGCTTTGCCGAGCTTTGCAATCTTTGCAGCTTCGCGCAGGTCTTCCAGGCGGCTATTGGTGCAGGACCCAATGAATACGCGGTCGACTATGAGGGTGGTGAGTTTTTCGCCCGGCTCGAGCCCCATGTACTCGATGGTGGCATTGTACTGTTCCCGCTTGTTGAGCTCGATCTCTTCGAGGGCGGGAATGTGGCCAGTGATAGGCAGGGCGGTTTCCGGTGAATTGCCCCATGTTACCGTTGGGGCTATTGTGCGGGCCTCTATCGTGACTTCCTTGTCATGCTGCGCATCGGCATCGCTCTTGAGTTCTCGCCACGCTGATACGGCACGCTCGAAGAGCTCTCCTTGCGGCGCAAAGGGCTTGCCATTCAAGTAGGCGAATGTCGTTTCATCGGGTGCAATCATGCCGGCCCGTGCGCCGGCTTCGATCGACATGTTGCACAGTGTCAGGCGGGACTCAATGGACAGTTCATCTATGACCTTGCCTGAGTATTCAATGACATGCCCTGCGCCGCCATTAGCGCCGATGGTGCCGATGATAGTCAGAATCAGGTCTTTTGCCGTGACGTAAGGGCCGAGCTCGCCGTCGATGCGAATGTGCATCGATCTTGGGCGCTTCTGCCAGAGCGTCTGGGTGGCGAGTACATGAGCGACCTCAGAGGCACCGATACCAAAGGCTAGCGCACCTAGCGCACCGTGAGTGGAAGTATGGCTATCGCCACACACGAGTAGGGTGCCCGGCAGGGTGAGTCCTAGTTCGGGGCCTGCTACGTGGACGATGCCTTGGCGCTCGTCACCCGCACCGAAAGACATGATGTTCTGATCGCGGGCATTTTCCGCCAGCGTCGTCACCATGTTGTCATGTACGGGATCGCGATCGGGGTCGTAATGAGTGGCAATGTAGTGGTCGGCCATGCCGAACGTCAGGTCGGGCCTTCGTACCTTTTTTCCCTCGGCCTTGAGCTGATCGAACGCCTGTGCCGTTGCATCGTGCACGAGGTGCCGGTCTATGAAGAGAAGTGCAGTGCCATCATCCCGCTCGGTGATGACATGCGACTCCCATATCTTGTCGAAAAGCGTTTTTCCCATCGCTGCCTGCCTCGCTGTCGTTGGCCTCGCTGTCGTTATTAGCCATGGCTGAGCGTGTGATGCCAGCTATAGTATACATATACCACAGATCGTATCCAATCAAGTGAGGCGCGTGCAATCTGCGCATGGAAGGTCTCTTCTGCGCTGTCATTGTTCTTGTCATATATGAATATGAGCGTGCTGTGCAAACATCCATAAGTCATTGAAACCAATGGGGATTAACTTTTATTTGAGTAGTGTAAAGGAACTTTTTAGGTAGGACAGGCGACTTGGCCGTTCGGGTCGAATCAAGCAGTATTTGACAAACCGTATCCAATGAGCAAGGCTGTAATTCACCAGTATACAGACAATAATCGACACACTGGAGATGAGGCATGGCACAGCACGGTTCAGGTCTTGAAAATGAAAAAAAGAGCTTTGCCGACAATGGCTTGTCGCATTCCGTTCAGTCTGCTTCCTACACAGGCAACTCCGTCGGCGCCATGCCGAAAGCTTGGAAAAGCAAGGAGTTGGTTGACGATCAAGCCTGGGTTAGAGCGCTATCATCCAAAGAGCGGGAAGGTTTGATCGCGGGCCTGGCGGCATTCGAGGATAGCGGCAAGTCCCTTTTGCAAAGCAGCGCTAAGGACTTCCCGTTCGACAACCTCATACAACTGATTGCTGATGTTAGGCAAGCGGTATCGAGCGACCTGGGTTTCGTGGTACTGCGTGGGCTGCCTATCGAGTCGCTGTCGGTCGATCGTATCCGGGCGCTCTACTGGGGGTTGTGCAACCACCTTGGAGTGCTGCGGCCGCAGGGGGTCAAGAGTGACCTAATTGGCGACGTACGTGACGCCGGCGGCAACTATCGATCTGCGAGCGGTCGGGGATACAACACGAATGCCAGGCTCGACTACCACACCGATATGGCGGATCTGGTTGGTCTGCTTTGTATCAACGCGGCAAGAACCGGCGGTGAGAGTCGTATTGCATGCTCCGTATCATTGAAAGACGAGATTGCCTCTACGGCTCCTGAACTGTTTAAGGCGCTGTGCAGGAATATTCATTATTCCCGTAAAGGGGAAGAAAGCCCTGAGGAGGCGCCATATTATGCGGCTCCTATCTTCTCGGAACGTGATGGCTTTTTTTGTTGCCGATACGTTCGCAATCATATTCGCTACGCACATGAGTTTGATGGGGTTCCTCATCCTGATGAATATCAGGTCGAAGCAATGGACATATTGGATCGTCTGGTGGCATCCGATGAATTTACTTTCGAGATGACTCTCCAGCCGGGGGACATGCAAATTCTCAACAATCACGTAATTCTGCATTCACGTACTGATTTTGTCGATTACGAGGAGGAGAGCAAGAAGCGTCATCTATTGAGAGCCTGGATTTCAACGCCATACAGCCAGCCGCTTTCCCCTGCGCTGGAGGCAGCTTACCACGACGTCGGCGCCGGTGCCGTGCGCGGGGGGATCGTTGGCCAGCAATTCGATAAAGTAAAAAGAGGATACACCAAAAAAGCTGCTGAGTTTCACGGTATGCCTTATCGAATATCAGCCTGAAACCCATGAATTGACAATATCTCAGGAGAAAACAATGAAACAACTACCTGTACTTTCCGCACTCGCTGTAGCCGTTGGCTTGAGTGGTATATCAACGGCGCAAGCCAACAACTACCAGATGCTCGTTCCATTTCCCACCAATCACGCTCTGAACGATATTGCCCATTTGTTCGTCGAGATGGTCGATGAGCGTTTCGACGGGCGTTATCAGATCAGCCTGGTGGGTGAGGATGCGATTCCAGGGTTTGAGCAATTCGACCCGGTGAGCTCTGGTGTGTTTCCCATGGCTCTTTCCACGGGCCCTTATCACACCGGTGTTACGGGCGTGGGTCTGGCTGCCGACGCCATAGATGCCGACCCGGAGGCGCGCCGTGAGTCAGGAGTATGGGAGGCCTATCAGGATTACTACCTGACTCATAATGTGCGGATGATCTCGTTTCCCTCCGCCAATCCCGGCTATCATTTCATGCTGACAGACCCCATCGGCGATGACGGTGGATTCGAAGGGCGCATTATCCGTGGCACTCTGACTTATCATGGCCCTATTCGTGCCTTTGGTGGTTCTCCCACCGTGATGCCCGTCTCGGATATTTACACCGCGGCAGAGCGAGGTGTCATCGAAGGCGCGGGCCACAATATTTTTGGTAATTACCAAATCGGCTTGCATGAAGTGCTGCCCTACCTGGTCCGCCCTGGATTCGGGGTAACCAGTTTGATGGTGGTCTTCAACGAAGATTACTGGGCAGAGGTTCCCGAGGAGGACCAGGCAACGTTTCTGGAAATTGGACGTGAGCTGGAGGATGCCTCTCTCGCTCATTACGACCGCCTCATTGCCGAAGAAACAGAGTTAATGGAGGAGGTGGGAGCCGAACTCACGTATCTGGGGGACGAGCAGCAGGAGGTTCTCGATCAAGCTTTTGCCGATGGCCTGTGGGAAGAGGCCATCCGTATTTCAGGGAGTCCTGCCGAGCGGATGCGCGAGCTCGCCCGCGAGGCTGGCCTGACGCCTTGAGAATGTATCCTTGACGGGAGTTCATCGTCACTGGCCGTGCGCGGCCAGTGACGATTTGAATTTGTCGTTAATATTTCTCTAATAATCTGGGGGCTGAGAAATAATGAACAAGCTATGCTCCGGCCTTGGCAAGACACACGATACGTTGACGGATATAGGCTACTGGATAGGGGTGTTGGCCTTGTTTGCAATCTTGGTCATGTTTTGCTATGAAATAACGGCTCGCTATTTTTTTCGCAGTCCTACGCAGTGGATTAATGATTTTACGGGTTATTTTCTCCTCTTTTCGACCTTCCTTTTGGCTCCAAGATTGACTAGGGAGCGAGCCCATATAGAAATAAGCTTCGTCAAAGATGCTTTGTCTGAAAAACCCCGAGGCTATTTTAGTTCCGTGCTTTTCCTGCTTGCAGCCGTGGCTTGTGTGTGGGCGGGGTGGTATGCCTTCGAAGAGGCCGTGCGCCAATACAGCCGTGGCATCAGCACCATGGCCGTTGTATCGGTTCCCAGGTGGTGGATGAGTGCTGTGATTTCTTATGGCTTGATTAACTCGGGTGTATATTTCTTACGGGCAAGCATCATGGAGTTTCAGAGTTCTTTGACGATAGAAGATCGTTGATGCCGCACAACAAAACTAGATGTGGGAGATGAAAATGGAATGGCTTCAGATCTTGCTTGCAGGCTTGGCGGTTCTTCTTTTCTTGTTTGTTATTGGCGTGCCGGTATTTGTGGCATTTCTCTTCACGAACCTGATCGGTGCCATGTACTACTTTGGTGGCCGCGGGTTTAGTATTTTTACCAACAGTATTTACGATACACTTGCCTCTTCTTCACTTGCAACCATCGCGTTATTCATATTGATGGGGGAGGTTTTGTTTCGTTCGGGAGCAACAGACGCCGTCTTTCGTTCGACCGATACATTGATTGGTCGCGTTAAGGGGCGAGACTTCGTGCTCTCAGCTGCGTTGGGAACAATATTTGGAGCGCTTTCAGGTGCTGCTATGGGAGTCGTCGCCATGCTAGGACGCTCCCTTCTCCCACAGATGCTGGCCAGGGGCAGCGATCGTAGGCTCTCCATAGGCGCCATTCTGGGTGGAGCCAACCTAGCCCCCATCATCCCACCCAGCGTACTCATCATCGTTATCGGGATGCTGGCCAATATCTCCATATCTCGATTTCTCATCGCAGGTATAGTGCCTGGTCTCATTATTGCTTCTCTCATTCTCTTATATACGTTTGTTAGAATTGCGATCAACCCCGGTTTGGCTGGCAAGGCTTCCACAAATGAAGTTCCTGTCAGGAGTTTCAGAGATAAAGTGATTGCTGTCCTTCAGCTACTGCCTTTCTCCGTCATCATTTTTTTTGTGATGGGGTTTATCCTGCTGGGGATAGCTACTCCTTCCGAGTCCGCCGCTTCCGGTGTGGTGGGGGCGCTCCTCGCCGCGGCGTATTACAGGAAACTTTCATTTAAGATGGTTCTGGAGTCCGTTCAGTCTGCAGCTGCAGTTTCGGCTGTCATACTGATTATCATGGCCAGTTCGAAACTGTTTAGTCAGCTTCTTTCCCTGAGCGGTGCGACCTCGGCCATCGCACAGCTTTCCGTTGCGACATCTCTGGACCCCCTAGTCATGTTGTTGATTATGATGTTAATACCCTTCATATTCTGCATGTTCATGGATCAGATAGCGATCAGTATAGTGATCATTCCTATATATACTCCTGTCATAGCGGCGCTGGGTTTCGATCCTTTGTGGTTTTGGGTTCTTTTCTTAATCAATGTGACTATAGGTGGGTTTTCGCCACCGTTCGGATATGTCTTATTTGCTTTCAAGGCGGCAGCGCCGGAGCTCAAGATAAGTGATCTTTATGCTGCTGCCTGGCCTTTCGTGGGCGTTTTTATTCTGGCCATGGTAATTATTGCTATGTTTCCCGCAGTGGTTACCTGGCTGCCCGGTATGCTGTGATAAGCACACTATGATAGAGAGGATGTGTAGATGGCTGACGATGATCTTCAGAAGAATTACCGTAATACCTTCAATGGCGCGACTGGGTTCGGAAAATCAACGGCCGTTCTGGCGATAGACTTCATGAAGGCGTATACGCATACTGATAGTGGTCTCTATGCGGAAGGCGTTGTCGAGGCGGTCAAGCATGCAGCGGCGTTATATGACTGTGCGCGTCGATGTGATGTGCCTGTCATTCATACGCGCGTCGTCTATTCTGAGGATGGAGCTGATGGTGGAATTTTTATAAAGAAATTGCCTATTCTCCGTCAGATGACAGAATCCAGCATTTATTCGCAATTCGATGACAACGTGCTGCCTGCCGAAGGCGAGCCTGTCATACGCAAGCAGTACCCAAGCGCCTTTTTCGCTACCCCACTCGTCTCGATGCTCGTCGCCAGGGGGGTAGATACGGTTGTCATGACCGGCTGTTCTACGAGTGGCTGCGTTCGTGCCTCGGTGGTCGATGCCATTTCATACGGATTTCGTGTCGTCGTGCCCCGTGAGTGCGTGGGAGACCGCCATCAAAATCCACATGAAGCGAATCTGTTCGACATCCATGCCAAGTATGGCGATGTGATGAGCATGAGTGAGGTGATGAGGCACTTCGAGGAGCGCGACAAACATGGATTATAGCGATTATGTCGAGCGCAATTTCCTTCTTTTGTCTGGCGTCGAGCCTCGAGAGGGCGATGTTGAACGGACGGCAGAGGTGCTTTCTCGGGTGCTTGGCGCTATCGATTACTCCTTTGGCTTTGTGGTTGATGCCGATCTCGAGGAGTTTGATTTCGAAGATTTGATCTCAAGACACAAGTGAGGGTGGTCGCGATGAGTGATCCGATGGCCTGGACGCTAAAGGAGGCTGCTTCAGCCGTACGCAAAAGGAAAATCGGCTGTGTAGAACTAGTTTCGGCGAGCCTGGAGGCGGCCCGACGCATCAATCGAGTATCGAATTGCTTTATCCGCATCGACGAGGCGTTCGCTCTGGATTCGGCACGTGTAGCCGACCGTCTTGCTGGCCGTGAGCAGATGCTCATGACAGGTATCCCTATGGCCCACAAGGATATGTTCCACCGCAAGGACATGCCCTGTTCCTACGGGTCGTCACCTGAGCTGGCCCAGGTTCCAAAGCGAACTTCCCGCCTGCTGGCCGCCCTGGACCGCTCGGGAGCTGTTCAGCTTGGTAGTTTGAACATGTCTGAGTTTGCTTTCGGCGCAACGGGGCATAACGATCATTTCGGCACTTGTCGCAACCCTTGGAATTCGGCCTATATCTCAGGCGGCTCGTCCAGTGGCTCGGGAGCTGCTGTAGCGTCGGGTGCGGTATTTGCGGCGCTGGGCTCGGACACGGGAGGCTCAGTGCGCATACCGGCGGCAGCTTGTGGGGCCGTTGGCCTGAAACCGACACATGGGCTGTTGCCCAGCGACGGTGTCATGCCCATGTCGCGCTCGCTCGATTGTTTCGGGCCGATTGGCCGCACTGCGGAAGACGTTGCGTTGATGATGGATTGTCTGACATCGGCTAGCAGTGGGGTAGATGCCCGGTTTTCCCGGTCTTTGGAAGATGATGTCAAGGGGCTGCGCGTCGGGATTCCGGAGAATTACTATTATGAGGATATCGATCCCACGGTTGAGTCTTTGATGGAAGAGAGCCTGCAGCATCTAGAACAACTCGGCTGCAAGCTGGTCAAGGTCAAGGTGCCCGGTCACCAGGAGCTAACCAGTTTGTCCTATATCGTTCTGGGTGCTGAATCTGCAGCCTATCATGCTGCGCGGTTCGCCAGGCACGAGGCCAGTTACGGTCACCAGACGCGGGCCCGGTTATTGCACGGCTTCTTCATTCCTGCTTCGGCCTACGTTCAGGCCAGGCAGCTCAGAGGCCTCCATTTCAAACGATTCATGAATGACGTCATGAAGCAGTGCGACGTCCTGCATACCCCTGTCTTTCGACGGCCTACGCCGACGCTCGCAGAGACTGATCTGGGAGACTCGCTAGAGTCGACAAAAATGATCACGAATCTGAGTCATTGCACCCGGCTGACAAACTACCTGGGTCTTCCGGCACTGTCTCTACCATGCGGTTTTTGCCCCAGCGGCCTGCCAGTCGGCTTTCAGCTGGTTGGCAAACCATTCGCTGAGTCGACACTGCTTTGCCTGGCTCACGGTCATGAAAAGGTGTCGGGTATTCGTAATCTTATCGCTGATGGCCCCCATCTTTCTTAAGGATACGGCCCACACCCGGCGCAAGTTCGTCGATCTGCCCAGACCGCCGAGCAGGCCATCGAGCTCATCGGCCAGCTGTACCAGGTGGAGCGCGAGGCGCAGTCGCTGACCGCCGAAGCACGCCAACGACTACGGGATACAGCTGCGAGGCCCGAGTTATTGTCAATTCTGGTGGATGGCGAGGCCGATCGCTGACGCGCTGCACCGCTGGATGTTGGCCCCATCGGGAGAAGGGTACCGAGTGGCTCGGCGACGGGCAAGGCGCTAGACTACAGCCTGAAGCGCTGGGCGGCACTGACGCGCTACCTGCATGACGGCGGGTTGCTGATTGATAACAACCGGGGGGAGAACCTGATTCGCCACTGGGCGCTGGGGCGCTCGAACTGGCTATTTCCCGGCCCGCTGCGCAGCGGTCAGCGTGCCGCCAACATCATTAGTCTGATCCAGACCGCTAAGCTGAATAGCCATGATCCACCGCCTACCTGAAAGATGTTCTAGTTCGCCTGCTAACAAAGAAGGCTAGTCAGATCCACGAACTCCTGGCGCAGCACTGGAAGCCGGTCGACTGATCACTCGCAAAGGGTGATGGCCGACTGCTTACGGAACACCGCCACTGATGTGCAAAACATCTGTACCCATGGGTGCAACTTGAGGGCGCAGGATTGCGCTAGGATTGGGGAATGCGAGACCTATCGGATCCGAATATGGCAGATCACTCAGTGACACACCTCTCTCTCGAGCAGCAGGCCCGATGGATCGTGGAGCGAATAACTCCCTGGTCCGGTTCAGAAGGCGCCGCCTGGGCGTGGTATCACAACTACCCAATCGCCGCGCTTGGCGGTCGCACTCCCCAACAGCTGGTCAAGGACAGGCATGCCGACGATTTGCTGGAGTACCTGTCACATGCTGACAGAGGAGGGTACTCATGACACGGGCCACTCCTGACGTCCCCTTTCGCGCTGGCTGCGCAATGGAGAACGTTCATGGGGGGCATCGGCTACGAGGTGCTTCGCACTGCCGAGCAGATAAGCGGCGACAGGAAGAAGGCATTGGCATGGTATCGCCAGCCGCTGCCTATCCTCGATCACCAGACGCCAGAGCAGTTGGTCAACGCAAGTCGCAAGACAGCCCTTCTTCGCTATCTCAGGTCGCTTGAAGCTGGGCCGGCTGGCTGAGTCGTTCATGAACGAACCGAAGGAGAGGGCAATATGGGCTACCGCATTATCCCCGAGGACTACCCGGAGCTACACCTGACATGCTGGTTCCGCCGCACTGATTGATCAGCCAATCGAGGAACGAGAGGCCTGGGAAATCTATGAGCCGAATTGGCGCTATTTGTATATAAACTGGCTGACCGAAGAAGAAAAGGCGCTCATCGATAGACTCAGGGAAAAATACGGCAACGGTGTCAACGCCAGATCACCCGACTTGCCGGGAGGTATTTGGTAACCAGGAAAAGGACGCCGGGTGGTTGAGCAAGCCGAGTCGGGCACTAGGGGGTATCAGTGCGCTGGAGGCCAACACAACGCCGCAGGGCTACGCTGCTGCGGTGAAGTTGTTGGAACTGCTACGCCATGGCTTCGCATCATGAGAGCCGATACTTGGCAACCCCTAAGGATTTCTCAGTGCTTCGAGATTATGTGTAAACCCCATGCTCGATTCGGCAAATCAGGTCCAGCACCTACTGAGGGTCGTCTTGCATGACATCGATGGGGCGCTTCCACCCAAGTCCCATTGCCTCATGATGTAGCCATCGGTCTGCCGCTGTTCGATCACCCCCGAACAGATCGATTGCTGCCCGCCAAACTGCGATTGCACCATCCTCCTGTGTGGGCTCCAGTGGTTTCTCATCTATCGCTGAGCTGAAGACCGGCAAGAGGAGCGTTCCTTTGCCGGCACTCTCCTCCAACTTTCCCGCCATTAGCATCTCCTCCTGGGAAGGGTAATGGCGCAGCAGGCGCCGGGCTTCCTGGCGGATAGCCTCGGGGAGTGATAGGTCGCGGCCAATCTCAACCAGGAACGCTCGTGCCTGGATCACGGTGCGTGTTAGCTCATCAGGTGTAGTCATGCGGCCCGCCCTCCTGGCCGGCTATGCTCGCATGCCCCGTCGCGCTGTCAGGGCGGCGATGGTGCAGCCAAGCCAGCCAGTCTGTCTCGAACGCTACCGGACCCGCCTCGCCTTCGACGACGGGCACGGCCGCGCCGCGCAGGTAGCGAATAAAAGCGGTGCGGTGCGGCTCGGGTATCTTGGACAGCCGGACATATCGCGTGCCGGTGACATTACAATGCACTTTCACGCTTATAATTTTCGCGGCCAAGTGTCGAACTTAACCTGCCGTCCGTCGCCCAGGTTTGTTTGGATTTCCCAGAGCTCATGCGCGACAGCAAGGGCAGTGTTAGCGGTTTCGGAATCTATATCCAGCAATCGCAGCCCGAGCTTTTGAAGCACCAAAGCGTGTTCGCTAATCTCATCCATGGCATTCTCGAGCAGACTGTCAGGCATAGTGGCCATCAGCTCATCTCTCCTTCAGCTTTGGGGAAGTGCGCTGGAGCGGGGCTCCACCTGGACGCCTTGGTATAGCGTTTTGTCGCCCAGGGTTATTGCATGAATGAGCCTCTTTTTGGCTACTGGTCAGCAATTACTGCACAGTATGCCGCCGCGTACCGTTCGGCGTCTTCCCGTGCCCGGTGTCAAGCGCCAAGGCGAGCGGCTATTCGTCGCTACTTGGTGGCCATCGGCCGGCATCCACTCGCTTTTGAAACCAGCTTATCATAGCAGTGTCATCGACGGCGTACTCCCCACGGCTTGATTTCCAAGCAAGAGGCGGCTTCCGCTCCCGTAGGATTTCCAGAGCCCGCTGGGATCATAACGTTGATTATGTTGCATTTGGATTGGGATCGGAGTGAACAGTTAGAATATTCGCCTGACACATGCCCCGTGTGGCCAGATGGCGCCGCTCGGTGCTGTAGACACGGTTCACACGTCATAAATCCTGGCGCTATCGGTGCCCGTCTAATCGAGAGCGGAATGGAGGAGACGCAATGGCCACTGTCGATATTGAGCACAATGAGCGAGCTTGACGAACACGCGCAGACTTTGCGGGCGCTGAGCGAGCGGTTGTCTAGCTCCGACCTTGAGGCAGCGCATACCACGCAGGTGATCGCGCAGGAGCTATGGGCCGGATAGAGCACGGGATAAGCTGATGACCCCTGTACCCCCATGGTTAGAGCTTAACCCGGCCTTCATCATCAATGATCGCTGGGCGTTCCATGTTCACGCGCAGCCACGTCTCGCGTAGCGTGCCAATGTCGCCGCAAGCGATATCTTGCAGTGGCGACCGGCCATCAAAGCCATCGTTGTCATTGGCCTTCGACATGAAACCATACAAGTTATCAGGATTATCAAAAAGCACACGCAGCGCCGCATGAATGTTCAGCACGTAGCTGATGCGGGCGAGCTGACCATCATCCAGAGTGATCTGCCATTCGGGATCTCGCTGCTTTGCCTGAGCGTAAGTGTTGGTTGCAACGCGCAGGATCGCTGTCCCCTGCTCAGTGGTGGCACCCCACTTTTCCAGGATCGTCACGGCTACCTGTAGCCCCGTGGCTGCCTTATTCTTCATAGCTATCCTTCCATGTCACTTTGTTTGTCATCCAAGGAAGCCGGCTTCCAGCGATTGCAGATAATGGCACAGAACCGCGGTACGGCCGTCAGCCACTAGCTGCTCAGGGGTTCAATAGTCGAACACATCAATCGGCTCGTGGTGGAGCCAGGTGCGAGCCTGCGCCCTGGCGCCGCAGATCTGCGTGGCGACATCCAGCACAGCCTTTGTGTCTCTTTCAATAACGCTGGGTTCTGCCATGGACCTCATCCTGATTGTGATGCTCACGGTCACATGACCAACATGGCACGGCCACCGTATTGACGCCATGCTGTAGAGTAAACGAAAGGTTGCTTTCTCAGAGGAAAGGGCAATGCATCGGTATCAAAACATATTGGCAGCGCTTGGCGGCATGCCGCTTGATGACGCCATCGCGAATACAGAGTACGCCCTCTCAAAGCAGTTGGATGTCTCTGGCTTCGAGATCAGGGGAAAAAACGGAAGCGTCGTACTGACGCTGGAGGAAAAGTACACTATCGCAAAATACGTGAAGGAAATCCTCGGGACACGGCTGGATGTGCTGGTCAATGAAAGTGATGATGGCAAGTGGGAGGCTGGGCTAGCCGGCATGACCGATGAAACCGCCATCAACTGTGGGCAGCCTTTAGAAAGGTTGAAGGGCACTGTTGATCAGTATGATGAGCCTCTCGAGCCCGTGGGTGAAGAGGACTGGGAAGCATCCGAGCATGAGCTTGACAGTCATGTCCAGGATGACATTCCCATTCACCGCACGCCTGCAGGTACGCGCTACGTCAGGATCCGAGACCTGCCCGGTGCGGCCCAAGACGATTTCATGCGCTATCTGCGCGGCTCGGCCATGCCGGTTGTCGATGGTGAGCAGGGTCCGGTAGCGTTCGAGACAGACTGGCTAGATTGGCGAGACAGGCGCCGGCCAGACCGGATGGCTTAGTCTTACGTTGGATACAAAGTATGTGTGGCCGCTTCGCTTCCTACAACGCCTACCCCAAGCTTGCTCGGCGGCTGGGCGTTGTGGTGGCCGAGGAAGGGCCACCGGCTCGCTATAATATCCCGCCGGGTACCTGGATCACTGGGTTCCGGCAGGTTGCCCATAACGTCCCGCCTGAGCAGCTCAAGCTGTGGTGGGGCTATCGACCGAAATGGGCCACGGGCAAGGCCGCACAGCCGATCAACGCCCGGGCCGAGACGGTTGCCACCAGCGGCTACTTCAAGCAGGCCTTCGCGCGACAGCGCTGCCTTATCCCTGCGGATGGCTGGTTCGAGTGGCTGGCCACCGAAACCGGCAAGCAACCGCACTATCTCACCCGCGCCGACCGCGAGCCGATTGCCTTCGCCGGTATCTATGCCGAGCGCGAGGATGGCAGCCTGGGATGTGTCATCTTGACCGAGCCTGCTCGCGGTAGCGCCGCCGAGGTGCATGACCGCATGCCGCTGATCCTCGACGACGCCAGCCTCGAGCCGTGGCTCGACCCCGACCTGACGGACCGGGAGACGATCCGCCAAGTGGTGCGTCACCTGGATGCGGGGTTGATCGAGCATTGGCCGGT